>JAUZVJ010000016.1:0-81476 GCA_031844515.1 Actinotalea sp. AC32 | reverse complement strand
GGCTGGGCGGACCGCCCTCGGCGGGAGGTCGCCGGTCGCCCGAGGCGCAGGTGACCCCGGAGCCCGCCTCGTCCGGGTCGGGACACGATGCGGCCGCGCCTGCGCACGGCGGCGGACCGGGTGCGCAGGGACCCCGGTCGTGGCAGCCCGCAGCCCCGTCGTCCGCCGACACCTGGCGGCAGACCTGGGGCCTCCCGCCCGCCCCGCCGACCGCCCGCCCGGCGGAGGCCGCCGAGGACGGCGCAGGTGGAGCCGACGGCGAGTCCGCCGCGGGACCCCGCGAACCCGACCACGACGCCGAGGGAGGTGCCCGATGAGACGCGCGAGGACCACGACGGCGGCGCTCGCGCTCGCGGTCGCCCTGTCGGTCGGGGCCTGCTCGACGCCGCTGCCCGAGCCCGAGCCGGACGCCGTTCCGGCGAGCGCGGTCCCGGTGACCTCGCCCGAGCACGCCGAGGACGTCGTCGGACGGGTCCTCGAGGCGCTCGCCGCGTCTGACGAGAGCGGGACGATGGAACCCGTCGCGGGTCGCATTGGGGGCGTCGCAGAGCGCATGCGCACGGGGCAGCTCGTGCTCGCCGGGGCCGGGATCGCGAGCAACCCGACCTCCGTGCCGACCGACGTGCAGACGCTCGTCGTCCCGACCGACCCGCAGTGGCCGCGCACGATGCTCGCGGTGTCCGAACCGCCGGCCGACCTCACCCCACCCGTCCTCGTCGCCCTCGTCCAGCAGCGCGCGCGGGACCCGTACCGCCTCGCCGCATGGGCCCGGCTCTTCCCCGGGACGACGCTCCCGGCGACGGCGCAGCCCTCCGTGGGCACGCCCGCCCCGCCGCCGGACGAGGAGCTGCTCGTGCCGCGCGAGGAGGTGCTCGCGCGCTACATCGACGTCGTCGTCAACGGCGACGCGTCGCCGCACGCGGCGACCTTCCCGGCCGACCCCGTCCGCTCGGGCCTGGCCGAGACGCGCGCCACCTTCACGGCGGCCGCCGACGCGGGGACCGGGACGTTCTCCGAGACGCACACGCCGGTCGAGGGATCGGGCCTCTCGGTCGCCACGGCCGACGGCGGCGCCATCGTCCTGTCCACCTTCGAGAGCGCGTTCACGCTCCAGCTCCAGGAGAGCTCGATCACGGTCTCCTCCCCGGCGATCGTGGCCTACCTCGGGACGCCCACGCTGCGCACGTCGATCACCGTCACGCAGCTCACGACCGTCGCGGTCCACGTCCCGCCCGCCGGGTCCACCGACCCGCTGCGCGCGCTCGGTGGCGACACCACGACGGTCGGCGCGAGCGGCTCGTGACCTCACCGACCGGGCGGCGCGTGCCCACAGGTACCGCCGCGTGGGCCGACCCAGCCGGCCCGCCGCACCCATGACCCCGAACCCCTGACCCTCGGAGAGAACCGATGAGCCAGCCGCCCGGCACCGGACCCCGCATCGACGTCCGCGGGGCCGTCGACCTGTCGAACCTCGGCCGTCCCGCCGCCCCGGCGCCCGGTGGCGAGTCGCAGCCCACCTCGGGAGCCGTCGTCGACGTCACCGAGGCGACGTTCGCCGACGTCGTCCAGCAGTCGCTCGAGGTGCCCGTCGTCCTCAGCCTCTGGGCCGCGCGCGACGCCGCCAGCAGCCAGGTGACCGCGCTGCTGGTGCGCGTCGTCGACGACCTCGGTGGCAGGGTCCTCCTGGGGCGGGTCGACGTCGAGCGGAGCCCGCAGGTCGCCCAGGCGATCTCGGCGCAGGCGGGCAGCACCGTGGTCGCGGTCGTGCGTGGTCAGGCCGTGCCCCTGCCGCCGCTCGACCAGGCGACGCCCGAGCAGGTCCGGGCGGTTCTCGACCAGGTCCTCGAGATGGCCGCCGCCAACGGCGTCACCGGCACCGTCGCGGGCGTGAGCCCGGGTGCGCCGGCCGAGGAGCCGGAGGAGCCGCCGCTCCCGCCGCTGCACCAGGAGGCCTACGACGCGATCGACCGCGGCGACCTCGAGGCGGCGGTCGACGCCTACCGCCGCGCCCTCACCGAGAACCCGCGCGACGACATGGCGCGGGCCGGGCTCGCGCAGGTCGAGCTGCTGCGCCGGACCGAGGGGGTCCACGCGGCGACGGCACGCGCCGCGGCCGCAGCGGCGCCCACCGACGTCGAGGCGCAGCTCGTCGTCGCCGACCTCGACCTGCTCGCCGGGGCGGTCGAGGACGCGTTCGCACGGCTCGTGGACACCGTCCGGGCGACCGCGGGCGCCGACCGCGAGGCCGCGCGCGTGCGGCTCGTGGAGCTGTTCGCGGTCGTGGGTGACGCCGACCCGCGCGTCATGGCGGCGCGGCGCGCGCTCGCGAGCGCGCTGTACTGAGCGGACCGGCCGACGTGGCCGGCGGTCGGCGGACGAGTCGCCGTCGGGGGCCGCGGGCCACGCACGCAGGAGGGGCCGTCGACGGACATCCGTCGACGGCCCCTGCGTCAGCAGCGGGTCAGCGCTCGAGCCCGCGGTCGGCGTCGGGCAGCGCGTCACGTGACGGCCCCGGCCCCGGGGTCGGGAGCGGGTCGACGAGCGGCTCGGGCGTGGTCGGTGCGGGCGGCGGCCCGGGCGTCGAGTCGGGCGCGGGTGCAGGTGCGGGTTCGGGCGCCGCTGCGGTGGCGGGTGCCGGTGCCTCGGCGGTGGAGGCTGTCGCGCCCGGCTCGGTACCCGGCGCGGACCCACCGGTCGTCGGGCGGGCCGCGGACGTCGTGACCGCGGCGTCGACGGGCTCCTGGCCCTCGGGGACGAGGAACAGGACGCCCATCGGCGGCACGCGCAGACGGACCGAGTGCGACTGGCCGTGCCGGTGCTGCGCCACCGCCTCGACGCGGCCCATGTTGCCGACGCCCGAGCCGCCGTAGACCTCGCTGTCGGTGTTGAGCACCTCGAGCCACGTCCCGCCGTGGGGGAGGCCGAGGTGGTAGTCCTCGTGGGCCGTCCCGGCGAAGTTGACCACGACGACGACCTCACGCCCGGTGCCGTCGCGCCGGATGTACGAGAGCACGTTGTGGTCGGCGTCCTGACCGTCGATCCACTCGTAGCCCGCGGGGTCGGCGTCCAGCGCCCACAGGGCCGGCTCACGGCGGTACAGGCGGTTGAGGTCGGTCACGAGCCGCGAGACGCCCTGGTGGCGGTCGTACTGCAGGAGGTGCCAGTCGAGGCCGGCGCCCTCGTTCCACTCCGAGCTCTGCCCGAACTCGCTGCCCATGAACAGCAGCTGCTTGCCGGGGTGCGACCACTGGTAGGCCAGGAGCGTGCGGAGCCCCGCGGTCTCGAGCCACTCGTCACCGGGCATCTTCGCGAGCAGGGAGCCCTTGCCGTGGACGACCTCGTCGTGGCTCAGCGGCAGCACGAAGTGCTCCGAGAACGCGTACACGAGCGAGAACGTCACCTCGTGGTGGTGGTAGCGGCGGTTGATCGGCTCCTCCGCGAGGTAGCGGAGCGTGTCGTTCATCCAGCCCATGTTCCACTTGAGCCCGAACCCGAGACCGCCCGCGTCGGTCGGGGCCGTCACGCCCGGCCACGCGGTCGACTCCTCGGCGATCATGAGGATCCCCGGGGTCCGTCGGTAGGCCGTCGCGTTCGCCTCCTGGATGAACCGGATCGCCTCGAGGTTCTCGCGGCCGCCGTGGATGTTCGGGCGCCACTGGCCGTGGCTGCGCGAGTAGTCGAGGTAGAGCATCGACGCGACGGCGTCGACGCGCAGGCCGTCGAGGTGGAACTCCTCGAGCCAGTAGGTCGCGTTCGCGACGAGGAAGTTGCGGACCTCGTTGCGGCCGAAGTTGAAGACGTAGGTGCCCCAGTCGGGCTGCTCGCCGAGCAGCGGGTCCGGGTGCTCGTACAGCGGGGTCCCGTCGAAGCGGCCGAGCGCCCACTCGTCCTTGGGGAAGTGCGCGGGCACCCAGTCGAGGATGACGCCGATGCCGGCCTGGTGGAGCCGGTCGACGAGGTGACGGAACTCGTCGGGCGACCCGAAGCGCGCGGTCGGCGCGTAGTACGAGCTCACCTGGTAGCCCCACGAGCCGCCGAAGGGGTGCTCGGCCACGGGCAGGAGCTCGACGTGCGTGAACCCGAGCGACGCCACGTACTCGGTCAGCTGGTCGGCGAGCTCGCGGTAGCCGAGCCCGGGCCGCCACGACCCGAGGTGGACCTCGTAGATGCTGATGGGCCGGTGGTGCGGGTCCGTCGCCGAGCGCTGCGTGAGCCACGCGTCGTCCTGCCACGTGTAGTCGGACTCCACGACGACGGAGGCCGTCGCGGGCGGGACCTCGGTGCCCTTCGCCATCGGGTCGGCCTTCTGCCGCCACGACCCGTCCGCGGTGAGGACCTCGTACTTGTAGCGCGCACCCGCGCCGACGCCCGGGACGAAGAGCTCCCAGACGCCGCTCGTGCCGAGCGCGCGCATGGCGTGGGCCGAGCCCTGCCAGTGGTTGAAGTCGCCGACGACGCGCACGGCCCGCGCGTTGGGCGCCCACACCGCGAACGACGTCCCCCGGACCTCGCCGAGGGCGCCGGGGTAGGTGCGGACGTTCGCGCCGAGGACCGTCCAGAGCTCCTCGTGCCGCCCCTCGGCGATGAGGTGCAGGTCCATCTCGCCGAGCGTCGGGAGGAAGCGGTAGGGGTCGTCCGTGTCGCTCGTGACGCTGCCGTAGGTGACGCGCAGTCGGTAGTCGGGGACCTCGTCGCCGGGGAGGACGGCGACCCAGACCCCGTGGTGCTCGTGCTCGGCGACGACCTCGCCGGAACCGGTGACCACGACGACGGCGTCCGCGAGGGGCCGCAGCACGCGCACCGTCACGACACCCTGGTCCAGGTGCGCGCCGAGGATCCGGTGCGGGTCCTGGTGCACCCCGGACGCGATCGCCTCGAGCTCCTCGCGGAAGACGGGACGGGGGGTCGGCTGCGCGGAGGACGCGGACGGGATGCTCATGGTCAGTACCCTGCCACGCGGCCGGGTGCCCCGCACCAAGACGCGGGCCGGGCTCCGGGGGTGGCCGCGAGGCCCCGGGTCCCAGGGGGGACGACGGGCCCGGCGGACCTCGACCGCGTCAGTCCTGCAGGAGCCGGTCGACCCCTGCGAGCGGGATGGGAACCCAGGTCGGACGGTTGCGGACCTCGTACACGACCTCGTACAGGGCCTTGTCGAGCTCGAGCGCGCGCAGGAGCGCGAGCGTCACGTCGTCGGCCGTGCCGCCGCCCGACGCCGTGAGGTAGCCGTCCACGAGCCGGGCACGCGCCTCGGCGTCCCACTCCGGGGACGTCGCCCCGCCGACCGCGGCCGCGTAGTCCAGCGAGCGGAGCATCCCGGCCAGGTCCCGCATGGGCAGGTCGGGGCGCATGCGCTCCTCAGGGCTGGCCTGCGGCTCACCCTCGAAGTCGAGGACCGACCAGCCGCGGGCCGACGAGTGCAGCACCTGCCCGAGGTGGTAGTCGCCGTGGACGCGCTGCAGGGGCGGGAGGGTGCCGAGCCGCGTGACCGACGACAGGACCCGGTCGACCGCGTCCGCCCGGTCGGCGAGGACCGGTGCTGCGGCCACGGCGGCAGCGGCGCGTGCCCGCAGCGTCCGGACGACGTCGTCGGCAGGAGCCGGCACCTGCGGACCGGGGACGGGTACCGCGCGGCGCAGCGCGTCGTGCATCTCGGCCGTGGTGCGGCCCAGGTCCGCGGCCAGTGCGCCGAACGACTCGCCGGCCCCGGCCATCCGGCACGCGAGCTCGAAGCCGTCCTCGGCACCGACGACGAGCTCGCTGAGCACCCCGAGGTGGCCGGCCACGGTCGACCGACCGGTGCCGTCGCCGCCCGGCCACGCACCCGTGAGCCAGGCGAGCGGACGCGGGACGCCCGACCAGCCGACGTGGCTCAGCGCGAGCGGGACCTCGACGTCGGGGTTGGCCCCCGCGCCGACCCCGCGGAACACCTTGAGGATCCCGGGGGGCGTCGCGTCCGGCAGCAGCACGGACGTGTTCGACTGCTCGCCGGAGACCACGCGCATGGTGGCCGCGGCGGCGGCGGGGTCGCCGGACCGGACGCCGGCGTCGCGCTCCGCGGACGCGAGCCACGCGCGCACGAACGCCGGGTCGTGGCACCCGTCGACGACGACGCGCCCGTCGTCGAGGCGTCCCACCACGGGCACGCCCTCGGCGGGTGCGTCGTCGTCGTGCCTGATCACGAGCGGCACCTGGAGCACGGCACCCGACGGCAGCCGCACGAGGTGCAGCCCGACCTCGGCCTCGCCCGCGGGGTCGGTCAGCTCGACGACGGCGAGCGGTTCGACGTCGCCCGTCGTGCCCTTCGCCGGGAACCACCGCTGGGCGGGCAGCCACGAGCGGAGCAGGTCGAGCAGCCCGGACGACCGCCAGGGCCGGCCGACGAGCGGGTTCGCCGTCGTGCTGGACGGGTCGGGCACCGGGGCACCTCCGGTCGGTGTGGTCGCCGCGTGGGCGCTGTCGGTCACGGGCTCGTCAGCCACCGGTCGGGTGCGACACCGTGAGCCAGTAGAAGTCGCGCGAGCCGAGCGTCATGAAGAGCGTCCCGTCCGCGCCGACCGTGCCGAACGTCGCGCCGCCGAACACGTCGTGCAGGACCGACCCGGCGTGTTCGGCCAGCTTGAGCACCGTGGAGCGCGGCGTGGCCGCCATGTTCGCGACGCAGAGCATGGTCTCGTCCTGCGACGTGCGCAGGTACGCCAGCACCGCGTCGTTGTCGCCGTCGACCGGGACGAAGTCGCCCGTGCCGAGGACGGGGTGCTGACGTCGGACGGACAGCATCCCGTGGACCCAGTGCAGGAGCGACGCCGGCTGGGCGAGCTGCGCCTCGACGTTGACGGTCGCGTAGTTGTGCACGAGCGACTGGACGACCGGCAGGTACAGCTTGCCGGGGTCCGCGGTCGAGAAGCCGGCGTTGCGGTCCGGCGTCCACTGCATCGGCGTGCGCACGGCGTCGCGGTCGGGCAACCAGATGTTGTCGCCCATGCCGATCTCGTCGCCGTAGTACAGGCACGGGCTGCCGGGGAGCGAGAGCAGCAGCGCGTGCGCGAGCTCGATCTCGGCCCGCGAGTTGTCCAGCAGCGGGGCGAGGCGTCGCCGGATGCCGACGTTCGCACGCATGCGCGGGTCCGGCGCGTACCAGCCGTACATCGACGCGCGCTCCTCGGTGGACACCATCTCGAGCGTGAGCTCGTCGTGGTTGCGCAGGAACGTGCTCCACTGCGCGCCCCGCGGGATCCGGGGCGTGTCGGCGAGGATGTCGACGATCGGCGTCGCGCGCTGGTCCTTGATCGAGTAGTAGATCCGCGGCATGACGGGGAAGTGGAAGCACATGTGGCACTCGGGTGCCGACTCGGTCCCGTAGTACGGCGCGACGTCCTCAGGCCACTGGTTCGCCTCCGCGAGCATGATCCGGCCCGGGAACTCCTGGTCGACCATCGCGCGGATCTCCGCGAGGTACTCGTGCGTGCGGGGGAGGTTCTCGCAGTTGGTCCCCTCCTCCTCGAACAGGTAGGGGACCGCGTCGAGGCGGAACCCGTCGACGCCGAGCCGGAGCCAGAACCGCGCGACGTCGAGCATCGCCTCGCGCACGTGCGGGTTCTCGAAGTTGAGGTCCGGCTGGTGGCTGAAGAAGCGGTGCCAGAAGTACTGGCGGCGCACCGGGTCGAACGTCCAGTTCGAGGTCTCGGTGTCGACGAAGATGATGCGGGCGTCCTCGTAGCGCGTGCTGTCGTCGCTCCACACGTAGAAGTCGCCGTACGGGCCCTCGGGGTCCGAGCGGGACGCCTGGAACCACGGGTGCTGGTCCGACGTGTGGTTCATCACGAGGTCGATGACGATCCGGATGCCCCGCGCGTGGCACTGCTCGATGAGCTCGGCGAAGTCGTTGAGCGTCCCGTACTGCGGCGCGATCGCCGTGTAGTCCGAGACGTCGTAGCCGCCGTCGCGCAACGGGGACGGGTAGAACGGCGGGAGCCACAGGCAGTCGACCCCGAGCCACTGCAGGTAGTCCAGGCGCTCGATGAGGCCGCGCAGGTCGCCCGACCCGGCGCCCGTCGAGTCGCTGAAGCAGCGGAGCATGACCTCGTAGAAGACCGCGGTCTTGTACCACTCCGGGTCGTCGCTCAGCCCGCGGGTGGGTCCCGCGTGGGGCGGGGGCGACGGCTGCGGCCGCGCGGGCAGCGCGCGGGCGGGGTCGACGGCCCGCAGCGCACCCGTGTCGACGGGTGCGGGCTCGGGCCGGTCGCTCGTGGGGGTCGTCGTCACAGGGGCCTCACGGAGATGACGTGGGCGCACTGCGCCCACGGGTCGAGCCGGACGTAGGGGTGCGCGCCCCAGGCGTAGACGGCGCCGGACAGCAGGTCGTGCGCGGCCAGCACCGGGGCGTTCTCGTCCTGCGGCGTGGCGAGACCGATGGCCTCGAGGTCGAGGTCGACGACGGCGTCCCGCGTGTTGTGCGGGTCCGTGTTCACGACCACGACCACGGTGTCCTCCTGCCCGGTCGGCGACTGGCTCGCCGTCACGCGGCGCGAGAAGCACAGGATCGAGTCGTTCGACGTCCTGTGCACCTTGAGGCCCCGCAGGCGCTGCAGCGCGGGGTGCTCGCGGCGCACCTCGTTGAGCCGGCCGAGGAGGCGCGCGATGCCGAGCTCGTCCGCCGCCGCCCAGTCCCGCGGCTTGAACTCGTACTTCTCGTTGTCGATCTGCTCCTCGACGCCGGGCCTGGGTACGTTCTCGACGAGCTCGTAGCCGGAGTAGATGCCCCACGTCGGCGAGCCGGTCGCCGCGAGGACCGCGCGGATCGCGAACGCAGCGGCGCCCCCGTGCTGCATGTACGGCGTGAGGATGTCGTGCGTCGTCGGCCAGAAGCTCGGGCGCATGTAGGCCGCGGCCGGGCCCGAGACCTCCTTGAGGTACTCGGCCAGCTCGGCCTTCGTGTTGCGCCACGTGAAGTACGTGTACGACTGGTGGAACCCGATCTTGGCGAGCGTGTGCATCATGGCCGGCCGGGTGAACGCCTCGGAGAGGAACACCACCTCGGGGTGCCGCTCGGCGATGTCGCCGAGGATCCGCTCCCAGAACGTGAGCGGCTTGGTGTGCGGGTTGTCGACGCGGAACGCCGTCACGCCGTGGTCGATCCAGACCTGGAGCATGCGCCGCATCTCGGCGTAGATGCCCTCGGGGTCGTTGTCGAAGTTCAGCGGGTAGATGTCCTGGTACTTCTTGGGCGGGTTCTCGGCGTACGCGATGGTCCCGTCGATCCGGGTCGTGAACCACTCGGGGTGCTCCTTGACCCACGGGTGGTCGGGCGAGCACTGGAGCGCGACGTCGAGCGCGACCTCCATGCCCAGCTCGCGAGCGCGGGCGACGAACGCGTCGAAGTCGTCGAAGGTGCCGAGCTCGGGGTGGATGGCGTCGTGGCCGCCGTCCTCGGAGCCGATCGCGTAGGGCGAGCCCGGGTCGCCCGGCTCGGTCGTGAGGGAGTTGTTGCGGCCCTTGCGGTGCGTCGTGCCGATGGGGTGGATGGGCGTCAGGTAGACGACGTCGAAGCCCATGGCGGCGATCGCGGGCAGGCGCTCGGCGGCCGTGCGCAGGGTGCCGGACGTCCACGTGCCCGTCGCCTCGTCGTACGTCGCGCCCTCGGAGCGCGGGAAGAACTCGTACCAGGAGCCGACGAGCGCGCGCTCGCGCTGGACGACGAGGGGGTGGACGGGGCTCGGGCTCAGGAACTCGCGCACGGGGTGCTCGGCCAGCGCGGCCTCGACCTGCGGCGCGAGCCCGGCGGCGAGCCGGTCGGCGGGCCGGCGGTGCGTGTCGCGCAGCCCGGCCACGGCCTCGCCGAGGACCGAGCGGTGGTCTGCGGGGACGTCCGGGCGGGCGGCGGCGCGCTCGAGGAGCGCGGCGCCCTCGGCGAGCATCAGCTCGACGTCGACGCCCGCCTCGACCTTCACGGCGGCGTCGTGGCGCCACGTGCCGTACGGGTCGGACCAGCCCTCGACGCGGAAGCCCCACGTGCCGACGGCGTCCGGCACCAGCTCGGCGCGGTAGGTGTCGAGACCCTTGTTGACGACGTCCATGCGGACCCAGGAGTGGTCGCTGCCGTCGGGCGCGACGAGCACGGCCGTCGCGGCGACCGCGTCGTGCCCCTCGCGGAAGACGGTCGCGGTCACCTCGACCGCCTCGCCGACGACGGCCTTCGCGGGCCAGCGACCCGCCTCGAGCACGGGGCCGACGTCGACGACGGGGATCCGGCCGATCGACGGCCGGTGCCCGGACGGGGGGGTGGGGGTCGCGGGGACCGGGGCAGAGGACCGCGTGCCCGTGGCGACCGGCTCGGCCGTCGCGGCTGCGCCGGGCGCGGCTGCACGGTCGGAGGTCGGGAGGGCGTCGGCGGGCTGCTGCGAGGGGGGCGGCGTCTGCGTCACGTGAAGAAAGTATCGGGGGTCGAGGACCCCTGGCACCTGGGACGGCGTGGCGTCGCACGGCCGCGACCTGCGGCGGGACCGATCGCGAGCGCGCTCGGCACGACGGCGACGCGGCCGTGCGGGTGTCCGGGACGCCCGGTTCATGCCGCTGACCTGCGCGTTCGTGGACCGACGGGTGTAAGCGCTTGCATCGGGGCGCGGCCCTGGGCCGACGCGCCGACGGGCTCCCGGATGCTGAGAAACCCGTCCCGACGATGCGCCGTCCGGGGGACGTGCCGACGGCCCACCCGCGGCACGTCGCGTCAGGCGGGCCCGGTGGGCTCCGTCCGCGCGTCGACCGTCCGCGCGTCGACCGTCCGCGACCGCCCGAGGTAGAGCCGCATCGAGAGGGGCTCGGTGAGCACCGTGCCGCCGGGACGTGCGTCCCGTCCCGCGCCGTCCCCGTTGCGGCCGACCTGGTCGGGGTGCTCGGCGACGCTGTCCCACACGAGCTCCCAGCTCGCCGCGCCCTCGGCGAGCGTCACCTGCACCGGGTCGAGCGCCCCGTTGATCACGAGGAGCGCCGACGAGCCGTCCGGTGCGGTGCGCGCCATCTGCAGCGTCCGGACCGCGGGGTCCAGCCACTGGTCGTGCAGGAAAGCGCGCCCCTCGGCCGTCCGCCAGTCGAGGTCGGGGCGGGGGTCCTGGACCGTTCCGTCCGGCGCGGTGCGGGGCCGGCCGAGGTAGAAGTCGGGCGACCGCAGGGCCGCGTTCTCGCGCCGCAGCCGCAGCAGGTGGCGCGTCGTGGCGAGGAGGTCCTCGCGCCACGGCGAGAGCCGCCACGAGACCCACGAGAGGTCGCCGTCCTGGCAGTAGGCGTTGTTGTTGCCGCGCTGCGTGCGGCCCATCTCGTCACCCGCGGTGATCATCGGGGTGCCGGCGGACAGCAGCAGCGTGCCCAGCAGGTTGCGGATCGAGCGGCGGCGCAGGGGGACGATCTCCAGGCCCACCGACCCGTCGAGCACGGGCCCCTCGATGCCGTGGTTCCACGACCGGTTGTCGTCGGACCCGTCGCGGTTGCCCTCGCCGTTGGCCTCGTTGTGCTTGTGCTCGTAGGCGACGAGGTCCGCCAGGGTGAAGCCGTCGTGGGCGGTCACGTAGTTGACCGAGGCGACCGTCCCGCGCAGGAGGGGAGGGTCGCTGTGGCCGAAGAGGTCGGCCGAGCCCGCGAGCCGCGTCGCGAGGTCACGGACGCCGTGCCCGCGGCGTCCGTGCGCGGCCTGCCCGGGGTCGACGAGCCAGAAGGTCCGGGCCGCGTCCCGGAACCGGTCGTTCCACTCCGCCATCGGTGGCGGGAACTGGCCCGTCCGCCAGCCGCCCGGGCCGAGGTCCCACGGCTCGGCGACGAGCTTGCGCCCGCACAGCACGGGGTCGCTCTGGAGCGCGACGAGGAACGGGTGGTCGGGGGTGAACCCGTCGTCGTCGCGGCCGAGGGTGACCGCGAGGTCGAAGCGGAAGCCGTCGACGCCGACCTCCTCGACCCAGTAGCGCAGCGAGTCGAGCGCCATCTGCACGACTCGCGGCCGCCGGAAGTCGAGCGAGTTGCCGCAGCCGGTCACGTCCGCGAACCGCGCCGGCAGGCCGCCGTCGTGCAGGTAGTAGACCGTCGGGTCCAGGCCCCGCCAGCTGAGGTGGAGGCCGTCGGTGCCGCCCTCGCACGTGTGGTTGAGCACGACGTCCAGGAGCACCTCGATCCCGGCCTCGTGCAGCAGCCGCACCATGCCCTTGACCTCGGCGAGGACCGCGGAGGCACCCGCGTCCTGCGCGGCGCGCGTCGCGTACGGCGCGTGCGGGGCGAAGAAGCCGAGTGTGTTGTAGCCCCAGTAGTTGGTCAGGCCGCGCTCGGTGAGGTGGGGCTCGTCGACGATCGCGTGGACGGGCAGGAGCTCGAGCGTGGTCACGCCGAGCGAGCGCAGGTGCTCGATCGTCGCGGGGTGCGCGGCGCCGGCGTACGTGCCCCGCAGCTCGGGCGGGACGCCCGGCAGGTTCTTCGTGAGGCCCTTGACGTGGGCCTCGTAGACGACGGTCTGCGACCACGGCACCGACGGTCGCGGGACCGGCGGGGCGTCGAAGCGCTCGTCCACGACGACGGAGTGCGGGACGGCCGCGCGCGAGTCGGTCCCGTCGGGCTCGGGGAGCCGTCCGGGGACCCCGGCGCCCGGGATCCGGTGGCCGTGGACGGCCTGCCCGAGCTCGACCGAGCCGACGATCCCGCGCGCGTAGGGGTCGACGAGCAGCTTCGCGGGGTTGTACCGCGCTCCCGACTGCGGGTCCCACCGTCCGTGCGCGCGGAAGCCGTACCGCTGTCCCGCGAGGACCCCGGGGACGTGCGCGTGCCACACGCCGTGGGTCGGCCCGTGCAGCGCGACCCGGCGCTCGGACCACCCGTCGGGCGACGAGGGGTCGGGGTCGAGGAGGCACAGGTCGACGCCGGTCGCGTGCGACGCGAGGACGGCGACGTCGACCCCGTCGCCCGCGAGGCGGGTCCCGAGGCGGTGGGGGGTGGGGGAGGGCGCTGCGGAGGTCATGGCCCGACCAGTGTGCGCCACCCGGGTGCGCCCCGGACGTCGTCCCCGCCGCCGGACCGCCCGACGCGTCCCGGTTTCACCCGTTCGCCCCCGGCGAGGCGTGGCGGGACGCACACGGGGGTGTCGCCGGGCGGTCGGACGGTCGGTGCACCCGGCCCCCGGGTGACGTGCGTCCGGGCGGCGTGTGGCGCGTCGGTCGGCGAGGGTAGCCTTCGGCACGTCGTCGGCATCTCGGAGGGGTCCTCGCATGAAGATCGTGGTCTGCGTCAAGCACGTCCCCGACCTGCAGTCCGACCGCCGCTTCACCGACGAGGGGCGCGTCGACCGGTCGCAGGGCGACGGCACCCTCAACGAGCTCGACGAGAACGCGGTCGAGGCCGCGCTCGTCCTCGCCGAGGCGACGGGCGGCACCGTCACGGCGCTGACGATGGGCCCGCAGGACGCCGAGGACGCGGTGCGCCGAGCGCTGCAGATGGGCGCGGACGACGCGGTCCACGTGCTCGACGACGCGCTCGCGGGCTCGGACGCGTTCGCCACGGCGCGCGTGCTCGCCGCTGCCGTCCGGCGGCTGTCCGACGACGCGCCGGTCGATCTCGTGGTGACCGGGATGGCCGCGCTCGACGGGCTCATGTCGGTGGTCCCGACGCTCGTCGCCGCCGAGCTCGGTCTGCCCGCCGCGACGCTCGGCGCGGAGCTGACCGTCGCCGACGGCGTCGTGCGCGTGCGCCGTGAGCTGGACACCGCGACCGAGGTGGTCGAGACGCCGCTCCCGGCGGTCGTGAGCGTCACGGACCAGGCCAACCAGCCCCGCTACCCCAACTTCAAGGGGATCATGGCGGCCCGCAAGAAGCCCGTCACCGCGTGGTCGCTCGCGGACCTCGGCGTGGACGCGGGTGACGTCGGCGAGCCGGCCGCCCGGACCCGCGTGGTGAGCGCGACCCCCCGCCCGCCGCGCGAGAACCGCGTGCTCGTCGCCGACGACGGCGACGCGGGCACGCGCCTGGCCGCGTTCCTCGTCGAGAACCGACTGGTCTGAAGGAGCACCCCATGAGCGACCCCGCCCAGGACCTCGTCCTCGTCCTCGTCGACCACCACGCCGGTGCCGTGCGCACGCCCGTGCTCGAGCTGCTCACCGCCGGCCGAGCCCTCGGCAGGGTCGAGGCCGTCTGGATCGGCGACGCGCCGGGGACCGACGCCCTGGAGGCGCTCGGCCGCCACGGCGCCGAGGTCGTCCACCACGTCCCCGCCGACCAGGCCGAGCTGCTCCCGCCGGACGCCGCGCAGGTGCTCGCCTCGCTCGTCGAGGAGGCCGGGGCGCCCGTCGTCCTGCTCACCTCGACCTTCGAGAACAAGGAGGTCGCCGCGCGGCTCGCGTGGGCGACGGGTGCGGGCCTCGTCGTGGACGCCGCCGCCGTGGCCCGCACCGAGGACGGTCGGGTCCGGGTCGGCCAGCAGGCCTTCGCGGGCACGTGGAACCTCGAGGCCGAGGTGGGCGCCACCCGCGCGGTCGTGACGGTCAAGGCGAACGCGGTGCCGGCCGAGGAGTCGGCGACGACGGCACCCGACGTGCGCGTCGCGGCGCCGGCCCCGACGGGGACGACGCCCCTGCGGCGCGTCGAGCGGGTCGAGCGCCCCGGGAGCGACCGGCCGAGCCTGACCGAGGCCCAGGTCGTCGTCGTCGGCGGCCGGGGGACCAACGGCGACTTCGGCCCCGTCGAGGACCTCGCCGATGCGCTCGGTGGCGCCGTCGGCGCGACGCGCGTCGCGACCGACGAGGGCTGGATCGGCCACGAGGCCCAGATCGGCCAGACCGGCGTCACCGTCTCCCCGCGGCTGTACGTGGGTGCGGGGGTGTCCGGCGCGGTCCACCACCGCGGCGGCATGCAGGCCTCGGGCACGATCGTGGCGGTCAACAGCGACCCCGAGGCGCCCATCTTCGAGATCGCCGACTACGGGATCGTCGGGGACCTCACGACCGTCCTCCCGCAGGCGGCCGCCGAGATCCGCCGGCTGCGCGGCTGACGCCGCCGCCCGGACGGCTGACAGCATCGCCCCGGGCGGCTGAGGCCGTCGGGTGCGGTGCGTTGCGGTGCCGACGTCCACGACGCGCGTCGTCGGTTCGCCCGACGACGGCTGTCACAAGGCCCGGAGCCACTCCAGCGCCGCGCGCCCCTGACCTAGCTGGAACGCGCGCAGGTTCGGGATGCCGGGCGGTGCGGGTCGGACGGCCGACTCGAGGAAGTAGCCGGTGATCCCCGCCAGCACGGCGCGCACGTCGCCGCCGTCGGCCCCGACCGCGGCGGGGTGGCCGGCGAACAGCTCGGCGGGGGAGCCCCCGCCCTGCATCGCGACGCTGGGCAGCATCGCGACGAGGTCGAACCACGAGCACCCCACGGCCGCGTGCGCCCAGTCGACGAGCCAGACCTCGTGGGCGTCCAGGAGCATGTTGTCGCCGCGCAGGTCACCGTGCACCAGGCGGTCCCCGGCGCAGGCCGCGGCCGCGCCGGCGGAGCGCTCCACCAGCACCGGGAGCGACCGCTCGAGCCACTGCGCGTGCTCGGGGACGACGTCGAGGACCTGGCCCAGCGCGGCGGGGTCGTCGGCGAGGCGGGCCCACCCGGTGACGACCTCGCCGAGGAGGCCCGGCAGCGGCCGGAAACCCGCGGGTGCCCGGACCTCCGCCAGGTCCGCGACGGCGCCCAGCGCACGGTCGAGGTCCGCCTGGACCCACGGCGCGCCCGGCGCGTCGCCGTCGACGACGCGCGAGCCGAGGAGCACCCACGTGCCGTCGTCGTGCCACCACAGGAGCTCGGGCGCGCGGGCCTCGGGCGGCAGCACCGCGGTGACAGCGGCCTCGGCGCGCGCGAGGTGCGGTGACGTCGGGTTGTGGTCGGCCGAGACGGCCTTGACGAACACCTCGGTCCCGTCGCCCAGCTCGAGGCGCGACGCGAAGCCCGGGCTGAAGCCGTTGGTCGCGGTCGTCTCGCTGACGACGTCGGCACCCGCGAGCTCGGCGATGCGCAGGCGCACGTCGCGCGGGAGGTCGCCCCACCCGAGGCGTGACCCGCTGAACGCGCGGGGCGGGCGGGAGGGGAGCACGCCGCGATTGTGCCAGCGGGGCGGGCGGGCGCGCTTCGTAGACTCACGCCCCGTGAGCGTCTACCTCGACCACGCCGCGACGACGCCGGTGCACCCGGCGGTCGTCGAGGCGATGACGGCCGAGCTCGCCCGGCTCGGCAACCCCTCGTCGCTGCACGACGCGGGGCGCGCGGCGCGGCGCGTCGTCGAGGAGTCGCGCGAGGCGGTCGCGGCGCACCTGGGTGCGCGCCCCAGCGAGGTGGTCCTCACCGCGGGTGGCACCGAGGCGGACAACCTCGCGGTCAAGGGCGTCTGGTGGGCGCAGGTCGCGCGCGACCCGGGCCGACGTCGGGTCCTCGTCTCGGCCGTCGAGCACCACGCGGTGCTCGACCCCGCGGCGTGGCTCGCGGCGCAGCAGGGCGCCGAGGTGGTCGTCCTGCCCGTCGACGCGACGGGCCGCGTCGACGTCGACGCGCTCGCCGACGAGCTCGCGCGGCACGGCGACCGCACGGCTCTCGTGAGCGTCATGTGGGCCAACAACGAGGTCGGCACGGTGCAGCCCGTCCGCGCCGTGGCGGACCTCGTGCACCGGCACGGGGTCCCGCTGCACGTCGACGCGGTGCAGGCCGTCGGGCAGCTCGACGTCGACTTCGCCGCCTCCGGTGCGGACGCGCTGACGGTGTCGGCGCACAAGGTGGGCGGACCCGTCGGGGTCGGCGCGCTCCTCGCGCGGCGGGACCTGCCGCTGGCACCGCTCACGCACGGCGGCGGTCAGGAGCGCGGCGTCCGGTCCGGGACGGTCGACGTCGTGGGTGCCCGGGCGCTCGCGGTCGCCCTCGGCCTCGCGGTGTCGTCCCGGCCGGCCGAGGCCGCACGGCTCGCCGCGCTGCGCGACGACCTCGTCCGCCGCGTGCGGGAGGTCGTGCCCGACGCGGTCCTGCGCGGACCGACGGTGCCCGCGGGGACGGAGCCGTCGACCACGGGCGACGGGCCCACGCGCCTCCCCGCGAACGCGCACCTGACCTTCCCGGGCTGCGAGGGCGACTCGCTGCTCTACCTGCTGGACAGCCGCGGCGTGCGGTGCTCGACCGGTTCGGCGTGCCGGGCCGGTGTGCCGCAGCCGTCGCACGTCCTGACGGCGATGGGCGTCGACGCCCGGGAGGCCCGCGGCGCGCTGCGCTTCTCGCTCGGGCGCACCACGACCCGGGGCGACGTCGACGCGCTCGTGGCCGTCCTCCCCGAGGTCGTCGAGCGGGCCCGCGCGGCGGGGCGGGCCTGAGGCGACGCGACCGCGGCGCCGGGGTGCGGACGAGGGCCGCGGGTCGGCCCGACCGTACGCTGGGCGCATGCGTGTCCTGGCTGCCCTCTCCGGCGGCGTCGACTCCGCCGTGGCCGCCGCGCGCGCGGTCGACGCCGGTCACGACGTCGTCGGCGTCCACATGGCGCTCGCCCGGGAGCGCGCCGAGCTGCGCAACGGCTCGCGCGGCTGCTGCTCGATCGAGGACGCGGGCGACGCCCGGCGCGCCGCGGACGTGCTGGGCATCCCGTACTACGTGTGGGACCTCTCGGAGCGGTTCGAGGACACCGTCGTCGCCGACTTCCTCAGCGAGTACGAGGCGGGCCGCACGCCCAACCCGTGCGTGCGCTGCAACGAGCACATCAAGTTCCGTGCGCTGCTCGACCGGGCCACGGCGCTCGGCTTCGACGCGGTCTGCACCGGTCACTACGCGCGCGTCGTGACGGTCGACGCCGACGGCGGGCCGACGCGTGAGCTCCACCGTGCGGCCGACCTCGCGAAGGACCAGTCGTACGTGCTGGCCGTCATGGGGCCCGAGCGGCTCGCCCGCGCCGTGTTCCCGCTCGGCGACGTCGTGTCGAAGGCCGAGGTCCGCGCCGAGGCCGCCGCGCGGGGTCTGTCGGTCTCCGCCAAGCCGGACTCGTACGACATCTGCTTCGTGGCCGACGGCGACACGCAGGGCTTCCTGCGGGCACGGCTCGGGAGCCGGCCCGGCGACGTGGTGGACGTGGACGGCGCTGTCGTCGGCTCGCACGACGGCGCGTACGCGTACACGGTCGGGCAGCGCCGTGGCCTCGGGCTGGGCCGTCCGGCGACCGACGGCCGACCCCGTTACGTCGTCGACGTCAGGCCCGCGACGAACACCGTGGTGGTCGGCGCGGAGGAGCTGCTCGAGGTCCGCCGCGTCGTGGGCGACCGCACCGTGTGGTTCGTCGACCCGCCCACCGGGTGGACCACGTGCGAGCTGCAGGTCCGCGCGCACGGGTCGCCGGTCGCGGGTCGGGTCCGGGCGCTGCCCGACGACGGGATGGACGTCGAGGTGACCGGTCGGCTGCGCGGCGTCGCGCCGGGCCAGTCGGCGGTCGTCTACGTCGGCACGCGCGTCGTCGGCCAGGCGACCGTCACGGGGACCGGCCGGTGACGGGCCTGAGCCTCCTGGGCCCGTGGCCGGGCGGCGAGGTGCTGAGCGCGCAGACGACGGTGCTCGACCGCCTCGCCGCGGCGCCGACGGGCGTCGAGCCGCTGCCGTCCCTGGTCCAGCTGCCCGAGCGCGGACCGTGGGCCGAGTCGACCGGTCGCACCGCGTCGCTCCTCACGGGCATGCCCGTCGAGCTGGGTCCGCACGGCTGGAAGCTGTGCGACCGGCCCGGGCGGGACCTCGAGCACGCCCAGGCGTTGCTGCGGGAGGACGTCGACGCCCTCGCGGTCGCCGCGCACGGGTGGACCGGGCCGCTCGTCGTGTCCGTCCGCGGACCGTGGACGCTCGCCGCGGTCCTGTACCTGGCGCGCGGCGACCGGGTGCTCGCGGACGCGGGGGCCGTGCGGGAGCTCGTCGCGTCGCTCGCCGAGGGCGTCGCGACGCTCGTGGACCGGGTCCGCGCCGCGGTGCCCGGCGCCGAGCCGGTCGTGGTCCTGCGCGAGGCGGGCCTGCCCGACGTGCTCGGCGGCACGGTCGCGACCTTCTCGGGCCGGGGTCGGATCCCGGCCGCGGACGCGGACGTGGTCGTGGCCGGCCTGCGTGGCGTCGTCGACGGGGCGCGCGCCGCGGGTGCGCAGCGCGTCGTGGTCCACACCGGCGGGCGCTTCGCGGCCCGGTCGGTGCGCGCGGCCGCGGCGAGCGGCGCGGACGCGCTCGGGCTCGCGCTGGGACCCGTCCGCGGGCCGCAGTGGGAGCTGCTCGCCGAGGTCGTCGAGCAGGGGACCGGCCTGTGGTTCGCGCTCCCGCGCGAGCAGCACGGGCGGCGCGACGACCCGGCCGCCGTCGCACGGTCGCTGAGCGGCCCGTGGAGCGCCGTCGGCCTGCCCGCGAGCGGCCTCGCGGACGTCGTGGTGCACGTCGAGACGTCCGGCACGGTCGCCGGGGGCGACGTCGTCCTCGTCCGTCCCCAGGCCGCGAAGCACGCCATCGGGACCGCCGCGCGCGTCGCGGAGGAGCTCGCGTCGAGGGCCGCCGGCGGCTGAGACGACGTCGCCGGCGGCGCCCCGCGGGCCCGGCGGGGCGATGTCGGCGGTTCACGCCATGATGGGCCGGTGAGCGAGCAGACGGCGCGGCCGACCGATCTCGACCCGACGGACCTCGACCTCGACGAGGTCGCCGCACGCCACCGCTGGGAGGACCTCGCGGGGCAGGTCCGGGAGCACCAGTTCGCGTACTACCTGCGCGACGCCCCGACGGTGAGCGACGCGGAGTACGACGCGCTCCTGCGGCGCCTCGCGGCGCTCGAGGACCACTACGAGGCGCTGGGCCTGCGGACCCCCGACTCGCCGACGCAGCGCGTGGGCGGGACGTTCTCGACCGAGTTCACCCCGGTCGACCACGTCGAGCGGATGCTCAGCCTCGACAACGCGTTCTCCGCCGAGGACCTCGCCGCGTGGGCCGAGCGCGTCCACCGCGACCTCGCCGGGTCCGACGGCGTGCCGGACCTGCACTACCTGTGCGAGCTCAAGATCGACGGCCTCGCCGTCGCGTTGCTGTACGAGCGGGGTCGGCTCGTGCGCGCGGCGACGCGCGGCGACGGGCGCACAGGTGAGGACGTGACGCTCAACGTGCGCACCGTCGAGGGCGTGCCGCACGTGCTGACGGGCGACGACGTGCCCGAGCTCATCGAGGTCCGGGGCGAGGTGTTCCTCCCGGTCGCGGGCTTCGAGGAGCTCAACGCGGCGCAGGTCGAGGCGGGGCGTGCGCCGTTCGCCAACCCGCGCAACGCGGCAGCGGGCTCGCTGCGCCAGAAGGACCCCCGCGTCACGGCGTCGAGGCCGCTGCGGATGCTGTGCCACGGCGTCGGCGCGGTGCGGTGGTCGGACGGCGGGGCGCCGGCCGCGCGCCAGTCGCAGACCTACGACCTGCTCGCCTCGTGGGGCCTGCCGGTCTCCGACCGCACGCGCGTCGTGGACGACCTCGCGGGCGTCCGGGCGATGATCGACCACTACGGCGAGCACCGACGGTCGGTCGAGCACGAGATCGACGGCGTGGTCGTCAAGGTCGACGAGCTCGCGCTGCAGCGCCGTCTCGGGTCGACGAGCCGCGCGCCGCGCTGGGCGATCGCCTACAAGTACCCGCCGGAGGAGGTCAACGCCCGGCTCCTCGACATCCGCGTCAACGTGGGCCGGACCGGGCGCGTCACGCCCTACGGCGTCATGGAGCCGACCCTCGTCGCGGGCTCGACGGTCGAGATGGCGACCCTGCACAACGCGAGCGAGGTGCGTCGCAAGGGCGTGCTCATCGGCGACACCGTCGTCCTGCGCAAGGCGGGCGACGTCATCCCCGAGATCGTCGGCCCCGTCGTGGCCCTGCGCGAGGGGCGTGAGGACGAGCTGCGCGAGTTCGAGATGCCGACGCGGTGCCCCGCGTGCGGGACCCCGCTCGCCCCCGCCAAGGAGGGTGACGTCGACATCCGGTGCCCGAACGCGCGCTCGTGCCCCGCGCAGCTGCGTGAGCGCGTGTTCCACCTGGCGTCCCGGTCGGCGCTCGACATCGAGGCGCTCGGGTGGGAGGCCGCGATCGCGCTCACCGACCCGGAGCTGGGACGTCCCGCGGACGCCGAGGTCGAGCGCCAGACGCCCGTGCTCGACTCCGAGGCGGGGCTCTTCGAGCTCACGGCGGAGGCGCTGCGCGACGTGCGCGTGTGGCGTGAACGGAAGGTCAAGGGCGTCAGGACGGGCGAGCACGAGCAGGTGCCGTTCTTCTTCACGCGCGGGACCGCGAAGGTGCCGTCGAAGCCCACGGCGACGACCGAGAAGCTGTTCGAGCAGCTCGAGCTCGCCAAGCAGCGGCCCCTCTGGCGCGTCCTCGTCGCGCTGTCGATCCGTCACGTCGGGCCCACGGCGGCGCGCGCCCTCGCGACGCACTTCGGGTCGCTCGAGCGCATCCGTGCCGCGGACGAGGACGAGCTCGCGGGTGTCGAGGGGGTCGGACCCACGATCGCGGCCGCGGTGCGGGACTGGTTCGCCGAGGACTGGCACCGCGAGACGGTCGAGCGGTGGGCGGCCGCCGGGGTCCGCCTGGAGGACGAGCGCGACGCGGACGTCCCTCGCACGCTCGAGGGCCTCACGATCGTCGTCACGGGATCGCTCGAGGGCTTCTCGCGCGACGGCGCCAAGGAGGCGGTGCTCGCGCGCGGTGGCAAGGCGTCGGGCAGCGTCTCGAAGAAGACCGACTTCGTCGTCGTCGGCGAGAACGCGGGCTCGAAGCACGACAAGGCCGTCCAGCTCGGTCTCCGGATCCTCGACGAGGCCCAGTTCGTCGTCCTCCTCGAGCAGGGACCGGACGCGCTCGCCGCACCGGACGGTGGCGAGGCGGACGACTCCACGGCCCGGCCGGGTGGTGACGCCGCGGACGAGGCAGACGCCCCGGCAGGCGGCGCATGACGACCCACCCCGCCTCCGGCGGCCCCGCACGGGTGGTGGCTCCTGTCGTCGCCGGCGCCCCGGCCACCGCGCCCGGCGCACCGCCCGCACCGGCGTCCGCCGTGCCGCCCGTGGAGGTCGAGGTCGCGACGTGGCGCCCGGTGCGGGTCGTCGACGTCGACGGCTGGGCGGTCGGCGTCTCGGGCGGCTTCACGCGCCGCGCGAACAGCGTGGTCGCGAGCGTCGACGTCCCTGACGTCGGTCGTGCGCTCGACGCGGCGGAGGAGGTCTACGCCCGGGCCGGCCTCCCGGCCGTCGTCCGGGTCTGCCCCGCGACGCGGCCGCACGGTCTGGACGACGTGCTCGCGCGGCGCGGCTACGCCGTCGCCGCCCGCACCCTCCTCATGACGCGCGACCTCGGGCGCGACCTCGGACAGGTGGGCGCGACGAGCACGAGGTCGGCTCCCGACGGCGACCCGGCTGCGCCGGCGGCGCACGGCGGCGACCCGGCTGCGCCGGCGGCGCCCGACGGCACCCTCGCGCTCACGACGGCCGACGCGCCCGACGGCGCGTGGCTGCGCGGGTGGCTCGACGTCAAGGCGTCCTCCGGCGGCGTCGACCTGGCGCTGGCGCGGGCCGTCGTGTCGGGCGCACCGGCCTCCTACGTGACGGCGCGCGACGACCACGGGGTGGTGGGCGTCGTCCGGGTCGCGGTCCGCGACGGGTGGGCAGCGGTGTCCTGCCTCATGGTGGCGTCCCGCGCGCGGCGCCGGGGGGTCGCCTCGGCGCTCACGGCGGAGGCGACCGCGGTCGCCGGGGCGCAGGGCGCGCGTCGTGCGTTCGTGCAGGTCGAGGAGGGCAACGCCGTCGCCCGGTCCCTCTACGAGCGACTCGGCTTCGCGACCGTGGGCGCCTACCACTACCGCGAGCGCCCGTGACCACGACGCCCGCGACACGGCGAGGACGACCAGGCGAGGGTGACCGGTGCCGACGGCCACGGGAGCCTGACCACGGCGCGCGTCGGGTGGCCGGCCGACGGACACTGGTGGGGTGATCTCCCGAGACCTCGCCGCCGAGCTCGCCCGTGCCGGTCTGCAGTGGCGTCCCGCAGCCGGGGACCGCTTCGTCATCCCGCAGCCCGAGCTCACGGGTGAGGTGTTCACGCTGAGCGAGATGACCATCGAGGCCCACGAGTTCCCGACCGGCACGGTGCTCGGGTTCAACGGCACGACCGAGTGGGCGCTCGACTCGGTCGCCCAGGAGGACGCACTGTGGCTGCCGCGCGAGGACCAGCTCCGCGAGCTGCTCGGCGGCACGTTCGTCCGCCTCGAGTCGGTCGAGCGCGACGGCGAGCGGACGTGGGTCGTCACGACCGCGCGTGCCCCGGGCGCCGAGGAGCACTTCACGGCGGGGAGCGCGGCGGACGCCTACGCGCACGCCGCGCTCGCCCTCGTCCGGGCGGCGGTCGGGGCCCCGGGGGACTGACCGCGCGACGGGTCCGCGAAACGGCCCCGTCACGACCGGCCACTAGACTCCCCGCCATGTCCACCATCTCTCGCGAGGAAGTCGCGCGCCTGGCCGGCCTGGCCCGGATCGACCTCACCGGAGCCGAGCTCGACCGGCTCGCCGGCGAGCTCGACGTGATCGTCGAGTCCGTCGCGACGGTCAGCCGGGTCGCGACCGCGGACGTCCCCGCGACCAGCCACCCCCTGCCGCTGACGAACGTCTTCCGCGAGGACGTCGTCGAGCAGACCCTCCCGGTCGAGGAGATCCTCGCCGCGGCGCCCGCCGCGCAGGACGGTCGCTTCCTCGTCCCGCAGATCCTCGAGGAGGACTGATGGCGGACGCACCCGTGGCCCGCACAAACGACCTGACGCGCCGCACCGCGGCCGACCTCGCCGAGGCCCTCCGGGCCCGCGAGGTCTCGAGCGTCGAGGTCACGCAGGCGCACCTGGACCGGATCGCCGCCGTGGACGGTGCCGTCCACGCGTTCCTGCACGTCTCGGCCGACGACGCGCTCGCGACGGCGCGGGACGTCGACGCGCGCCGCGCCGCGGGGGAGGAGCTCGCACCGCTCGCGGGCGTCCCGATCGCCGTCAAGGACGTCGTCGTCACGCGCGGCATGCCCACCACGGCCGGCTCGCGGATCCTCGAGGGCTGGGTCCCGCCGTACGACGCGACGATCGTCGAGCGCCTGCGCGCCGCGGGCCTGCCGATCCTCGGCAAGACCAACATGGACGAGTTCGCGATGGGCTCGTCGACCGAGCACTCGGCGTACGGCAACACGCACAACCCCTGGGACCTGGACCGGATCCCCGGCGGGTCCGGCGGGGGCAGCGCGGCCGCGGTCGCGGCCTACGAGGCGCCGCTCGCGATCGGCACGGACACGGGCGGCTCGATCCGCCAGCCCGGGGCCGTGACCGGCACCGTTGGCGTGAAGCCCACCTACGGCGGGGTCTCCCGCTACGGCCTCGTCGCGCTCGCCTCGAGCCTGGACCAGGCCGGTCCGGTGACGCGCACGGTGCTCGACTCGGCGCTCCTGCACGAGGCGATCGGTGGCCACGACCCGCGCGACGCGACCTCGCTGCCGGACGCCCTCCCCGCGCTCGTCGAGGCGGCCCGCGCCGGCCGCACCGGTGACCTGCGCGGCGTCCGCGTGGGAGTCGTGCGCGAGCTCGACGGCGAGGGGTACCAGGACGGCGTCCGCGCCCGGTTCGAGGAGTCCCTCGACCTCCTGCGTGAGGCCGGTGCCGAGGTCGTCGAGGTCTCCTGCCCGCACTTCGAGTACGCCCTCGCCGCGTACTACCTCATCCTCCCGAGCGAGGCGTCCAGCAACCTCGCGAAGTTCGACGGGATGCGCTTCGGCCTGCGCGTCGAGCCCGAGGACGGCGTCGTGACCGCGGAGCGCGTCATGGCCGCGACGCGCGGCGCTGGCTTCGGCGACGAGGTCAAGCGCCGCATCATCCTCGGCACGTACGCGCTGTCGGCCGGGTACTACGACGCCTACTACGGGAGCGCACAGAAGGTCCGCACGCTCATCCAGCGCGACTTCGCGCAGGCCTTCGAGCGCGCGGACGTGCTCGTCTCGCCGACGGCGCCGACGACGGCCTTCCGCCTGGGCGAGAAGCTCGACGACCCGCTCGCGATGTACCTCAACGACGTCGCGACGATCCCGGCGAACCTGGCGGGCGTGCCGGGGATGTCCGTCCCGAACGGCCTCGCCGACGGCCTGCCCGTCGGGTTCCAGGTCCTCGCGCCCGCGCGCGCGGACGACCGCCTGTACCGCGTCGGCGCGGCGCTGGAGATGCTGCTCGAGCAGCGCTGGGGCGGACCGCTCCTCGCCGGTGCGCCCGAGCTGCCCGTCCGCGCGCCCGAGGGGAGCACCCGATGAGCACCACGACCGCCGCCCTCGTCGACTACGACGAGGCCGTGAGCCGCTTCGACCCCGTGATCGGGATCGAGGTGCACGTCGAGCTCGGCACGCTCACCAAGATGTTCGACGGCGCCCCGACGGAGTTCGGTGCGGAGCCCAACACCCAGGTGACGCCCGTGTCGCTCGGCCTGCCGGGTGCGCTGCCCGCCCTCAACCGGACGGCCGTGGAGTCGGCGATCCGCATCGGGCTCGCGCTCAACTGCGAGATCGCGGAGCTGTGCCGGTTCGCGCGGAAGAACTACTTCTACCCGGACGTCCCGAAGAACTTCCAGACGTCGCAGTACGACGAGCCCATCGCGCACGACGGGTGGATCGACGTCGAGCTCGAGGACGGCACCGTCGTCCGCGTCGAGATCGAGCGCGCGCACATGGAGGAGGACGCGGGCAAGAACACGCACGTCGGCGGCTCGACCGGTCGCATCCACGGCGCCGAGTACTCGCTCGTCGACTACAACCGCGCCGGGATCCCGCTCGTGGAGATCGTCACGCGGCCCATCACGGGCGTCGGCGACCGTGCTCCCGAGGTCGCGCGCGCCTACGTGCAGACGCTGCGGGACATCTTCCGCGCGCTCGGCGTGTCCGAGGCGCGCATGGAGCGCGGCAACGTCCGTGCCGACGTCAACGTGTCGCTCCGTCCGGCGCCCGACGCACCCCTCGGGACGCGGACCGAGACGAAGAACGTCAACAGCTTCCGGTCGGTCGAGCGCGCGGTGCGCTACGAGATCTCGCGCCAGGCTGCGGTGCTCGACTCGGGCGGCGCCGTCGTGCAGGAGACGCGGCACTGGCACGAGGACACCGGTGTGACGACGTCCGGCCGCGTCAAGTCCGACGCCGAGGACTACCGCTACTTCCCGGAGCCCGACCTGGTCCCCGTGGCCGCGAGCCGGACGTGGGTCGAGGAGCTCCGCGCCACGCTCCCGGAGATGCCGGTCGCGCGTCGTCGTCGCCTCCAGGGCGAGTGGGGCTACAGCGACCCGGAGATGCGGGACGTCGTCAACGCGGGCGCGATCGAGCTCATCGAGGCCTCGGTCGCGGCGGGCGCCTCGCCGGCCGCCGCGCGCAAGTGGTGGATGGGCGAGCTGGCCCGCACCGCGAACGCCGAGGGGCTCGCGCTCGAGGAGCTGCGGGTCACGCCCGGCGACGTGGCCGAGCTCCAGCGGCTCGTGGACAGCGGCCGGCTCAACGACAAGCTCGCGCGGCAGGCGCTCGCCGGGGTGCTCGCGGGCGAGGGGACGCCCGAGGAGGTCGCCCGGGCGAGGGGCCTCGAGGTCGTGTCCGACGACGGCGCGCTGCTGACCGCGGTCGACGCGGCCCTCGCGGCGCAGCCGGACGTGGCCGACAAGATCCGCTCGGGGAACCTCGGTCCCGTGGGCGCCATCATCGGCGCCGTCATGAAGGCCACGCGCGGCCAGGCCGACGCCGGACGCGTCCGCGAGCTGGTGCTGGAGCGCGTCGGCGCGAGCTGAGCGCCGCGGCCTCCGCCACGCGGAACGGTGTCCCGAGCGGACCCCACGACCTGCGGGCGGGAACCGTGCGCGGCACGCGGGCTCCGGACGAGCAGGCGTGGACGAGGTGGGCAGGGGGATGCCCACGGAGATGAGGTACGGGATGGACAAGCCGACGCTCGTGGGTGAGCTCGTGGTCCTGCGTCCGGTCCGCGCGGAGGACGCGGACGGCATGTGGGAGATGGTGAACGACCCCGAGGGGCGCCGCCTCACGGGGACCGTGCGCGACATCACGCGCGAGGAGAGCGACGCGTGGTGCGCGTCGGTCGCCTCGCGTCCGGGCCGGATCGACCTGGCCATCACGGTGCACGGCTCGGACGAGTTCCTGGGCGAGATCGTGCTCATGGACATCGACGAGCGCGACGCGAACGCGTCGATGCGGATGAGCCTGCGCCCCGGCCAGCGTGGCCGCGGCTTCGGCGGCGAGGCGATCGGCCTGGTGCTCGCGCACGCGTTCGGCGCGCCGCCCGACGGCCTCGGTCTGCACCGGGTCGCGCTCGACGTGCTCGAGATCAACCCTCGCGCGCGGATGCTCTACGAGAACCACGGCTTCCAGGTCGAGGGGCGGCTCCGCGAGGTGCACCGCGACGGTGACTACTGGGTCGACGTCGAGCTGATGGCCATCCTCGAGGACGACTACCGCGCGGCCGCGGCGACGCAGCCGTCACGACCCTGATCGGAGCCCGCATGCTCACCGTCGTCGTGCCCGACGAGGACCTCCGCAGCGCGCTCGGCACCGAGCCCGACGTGACCGAGGGCCGGGTGCGCCTGGTCACGTGGGACCTGGCGGGCGAACCGCCGGCGGGGCTCGACCCGGCCGACGTCGACGTCGTCGTCGCGCCGAACTCGGGGATGACGCCCGAGCGGTTCGCGCCGCTGCACCGCATGGGTCGCCTGCGGGTCGTGCAGCTCGCGAGCGCGGGCTACGAGCACGCGCTCGGACTCGTGCCGGACCGCGTGACGCTGTGCAACGGTCGCGGTGTGCACGACGCCGGGACGGCCGAGCTCGCGGTCGGCCTCCTGCTCGCGGTCCAGCGTGGCGTCGTGGACGCGGTCCGGGCGATGCCCGAGGGCAGGTGGGAGCCGCGCCGACGCAGCTCGCTCGCCGACCGTCGCGTCATGATCCTCGGCCACGGGTCGATCGGCTCGGCGGTCGAGCGTCGGCTCGTGCCGTTCGAGGTCGACGTCGTCCGGGTCGCCAGCACGCGCCGCGAGCACGACGGGCTCGTCGTCCACGGCGTCGACGAGCTGCCCGCCCTCCTGCCCGGGGTGGACGCCGTCGTCGCGGTCCTCCCGCTGACGCCCGCGACCGAGCACCTCGTCGACGCCGAGTTCCTGCGCGCGCTGCCCGACGGGGCGATCGTGGTGAACGTCGGGCGAGGGCGGGTCGTCGACACGGAGGCGCTGCTCGCCGAGACCTCGTCGGGTCGCCTGCGCGCGGCGCTCGACGTCACGGACCCCGAGCCGCTGCCCCCGGACCACCCGCTGTGGTCCGTCCCGGGTGTGGTCGTCACGCCCCACCTCGGCGGCAACACGGACGCGACGGGTCCGCGGCTCGCACGGCTCGTCGCGCGGCAGGTCGCACGGCTCGTGGCGGGCGAGGAGCCGGTCAACGTCGTCCGGGACCCGCTGACGTGAGCAGCGTCGGTTCCGGTCCCGAGGCCGACGCGCCCGACGGCCCGCAGGCACGGACGGTGCGCAACCCGGTCCTCCCGGGCTGCCACCCGGACCCGACCGTGTGCCGCGTCGGCGACGACTACTACCTCGCGACGTCGTCGTTCGAGTACGTGCCCGGGATCCCGCTGTTCCACAGCCGCGACCTCGTGCACTGGCGGCCGATCGGCCACGCGGTCGACCGCCCCGAGCAGCTCTCGCTCGCGGGCGTCCGCTCGTCGGAGGGCCTGTACGCGCCGACGCTGCGCCACCACGAGGGCACGTTCTACCTGACCAGCACACTCGTGGGACCCAACGGGTCCGGGCCGGTGGGCAACTTCGTCGTGACGGCGCAGGACCCGGCCGGGCCGTGGTCCGAGCCCGTCTGGTGGGAGGACGAGGGGATCGACCCGGCGCTCTTCTTCGACGACGACGGCCGCGCGTGGGCGACGGGGACGCGTGAGAGCCGGTCCCCGCAGTGGGACGAGCAGGCGGAGATCTGGGTCCGCGAGATGGACCGCACGACGCTGCGGCTCGTGGGCCCCGAGCACGTCGTCTGGCGCGGCGCGCTCCTCGGCGCCGCCTGGGCCGAGGCGCCGCGGCTGCTCAAGGTCGAGGGCTGGTACCACCTGCTCGCCGCCGAGGGCGGCACCGAGCACCACCACGCCGTCAGCGTCGCACGGAGCACGCGCGTGACCGGGCCGTACGCGGGCAACCGCGCGAACCCGGTGCTCACGCACCGCCACCTCGGCCGGACGCACCCGGTGATGGGCGTCGGGCACGCAGACCTCGTGGAGCTGCCCGACCGCACGTGGTGGGCCGTCGTGCTGGGCACGAGACCGTACGGCGGACTGTACGAGAACCTCGGGCGCGAGACGTTCCTCGTCCCGGTGACGTGGGAGGACGGCTGGCCGGTGTTCGCCCCCGGCGTGGGTCAGGTGCGGCTCGTCGAGCGCGCGCCGTCGCTCCCCGCGCACGCGTGGCCGGAGCCATCCGTGCGCGACTCGTTCGCCGGCGGCCTGGGCCTCGTCTGGAACGCCGTGCGCGGGCCCGCCGCCGCGTTCGCGCAGCCCGGTCCGGAGGGTGGCCTCGACGTCACGCTCCTGCCCGCGACCCTCGACGGTGTGCGACCCGCGGCGTTCGTGGGTCGACGCCAGCAGCACGTCGACGTCGACGTGACGGCACGCCTGCGGTTCGAGCCGGCGAGCGCGGACGAGTGGTTCGGCCTCGTGGTGCGGCAGTCGGACGACCACCACTACCTCGTCGTCGTCGCGGGCGCGGCCATGGAGGGCGGGCCGCGGCGCATCCTCGTCGTGCGTCGGCACGAGGGCCGCCGGACGGTGCTGCTCGTGGCCCCCGCACCGGACGGTGCGATCGAGCTCGGGCTGCGCGTGCGCGGTCAGGAGTACCAGGCGGTGCTCGTGGGCGAGGACGGCGAGGACCAGCACCTGGTCACGCTCGACGGCCGCATGCTCGACAGCACGGTCGCGGACAGCTTCGTCGGCGTCTGGCTCGGCCTCTACGGCACGAGCAACGGCATGCCCTCGACGACGACGGCGCACGTCGAGTGGTTCGAGTACGCACCGGTGACGCCCGCGCCCTGACCGGACGGGGTCCACCCGTCGTGCGGGGCACGACGCGACGGCGTCACAGCGGGCGGCACGTGCTCCGCTCGACGAGCTCGGTGGGCAGGCGCACGTGGATCTCCTGCGGCGGCTCGCCCGACATGAGACCCACGAGCAGCCGGATCGCCTCCGAGCCCATGCGCTGCATGGGCTGGCTGATGGTGGTCAGCGGGGGAGAGGTGAGGGCCGACTCGGGCACGTTGTCGAACCCGATCACCGAGAGGTCGTCGGGGACCCGCATGCCGCGCGACCGCGCGACGTCGATGGTCGCGATGGCGGAGAGGTCGTTCGCCGCGAAGACGGCCGTGGGCCGGTCGGGCACGTCGAGCAGCTCGTGCGCGGGCGCCTCGGCCGTCTCGCGGCGGTAGCCACCCACCCGGACCAGGGCCGGGTCGACCTCGATGCCGGCCCGGCTGAGCGCGAGCCGGTACCCCTCCTCGCGCAGGCGCGACGACTCGAGGTCGGGGCGTCCGCCGAGGAAGCCGATGCGGCGGTGGCCGAGCCGCACGAGGTGCTCGGTCGCCACGACGGCGCCGGTCAGGTTGTCGGAGTCGACCGTCGGCAGGCCGGACGGGCCGCTGTGCGGGTCGATCGCCACGACCGGGACGCCCGCGTCGGCGTCGACGACCGTCGGCGTGACGAGGACGGCGCCGTCGATGAGCGTCCCGCTCAGCCGGGACAGGTAGCGGCGCTCCCAGCCGACGACGCTGGCCGTGTGCCCCGAGTACGCGAGCAGCTCGTACCCGGTGCCGGCGATCGCGGCCGAGGCGCCCTTGAGGATCTCCGTGCTGAACGGCTCGAACTCGGCGACGAGGATGCCGATGACGTTGGTGCGGTGGCTGCGGAGCGACCGCGCCACGAGGCTCGACTCGTACCCGAGCTGCTCGATGACCTCACGGACCCGCTCGCTCGTGGCGCCCGCGACGCCGTACCGGCCGTTGATGACCTTGGAGACCGTCGCGACGGACACGCCCGCGGTCCGTGCGACGTCGTTGATGGTCACCCGTCCCTGACGCACGAACGAACGATACCGCGAGAAACCGTTATCGATAACGTTTTACGGTCGGTTCCCCCCGCGTGTCGGCACGTGGTGCCAGCATGGGGCCATGAGCGACATCCTCCCGCACGCCGTCGTGTCCGGGCGAACCGACGCGCGGCACTGGCGCGTCGTGCTCGGGAGCCTGCGCGCGACGTTCCGCACGGGGTCGTTCGCGCGCGGGGCCGAGCTCGTCGCCGCGGTGGCCGCGGCGGCGGACGAGCTGGACCACCACCCCGACGTCCTGCTGCGCTACGGCACGGTCACGGTCACGACCGTCTCGCACGACGTCGGGGCGCTCACCGAGCGCGACGTCGAGCTCGCGCGACGGGTGTCCGCGCTCGCCGACGAGCGCGGTGTCGACGCCGACCCGCGCGCGCCCCGCATGCTGGAGATCGCGGTCGACACGCAGGACGTCGCCGCCGTGCTCCCGTTCTGGCAGGCGGCGCTCGGCTACGAGCGGGACCCGCACGACGCCGAGCGCCTCGTCGACCCGGCGGGTGAGGGGCCGTGCGTCTGGTTCCAGCACATGGACTCGCCGCGCCCGCAGCGCAACCGCATCCACGTGGACGTCGACGTCCCGCACGACGTCGCTCCCGAACGGCTGGACGCCGTGCTGACCGCCGGTGGGCGGCTCGTGAGCGACCGGCGCGCGCCCGCGTTCTGGGTCGTCGCGGACGCCGAGGGCAACGAGGTCTGCCTGTGCACGTGGAAGGGTCGCGGGCAGGGCGACTGAGGGCGGCCGGCGCGCCGGGACCGGGCCGGGCCGGGGTCCGGCCGGCTCGTCGCGGTGGGCAGCGCGGCGCCGTCGGGGAAAAGGTCCGCACTGCGGCCACCCGACGGGTCCGCCGGGCGCCCCGACCTAGACTCCGGCCATGAGTGACACCCTGCCCGCCGCCCCGCCCGCCGACCGGGACGCGGCGGTCGACATCAAGCCGCGCAGCCGCCAGGTGACCGACGGGCTCGAGGCCACGGCCTCGCGCGGGATGCTCCGTGCGGTCGGGATGGGCGACGAGGACTTCGCGAAGCCCCAGATCGGCGTGGCGAGCTCGTGGAACGAGATCACGCCCTGCAACCTCTCCCTCGACCGCCTCGCGAAGGCCGTGAAGAACGGCGTGCACGCGGGCGGCGGCTTCCCGCTCGAGTTCGGCACCATCTCGGTCTCCGACGGCATCTCGATGGGGCACGAGGGCATGCACTTCTCGCTCGTGAGCCGCGACCTCATCGCGGACAGCGTCGAGACCGTCATGCAGGCCGAGCGGCTCGACGGGTCCGTGCTCCTCGCCGGCTGCGACAAGTCGCTCCCCGGCATGCTCATGGCCGCGGCGCGCCTCGACCTCGCGTCGGTGTTCCTCTACGCGGGCACGATCGCCCCGGGCTGGGTCAAGCTCAGCGACGGCACCGAGAAGGACGTCACGATCATCGACGCGTTCGAGGCCGTGGGTGCGTGCGCGCGCGGGCTCATGAGCAAGGAGGACGTCGACCGGATCGAGCGGGCGATCTGCCCGGGCGAGGGCGCCTGCGGCGGCATGTACACGGCGAACACCATGGCGTCGGTCGCCGAGGCCATGGGCATGTCGCTGCCGGGCTCGGCCGCGCCGCCGTCGGCCGACCGGCGCCGGGACGCGTTCGCCGCGCGCTCGGGCGAGGCGGTCGTCGAGCTCCTGCGGCGCGGGATCACGGCGCGCCAGATCATGACCAAGGAGGCGTTCGAGAACGCGATCGCCGTCGTCATGGCATTCGGCGGATCGACCAACGCCGTGCTGCACCTGCTCGCGATCGCGAACGAGGCCGAGGTCGACCTGTCGCTCGCGGACTTCGCGCGCATCGGCGCCAAGGTGCCGCACCTGGGTGACCTCAAGCCGTTCGGCCGCTACGTGATGAACGACGTCGACCGCATCGGCGGCGTCCCGGTCGTGATGAAGGCGCTCCTCGACGCGGGCCTGCTGCACGGGGACTGCCTCACCGTCACCGGCAAGACGGTGGCCGAGAACCTCGCCGACGTGAACCCGCCGGACCCCGACGGCAAGATCCTCCGCGCGCTCGACGACCCGATCCACCGCACCGGCGGGATCACGATCCTGCACGGCTCGCTCGCGCCCGAGGGTGCGGTCGTGAAGTCCGCGGGCTTCGACTCCGACGTGTTCGAGGGCACCGCCCGCGTGTTCGACCGCGAGCGGGCTGCCATGGACGCGCTCGAGGACGGCACCATCCAGGCCGGCGACGTCGTGGTCATCCGGTACGAGGGGCCCAAGGGCGGTCCCGGCATGCGCGAGATGCTCGCGATCACCGGGGCCATCAAGGGGGCCGGCCTCGGCAAGGACGTCCTGCTCCTCACGGACGGCCGGTTCTCGGGCGGGACGACGGGCCTGTGCGTGGGGCACGTCGCACCCGAGGCGGTCGACGCTGGCCCGATCGCGTTCGTGCGGGACGGGGACCGGATCCGCCTCGACGTCGCGAGCGCGACCCTCGAGCTCCTGGTCGACCCGGCCGAGCTCGAGGCGCGCGCCGAGGGCTGGACACCGCTGCCCCCGCGCTACACCCGCGGTGTCCTCGCCAAGTACGCCAAGCTCGTGCAGTCGGCGTCGAAGGGCGCCGTCGTCGGCTGACGTCGGTGGGCCCGCCCGGTGACGGGCGGGCCCGACCGCGTTCCCGGCGCGGGCCCGGGCACCGCGGACGCAGCCGCTGGTCTGTCCGGATCGCGGTCGCGTGAACCACGATGTGAGACCGACACCCGTTCGCGTGACAGCGTCAGGGGCGAGGCGTAAGGTCGACCGCGTGCAGACGACCGTTCTCGTAGTACTCGCCTAGGCGCTCGGGCCGACCCGCCAGCCAGGTCTCGTCCGCGCGCCACCCCTCGCAGCCCACCTGACGGGCGGAGGGGTTTTTTCATGTCAGGGGTCGCCGCACGGCGCAGCACAGCAGGACACCGCACGCACCACACCCCTCCAGGGAGAGCACATGGTCCAGGGCACGCAGCAGGCCCCGTCGCAGGGCGCGGGGCGCCCCGCCGACACCCGGCCGGTCACGCCGGCGGACGTCCGGCCGGCCCAGGACCGCGTAGCCGTCCCCAGCACGTCCGTGACCGGCGCGGAGTCGATCGTCCGGTCGCTCGAGGCGGCGGGGACCGAGGTCGTCTTCGGCATCCCCGGCGGTGCGATCCTGCCGACGTACGACCCGCTCATGGACTCGACGAAGCTGCGGCACATCCTCGTCCGGCACGAGCAGGGCGCCGGTCACGCGGCGTCGGGCTACGCGTACGCGACGGGGCGGGTCGGGGTCTGCATGGCGACGTCCGGGCCGGGCGCGACCAACCTCGTGACGCCCATCGCCGACGCCAACATGGACTCGGTGCCGCTCGTGGCGATCACGGGCCAGGTCGGCGCCTCGATGATCGGCACGGACGCGTTCCAGGAGGCCGACATCGTCGGCATCACGCTGCCGATCACGAAGCACAACTTCCTCGTCACGGACCCGGACGACATCCCCCGCACGATCGCCCAGGCCTTCCACATCGCGAGCACCGGGCGACCCGGTCCCGTCCTGGTCGACATCGCGAAGTCCGCGATGCAGACGCGCACGACCTTCTCGTGGCCGCAGTCGGTCGACCTGCCGGGCTACCACCCGGTGACCAAGCCGCACGCCAAGCAGATCCGTGAGGCCGCACGCCTGCTCGCGACCGCGCGCCGGCCCGTGCTGTACGTCGGGGGCGGCGCCCTGCGCGCCGGGGCGAGCGCCGAGCTGCGCCGTCTCGTGGACGAGTCGGGGGCTCCCGCGGTGACGACGCTCATGGCGCGGGGCGTCCTGCCCGACTCGCACCCGCAGCACCTCGGCATGCCGGGCATGCACGGCACGGTCCCGGCCGTCGCGGCGCTGCAGAAGGCGGACCTCATCGTCGCCCTCGGCGCGCGCTTCGACGACCGCGTGACCGGGAAGCTCTCGTCGTTCGCGCCGTACGCGACCGTCGTTCACGCGGACATCGACCCGGCCGAGATCGGCAAGAACCGCCGCGCCGACGTCCCGATCGTCGGCGACCTGCGCGAGGTCATCGCGGACCTGCTGCCCGAGCTCGCGCGTGAGCACGCGCAGCACGGAAAGCCGGACCTCGAGGGCTGGTGGCGGCAGATCGACGACTGGCGCGAGACGTTCCCCCTCGGCTTCACGGAGCCCGAGGACGGCCACCTCGCGCCCCAGCACGTCATCCAGCGGCTCGGCGAGATCGCGGGGCCCGAGGCGATCTACGTCGCGGGCGTCGGCCAGCACCAGATGTGGGCCGCGCAGTTCATCCGGTACGAGCGCCCCAACTCGTGGCTGAACTCCGGGGGCCTGGGCACCATGGGCTACTCGGTCCCCGCCGCCATGGGCGCGAAGGTCGGTGACCCGGACCGCACCGTGTGGGCGATCGACGGCGACGGCTGCTTCCAGATGACCAACCAGGAGCTCGCGACCTGCGCGATCAACGAGATCCCGATCAAGGTCGCCCTCATCAACAACTCCTCGCTCGGCATGGTCCGGCAGTGGCAGACGCTCTTCTACGAGTCGCGGTACTCCAACACCGACCTGCACACCGGCCACGGCACCGCGCGGATCCCGGACTTCGTCAAGCTCGCCGACGCGTACGGCTGCGTCGGCCTGCGCGCGGAGACCGCCGCGGACGTCGACGCGACGATCCGCCGCGCGATGGAGATCGACGACCAGCCCGTCGTCGTCGACTTCACGGTGTCGCGCGACGCGATGGTGTGGCCCATGGTCGCCGCGGGCGTGAGCAACGACGAGATCCAGTACGCGCGCGGCATCAGCCCCGCCTGGGACCGGGAGGAGTAGTGCGGCGCATCGGCCTGCTCGGCGGCACCTCGTGGGAGTCGTCGGCGCACTACTACGCCCAGCTCAACGAGGGCGTCCGCGAGCGGCTCGGGGGCTTCCACTCGGCCGACCTCGTGCTGCGGTCGGTCGACTTCGCCGAGGTCGAGGCGCTCCAGGTCGCGGGTGACTGGGCCGCGCTCGGCGAGCGGTACGCGGCCGAGGGCCGGGCGCTGCGCGCGGCCGGCGCCGAGCTCGTCGGCATCCTCGCGAACACCATGCACCTCGTCGCCGACCAGGTCGCGGCCGGTTCGGGGCTCCCGGTGGTCCACGTCGTCGACGCGGTCGCCGCCGCCGCCGAGCGTGCGGGAGCCCGGCGCGTCGGCCTGCTCGGGACCGCCTACACCATGGCGTCCGACCTGTACCCGTCGCGGCTCGCACCGCGCGGGATCGAGACGGTGCTGCCCGAGCCGGCCGACGCCGGCGAGGTCCACCGGCTCATCTACGCCGAGCTCGTGCACGGGCGCGTGACGCCGGCGACCCGCCAGGCCTACGTCGACGTCGTCGAGCGGCTCGTCGCGCGCGGTGCCGACGCGGTCGTCCTGGGCTGCACCGAGCTCGCGATGCTCGTCCCGGGCGACACCCCGTTCAGCTCCGTCCCCGTGCTCGACAGCACGGCGGTCCACGTCAACGCCCTGCTCGACGCCGCGCTCGCGGCCGGGCTCCCCGTCGAAGAAGAAGGTGCTGCATGAGCAGGCACACGCTGTCCGTCCTCGTGGAGAACAAGCCCGGCGTCCTGACGCGGGTCGCCGGCCTCTTCGCGCGGCGCTCGTTCAACATCCACTCGCTCGCCGTGGGGCCGACCGAGCACGAGGAGATCTCGCGGATCACCGTCGTCGTGGACGTCGACGAGCTCCCGCTCGAGCAGGTGACGAAGCAGCTGAACAAGCTCATCAACGTCATCAAGATCGTCGAGCTCGAGGCCGAGGCGTCCGTCCAGCGCGAGCTCCTGCTGGTCAAGGTCCGCGCCGACGCCACCACGCGGTCGCACGTGCTCGAGGTCGTCCAGCTGTTCCGGGCGCACGTCGTCGACGTCGTGCCCGAGGCCGTGGTCATCGAGGCGACGGGCAGCCCCGGCAAGCTCGACGCCCTCCTCGCGGCGCTCGAGCCCTACGGCATCCGCGAGATCGTCCAGTCCGGCACCGTGGCCATCGGCCGCGGCGCGCGGTCCATCACCGACCGAGCCCTCGAGCGGGTCAACCGCTCCGCCTGACCGGGCCACCGGCCGTCCACCCGGCGGCCGCACGACCGGCCCACGCCGCTCGTGCGCCACACTGCACGCACCACCCGAGAACCAAGGAGACACCCCGTGGCAGAGCTGTTCTACGACGACGACGCCGACCTGTCCCTCATCGCCGGCCGGAAGGTCGCCGTCATCGGCTACGGCAGCCAGGGGCACGCGCACTCGCTCAACCTGCGCGACTCCGGTGTCGACGTCACCGTCGGTCTGCGCGAGGGCAGCCCGTCGCGCGCCAAGGCCGAGGAGCAGGGCCTCAAGGTCGCGACCGTCGCCGAGGCGGTCAAGGGCGCCGACGTCGTCGTCGTCCTCGCGCCCGACCAGTTCCAGCGGCACATCTACCGCGACGAGATCGAGCCCAACCTCGCCGAGGGCGCCGCCCTGGTGTTCGGCCACGGGTTCAACATCCGCTTCGGGTACATCAAGCCCGCCGCCGGCCACGACGTCCTCATGGTCGCGCCCAAGGGTCCCGGGCACCTCGTGCGCCGCGAGTACGAGGGCGGGCGCGGCGTGCCCGTGATCGTCGCGGTCGAGCAGGACGCGTCCGGTCAGGCGTGGGACCTCGCGAAGTCGTACGCCAAGGCCATCGGCGGCCTCCGCGCGGGCGGGATCAGGACGACCTTCACCGAGGAGACCGAGACCGACCTCTTCGGCGAGCAGGCCGTCCTCTGCGGCGGCGCGTCGCAGCTGGTGCAGTACGGCTTCGAGGTCCTGACGGAGGCCGGGTACCAGCCCGAGGTCGCGTACTTCGAGGTGCTGCACGAGCTCAAGCTCATCGTCGACCTCATGGTCGAGGGCGGCATCGCGAAGCAGCGGTGGAGCGTCTCCGACACGGCCGAGTACGGCGACTACGTCTCCGGCCCGCGCGTCATCTCGCCCGAGGTGAAGGAGAACATGAAGGCGGTCCTCGCGGACATCCAGAACGGCGCGTTCGCCGAGCGCTTCATCGCCGACCAGGACGCCGGTGCCCCCGAGTTCACGGAGCTGCGCGCGAAGGGCGAGCAGCACCCGATCGAGGCCACGGGCCGCGAGCTGCGCAAGATGTTCTCGTGGATCAAGGACTCGGACTCCGACTACGTCGAGGGAAGCGCCGCCCGCTGACCGAGTGGTCCGCGACGCAGGAGCGGCCCGCGAGGGCGAGGGCGGTGCTTCCCGAGCATGGGCGCGAGGGAAGCGCCGCCCGCTGACCGAGTGGTCCGCGACGCAGGAGCGGCCCGCGAGGGCGAGGGCGGTGCTTCCCGAGCATGGGCGCGAGGGAAGCGCCGCCCGCTGGGCCCGGAGCTCGGGTCGCTCCGCTGCGCTGTGCCGCGGCGGAGCACCCCGGTCCGACCCTCGACGCCTTCGGCGTCCTCGCGGAGGGTGTGGACGCCGTGAGGTGGTCGTCGCTCAGGGGCCCTCGTGACAGGACTACTGCGTCGACCCGCGCCGCGGATGCACCGTGTCGGTGTCGGTCGTGCGGCGGGTGTGGTCGTCGGCCGGGCCGGCGTCGGGCGGGTCGGGGCGGCCGACCGCGGTGTCGGCCTTGACGGCGTCGCGATCGCCTCGCTCTCGCCACGGGCCGACGGTCGTGTCGTCGTCCGTCTGGTGCTCGGCCTCCGCGTTGACCTCGGCCCCGAGCAGCACGGCCATGCTCGTCAGCCACATCCACACCAGGAGCACGACGACGCCGGCCAGCGCGCCGTACGTGCGGCTGTAGCTCGCGAACCAGGTCACGTACAGCGAGAAGCCGGCCGAGACGAGGAGCCACAGGACCGTCGCGACGACCGCGCCGACCGTGACCCAGGGCAGGCGCGCGTCGCGGCGCTCGGGCGAGAAGCGGTAGACGCCGGCGAGCGCGACGGCCGACACCACGGCGAGCGCGAGCCACCGCGCGGCATCCAGGAGCGCGCCCGGGACGCCGTCGAGCGTGACCGTCACGGGCACCACCGCCACGAGCGCCACGAGGAGCACGAACGTGACGACGGCCCCCAGGGTGAACGCCAGCGCGATGAGGCGGCGCTTGACGAAGCCGACGCGCTCGGTCTCCTCGTAGGCCATGTTGACCGCCGTGACGAGGTTGGCCACGCCGACCGACGCGGACCACACGGCGGCGGCGAGCGAGACCACGAGCCCGACCGAGAAGCCCTGCTGGTCCCCGGCCACGAGGTCGGTCAGCTGCTGCCCGACGAGCCGCGTCGCGGCCGGCGGGAGGACCTCGGCGACCTGCCGCACGTGCCCGTCGAGGTCGGTGGGGTCCGCGACCAGCCCGTACAGCAGCACCGCGGCGATGAGGGTCGGGAAGATCGCGAGGAAGCCGAAGAACGCGACGCCCGCCGCGACGAGCGGCACGCGGTCCTGCGCCGACCGCACCACGGCCCTGCGGACGACCTGCCACCACCCGCGCAGGGGGATCTCGCGCGGGCTCGTCGCGTGCGCGCCCGGGTGGCGGCGCTCGAGGGCACCTGCCGCGGCGCGCTCGGGCTTGGCTCGGTCGGGCCCGGCTCGGTCGGTCCGGGCGCGGTCGGTTTCGGCGCGGTCGGTCCTGGCCCCGCCCGTCCGGGTGCCGTCCGCCCGGCTCGGGGGGTCGTCGCTCGGTGTCATGGGCCTGCCCGGGTGGTCGAGGCTCGCCGACGTGGCCGCCGGCGGGTGCGTCCAGTGTGGTCGCCGCGGTCCGGGCTCGCCCGGCGACGCCGAGAGGAGCTGCGCGGTGACCGCATGGTGAGCCGGGCGTCCCGAGGGGTGGACGGAGGGCGCTAGGGTGACCGGCATGGGACGCACTGTGAGGCTCGCCGTCGTCGCGGGTGACGGGATCGGTACCGAGGTCGTCGAGCAGGGGCTCGCGGTGCTCGACGCCGCGGTCGCGGGCTCGGACGTGACGGTCGAGCCCACCCACCTGGACCTGGGCGCCCGCAGGTGGCACGCGACGGGGGAGACCCTGACCGACGCCGACCTCGCGGCGGTCCGCGAGCACGACGCGATCCTGCTCGGCGCGATCGGTGACCCGGGCGTGCCCTCGGGCGTCCTCGAGCGCGGGCTGCTCCTGCGTCTGCGCTTCGAGCTCGACCACTACGTGAACCTGCGCCCCGCGCGGCTCTACCCGGGCGTGACGTCGCCGCTCGCGGACCCGGGGGAGGTCGACTTCGTCGTCGTGCGCGAGGGCACCGAGGGCCCGTACGTCGGCAACGGCGGCGCGATCCGCGTCGGCACGCCGCACGAGGTCGCGAACGAGGTCAGCGTCAACACCGCCTTCGGCGTCGAGCGCGTCGTGCGCGACGCGTTCGCCAGGGCGCAGGCGCGCCCGCGCAAGCACCTCACGCTCGTGCACAAGCACAACGTCCTCGTGCACGCGGGCCACCTGTGGCGGCGCACGGTCGAGCGGGTCAACGCGGAGTTCCCCGACGTGACGACCGACTACCTGCACGTCGACGCGGCGACGATCTTCATGACGACCAAGCCGTCCCGCTTCGACGTGGTCGTGACCGACAACCTGTTCGGCGACATCCTCACCGACCAGGCGGCCGCCATCACGGGTGGCATCGGGCTCGCGGCCTCGGGCAACATCAACCCGGACCGGACGTCGCCGTCGATGTTCGAGCCCGTGCACGGCTCTGCCCCCGACATCGCCGGCCAGGGCAAGGCCGACCCGACCGCGACGGTCCTGTCGGTGAGCATGCTGCTGGAGCACCTGGGTCTCGACGAGGCCGCGGCGCGTGTCGAGCGCGCGGTCGCGGCGGACCTCGCCGAGCGCGGTGCGCGAGTACGGACGACGGCCGAGGTGGGCGCAGACCTCGCCGCGCGCGTCGCCGGCTAGGCGCTGTACCCCGTCGGCCGTCGCCCCGGTACCGTCAGGAACCGTGCGGGCTCGCGCCCCGGGGAAAGGATCGACATGAGCACCACTGCTGCTGCGCACCACGCCTCGACCGTCGACCGGTTCGAGGTCCGTCCGAACGACGGCGCCCGCACCGACGAGGAGCGCGCACGCCTCCTCGAGTCGCCGGCGTTCGGGACCGTCTTCACCGACCACATGGCCCGCGTGACCTGGACCGCCGACGGCGGGTGGGCCGACCGCCGGGTCGAGCGGTACGGGCCGCTCTCGATGGACCCCGCGTCGGCGGTCCTGCACTACGGGCAGGAGATCTTCGAGGGGCTCAAGGCCTACGCGCACGCCGACGGCTCGGTGTGGAGCTTCCGTCCCGAGGCCAACGCACGGCGCTTCGCGGCGTCCGCGCGCCGGCTCGCGCTGCCCGAGCTGCCCGTCGAGGACTTCCTCGGGTCGGTCGAGGCGCTCGTCCGGACCGACCGGGGCTGGGTGCCCTCGGGCGGCGAGACGAGCCTGTACCTGCGCCCCTTCATGTTCGCCTCCGAGACGTTCCTCGGCGTGCGCCCCGCACGCGAGGTCGAGTACGTCGTGATCGCGTCCCCCGTCGGCCCGTACTTCGCGAGCGGCGTCAAGCCGGTCTCCATCTGGGTGTCGACCGACTACCACCGTGCGGGTCCGGGCGGCACGGGGGCGGCGAAGTGCGGCGGCAACTACGCCGCGAGCCTCCTGCCGCAGCAGGAGGCGTACGCGCGCGGCTGCGAGCAGGTGTGCTTCCTCGACGCGACGACCAACACGCTGGTCGAGGAGCTCGGCGGGATGAACGTGTTCGTCGTCGGCGCCGACGGCGGCGTGAGCACGCCCGAGCTGACCGGGTCGATCCTCGAGGGCGTCACGCGCTCGTCGATCCTCACGCTCATCGCGGGCGCCGGTCACGACGTGCGGGAGCGGCCGATCCCGCTCGCGGAGGTGCGCGCGGGACTCGAGGACGGGTCCGTCGCCGAGGTGTTCGCGTGCGGGACCGCGGCGGTCGTGACCCCGATCGGGCGCCTCGCGAGCGACGAGTTCGACCTGACCGTGGGTGACGGCGGCACGGGGCCCGTGACGGCGTCCGTGCGGGCCCAGCTGACCGACATCCAGTACGGCCGCGCCGCCGACCCGCACGGCTGGATGCGTCGGCTCGCCTGACCGGGTCACCGGCCTCCCGGCTCGGTGCGACGACGGGTCCGGCACGCGGTGCCGGGCCCGTCGTCGCGGTCGAGCCCTCGCGCCGTTGCCGCCGCGTCCCGCGCCGGCGCCGTCCCGCGCCTCGGATGCGTGTTCTCGGTGCGCGAGACGTGTGGCATCATGACGACGTGACCTGCATCACGCTCATCATCGTGTAGCGCGTCCGGCCGACCCGCCGGACGCGCAGACCTCCCGTACCCCGGGGGGTCTTTTTGTTGGTCGGGGCCCACCACGCCCCGGCCGGCTCGTCCACCTCCTGGCACCACCCCCGCCCGGAGGCGACCCCGCGGCACACTGCGGGGGAGCGCCGGACGGGCTCGACCGAGGACAGCACGACGCCGCCACGCGGCCGACCGAAGAGAGCACGCCGTGGACCCCACCACGTTCGACGTCTACGACACGACCCTGCGCGACGGCGCCCAGCAGGAGGGCATGAACCTCTCGGTCGCCGACAAGCTGACGATCGCCCCGCTGCTCGACGAGCTCGGCGTCGGCTACATCGAGGGCGGCTGGCCGGGCGCGATCCCCAAGGACACCGAGTTCTTCCGGCGCGCGGCCAAGGAGCTCGAGCTCGAGCACGCGGTGCTGGCCGCCTTCGGGTCGACCCGCAAGGCCGGCGCCCGGGCGTGGGAGGACGCGCAGGTGCGGGCGCTCCTGGACTCGGAGGCCTCGGTCGTCACGCTCGTCGCCAAGCACGACGTCCGGCACGTCGAGCGCGCGCTGCGCACGACGGCGGACGAGAACCTCGCGATGATCGCCGACACCGTCGCGTTCCTCGTGGCCGAGGGGCGGCGCGTCGTCGTCGACGCCGAGCACTTCTTCGACGGGTATCGGTACGACGCGGACTACGCGCTGCGCGCGGTCGAGGTGGGGTTCGCCGCGGGTGCCGAGTGCGTCGTCCTGTGCGACACCAACGGCGGGATGCTGCCCTCGCGGGTGCACGAGGTCGTCTCGGCGGTCCGTGCGCGCGCCGACGGGCGGCTGGGCATCCACGCCCACAACGACTCCGGCTGCGCGGTCGCGAACAGCATCGCCGCGGTCGAGGCCGGTGCCGTGCACGTCCAGGGCACGGTCAACGGCTACGGCGAGCGCACGGGCAACGCCGACCTCCTCACGGTCGTCGCGAACCTCGAGCTCAAGGAGGGCCGCGAGCTGCTGCGCGGGACCGGCCTGCGCGACATGACCCGCATCGCCCACGCGATCAGCGAGGTGACCAACATCGCGCCGTTCGCACGGCAGCCCTACGTCGGCGCGAGCGCGTTCGCCCACAAGGCCGGGCTCCACGCGAGCGCGATCAAGGTGGACCCCGACCTCTACCAGCACGTCGACCCCGTCGCGGTGGGAAACGACATGCGCATGCTCGTCTCGGAGATGGCCGGTCGCGCGTCGATCGAGCTCAAGGGTCGCGAGCTCGGTTTCGACCTCGCGGGCCGGACCGAGCTCCTGTCGCGGGTCACGAACCGTGTCAAGGACGCGGAGGCCGAGGGCTACACCTACGACGCGGCGGACGCGTCCTTCGAGCTGCTGCTCCGTGAGGAGCTCGAGGGGGAGCGGCCGGCGTTCTTCCGCACCGAGAGCTGGCGGGTCTTCGTCGAGACGGTGCCGGGTGACCCGACCGAGGCGAGCAGCGAGGCGACCGTCAAGGTGCACGTCGGCGGGGAGCGCGTCATCGCGACCGGCGAGGGCAACGGGCCGGTGAACGCGCTCGACCACGCGCTCCGCAAGGCGCTGGCGCCGTGCTACCCGGAGATCGAGCGCTTCGAGCTCATCGACTTCAAGGTGCGGATCATGGACACGCAGCACGGCACGGACGCGACGACGCGCGTGCTCGTGGAGACCATGGATACCGGCGCCGAGGCGACGTGGAGCACGGTCGGTGTCGGCCCGAACATCGTCGAGGCGTCCTGGGAGGCGATCGTCGACTCGATCGTCTTCGGGCTGCACCGCGCCGGCGTGACGCGCCGCGGCTGACCTCTCCGGTCGGGTGTGACGCGCCCGGGGCCGAACGCCCCGGGCGCGTCACCGCAGCGGCGTGTGCGCGGGGTCGACCCGCTCGTCGTCGCGCACCGGACCCGGCGGGGTGCCGTCGCCGAACGGTCGCCCCCCGAGCTCCTCACGACCGTGGGGCGTGACCCAGCCCGAGAGGTCGGGCCCGACCGGCACGACCTGGGTCGGGTTGATGTCGGTGTGCACGACGTAGTAGTGCCGCTTGATCTGCGCGAAGTCGATCGTGTCGCCGAACCCGGGCGTCTGGAACAGGTCGCGCGCGTAGCCCCACAGCGCGGGCATCTCGGTGAGCTTCGTGCGGTTGCACTTGAAGTGCCCGTGGTAGACGGCGTCGAAGCGCACGAGCGTCGTGAACAGGCGCACGTCGGCCTCGGTGATGGTGTCGCCCACGAGGTAGCGCTGCGTCGTGAGGCGCTCCTCGAGCAGGTCGAGCGCGTCGAACAGACGGTGGTAGGCGCGCTCGTAGGCCTCCTGCGACCCCGCGAAGCCGCATCGGTACACGCCGTTGTTCACGTCGCGGAAGACGACGGCGTTCACCTCGTCGATCTCGGCGCGCAGGTGCTCGGGGTACAGGTCGGGTGCGCCCGCGCGGTGGTGGTCGACCCACTCGGTCGACAGGTCGAGCGTGATCTGCGCGTAGTCGTTGGTGACCACGGCCCCCGTCGTCACGTCGACGAGCGCCGGGACGGTGATGCCCCGCGAGTACTCCGGGTCGCGCCGGAGGTAGGCGTCCTGGAGCCGCTCGATGCGCAGGACCGGGTCCTTGCCGTCGGGGTCGAGGTCGAAGGTCCACGACCGCTCGTCGTGCGTCGGCCCGGGCAGGCCCAGCGAGATCGCGTCCTCGAGGCCGAGCAGGCGGCGCACGATGATCGTGCGGTTGGCCCACGGGCACGCACGTGCCGCGACGAGTCGGTAGCGCCCGGCCTCGACCGGGAACTCGTCGCGCCCGTCGCGCGTGATCCGCGTCGTGATGTAGCGGGTGTCCCGCGTGAACTCCTTGCCCTTGACCGTGTAGGTGCCGGCGGTGCTGTGCTCGGGGTGGTCCGCGGCCATGTCCGCTCCTCACGTCGCGTCGGTCTTGATAGTTCAGTATTCAACTAGGCATAGGATCATGCCATGCGAGGCGAGTACAAGGTCCCCGGAGGCAAGCTGGTCGCGGTCGACGCCGAGGTCTCCGAGGGGAGGGTCTCGCGGGTCGCGGTGAGCGGCGACTTCTTCCTCGAGCCCGACGACGCGCTCGAGGCGATCGACGCGGCCCTGCTCGGCATGTCGGCCGACGCGACCGTCGCGCGCCTCACCGGCGTCGTGGAGAGCGTCCTCGGGCCCGACGTCACCATGGTCGGGTTCTCGCCCGAGGCCGTCGCGATCGCCGTCCGCCGTGCGCTCGGGCACGCCACCCGGTGGGAGGACCACACGTTCGAGGTGGTCCACGAGGGACCGCAGTCGCCCGCGATGCACATGGCCCTGGACCAGGCGCTCGCCGAGTCGGTGGGCGACGGCACGCGCCGCCCGACCCTGCGCATCTGGGAGTGGGGTGCGCCCGCTGTCGTCATCGGGTCGTTCCAGTCGCTGCGCAACGAGGTCGACCCCGAGGGCGCCGAGCGACACGGCATCACCGTCGTGCGGCGCATCTCGGGCGGGGGCGCGATGTTCATCGAGCCGGGCAACACCATCACGTACTCGCTCACCGTGCCCGCGTCCCTCGTCGAGGGCCTGAGCTTCGAGCGGTCCTACGCGTTCCTCGACGACTGGGTCCTCGGGGCGCTCGCCGAGCTCGGCATCCAGGCCACCTACGTGCCGCTCAACGACATCGCGTCGCCCGCGGGCAAGATCGCCGGCGCAGCGCAGAAGCGCCTGGCGAACGGCGCGGTCCTGCACCACGTGACCATGGCGTACGACATCGACGCGACCAAGATGCTCGAGGTCCTCCGGATCGGGCGCGAGAAGATGTCCGACAAGGGGACGACGAGCGCCGACAAGCGCGTCGACCCGCTGCGCTCGCAGAGCGGGATGCCGCGCGCCGACGTCATCGAGGCGTTCAAGGACCACTTCCGTTCGCGCTACGACGCGGTCGACGGTGAGGTCACGCCGGCGGAGCGGGCGCGCGCCGAGGAGCTCGTCGAGACCAAGTTCGGCACGCACGAGTGGACGGCGCGCGTCCCCTGAGACCGCCTGCGCGCGTGCCCTGAGCCGGCGTGGACCCGGTCGCGTCACCTCGCCGGCCGCGCCGGACGGTCGCCGAACACCGCCGAGCCGACGCGGACGATCGTCGCCCCCTCGGCGACCGCGCTCTCGAGGTCGCCGCTCATGCCCATCGACAGCTCGGTCGCGTCGGCGGTGCCGGGAACCCCCGAGCCGACGACGTCGTCCCGGACCTCGCGCAGGCGGCGGAAGCCGCCACGCACCACGGCGTCGTCGTCGGACAGCGCGCCGACCGTCATGAACCCCGTGAGCCGCAGGCGGTCCAGGCCCGCCACGTGCTCTGCGAGGGCGCGCGCCCCCTCCGGCGCGACGCCGTGCTTGGCGGCCTCGCCCGACACGTTGACCTGCACCATGACGTCGAGGTCGCGCCCGAGCGTGGCGCAGCGCCGCGCGAGGCGCTCCGCGAGTCCCACCGAGTCGACCGTCTGCACGCAGGTCGCCCAGCGCAGCGCGGCGTTGACCTTGTTCGACTGCAGGTGCCCGATGAGGTGGAGCTCCGGCCCGAGGTCCGCGATCCCGGGTGCGTGCGCGGCGAGCTCCTGGACCGTGTTGTCGCCCAGCAGGCTCGCGCCCGCGAGCACCGCCTCGCGCACGAGGGCCTCGGGCTGACGCTTGACCGCGAGCATGAGGCGGACCGACGCGGCCGGGCGGCCGGCGGCGTCGGCAGCGCGCGCGACCCGGTCCTGCACGTGCCCCAGACGGGCCATGAGGTCGGTGGGCACCCCGCGAGCCTACCGGCGTGCTCAGGGGCCGGATCAGGTGGTTCCCCGATGCGCGGGCGCCGCGCGACGGCGAGGGTGGGTGCATGAGGACCCTGCTCAACCTGATCTGGCTCGTGTTCGCGGGTGCGTGGCTCGCCCTCGGCTACGCCGTCGCGGGCGTGATCTGCTGCGTGCTGGTCGTGACCATCCCGTTCGGCATCGCGTCGTTCCGGATCGCCGCCTACGTCCTGTGGCCCTTCGGCCGGACGGTCGTCGAGCGGCGCGACGCGGGCGTGATGTCGGCGCTCGGGAACGTCGTCTGGCTCCTCGTCGCGGGCGTGTGGCTCGCGATCGGCCACGTCCTCACGGCGGTGCCGCTGTTCCTGTCGGTCATCGGGATCCCCCTGGGCATCGCGAACCTCAAGCTCATCCCCGTGTCGCTCATGCCGCTCGGCAAGGAGATCGTCAGCACCGACCGCCCGTTCGCGCCGCGCTGAGCCGCCGCTCCGGTCCCTGTCGCGGGTCGGCGGGTCGCGGGTCACGATGGCCCGACCCGAGCCACGAGGAGCGACGATGACCCAGCAGCCGACCGACGACGGCACGCGGAAGGTCACCCAGATCCTGGGTGACCAGCGCACCGGGATGCTCACGACGACGGCCCCGGACGGGACGCTCGTGAGCCGACCGATGGCCCTGCAGGAGGTCGAGTTCGACGGCGACCTGTGGTTCTTCGCCGAGCGCTCGTCGCGGAAGGTCGAGCACGTCAGCGCCCGACCCGTGGTCAACGTCGGTGCCGGCGGCGGCGCGACGTGGGTGTCGCTCACGGGGCGTGCCGAGGTCGTCGACGACCTCGGGCGCAAGCGCGACCTGTGGAACCCCGTCGTCGAGGCCTGGTTCCCCGACGGGCCGGAGGACCCGGGGGTCGTCCTGCTCCGCGTCCGCGCCGACTCGGCGGAGTACTGGGACTCGGCCGCGGGTCGCCTCGCGAGCCTCGTGAGCTTCGCGAAGGCGAAGGTCACCGGTGAGCGCTACGACGGCGGGGAGAACGAGCGCGTCGAGCTCTGACCCGACCCCCGCACGGGCGCGGGGGCGTCGGACCGCCGGTCAGTCGCGGGCGATGTCGGCGACGACGGCGCCGGTGAGGCGCACGAGGTCGGCGGGCGCCAGGCCCACGTCGAGCCCGCGGCGGCCGCCCGAGACGTACACGGTGTCGAACAGCTCGGCCGTCTCGTCGACGACGGTCGGGTGCGCCGTCCGCTGGCCGAGCGGCGAGATCCCGCCGACGACGTACCCGGTCGCGCGCTCCGCCGCGGGCTTCTCGGCCATCGCGGCCTTCTTGCCGCCGACGGCCTGCGCGAGCGCCTTGAGGTCCAGCTTGCCCGTGACGGGGACCACCGCGACCGTGAGCGCCCCGTCGACCACGGCCATGAGCGTCTTGAACACCTGCTCGGGCGGGATGCCGAGCACCTGGGCCGCCTCGAGCCCGTAGCCGACGTCGGACGACGCGTCGTGCTCGTACGGGTGCACCGTGTGCGCGACGCCCGCCGCCTCGAGCGCGACCAGCGCGGGCGTGCCCGACGGGGCCTTCTTCCTCACCACGAGCGTGACCCTAGAGCCGTCCGGCCGCCGTGACCACGATCGCCGGCTCGCCGCGCTCGTCGCTCGCCGCGAGGTCGACGACGGCGTCGATGCGCCAGTCGCGGTCGCCGGCCGGGTCGTCGAGGACCTGCCTGACCTCCCACCGCTCCGGCGTCGTCGTCGTCGCGGCGAGCTCGGTCACCAGCAGGAGCGCGGGGCCGCGCGCGTCGGGACCCGTGCCCACCTCGGCGTGGTCGTCGAAGTACGGGTCGAGCGCGTCGGCCCACCGGTCGGCGTCCCACGGCCGCCCGTCTGCGTCGACGTCGCCGAGCGCGCCGAGTGCCTCCCACCGCTCGCGCGCGACGAGCTCGACCCGGCGGAAGAGCGCGTTGCGGACGAGGACCCGGAAGGCCCTGCGGTTCGCGGTGACCCTCGGGGGCGGGAGCTCCTCGTCGCGCTCGCGGCGCACGGCCGCTGCCTCGGGGTCGCGCAGCTGCTCCCACTCGTCGAGCAGGCTCGAGTCGGTGCCGCGCACGACCTCGCCGAGCCACTCGACGAGGTCCTCGAGCAGCTCGTCGCGCCGCTCGGGCGGGACCGTCTGGCGCAGCGCCCGGTACGCGTCGGCGAGGTAGCGCAGCAGCACGCCCTCGGTGCGCTCGAGGCCGTAGGTCGAGACCGTCTCGGTGAACGTCATGGCGCGCTCGTGCATGTCCCGGACGACGGACTTCGGCGAGATCTCGTGGTCGGCGACCCACGGGTTGGTGCGGCGGTAGATCGCGAAGGTGGCCTCCAGCAGCTCCGCGAGGGGCTTGGGGTAGGTGACGTCCTCGAGCAGCGCCATCCGCTCGTCGTAGTCGTACCCCTCGGCCTTCATCGCCGCGACGGCCTCGCCCCGCGCCCGGTTCTCCTGCGCGGCGAGGACCTGACGCGGGTCGTCGAGCGTCGCCTCGACGACGGAGACGACGTCGAGCGCGTACGTCGGCGACTCCCGGTCGAGCACGTCGAGTGCGGCGTAGGCGAAGGGGGAGAGCGGCTGGTTGAGCGCGAAGTCGGGCGGGACGTCGACGGTGAGGCGCACCGTCCACCCCGGGCCGTCCGCACGCCGCACGCGCTCGACGACGCCGGCCGTGCGCAGCGAACGGTAGATCCGCACGGCCTGACGCACGTGCCGGCCTCGGGCCTGCTCGGGCTCGTGGTTGTCGGTCAGGAGGTGCCGCATGGCCTCGACCGGGTCCCCGGCACGGGACAGGACGTTGAGGACCATCGCGTGGGTCACCGCGAAGCTCGACGTGAGCGGCTCGGGCGGCGCGTCACGCAGCCGCTCGAACGTCTTGTCGGTCCAGTTGACCGAGCCCTCGGGCGCCTTCTTGCGGACGATCTTCCGGAGCTTCTTCGGGTCGTCCCCGGCACGGGCGAGGAGCTTGCGGTTCTCGATGACGTGCTCGGGCGCCATGACGAGGACGTCGCCCACGGTGTCGTAGCCCGCACGACCGGCGCGGCCCGCGATCTGGTGGAACTCGCGCGCCGAGAGGTGGCGCATGCGGACGCCGTCGTACTTGACCAGCGACGTGAGCACGACCGTCCGGATGGGCACGTTGATCCCCACGCCCAGCGTGTCCGTGCCGCAGACGACCGTGAGCAGGCCCTTCTGGGTCAGGCGCTCGACGACGCGCCGGTACCGCGGGAGCATCCCGGCGTGGTGCACGCCCACGCCGTGGCGCAGGAGGCGGGAGAGGGTCTTCCCGAACCCGGTGCCGAAGCGGAAGGCACCGAGCTCGGCGGCGATGGCGTCACGCTGCGCGCGGTCGGCGACGGTGCTCGACAGCAGCGCCTGCGCGCGCTCGACCGCGTCCTTCTGCGTGAAGTGCACGAGGTAGACGGGCGCCCGCCGCGTGCGGACGAGGTCCTCGACGACCTCGTGCAGCGGCTCGACGACGTACTCGTAGCTCAGGGGCACGGGGCGCTCGGCGCTCGTCACCGCGGCCACCGGCACGCCGGTCCGCCGCTCGAGGTCCTCGACGAAGAAGCCGACGTCGCCGAGCGTCGCCGACATCAGCAGGAACTGCGTGCGCGGCAGCTCCAGCAGCGGGACCTGCCACGCCCACCCGCGCTGCGGGTCCGCGTAGAAGTGGAACTCGTCCATGACGACCTGCCCGACGGCGTCCTCGCCCGGCACGGCGGGGTCGTCGACGTGGCCGGGCGCCTCGGCGGTGCCCTCGCCCGTCCGCAGCGCGATGTTCGCGAGGATCTCGGCCGTGCAGCACACGATCGGCGCACCCGGGTTCACGCTCGAGTCGCCCGTCATCATGCCGACCTGGTCCGAGCCGAACGCCGCCACCAGGTCGAAGAACTTCTCGCTCACGAGCGCCTTGAGAGGTGCCGTGTAGTACGTCCTGCGGCCCTGGGCCAGGGCGATGAAGTGCGCCGCCATCGCGACGAGGGACTTGCCCGAGCCGGTCGGCGTCGACAGGACCACGTGCGACCCCGTGACCAGCTCGAGCAGGGCCTCCTGCTGCGCCGGGTACAGCTCGAGCCCGCGGTCCGCGGCCCACGCGACGAACGCCTCGTAGAGCGCGTCGGCGTCGTGCGGGTCCGCGGGGATGCGGTCGGTCAGCGACGCGGGGCCGGCGGGCGCGCCCGGGGCGGTCGGTGCGGTGGCGGGACTCATCGGGAGCCATCCTCCCAGGCGCGGGTCGCGTCGTCGTCGGCCCTACGCTGCGTCGCGGGACGACGTGTGACGGGTCGAGGGGGAGCTGGACGTGGACGGACGCACGGACGGTGGGCAGCGGGCAGCGGCGGAGGGTCGCGCGGCGGAGCTCGAGCAGCACCGTCGCCGGCTGGTCGGGCTCGGCTACCGCATGCTCGGCTCGGTCGCCGAGGCGGAGGACGTCGTCCAGGAGGCGTGGCTGCGCCTCGCCGGGACCGACGACGTCCGGGACGTCGGCGCGTGGGCGACGACGGTCGTCTCGCGCCTGTGCCTGGACCGGCTCCGCTCGGCCCGCGCCCGGCGTGAGGCGTACGTCGGGCCGTGGCTGCCCGAGCCGGTGCTCGCGCGGGTCGACGACGACCCGGCCGCCGTCGCCGAGCGGGACGACTCGGTCCGGCTCGCGCTGCTCGTCGTGCTGGAACGGCTCACACCCGAGCAGCGCGTCGCGCTCGTGCTCCACGACTCCCTCGGGATCTCGTTCGCGGAGGTCGCCGAGGTGCTCGGGACGAGCGTCGCGACGGCACGCCAGCACGCGTCGCGTGCGCGTCGCACGGTGGCCGGCGCGGCGCCGCCCGAGCCGGTCGCGCCCGACGTCCAGCGGTCGGTCGTGGCGGCGTTCGCGCGCGCCGCGGCCGGTGGCGACGTCGCCGAGCTCGTCCGCGTGCTCGCGCCCGACGTGGTGCTCACCTCCGACGGGGGTGGGCGCGTCCGGGCGGCCCTGCGTCCGGTCGTGGGGGCGGACCCGGTGGCCCGGTTCCTCGTCGGCCTCGGGACCCGCGCACGCGGGGACGTCGAGGTGGTGCCCGTGCTCGTCAACGGCGAGGTGGGCCTGGTCGTGCTGCTCGTCGAGGACGGGACCACGACCGACGTGTCGGTCGTGGTCCCGCACGTCGACGCCCACGGCCGGGTCGCCGCCGTCGACATCGTGCGCAACCCCGAAAAGCTCGGCAGCGCGCGGGCGGCTCAGCCGGGCTGGGTCCCCGGTGCCGCGGACGTGCGCTCGTCGTCGGCGACCACGCCCGGCAGCGCGCACACCGTCGCGTCGGTGAACCCCTGAGCCGTGAGGCCCAGGCCGTGGTTGAAGCGCGACCGGTGGTTCTCGAGCGCGACGAGGTGCGTGAGCTCCACGAGGCCCGCCTCGCCGAGCTCGACGCGCAGCGCCTCGACCTGCGCGTCGTCGACCGTCGGCGGGGTCGCGGTGAGCGCGTCGGCGTAGGCGAGCGCGCGCTTCTCGAGCGGTGTCAGCAGCGGCGACGTCGCGTGGTCCGGGACGGCCATGAGGCGCTCGACGGTGAGCCCGGCGCGCAACGCGAGCATCGCCCCGAAGTCGATGCACCAGGGACAGCCGATGACGACAGCGACGCGGTGCGTCACGAGGTCGCGCAGCGAGGCGGGGAGCCGGTGCGGGGACGCGAGGACGAGCGACTCGTGCACGAGGCCCGTCCAGAACACGCCGCCGTGGTGCGCCGCGACGGCGCTGGGCTCGAGCGCCCTGCCGTACAGCCGGCGCGTCACGGCGAGGGCGGCGCGGCGGAGCGGGGTGATGCGGCTGGGGGCAGGGATGCGGGCCATGGGTGTCCTCCGTGTCGACGGGCTGTCGAGAGGAGGACGGTGCTGCGGGGAGGAACGTGACAGGCGGGGCGGGTCCGAACCGTGCGGACGCTGTGAGATGCGTCTCAGCCGGCGCTCACAGCACGGCGGCGCACACGGCGGCGAGCCGCGCGCGGAGCGGTGCGGCGGCCTCCGCGTGCGCGCGCTGGCGCCTGACGTACTCGGCCTTGCCCTCGGGCGTCTCGATCGCGACGGGCGGCTCGCCGAGCGACGACAGGTCGTACGGCGACGCCTGCATGTCCAGGCGCCGGATCTGCGCGGCCAGCTCGAAGGCGTCGAGCAGCAGGTCGCCGGGCACGAGCGGACCGAGCTTGAGGCTCCACTTGAGCAGGTCCATGTTCGCGTGCAGGCACCCCGGCTGCTCCGTCGCCGCCTGGGTCTCGCGCGTCGGCGTCAGCTGGTTGCGGGGGACCGCCTCGGGCGTGAAGAACCGGAACGCGTCGATGTGCGAGCACCGGATCGTGTGGCGGTCGACCACGGCGTCCGTGCCTGCACGGCCGAGGCGCAGGGGGAGGTCGTGCCGCAGCGCGTCGTCCCGGCGGTAGACCATGGCCCACTCGTGCAGCCCGAGGCACCCGAGGTGGGCGGGGCGTGACGCGGTGGCTACGAGCAGGCCGTGCACGTACCGCACCGTGTCGCCGCGGTCCGCGAGGAACGCTGCCACATCGAGCGTGGCGGCGCCGTCGTCGTCCCGGTACCAGCGCCGGCCCGCGTGCGGTGCCGGGCCCTCGGGACCGGGCAGCAGCGTCGTCCCGGCACCCGGGTGCCAGCGCGCGAGGAGCGCGGGCCGCACCCCGTAGTACTCGTGCAGGAAGTCCTCGACGGCGTGCCGCGCACCCGTGCCGCGTCGCGCCCGGTGACCGGCCGTGAGCGCGTCCGCGCGCTCGCGGTGGGCGTCGGCGAGCGGTCGCCAGTCGGCCGCCGGCAGGCGTCGGGCCCCGTCCCGGGTCCCGGTCGGCGCGTCCGGCAGGACGGTCGGGGGCGCGCTCACGAGCCGAGGGTACGGCGCTCCACGGGCCCTCGTGCCCCGCCCAGGTGCGTCGTGAACCAGTCGCACGCGAGGCCCGCGACGACGTCGATCGCGCCGGGCTCGGCGAAGAGGTGGCCCGCGCGCGGGACGACGACGAGGTCGTTCGGGCAGCGGAGCATCGCGCGGGCGCGCTCGTTGAGCCCGAGGACGACCTCGTCCGCCCCGCCGACCACGAGGAGGGTCGGCGCGGCGACGCGGTGCAGGCGCCGGGCCGCGAGGTCCGGTCGTCCGCCGCGCGACACGATCGCCCGGACGGGGCTCTCCTCCTCGGCGGCCGCCCACAGCGCCGCGGCGGCGCCCGTGCTCGCGCCGAACCACCCGACGGGCAGACCGTTCGCCCCGGGGTGCCGCCCGAGCCTGCGGGTCGCGGCGACGAGGCGGTCCGCCAGGAGGGGCACGTCGAACACGAGGGACCGGTCCTGCTCCTCACCGGGCGACAGGAGGTCGACCAGGAGCGTCGCGAGCCCGGCCGCCTCGAGCGCGCGCGCGACGTGCCGGTTGCGCGGGCTGTGCCGGCTGCTGCCGCTGCCGTGGGCGAACACGACGAGCCCGAGCGCGCCCGCGGGCACGGTCAGCTCACCCTCGAGCGTCACGCCGTCGGTCGGTACGAAGAGGTGCTCGCGCGTCGTCGCGGCCCGGGCGGGTCCGGTGCCGGACGCGTGGACGCGTCGCGCTGCGCGGTCGAGCGCGGCGACGACGTCCGCGTCGGGGACCTGCGTGAAGTCGTCGTAGTAGCGGCCGATCGACTCGAGGTCGGCGGGCGTCTCGACCGCGACGAGCTCGTCCGCGTCGGCACCGGTCGCTCCGGCAGGGCCCTCGCCGCGGAACCGTTCCTCCCACCCGAGAGGGGCGACGGGCACGGCGAGCACGACGTGCGCGGCACCGAGCGCTCGCACGACCGCGCACGCCGCACGCGCCGTCGAGCCGGTCGCGACGCCGTCGTCGACCACAACGACCGTCCGACCGGCGAGCGGCACCCGCGGACGCCCGGCGCGCAGGCGCTCCAGCCGCCTGGCGACCTCGGCCCGCTCGCGTGACGCGACGAGCTCGACGTCGGGCTCCGTGAGGCCTGTCGCGCCGAGCACGCGCGCGTCGAGGACGGTGACGCCGTCCTCGCCCACGGCGCCCATCGCGAGCTCGGGCTGCCACGGCACGCCCAGCTTGCGCACGACGACGGCGTCGAGCGGTGCGTCGAGCGCGTCGGCCACCTCGGCCGCGACGGGCACGCCCCCGCGGGGCAGACCCACCACGACGACGTCGTGACCCGTGAGGTGCCGCAGGCGCGCCGCGAGCCGTCGCCCTGCGTCGGCCCGGTCGCGGAACGGTGCGCGGAACGGCACGTGACCACCCCCTGTCCCACGGTCCGCCCCTCCGGTGCGTCTGTCCACCGGCCGGTCCGAGGACGGCGCCCGACGCCGGGGGCGCGCGTCCCGCCGCCCGCCGTGGGACCCGGGGAGCGCGGTGCACGAGCCCTAGGGTGTGCTGCGTGCCGCAGACCTCCACCGAGCCCGTGGGCGAGCCCGCCGTCGTCGAGATCTGGACGGACGGTGCGTGCAAGGGCAACCCCGGCCCGGGCGGCTGGGGCGCGCTGCTGCGGTCGGGCTCGCACGAGCGCGAGCTCTTCGGCGGCGAGGTCGGCACGACGAACAACCGCATGGAGCTGCTGGCCGTGATCGAGGCGCTCCGCGCGCTCAACCGCTCGTGCGCGGTGACGCTGCACGTCGACTCGACGTACGTCATGCACGGCATGACGCGGTGGATGGCGGGGTGGAAGCGCAACGGGTGGCTCACCGGCGAGAAGAAGCCGGTCAAGAACAAGGACCTGTGGACCGAGCTCGACACCCAGGTCGGGCGGCACACGGTGACCTGGGTGTGGGTCAAGGGCCACGCCGGCGACCCCGGCAACGAGCGCGCGGACGCGCTCGCGAACAAGGGCGTCGAGACGGTCCGCGCCCGGGTGTGACGGGGAGGCGGGCGTCCGCCCGGGCGTCCACTCTGAGAGACGATCCGTCTGCTGGTTGATACGCAGGCGTCGGTCTGCCTCACTGGGAGGATGACGACCTACACGCACGGCCACCACGCGAGCGTCCTGCGCTCGCACAGCCGGCGCACAGCGGCCAACTCGGCGCCGCACCTGCTGCCGCACCTCGTCCCGGGCTCGCGGCTGCTCGACGTCGGCTGCGGGCCGGGCACCATCACGGTGGACCTCGCGCGCGCCGTCGCGCCGGGCGAGGTCGTCGCCGTCGACGCCGCCCAGGCGGCCGTCGACCTGACGGCCGCGGCGGCCGAGGAGGCGGGCGTCGCGGTCACCGCGCAGGTCGCCGACGTGCTCGAGCTCCCGTTCCCCGACGGGTCGTTCGACGTCGTGCACGCGCACCAGGTCCTGCAGCACCTCGCGGACCCCGTCGCGGCGCTGCGCGAGATGCGGCGCGTGACGCGGCCGGGCGGTGTCGTGGCGGTGCGCGACGCCGACTACGCCGCCATGACGTGGTACCCGCCGTCGCCCGGGCTCGAGGACTGGCTCGCGCTCTACCACGAGGTCACCGACGCGAACGGCGCCGAGGCGGACGCCGGTCGACGGCTCCTGGGCTGGGCGCTCGAGGCCGGCTTCGGCGTCGACGAGCTGACGCCGAGCGCGTCCGCGTGGTGCTTCGCGACGCCCGAGGAGCGTGCGTGGTGGTCGCAGACGTGGGCCGAGCGCGTCACGTCGTCCGCCTTCGGGCGGACCGCGCTCGCCGAGGGCCTCGCGGACGACGTCGCGCTCGAGGCCCTCGCGGACGCGTGGCGAGCCTGGGGCGAGGCGCCCGACGGGTGGTTCGCGGTGCTCCACGGCGAGCTGCTCGCGCGCGCCTGAGGCGGGCCGGGCCAGGCCGGGCCGGGCCGGCTCGCGGCACGTCAGGGCACCAGTGCGCGCGCCGTCGACGTCGACGCCGCGTGCATCGCACGCTCGAGCGGGCCGCGTCCGAGCGTGGCGCGCCAGAGCCACGCGAGCGCGACCGTGACGACCACGAAGGCGAGCAGCACCGCGTTGCTCGGCGACCGCACGACGTCGTCGCCCAGCGCGGCGATCGCGACGAGGTGCGTGCAGTACGCGGTCAGCGCGAGCGCTCCCGTCGCGGCGAGCGGCGCCAGGACGCGGCCGAGGTGCGGTGTGGCCCACAGGCTCACACCGAGCACGAGGAGCGCGACCCCGGTAGTGCCCACGACGTCCGGGGTCGTGTCGGCGTGCGGCTCCGCCGAGACGAGCGGCACGACCGCGGCGGGCAGGGTCAGGCGTGCGGCGACGGCCGCGGCGCCGTAGCCGACGACGACGGCAGCGGCGCCGCCCACCACGAGCCGCCGCGCGGTCCTCGGCGCGGCGAGGTCGAGGCGCCCGACGGCCAGGCCGACCAGCACGTAGACGGCCCACACGAGCACGGGGTAGTACTCGCCCACGGCGATCTCGACGAGCTGCGGCGCACCGCCCCACGGCCCGAGCCCCAGCGCGGCGCGCGCCGCGTGCACGACGACGGGTGCCACGACCGCGAGGACCGCCGCGAGCCCGAGCAGCGCGCGCACGGGCAGCCGCAGCACCGCGGTCGTCGCGGCGAGCAGCACCGCGTAGGACGGCAGGATCACGGCGACGGGCGTGCCGAGAGCGATGAGCAGGGCGCCCACGGGCCAGAGCAGGAGCGCGCGCACGGTGATCCGCACGCGCGCCCGCACCAGCGCGTCGCCCTCGGCCGGGACCGCGCCGCCGCTGAGGAGCGCCGCCGCCACGCCGGCGAGCAGGGCGAAGGTCGCGGCGGAGCGTCCGTCGGCCAGCTGGAGCCACCCGGCCGGCGTCGACCAGTCGGTCGACGCGGCGCCGACGTGCGCGGTGAACATCCCGAGCACGGCGGTGCCCCGCGCGACGTCGACCCCCACCACGCGCTCCACGGCGGCAGCGTACGGCGGCGCCTAGGCTGCGGGGGTGCGCATCGCGAGGTTCACCACCGGAGACGACCCCCGCTACGCCCTCGTCGAGGGCGCTCCGGGGGAGGAGCAGCTCGTCGTCATCACGGGCGACCCCATCTACACGCCGGTCCAGCCGACCGGCGAGCAGGTCCCGCTCGACCGCGACGACGTCCGGCTGCTGGCGCCCGTCATCCCGCGGTCCAAGGTGGTCGGCGTGGGCCGCAACTACGCGGACCACGCGGCGGAGATGGGCAACGCCGTGCCGACCAGCCCCATGCTGTTCCTCAAGCCGAACACGAGCGTGATCGGCCCCGACGACCCCATCGTGCTGCCGACGTGGACCGAGGAGGTCCACCACGAGGCCGAGCTCGCGGTCGTGATCGGCAAGGTCACCAAGGACGTCTCGCCCGAGAACGCCCTGTCCCGCGTCTTCGGCTACACCGTCGCCAACGACGTGACCGCCCGCGACATCCAGCGCTCGGACAGCCAGTGGACGCGTGCGAAGGGCTTCGACGGCTCGTGCCCGCTCGGGCCGTGGGTCGTCCCGGGCCTCGACGTCGACGACCTCGCCGTCCGCGCGCGCGTCAACGGGCAGACGCGCCAGGACGGGCGCACGCGCGACCTCGTCTTCGACGTCGCGACGCTCGTGTCGTACGTGTCCGAGGTCTTCACGCTCCTGCCCGGCGACGTCATCCTCACGGGCACGCCCGCGGGCGTGGGGCCCGTGGTCCACGGCGACGTCGTCGAGGTCGAGGTCGAGGACATCGGGGTGCTGCGCAACCCCGTGATCCGCCGCGACTGAGCGGCTGCCCGGCGACGACGCCGGGCCCCTGCGCACGCCCGACGGGCGGTACGCCGTCGTGCGCGGCCGGCTGTGGCGCGCGACGGACCCCGGCCTCGACCCGGACGAGCGCGAGCGCCTCGTGCACGAGCTCATGTCCGCGCGGCGGGCGAAGGCGGCCGCGATGCGGTCGGGGGACGCCGACGCGCGCGAGGAGGCCCGGCGCCGCGTCGACGCCGCGAAGGTCGCGCTCGGGGAGCGCGGCCCGGTGTGGTGGCACGACGGCGAGCCCGACCTCACGCGCCGCACGGCCCGCACCTCGCGCTACGCCGACTGGTACGCGGAGATCGTCGGCGGTGACGCCGAGGGCAGCGGGACGGGCGGCGGGACGGGCGGTGCCCGCCGATAGGCTGGCCGCACCATGCCTGAGAACACGCCTGAGACGCTCGCCTCGCCCGTCGCCCCCACCGCCACCCCGTCTCCCGGGGCCGTGCGCGTCCGCTTCTGCCCCTCGCCGACGGGGACTCCGCACGTCGGCCTCATCCGCACCGCGCTGTTCAACTGGGCGTACGCGCGGCACACGGGCGGCACCTTCGTGTTCCGGATCGAGGACACGGACGCGGCGCGCGACTCCGAGGAGAGCTACCGCCAGCTCCTCGACGCGATGGGCTGGCTCGGCCTCGACTGGGACGAGGGCGTCGAGGTCGGCGGCCCGCACGAGCCCTACCGGCAGTCGCAGCGCATGGACGTCTACGCCGACGTCGCGCGCCGGCTGCTCGAGGCGGGCTACGCGTACGAGTCGTTCTCGACGCCCGAGGAGGTCGAGGAGCGCCACCGGGCCGCCGGCCGCGACCCCAAGCTCGGCTACGACGGCTTCGACCGCGACCTCACCGAGGAGCAGAGGGCCGCGTACCGCGCCGCGGGCCGCGAGCCCGTGCTGCGGATCCGGATGCCCGACGAGGACGTCGTCTTCCGCGACCTCGTGCGCGGCGACCTCACCTTCCCGGCCGGCTCCGTGCCCGACTACGTCATCGTGCGCGCCAACGGGCAGCCGCTGTACACGCTCACCAACCCGGTCGACGACGCGCTCATGGGCATCACGCACGTCCTGCGCGGCGAGGACCTGCTCTCCTCGACGCCGCGCCAGGTCGTGCTGTTCCGGGCGCTCGTCGCGCTCGGCGTGGCGAGCGTCGAGCCCGTGTACGGCCACATGCCGTACGTCATGGGGGAGGGCAACAAGAAGCTCTCCAAGCGGGACCCCGAGTCGAACCTCTTCCTGCACCGCGAGCGGGGCTTCGTCCCGGAGGGCCTGCTCAACTACCTCGCGCTGCTGGGCTGGTCCATCGGGCCCGACCGCGACATCTTCTCGGTCGAGGAGATGGTCGCGGCGTTCGACGTCGCCGACGTCAACCCGAACCCGTCGCGGTTCGACGTGAAGAAGGCCGAGGCGATCAACGGCGCCCACGTGCGCCTCCTGCCGCCCGAGGTCTTCCGCGAGCGCCTCGTGCCGTACCTGCACGCGTCGCGCGTGGTGTCGGCCGACGGGTACGAGGCGCTCACCGACGCCGAGCGCGCGGTCCTGGACGCCGCGGCCCCGCTCGTCCAGGAGCGCATGACGCTGCTGGGCGAGTCGGTCGGCATGCTCGGCTTCCTCTTCGTCGCCGACGACGCGCTCGTGGTCGAGGACGACGCGAGGGCCGCCCTGCGCGACGGTGCCGCCGACGTGCTCGACGCGGCGCTCGCGGCGCTCGAGGCGCTCCCCGAGGACGGCTTCACGACGGCCGCGACGCAGGACGCGCTCACCGCGGCCCTCGTCGGCGGGCTCGGCCTCAAGCCGCGCCTGGCCTACACGCCGCTGCGCGTCGCCGTGTCGGGTCGCAAGGTGTCCCCGCCGCTGTTCGAGTCCTTCGAGATCCTCGGCCGGGCCTCGACCCTCGCGCGCCTGCGCTCGCTGCGCTCGTCGCTGTGACGGACCGCCGCGTCGACGGCGTGCTGTTCGACGTCGACGACACCCTGGTCGACACGCGCGGCGCGTTCGCCGTCGCGCTCGCCGAGGTCGCCCGGGCCCACCTGCCGCACCTCGGCGAGGACGCGCACCCCGAGCTCCTGAGGGTCTGGCGTGCCGACGCCGGAGGTCACTACGCGCGCTACACGAGCGGCGGCACCGACTACCGCACGCAGCGCATGACGCGCGCGAACGAGCTCCAGGCGGAGTTCGGCGGCGACCCGCTCGACGACGCCGCGTACGAGGCGTGGAACGCGGTGTTCGAGGCCGGCTTCTCCGGGGCGTGGACCGCGCACCCGGACGCGCACGACGTCGTCCGGGAGCTGCTCGGCGCGGGCGTCGCGGTCGCCGCGATGACCAACGCCGCGGTCGCGTACCAGACGACGAAGCTCGAGCGGGCGGGCCTCGGCGAGCACGTGAGCGTGCTCGTCGGTGTCGACACGCTCGGCGTCGGCAAGCCGGACCCGGCGGTCTTCGTGGAGGCGTGCCGGCGGCTGGGCACCGAGCCGGCACGGACCGCCTACGTCGGTGACGAGCTCGACGTCGACGCGCGCGCCGCGGTCGCGGCGGGGCTGGTCGGGGTGTGGGTCGACCGGCCCGGGCCTCGTCGCGTCGACGTCCCCGACGAGGACGTCGCCGCCGCGCGCGCCGCGGGCGTCGAGGTCGTCACGACCCTCGCGGACGTCCCGGGGCTGCTCGGCGTCTCGTAACCGGCCGGCGTCACCCAGCAGGTCGGCGTGTCGTCGCCGCTCAGCGCCCCACGGCGTAGCCCTGCATGCCGCGCGGGTTGGCGGCGGCGTGCAGCATGCCGTCCTGGCCGACGGCGGCCGCGCTGAGCCGGCCGAGCGACCAGGGCGCCGTGACGGTGACCTCGTGCCCGCGTCGGCGGAGCCCGGCGACGACCTCCGGACCGAAGCGCTCCTCGACGTGCACCCCGGCGGGGTCCAGGTCGCGCGGGTCGAACGACGACACGAGGTGCGTCGTGTGGAACGTCGGCGCGTCGATGGCCTCCTGCAGGCCCATCCCGAAGACGAGGTGGTTGAGCAGGAACGGCACCTGCCACTGGTCCTGCTGGTCGCCACCGGGCGTGCCGCACGCGATCTCGGGCCTGCCGTCGCGCAGCACGAGCGTGGGGCTCAGCGTCGTCCGCGGACGCTTGCGGGGTGCGACGGATCCCGGGAACCCGTCCTCGACCCAGAACATCTGCGCGCGCGTCGGGAGCTGGAAGCCGAGGGTCGGGATCACGGGCGACGACTGGAGCCACGCGCCGCTCGGCGTCGCCGAGACGACGTTGCCCCACCGGTCGACGACGTCGAGGTGGCACGTGTCGCCCCGCGTGGACCCGTCCCGGGCGATCGTCGGCTCACCGACGCCGGCGGCGCGCGCGGACGGCGACACCGATCGCCCGGCGCGGCGCGCTGCGACCGCGGCCGCCACCCGCTCCGCCACCGCGGGCGGGAGCGGCGGTGCGGGCCGACCCTCGGGCGACCCGGGCGCGACGTCGTCCGCGGCGTCGGGGGAGACGAGGCGACGCCTCTCGTCGGCGTACGCCGCCGAGAGGAGCGCCTCCAGCGGGACGTCCGTGCGGTCGGGGTCGCCGTACCAGTGGTCGCGGTCGGCGTACGCGAGCTTCGCGGTCTCGACGACGGCGTGCACGAGCTCCGCGGTCCCCGGGCGGGTGTCGGCGAGGTCCATCCCGGTCAGGAGCGCAAGGTGCTGCAGCAGGACGGGGCCCTGACCCCACGGACCGGTCTTGGCGACGGTCCGGCCCGCGACCTCGAGCGTCGCGGGCGCCTCCTCGCGGACGCGCCACGTCGTCAGGTCGTCGGCGGTGAGCAGGCCACCGTGTGCCTGCCCGGTCGAGTCCACGAGCGACTGCGTCGCGCAGAACCGGCCGATCTCCTCCGCGACGAACCCCTCGTAGAACGCGCGCCGCGCGGCCTCGATCCCGGCCTCGCGCGAGGGGCCCGCGGCGCGCGCCTCGTCCGCGACGCGCTCGAGCGTGCCGGCGAGGACGGGGAGCCGGAACCGCGACATCGGCTCGGGCACGGCGCCGTGGGGCAGGTACGTCTCCGCCGAGGTCGGCCAGTGGCTGCGGAAGTGGTCCGCGACCGCGCCGATCGTCGTGGCGGCCTGCGGGATGAGCGGGAAGCCGTCGCGGGCGTAGCCGATCGCGTACCGCAGGACGTCCGCGACGTGCCACGTGCCGTAGCGGGCGAGGAGGTCGAGCCACGTGCCGAACGCACCGGGGACGACGGCGGCGAGCAGGCCCGTCCCGGGGACGTGGTCCAGACCGAGCGCTGCGAAGGCCTCGGGCGTCGCGGCCGCGGGTGCCGTCCCCTGGCCGCACAGGACGAACGGCTCGCCGCCCGCCGCGCACGCGACGATCGGCAGGTCACCGCCCAGCCCGTTCAGGTGGGGCTCGACGACGTGCAGGACGAGCCCTGCGGCGACCGCGGCGTCGAAGGCGTTGCCGCCCGCCTCGAGCACCGCCATGCCGGACTGGGACGCGAGCCAGTGGGTCGAGGCGACCATCCCCGTCGTTCCCACGAGCTCGGGACGGGTGGTGAAGGGGCGGGATGCAGGCGTCACCTCGCGATGCTCGCACGGGTGCGTGTGAGGTCGCTCACGGACGAAGGCTCGTGAACCTGCCGGTTTGGCGAGCCGCTGCGCGTCGGGTAGAGTTCCCCGCCGGTACGACGACCGGATTCGGGGGCTCCTCGGAGCCCCCGGAACGGGAGTCATACCCCCTTGGGGTATGGTGTAATTGGCAGCACGAGTGATTCTGGTTCACTTAGTCTAGGTTCGAGTCCTGGTACCCCAGCGTCCCGCTGGCCGGCGGTTTCATCCCTCGCGGGATGTGGTCGAAGGCCCGGCGGACATGCTGTAGAGTTTCACGCGGTCGATCCCCGGAAGGGGAGAAACCGACTAGGCCCCCATCGTCTAGAGGCCTAGGACGCCGCCCTCTCACGGCGGTAACAGGGGTTCGAATCCCCTTGGGGGTACGGAACGAAGGCCCGGTCACCACGGTGACCGGGCCTTCGTCGTTCGCAGGACCTGCCGGTCCTGCCGAGCCGTCCTGCCGAGCCCTCCAGCCGGGCCGGTCCTGCGCGGTCGGCGGTGCGGCCGAGGGCTCAGCCGAGCGTGAGCGCGAAGGCTGTCGCGAGCGACGCGACGACGACGCCCGCCAGGACGGTCGCGGCGGCAGGTCCGCGCCGGTCGGTGGGCAGCCGGACGAACCACTGCGACACCCGCGCGAGCAGCGTCATGGGCGGGGCCGCGCGGCGGACGTCCCGTGCGGCCTTGGGTCCCGCCCGGTCGACGACGGCGGGGAGGTGCCCGACCGCGCGCACCAGGGGCCGGACGGTGCGGCTGCGCCGTGCGGACCGCCGACCTCGCAGGACGTCCTCGAGCGCGTCGCGGACCGCGCGGTCGTCGTTGGCCCAGTGGATGCGTGCCGAGATCCGCCCCTCGGGCGTGAGCACGTACGCGGCGTTGGGCTTCGTCCCGAGCGCTCGGTGCAGCGTCCCGTCGACGTCGTCGACCGCGACCTCGTGGCGGACGCGCAGGTCGGCAGCCATGGCCGCTGCGGCGGCGAGCTTGTCCCGCGCCGTCCCCGGCTGCGTGATGACGTCGCCCGGGTGCGCCTCGCGCGTCTGGACCAGCACGAACCGGACCCGGTCGCCGTACTCGTCGAGGAGCGCGTCGATCCGGGGCACGCCGCTGCGCGTCACAGGGCAGGTGCGTGACCCGAGCACGAGCAGGACCGGACGGGAGCCCAGCACGTCCGAGCGCAGACGACCGCCGTCGAGCGTGGGCAGGTCGAACGCGGGGACGAGGTCGCCCGGCCCCGGGTCGGACGGCCGGTACCGCAGGTCCTCGAGCAGGTGGTGCGTCCGGAACGTGTCGAACCGGTAGTCCTCCCCGGCGACGGTCGGGCGCGAGTGCCAAGTCGCGTCGGCGGCGGCCCGGTCCGACGTTCGGGAGCCGTCGGGCTGCTCGCCCGCACGGCGCGTCGTGCGGGCCTCGCCGGCCCCGCCCGCGCTGCCGGCTGTGTCGTGCGTCGTGGTCCTCATCGGTGCACCTCTCGTCGTCCACGGAACTTGACCGATCGGTCAAGTAGGAGGCCGTGCCGAAGGCCGGCCGGTTCATGGGGGCTCAGCCCGGGGGGAGGAGGCGGCGGACGGTCGTGGCCAGGTCGGCGAGCAGCGTCAGGTCGTCGTGCGCGCGCGCGAGCGCCGCCGTGCCCTGCACCACCGCCACGACGCTCAGCGCGAGCCCGACGGGGTCGAGGTCGCGCGCGACGTCCCCGCGCGCCTGCGCGTCACGGACGGTGTCCGCGACGCGCGTGACGTAGCGGCCGAGGACGTCGGCGACGCGCTCGCCGAGCGGGCCGCCCACCGCCGGCAGCTCGGTGGCGAGGTTGCCGATCGGGCAGCCCGGCACGGCGCCGAGCCGTCGCGCCATGGCCCCCATGAGCGCGACGAACGACGCGACGAACCGGTCGAGGCGTTCGAGTGGGGGCTCCTCCCGGCCGAACGCGTCGTCGAGCACCCCGGACATCAGCTCCCAGTCCCGCTCGAGGACCGCGAGCCCGAGCTCGGCCTTCGACGGGAAGAAGTGGTAGAGGCTCCCCTTGCGGACGCCGGCCGCTCGGCACACGTCGTCGACGCCGACGTCGGCGTAGGACGCCGCGTGCACGAGGTCTCGTGCTGTGGCGAGCACGCGCTCCCGGGTGTCGGACGGCATGGCGCGACCGTAGGCGAGAGTTGACCGATCGGTCAACCGTCGGTCCCAGGGGACGCCGTGAGCGAGCGGTGCGGTGGGTGCGGTGGGTGCGGGCGGTCACTCGGCGGTGCGGCGAAGCACCTCGGTCAGGCGGTTGGCGGCGGCGACGACCGCAGCGGCGTGGAGGCGACCCGGCTGGCGCCCGAGGCGCTCGACCGGTCCCGAGATCGACACCGCGGCGACGACGCGCCCCGAGGGGCCGCGCACGGGGGCGGAGACGGACGCGACGCCGGCCTCACGCTCCGACACGGACTGGGCCCAGCCGCGGCGACGGACGCCCGACAGGATCGTCGCGGTGAACTTCGCGCCCTGGAGCCCGCGGTGCAGCCGGTCCGGCTCCTCCCACGCGAGGAGGATCTGGGCCGCGGAGCCGGCCTGCATCGTGAGCGTCGCGCCCACGGGGATCGAGTCGCGCAGACCCATGGGCCGCTCCGCCGCGGCGACGCAGATGCGCTGGTCGCCCTGGCGCCGGTACAGCTGGGCGCTCTCGCCGCAGTGGTCGCGCAGCGCGGTCAGCACGGGGTTCGCGGCGGCGAGCAGCCGGTCCTCGCCGGCTGCGGTCGCGAGCTCCGAGAGGCGCGGGCCGAGCACGAACCTGCCCTGCATGTCGCGTGCGACCAGGCGGTGGTGCTCGAGCGCGACGGCGAGGCGGTGCGCGGTGGGGCGGGCAAGATGGGTGGCAGCGACGAGCTGGGCGAGCGTCGCCGGGCCGGCCTCGAGGGCGCTCAGGACCGACGCGGCCTTGTCCAGGACGCCGACTCCGCTAGAGTTGTCCATACGTCGATACTGGCGTCTCGCGACGTGAGACGCAAGTCCCTCGGCCCGACGACTTCCCGGGACACCCCTCCGGGCACGCGGAACGCGAGAGGAAGAGCAGATGGCCGGCACGTTGGCGGAGAAGGTCTGGGACGCGCACATCGTGCGCCGCGGTACGGACGGGGCGCCCGACCTGCTCTACATCGACCTCCACCTGGTGCACGAGGTGACGAGCCCGCAGGCGTTCGAGGGCCTGCGGCTCGCGGGTCGGCCCGTCCGGCGGCCGGACCTCACGATCGCGACCGAGGACCACAACACCCCCACGCTCGACATCGACCTGCCGATCGCCGACCGCACGAGCCGGACGCAGATCGAGACGCTGCGTCGCAACGCCGCCGAGTTCGGCGTCCGGCTGCACTCGCTCGGCGACGCGGACCAGGGCATCGTCCACCAGGTCGGGCCCCAGCTCGGGCTCACGATGCCGGGCCTCACCGTCGTGTGCGGCGACTCGCACACCTCGACGCACGGCGCGTTCGGCGCGCTCGCGTTCGGCATCGGGACCAGCGAGGTGGAGCACGTCCTCGCGACGCAGACCCTGCCGCTCGCGCCCTTCAGGACGATGGCGATCACCGTCGACGGAGAGCTGCCCAAGGGCACGACGTCCAAGGACATCATCCTCGCGATCATCGCCAAGATCGGGACCGGCGGCGGCCAGGGCTACGTCCTGGAGTACCGCGGCGAGGCGATCCGTGCCCTGTCGATGGAGGCGCGGATGACGATCTGCAACATGTCCATCGAGGCCGGTGCCCGTGCAGGGATGATCGCGCCGGACGAGACGACCTTCGAGTACCTCAAGGGGCGTCCGCACGCGCCCGAGGGTGCGGACTGGGACGCGGCCGTCGAGTACTGGAGGACGCTGCGCAGCGACGACGACGCGGTGTTCGACGCGGAGGTCGTGCTCGAGGCGGCCGACCTGGAGCCGTTCGTCACGTGGGGGACCAACCCCGGGCAGGGCCTGCCGCTCTCCGCGTCCGTCCCGGACCCCGCGGCGATCGCCGACGAGAACGAGCGCGCGGCGGCCGAGCGCGCGCTGGAGTACATGGCGCTCACGCCCGGCACCCCGCTGCGCGACGTCGCGGTCGACACGGTCTTCATCGGCTCGTGCACGAACGGGCGCATCGAGGACCTGCGGTCCGTCGCGAAGCTCGTCCGGGGCCGGCGCAAGGCCGACAGCGTCCGGGTGCTCGTCGTCCCGTCCTCGGCGCGCGTCCGGCTCCAGGCCGAGGCCGAGGGACTCGACCGGATCTTCCTCGACTTCGGCGCCGAGTGGCGCAACGCGGGCTGCTCGATGTGCCTGGGCATGAACCCCGACCAGCTGGCGCCGGGTGAGCGCAGCGCGTCCACGTCGAACCGGAACTTCGAGGGCCGGCAGGGCAAGGGCGGTCGCACGCACCTCGTCTCGCCGCTCGTGGCGGCCGCGACCGCGATCCGCGGGACGCTTTCGTCCGTCGCGGACCTCGGCGCCGACGTCGAGGTGCCCGACGGCAGCCCGCTCGCCGACGCACCGCTCGAGACCGCCGGACGCCGGACCGCCTGAGAACCCGCCGGCCCCGGCGACGAAGGAGCTGACCACGATGGAGAAGTTCACCCAGCACACGGGTGTGGGCGTGCCGCTGCGGCGCAGCAACGTCGACACCGACCAGATCATCCCGGCCGTGTACCTCAAGCGCGTCACGCGGACCGGCTTCGAGGACGCGCTCTTCGCGGCGTGGCGGGGCGACCCCGAGTTCGTGCTCAACCAGGACGCGTACCGCGCCGGCTCGGTGCTCGTGGCCGGACCGGACTTCGGCACGGGGTCCTCGCGCGAGCACGCGGTGTGGGCCCTCAAGGACTACGGCTTCCGCGCGGTCCTGTCGACGCGGTTCGCCGACATCTTCCGCGGCAACTCCGGCAAGCAGGGCCTGCTCGCGGCCCAGCTCGCCCAGGAGGACATCGAGCTCGTCTGGAAGGTCATCGAGGCCAGGCCCGGGACCGAGGTGACCGTCGACCTCGTGGCGCGGCAGGTGCGGGCCGAGGACGTGGTCGTTCCCTTCCAGGTCGACGACTACACCCGGTGGCGCCTCATGGAGGGCCTCGACGACATCGGGCTCACGCTCAAGCACGAGCCCGAGATCTCGGCGTTCGAGGAGACGCGTGAGCCGTGGCGGCCGCGGACCCTGCCCGCCAAGCACCTCCCACCGGTCGAGGTCGTCGCGGCGAGGCCCGTCGCGGTCCCTCGGCACCGGGACGACGCGCTGTCCTGATCACCACGGCCGGACGAGGGCGCCGCCGTGACCTCCGGGTCGCGACGGCGCCCTCGTCCAACCCGGACACCGGCGGTCGTCGGTGCCGTGCGCTACCAGCGCGGCGGCCCCTGCTCGACGAGCGACCGGAGCGCGGCGGGCGTGTCACGCACCGGGTCCCAGCGCGCCTCGACCCACCACGTCGCGCCCGCCTCGGCGAGCGCTGCGAGGCGGTCCTGCGCCGCGGTCGCGTCCTCCGGGAGGCGTCCCTGGACGACCACCTCGAACGGTGCCTCGGGCCGCACGTCGGTGTCCGACGCGTCGGCGAGGCGCTCTCGACGCTCCCGGAGCCATGCCACCGCGTCGGCGACCTCGGCGGGTGTCGGGTCCCGCTCCTCGCCGACGTGCTGCAGGACGGCGCCGTCCCACCGGGCCGCGCGGCCCATCGACCGCACCGACCCGAGGCCGGCCACGGGCCACACGGGCACGCGCGGGCGCTGGACGGGTGGCGGGGCGATCACGAGGTCCGTCACGCGGTGGTGCCGCCCCTCGAACGAGAACGTCCGGCCCGAGGCGGCCAGGTCGAGGATCGCGAGGGTCTCGTCGAGCCGCTCGGCGCGCTCGCGGAGCGCCGTGACCTCGCCGCTCACGCGCGACAGCCCGCCGTCGTCGAGCACTCCGAGCCCGACGGGCAGCACGAGGCGGCCGCCCGAGAGGTGGTCGACCGTGAGCACCTCGCGCGCGAGCTTCCACGGGCGCCTGCGCCCGGGGACGAAGACGAGCGCACCCAGCGTGATGCGGCTCGTCACCGTCGCGGCGGCCCCGAGCAGGGTCCACGGGTCCCACGTGTCCATGCCGCCGAGCGAGATGCCGTCCCACGTGAAGAAGCCGTCCCACCCGGCGTCCTCCGCGTCCCGGGCGAGCGCGACCACCTCGGTCGCGCTCCCGTAGGTCCCCACCACACCGATGCGCACGTCGCCTCCCTCGTCGCCACGTCGAGCGGTCGTCCGCGACGCTAGCCGTGAGGTCCGACACAGCGTCCCTCGCCGCGGCGGGCTGACCTGGGTGAGAGCCGCCGTGCCGGCCGCGGACGCGCGGCGTCGGGCGCGTGCGAGGTGACGACCGCGCCCCCGGTGGGGGACCATGTGCGCATGAACGACGTCCTCTACGTGAACGGTGGCACCCCGCTGCACGGCGAGATCACCGTCCGCGGGGCCAAGAACTTCGTGTCGAAGGCCATGGTCGCGGCGCTCCTCGGCGAGGGCCCGAGCGTGCTGCGCAACGTGCCGCAGATCCGGGACGTCGGCGTCGTCACCGGGCTGCTGGAGCTGCACGGGGTCTCGGTCACGCACGACGAGGCAGGGGGCGTCCTCACGCTCGACCCGAGCAACGTCGAGTCGGCGCACGTCGCGGACATCGACGCGCACGCGGGTTCCAGCAGGATCCCGATCCTCTTCTGCGGCCCGCTGCTGCACCGGCTCGGCGAGGCGTTCATCCCCGACCTCGGCGGCTGCCGCATCGGTGACCGGCCGATCAACTACCACCTCGACATCCTGCGCCAGTTCGGGGCCGTCGTGGAGAAGCGTGCGCAGGGCATCGAGCTGCGCGCCCCGAACGGGCTGCACGGCACCAAGATCGAGCTCCCGTACCCGTCGGTCGGCGCGACGGAGCAGCTGCTCCTGACCGCCGTGCGCGCCGAGGGGCTGACCGAGCTCAGCAACGCCGCGATCGAGCCCGAGATCATGGACCTGATCAACGTCCTGCAGAAGATGGGCGCGATCATCTCGGTCGACACCGACCGCGTCATCCGCATCGAGGGCGTCGGCCGGCTCGGCGGGTACCAGCACACCGCGCTCTCGGACCGCATCGAGGCGGCCTCATGGGCGTCGGCGGCCCTCGCCACGCGTGGCGACGTGTACGTCCGCGGCGCGACGCAGCCCGAGATGACCGCGTTCCTCAACACGTTCCGCAAGGTCGGCGGCGAGTTCGAGATCGACGACGCGGGGATCCGCTTCTTCCACCCCGGCGGCGACCTCCGCTCGATCGTCCTGGAGACCGACGTCCACCCGGGCTTCATGACGGACTGGCAGCAGCCGCTCGTCGTCGCGCTGACGCAGGCCACCGGGCTCTCGATCGTCCACGAGACCGTGTACGAGAACCGCTTCGGCTTCACCGACGCGCTGCGCGGGATGGGCGCGACCATCCAGGTCTACCGCGAGTGCCTCGGCGGGCACCCGTGCCGGTTCGGCCAGCGCAACTTCTACCACTCGGCCGTGATCTCGGGCCCGACGCCGCTCGCGGCAGCGGACATCGAGGTCCCCGACCTCCGCGGCGGCTTCAGCCACCTCATTGCGGCGCTCGCCGCGAAGGGCACGTCCGCGGTCCGGGGCATCCAGCTCATCGACCGCGGGTACGAGCACTTCCAGGACAAGCTCGGCGCTCTCGGCGCGGAGTTCTCGCACGGCTGATCTCCCGGTCGACGTCGGGCCACGCGGCACGGGCGCTGCGTGGTGCGACCTCGGTCCGGGGGAGACCGCGACAGGTTGGCGCCCCACTCGCGGACGTGATGGTGTTGGGCGGTGGAGGAGACATCCCAGGGGGCGGCCTCGCCGGCACGGTCCGCGACGGGCACGCACATCCTCGTCGCGGACGACGACGCGGACATCCGTGACCTCGTCGCGTTCAAGCTGACCAACGCCGGCTACGAGGTCGAGGCGGTCCCCGACGGGCTCGCGGCGCTCGAGAGCGCCCGTGCCCGGCCCCCGCGCCTCGTCGTCCTCGACGTCATGATGCCGGGCCTCTCGGGGCTCGACGTGACGCAGCAGCTGCGTGCCGAGGCGGCCACGGCGACGGTCCCGGTCATCCTCCTCACGGCCAAGGCCCAGGAGGCCGACGTCGAGGGCGGCTTCGGCGTCGGCGCGGACGACTACGTGACCAAGCCGTTCTCGCCGCGCGAGCTCCTCAGCAGGGTGCGGGCGGTGCTCGCGCGCAGCGGGTCGTGACCGCGGCCGGTGCGGTCGGCGCGGCGCTCGTCGCCCTCGCCGTCGTGCTCGTCGTCCTCGCCGTGCTCGTGGGTACCGCTCGTTGGGTGCGCCTGGCCCGCGACCGGCGCCGTCGACGACGTGCCGCACCCCTGCGACCCCTCCTCCTCGAGGTCGCCGCAGGAGAGCCGGAGGACGCCGAGCACGCGCTCGAGGTGCTCGCGGGTCTCGACGCCGCGCGCTGGACGGCGGTCGAGGGCGTCGTCGGCGGGCTCCTGCTCAAGGTCCGGGGCGAGACCCAGCGCGCGCTGGTCGACCTCCTCGAACGGCGAGGGACGCTCGAGCGCGCGCGGCGACGGACGCGGTCCCGCAGCCTCGTCGCGCGCGCCGAGGCGGCGGAGCTGCTCGGCTCGACCGGCCAGGCGCGTGCGACCCGCGACCTCCTGCCCCTCCTGGAGGACCGCGAGGCGGAGGTGCGTGCCGTCGCCGCCCGCGCGCTCGGCCGATCGGGCGACGCGTCCGCCGCGGGGCCCCTCCTCGAGCGGCTCTCGTCCCCTCGCGACGTGCCCGCGCGGGTCGTCGCGTCGGCGGTGCTGCGGCTCGGACCGGACGCCCATCCCGCCCTCGCGACCGCGCTGCGGGCGGCGGCACCCCTCGAACGGGCGACGGCGGCCGAGATCGCGGGGCTCGCGGGCGCGATCGGCTGCGCGCGGGACCTGCTCGAGGGCCTCGCGCACGACGAGAGCGTCGAGGTCCGGATCCGGTGCGCACGCGCGCTCGGGCGGCTCGGCCCCCGCGACGCGCTCGATCCGCTGGCCGCCGCGACCGGAGCCGTCGAGCCCACGGCGCTGCGTGCGGTCGCGGCGCGTGCCCTCGGCGACCTGGGTGACCCCGCCGCGGTCCCGCGGCTCGCCGCGCTCCTGATCGTCCCCGAGCACCACGTGGCGACCAACGCCGCCCGCTCGCTCACGCAGCTCGGACCCGCCGGCCGCGCCGCGCTGGGCGAGGCCGCGGCCGCCGGCTCGCCGCACGCCGAGGACGCGCTCGCCACGGCCGCGCTGCGCGACGGCGCCGAGGTCGCGCGGTGACGCGGTCCGCGGCGGGAGCCGCGGCGCTCGCCCCTGCCGACTGGGTCGAGGACGTCCGGGGCAGCGCGGCGGGACGTTCGCTGCGCGACGTGCTCGGCACGGTCTTCGACGTCGTCGGCGAGCCCGTCCTCGTCTACTTCCTCCTCATCAACACGAGCTACCTCGTGCTCGTGGGGCTCGCCGCGCTCGAGTTCGCCCGGCACCTGCGGCGCGCGCCGTTCGCCGGCCTCGAGGACGGCGCGGTCAGCCCGCTGACCCAACCGGTCTCGGTCCTCGTCCCCGCGCACGACGAGGAGGCCGGCATCGTCGCCTCGGTCCGCGCGATGCTCGCGCTGAGGTACCCCGAGCACGAGGTAGTGGTGATCGACGACGGGTCGACGGATGCGACCTTCGACCGCCTGCGCGCAGCGTTCGACCTCGTCGAGGTGCCCCGCGTGGTGCCGGACGACCTGCCCGTCCGGGTCCGTCCCTCCTCGGTGCACGTACCGGCCGACGGCAGGACGCGGCTCGTCGTCGTCCGCAAGCAGAACTCCGGGCGTGCGGACTCGCTCAACGCCGGCATCTGCGTAGCCCGCTATCCGCTCGTGGCGATGGTCGACGCCGACTCGATCCTCGACCCGGACGCGCTGCTCGTCGTCGCCAAGCCGTTCGCCGACGACCCGGCACGCGTGGTCGCGACGGGTGGGGTCATCCGTGCGGTCAACGGGTGCCGGGTCGTGGCAGGGCGGGTCGTCGAGGTGCGGCTCCCGCGCAGCGGCCTCGCGCGGGTGCAGGTCGTCGAGTACCTGCGTGCGTTCCTGCTCGGCCGGACGGGGTGGTCGCGGCTCGGGTCGCTCGTCCTCATCTCCGGGGCCTTCGGGCTGTACCGCAAGGATGTCCTGGTCGAGGTCGGCGGGCTCGACGCGGACTGCATCGGCGAGGACTTCGAGATCGTCCTCCGCCTCCACCGGCGCCTGCGCGAGCAGCGGCGCGACCACCGGGTCGTCTTCGTCGCCGAGCCCGTGTCGTGGACCGAGGTGCCCGCCACGATGCGCGTCCTCGCGAACCAGCGGCGACGCTGGCACCGGGGCCTGTGGGAGGTGCTCTGGAAGCACCGGCGGATGGTCCTCGACCCGCGGTACGGGCGGATCGGCCTGGTGGCGGTGCCGTACTACTGGCTGTTCGAGCTCGCGGCGCCCGTCATGGAGCTGCTCGGGGTGGTCCTCGTCCCGCTCGGACTGCTCGTCGGGGCGGTCGACGTCGACTACGCGGTGCGCTTCGTCCTGGTCGCGTACGCGTTCGCGGTGCTCGTCTCGCTGGCCGCGATCCTCGCCGAGGAGCTCTCGTTCCACCGCTACGGGCGCTGGCGCGACCTCGCGGGGATCCTGGCCGCGAGCGTCGCCGAGAACCTGGGCTACCGGCAGCTCACCGCGTGGTGGCGCGTGCAGGGTCTGTGGCAGGGCGTCACGCGACGTCGGCAGGTCTGGGGGACGATGACGCGCGCGGGCTTCGACGACGAGCGCGACGACGTCGCGCCGGCCGGACCGCGCGACGGTGGGACGGGGGCGCGTCCGTGAGACGTCCGTCGCTCGACCTGGCCCTGCCTGCCGGCACGCTCGTGCAGACCCTGCGGCGCGCGTTCGCCATCGTCATGCTGCTCGTCGCCGCCGTCGGTGCGGCCGGTGCGCTCGGCGTCGCGGTCGCGACCGAGCGCATCGAGCACCTGTCGCGCGTCCTGACCCCGGCGGTGGAGTCGAACGCGGGCGTCCTGCAGCTCATGGTCGACGCGGAGACGGGCGTCCGCGGCTACCTGCTGACCGGCGACACGACGTTCCTCGAGCCGTACGAGCGAGCGCGGTCCGACGTCCCCGACGCCCTCGCGACGACGCGCGAGCTGGGCGAGCGTGGCGAGGTCGTCGCCCGGTACGAGGCCGAGCGGGCCGCCGCCGCGGCGTGGCTCGAGGCGTACGCCGCGCCCGTGGTCGAGGGGGCGTCCCGCGCGCCGTCGCCCGCACGCGGGAAGGCGCTCTTCGACGCGTTCCGGGCCGAGCACGAGTCGGTGTCGAGGGCCCTCGTGGACCGCAGGGCCGAGGTGCGTGCCGACGCGCGCGCGTACCGCGCCGCCGTCGTGCCGGGCCTCGTCGCGCTCACGCTCGTGGGCATCGCCTTCGTCGGGCTCGTGACGCGCGCGACCGTGCGGACCGTCGCCGCGCCGCTCGGGCACGTGCGCGACGTCATCGAGCAGCTGCGGCTGGGGGACCACACGGCCCGGGCCCGCCCCGCGGGACCGAGCGAGGTGCGCGAGGTCGCGATCGCGACCAACGCGCTGGCCGACGAGAGCGACCTGCTGCGCGCACGCGAGGCGGAGGCGGCGGCCCTGCGCGCGGGCACGCGCGACGGCGTGCGCCGCGTGCGCGACGAGCTCGGCCGCGGCGCCGTGCTCGCCGCTGCCGCGGAGGTGCTCGGGACGCTCGTCGGGGCCGACGAGGTCTTCGTCCGCTACCTCGCGCAGGGCCTCGAGGAGGACCCCTCGGGAGCCGTGCCCGACGCCCGCTGGCGCGCGGGCGACCCCGCGGGTGGTCGCAGCACGCACGCCGACCGTGACGCCCGGGCGGGGCGGGGGGCGAGGAACGGCCCCGGACCGGAGCTCCCGCCCTTCTCGCCCGACGACGTCGCGCTGGCCCGGACGCTCGCGCGCACGGCCGACGTGGTCGTGCTCGACGACGTGCCCGCCGCCGCCGACGGCCACGGTGCCGCGCCCGTCGCGCGCCAGGCCGCCCACCTCGTCGGCTCCGTCGCGTCCCGTGCGCGCAGCGCCGTCGTCGCCCCGGTGACCGCGGGCGGCGAGCTGTCGGGGCTCGCCGTCGTCGCGTTCGAGGCGCCGCGGCCGATCACCGACGACGAGGCCCAGGCGCTCCAGCGGCTGTGCGACGACGTCGGCCGCGCGCTCGAGCAGAGCCACCTGTTCGAGCGCCAGCTCCGGCTCGTGGACCGGCTCCAGGACCTGGACCGCCAGAAGACCGACTTCGTGTCGACCGTCTCGCACGAGCTCCGCACGCCGCTCGCGTCGATCACCGGCTACACCGAGATGCTGCTCGACGGCGACGCCGGTGAGCTGCCCGAGCGGGCGTCGCGCATGGTGGAGGTGGTCGAGCGCAACGCGCAGCGCCTGCGCGGACTCATCGAGGACCTGCTCACGCTGTCGCGCATCGAGTCGGGCGTGGCGGGTCGACGCACCGACGTCGACCTGCGCGAGGTGACCGCGTCGGCTCTCGACGCGCTGCGCCCGCAGGCGGCGAGGGCGGGCGTGACCCTGACGGCGGACCTCGACGGCCACGCGCCGCACGTGCGCGGGGACGCGACCCAGCTCGAGCGCGTCGTGCTCAACCTCGTCGGCAACGCGGTCAAGTTCACGCCGGCCGGGGGACGCGTCACCGTCGGCCTCGTGCCCGTGCCGGGTGCGGTGCGGCTGGTCGTGGAGGACACCGGGATCGGCGTTCCGGCGGGCGACCAGGAGCAGCTCTTCGAGCGGTTCTTCCGCGCGTCGAACGCCGTGACCGACGCGGTGCCGGGCACCGGGCTCGGCCTGTCGATCGCGCGCGGCGTCGTCGAGCAGCACGGCGGGTCGCTGACGCTCACGTCGACCGAGGGCCGGGGTACGCACGTCGAGGTGGTGCTGCCGACGGAGGTCTCCGTGGCGGACGCCGGCCCGGACGCCGGCCCGGACGCCGGCGCGGACGGCGCGGACGGCGCGGACGGCGCGGACGGTGGACCCGGGGCCTGACGGCTCGGCCGACGGTCGCGACCGTGCCCGAGGGCGAAGCCGGTGCGGACGGGGCGTCGTCCGCCCGGGGCGGCCCCAGTAGCATCGGCTGCCGTGCCAGCCCCCACGAGGTCCAACGCCGCCTACCGCGCCGTGGCGCGCGTCGTGCGCCCGCTGCTGTTCTCCGTCTCGCGGCCGCAGTGGCGCGGTGCCGAGAACCTGCCCCGCGACCGTGGCTTCATCGCGGCGTCGAACCACATGACGAACCTCGACCCGCTGACGTTCGCGCACTTCCTGTACGACAACGGATTCGCACCCCGGGTCCTCGCGAAGTCGTCGCTGTTCTCGGTGCCGTTCGTCGGTCGCGTCCTCCGGGCCACCGGTCAGATCCCCGTGCACCGCGACACCGCGCAGGCCGGGCGATCGCTCGAGTCCGCCGTCGAGGCGCTCCAGCGCGGCGAGTGCGTCGCGGTGTTCCCCGAGGGCACCCTGACCCGCGACCCCGACCTGTGGCCCATGGTCGGCAGGACGGGCGTCGCGCGGCTCGCGCTCACGACGCGCGCACCCGTCATCCCGATCGCGCAGTGGGGCCCGCAGGACGTCCTCGGCCGGTACGCGAAGGTCCCGCACCCGTTCCCGCGCAAGAAGGTCCAGGTGGTCGCCGGGCCGCCCGTCGACCTCGACGACCTCTACGGTCGCCCGCAGGACACGGTCGTCCTGCGCGAGGCGACCGAGCGCGTCATGGCGGCGATCACGGCGCTCCTCGAGGAGCTCAGGGGCGAGGCGGCACCGGAGCGGCGGCACGACATGCGCAGGCGCACACAGGACGGCGACGCGTGAGCGGCTCGCCCACGCGCGCCGCGGTCCTCGGCACGGGCAGCTGGGGGACGACCTTCGCGCTCGTGCTCGCCGAGGCCGGCGGCGACGTCGTGCTGTGGGGGCGCGACGCCGAGGTGTGCCGCCAGGTCACCGAGGAGCACCGCAACGAGCGCTACCTGCCCGGCGTGGCCCTGCCGGCCAGGCTGCGGGCGACGACGGACGTCGCGGACGCGCTGCGCGGCGCGTCGGTCGTCGCGGTCGCCGTCCCGGCGCAGAGCGCGCGCGCCGTGCTCGAGCCGCTACGGGGTCTCCTCGAGCCGGACGCCGTCGTCGTGTCGCTCATGAAGGGCGTCGAGCTCAGCTCGGACCGCCGGATGAGCGAGGTCCTGTCCGAGGCGCTCGGCGTCGCGCCCGACCGGGTCGCCGTGGTCTCGGGTCCGAACCTCGCGCGCGAGATCGCCGAGCACCAGCCGACCGCGACCGTCGTCGCGTCGTCGTCGGCACGCACCGCGCGGCGCGTGGCCGCGGCGTGCGCGACGCCGTCGTTCCGGCCGTACACGAACACCGACGTCGTGGGCGTCGAGCTGTGCGGGGCGGTCAAGAACGTCATCGCGGTCGCGGTCGGGATCGCCCAGGGTCGCGGCTTCGGGAACAACACGACCGCGACCGTCATCACGCGCGGCCTGGTCGAGATCACGCGGCTCGGCCTGGCGCTGGGGGCGGACGCCGAGACGTTCGCCGGTCTCGCCGGCATGGGCGACCTCGTGGCGACGTGCGCGTCGCCCCTGTCCCGCAACCACACGCTGGGCGTGCACATCGGTCGTGGCCTCACGCTGGAGGAGGCGGTCGCGGCGACGGGTGGCACGGCCGAGGGCGTCAAGTCCTCGACGTCGGTGCTCGACCTCGCCCGCACCGTGGGCGTCGACATGCCCATCACGGCCGCGGTCGTGGCGGTGCTGCACGAGGGCCTGCCGGTGGACCGCATGGCCCAGCTGCTCCTGGCCCGACCGCACCGCGCCGAGGGCGTCGAGGGGGCGCACGAGGACCTCCCGCTCCCGCGGCCGACCGCCTGACGCGACCGGGCGGACCGGTGCGCCGGTCTCAGGCGACCGAGCGCAGCGCGGCGTCGAGGTCGGCCCAGAGGTCCTCCACGTCCTCGATCCCGACCGAGAGGCGCAGGAGGTCCTCGGGGACGGTCGGCGACTCCGTCGCGAACCGACGGCGGCGCTCGAGCGTCGACTCGACACCGCCGAGGCTCGTCGCCGGCACCCACAGCCGGAGGGCGTCGACGACGGCGTCGGCCGCCGCCGCACCACCGCGCGGGCGGACGCCGACGATCGACCCGAACCCGTCGAGCAGCCGCGCCGCCCGCTCGTGGCCCGGGTCGTCCGGCAGGCTCGGGTGGCGCACCTCGAGGACCGCGGGGTGGGCGGCGAGCCGCGCGGCCAGCTCGGACGCCGACCGCTGGGACCGCTCGACGCGCAGCGCGAGCGTCCGCAGGCCGCGCAGCGCGAGCCACACCTCCCAGGGCCCGGCGACGGCGCCGTGCAGGGTCCGGTACGCGGCGAGCCGCGCGCGCAGCCCAGCGTCGTCCGACAGCGCGGCGCCCAGCACGACGTCGGAGTGGCCCGCGAGGTACTTCGTGACGGAGTGCACGACGACGTCGGCGCCGACGGTCAGCGGTCGCTGCCCGAGGGGCGTCGCGAAGGTGTTGTCGACCGCGACGAGCGCCCCCACCGCGTGCGCGCCCTCGACGAGCGCAGGCAGGTCAGCGACCTCGAGCATCGGGTTGGTCGGCGACTCGACCCAGAGCATGTCGGCGGGGCCCTCACCTCCGTCGCCGCGGACGGCCTCGAGGACGGCGTCGGTGTCGGCGACGTCGACCCGGTCGACGCGCAGACCGGTCCGGGCGGCGAGGTCGGCCGCGATCCCGAGCGTGATCTGGTAGGCGTGGCGCGGCAGCACGAGCCTCCCGCCGGGCGGGACGAGGGACAGCGCCGCGGCGACGGCGGCCATCCCGGACCCGTAGACGAGCGCGGGTGACGACGACCTCTCGAGCGCCCCGAGCGCCTCCTCGAACGGGAACCACGTCTCGGTCCCGCTGCGCGCGTAGAGCAGCTCGTCCGGGCCGGGCACGCCCGCCGACACGTACGTCGACGACAGGACGACGGGCGGGTTCACGGGCGCGCCCTGCGCGCGGCCGGGCCGCCCCGCGGTGACGACGAGCGTGTCGGGCGACTGCGAGGGGGAGTGGCTCACCGTGGCAGGGTAGTCGTCGGCCGGCCGGTAGGGTCGTCGCCGATGGACGAGACCGCCGCCCCCGCACCCCAGCGCCCCACGGGGCCCGCCTCGGACCCCTCGGACCCCACGCGGCGCACCCGGGTCGCCGTCGTCTTCGGCGGACGATCGGGCGAGCACGCCATCAGCTGCGTGACCGCGGCGAGCGTCCTGCGCGCGATCGACCGGACCCGCTACGACGTCGTCCCGGTCGGCATCACACGGGACGGCCGCTGGCTCCTCGTCGCCGACGACGCGGACCGCTGGTCGCTCGTCGACGGCCGGCTGCCCGAGGTCGTCGCGGACGGCTCCGCGACGGACGTCGTCGTCCCGCTCGCGTCCGGCGACGACGAGCTCGTCGCGTGGGACGGGGACGCCCGCAGGTCCCTCGGGGCGGTCGACGTGGTGCTGCCGCTGCTGCACGGGCCGTTCGGCGAGGACGGCACGATCCAGGGCATGCTCGACCTCGCGGGGATCCGGTACGTGGGTGCCGGTGTCCTCGCCTCCGCCGTGGGCATGGACAAGCACTTCATGAAGCTCGTGCTCGCGGGCAACGGGATCCCCGTCGCGCCGTGGGTCCTCGTCGCGCCCGGTCGCTGGGAGCGGGACGCCGTGGGCGTGACGGCCGAGGTGACGGCGCTGGGACTGCCCGTCTTCGTCAAGCCCGCACGCGCCGGCTCGAGCCTGGGGATCTCGCGCGTCGACGACCTGGCGGACCTGCCGTCCGCGATCGCCGCGGCCCACGAGCACGACCCCAAGGTGATCGTGGAGGCCGGGGTCGTCGGACGTGAGGTCGAGTGCGCCGTGCTCGGCGGCCGCGACGGCGCGTCGCCCCGCACGTCGGTGCCGGGCGAGATCGTCGTCGTCGACCCGGGCCACGCCTTCTACGACTTCGAGGCGAAGTACCTCGACGAGGACGGCGTCGTCCTGCGCTGCCCGACGGACCTGCCCGACGGGGTCGAGGAGCGCGTGCGCGAGCTCGCCGCCCTGACGTTCGACGCGGTGGGCTGCGAGGGTCTGGCGCGCGTCGACACGTTCGTGACGCCCGACGGCGAGGTGCTCGTCAACGAGATCAACACGATGCCCGGCTTCACGCCCGTGTCGATGTACCCGCGCATGTGGGAGGCGTCGGGCGTGTCCTACCCCGAGCTCGTCGACGAGCTGCTGCGGCTCGCGCTCGAACGGCCCACCGGGCTCCGCTGACGACGACCGCGTCGAGCCGCCGGGCCGGCGCCGGGCTCACAGGCAGGCGCGCGTCTGCTCGACCCGGGAGACGGCCGGGCCGAGGTCGATGAGGAACGACGTCGACCGGCTCGCGGCGACGTCCGCGGGCACGAACACCTCGACGGCGGGCGACCGGCCGTAGGTCGTGAACGTCCAGTCGGCCGCGCCGTCGGCCCGGGGCTCGCCCTCGACGAGCACCCAGTCGACGCTCGTCGTCCCGTCGTCGGCCGCGACGCAGGCGTCGGTCGTCGGCCCGGGCGGCTCGACGCCGCAGCGCAGGACGACGGGAGAGCCGCCCTCGCCCCAGGCCACCGTCGCCTGGCTCGTCGTGTCGCGACGGGGCATCCCGTCGAGCTCGTCCGGGAGCGCGAGCACCACCTCGGCGCACAGCGGGTCGGCCGCGTAGGGCGCGACCTCGACCGGGACGGCGGACGCGCACCCCGCCGACGCGAGCACCGCGAGCGAGGCGAGCACGCGGACGGCACGGGGCGTCGGGGCGTGCGGAGGGACGCACGGACGGCCCGGGGTGGGCTCGGGCAGGGGCCGGGGCGCTCGGTCGTGCACGCCGTCACGCTACCCAGCCGGGCCGGGGGCGACCGCATCGCCCCCGACCGCATCGGCGCCGACCGCATCGGCCCCGACCGGCTGGGTAGCGTGGCC
>JAUZVJ010000015.1:0-85701 GCA_031844515.1 Actinotalea sp. AC32 | reverse complement strand
CGGCGCGGGTCGCCGAGGGCGTCGCCCACGACGGCGCCCACGACCGTGAACACGTTCCACAGCGCGAGCACGCCGAGCCCGGTCCACCAGAAGCCGGCCCGGGCCGTCGCCGCGTCGGGCTGCGCCTGGGCGACCGCCGTGGACTCGTCGATCGTCACGTGCGCGGCGGCGAGCCCGCTCAGCCCGCGTGCTCGCAGGAGCGGGGCGAGGACCGCGCCGTAGAGCGCGTTGCGCGCACCGAGCAGCGCGGCGGTCGCCACGGCCGCCACGCCCGAGCCACCGGCACCGAGGACGCCGATGAACGCGAACTGCGACCCGCCCGTGAACATGAGGAGGCTGAGCGCGACGGTCTGCGCGAGGTCGAGGCCCGCCGCGACGGACAGCGCCCCGAAGGACACCCCGTACACGCCCGTGGCGAGCGACACCGAGGCGGCCTGCCGCGCGGCCGCCCGCCGTCGGGCGCCCAGCTGCTCGGCGGGCCCCTCGACCGGCTCCTCGACCGACCCCGCTGCGTGCCCCGCCGTCACAGGGCGACGTAGAGGGACTCGAGGTACTCCTCGATCCCGGCCTCGCCACCCTCGCGGCCCAGGCCCGAGGACTTCACGCCGCCGAACGGCGCGCTCGCGTCGGAGACCATGCCCCGGTTGATGCCGAGCATGCCCGCCTCGATCCGCTCGGCGACCCGGAAGACCCGGTCGACGTCGCGCGTGTAGGCGTACGCCACGAGCCCGTACTCGGTCCCGTTGGCGAGCGCGAGCGCCTCGTCCTCGGAGGTGAACGACACGACGGGCGCGACGGGTCCGAAGACCTCCTCCTGGACGGCGCGCGCGCCCGGGTCGACGCCGGCCAGGACCGTCGGGCGGAAGAAGTGCCCGGGCAGGTCGGCCGCCGGGGGCCGGTCGCCGCCGACGAGCACGCGTGCGCCGCCGTCGACCGCCTGGGCGACGACCTCCTCCACGCGGTCGACCGCCTTGCGCTCGATGAGCGGCCCGACCGTCGTGCCCGGTGCGTACCCGGGGCCGACGACGAGATCGTCGAACGCCGCGGCGAGGCCGCGGGCGAACTCGTCGGCGACGGACTCGTGCACGAGGAAGCGGTTGGCCGCGACGCACGTCTGCCCGGCGTTGCGCATCTTCGCCTGGACCGCGCCCTGCACCGCGGCCGGCACGTCGGCGTCCTCGAAGACGAGGAACGGCGCGTTGCCGCCGAGCTCCATCGAGGTCCGCAGGACGCCGTGCGCGGCACCGCGCAGGAGGACGCGACCCACCTCGGTCGAGCCCGTGAAGGACAGCTTGCGCAGACGCGGGTCGGCGAGCAGCGGGTCGACGAGCGCCCCGGAGGAGCTCGTCGGCACGACGTTGACGACGCCGGCCGGCAGGCCGCGCTCCACGAGCTCGGCGCGCACGACCTCCGCGAAGAGCGCGGTGGTCAGCGGTGTCAGGCCCGCAGGCTTGACCACGACCGTGCAGCCCGCGGCGAGGGCCGGCGCGATCTTCCGCGTCGCCATCGCGAGCGGGAAGTTCCACGGGGTGATCAGGAGTGCCGGGCCGACACCCCGGCGCAGCACGAGCTGGTGGTTCGCCCCGCCGGGGGCCGTCCGCGCGAGCCCGCCGACCCGGACCGCCTGCTCGGAGTACCACCGGACGAACTCGGCCCCGTAGGTCACCTCCGCGCGGGACTCGGCGAGCGGCTTGCCTCCCTCGGCGGTGATCACGGCGGCGAACTCGTCGATGCGCGCGGTCACGGTCTCGAACACGGAGCGGAGGAGCTCGGCCCGCTCGCGTGGCGCGACCGCGCGCCACGCGGGCATCGCGGCGTCCGCGGCGGCCAGGGCGGCGAGCCCGTCCTCGGGCGTGCCGTCGGCGACCTCGGTCAGCACGTCACCGGTCGCGGGGTCGTGGACCGCGAAGGTCGCGCCGCCGCTCGCGGGCCGCCACTGCCCGTCGACCAGGACGCCGGTCGGGAGCCGCTCGGACGAGAAGGGCAGGGCCGGTGCGGGGTGCGTCGTCGCCATGGGCGTCAGTATGGACCCGGGCACCGGCGCCTAGCATCGGGCGCGTGGGACGTCTCGGGCTCGTCTGGGCGCAGTCGCGCGACGGCTGGATCGGCGCCGACGGCGGGATGCCGTGGCACGTCCCCGAGGACCTCGCGCACTTCCGGCGCCTCACCCTGGGCCGTCCCGTGATCATGGGCCGGGCGACCTGGGACGCGTTGCCCGACCGGTCACGTCCGCTGCCGGGTCGCGAGAACCTCGTGCTCAGCCGGCGACCCGACCTCGAGCTCGACGGGGCGCGCGTCGTCGGGTCGGTCGAGGCGGCGCTGGAGGTGGTCGGCGACCGGGACGCGTGGGGCATCGGCGGCGCGCAGGTGCTCGCGGCGCTCCTGCCCGTGGCCGACGTCCTCGTCGTCACCGACCTCGACCTCGACGTCGCCGGCGACACGCCCGCACCCGCGCTCGACGCGTGGCGCACCGTCCGGTGCGAGCCCGCGTCCGGCTGGGCCCGGTCCGTCGGGGGTGTCCGGTACCGGTTCCGCACGCTCCGCCGCGCCGGGTGACCTCGTGGGCGCCGGGCGCACCGGGCGTGTCGCGACGGTAGTTTGTCGCCCATGGTGCCGACCACCCCCGCACGACCGTTCGGCGCGGTGCTGACCGCGATGGTGACCCCGATGACCGCCGACGGCGCCGTCGACCTGGACGCGGCGGCCCGCCTCGCGGCGCACCTCGTCGACCACGGTCACGACGGTCTCGTGCTCAACGGCACCACGGGGGAGGCGCCCACGACGCACGCCCCCGAGAAGGCCGACCTCGTCCGCGCCGTGGTCGCGGCCGTGGGTGACCGCGCCGTCGTCGTCGCGGGCGCCGGGTCGAACGACACCGCTCACGCGGTCCGCATGGCCGAGCAGGCCGCCGAGGCGGGCGCGCACGGCCTGCTCGTCGTCACGCCGTACTACTCGCGCCCGTCGCAGGAGGGCGTCTACCTCCACACCCGCACGGTGGTCGAGGCGACGGACCTGCCCGTGATGCTCTACGACGTCCCCGGCCGGACCGTCGTGCGGTACTCCGACGAGACGCTCGACCGGCTCGCGTCGGACGACCGGGTCGTCGCCGTCAAGGACGCGACGGGCGACGTGTACGGCTCGCTCGCGCGCATGCGCCGGACGGGCCTCGCGTGGTACTCGGGCGACGACCCGCTCAACCTCGCGTTCCTCGCGCACGGCGCCGCCGGCGTGGTCAGCATGGCCGGTCACCTCGTGGGCGACCTGCTCGCCGAGCTCGTCCGGTGCGTCGACGCCGGCGACTTCGTCACCGCGCGTGAGGTGTTCTCCCGCGCGATGCCCGCGATCGACCTCGTCTGCGCGAGCGGCAACGGTGCCCTGCGCTCCAAGCTCACCCTGTGGCTCCTGGGACTCATCCCGGAGCCCACCATGCGGCTGCCCCACGCACCCGCCGACCCGAACGAGGTCGAGGAGGTCCGGGCGGCGCTCGCCGCCGCCGGCCTGCTCGCGACCCAGGAGGCCTGATGTCCCACCCGCACCCCGAGCTCGGTCTGCCCCCTGCCCTGCCGAAGGGCGGCCTGCGCGTCGTCGCGCTCGGCGGGCTCGGTGAGATCGGCCGGAACATGGCGGTGCTCGAGCACGAGGGCCGCCTGCTCATCATCGACTGCGGCGTCCTGTTCCCCGAGGACCACCAGCCCGGCGTCGACCTGATCCTCCCCGACTTCGACTACATCGCGGACCGCATGGACGACGTCGAGGCGGTCGTGCTCACGCACGGCCACGAGGACCACATCGGGGCCGTCCCGTACCTCCTGCGGCTCCGCAAGGACATCCCCGTCGTGGGCTCCCAGCTCACGCTCGCGTTCGTCGAGGCGAAGCTCAAGGAGCACCGGATCACGCCGTTCACCCTCGCCGTCAAGGAGGGGCAGCGTGAGAGCTTCGGCCCCTTCGACTGCGAGTTCGTCGCCGTGAACCACTCGATCCCCGACGCGCTCGCGGTCGCGGTCCGCACCGCGGCCGGGACGGTCCTGCACACGGGCGACTTCAAGATGGACCAGCTGCCGCTCGACGGGCGCATCACGGACCTGCGCGCGTTCGCGCGGCTCGGCGAGGAGGGCGTCGACCTCTTCATGGTCGACTCGACCAACGCCGAGGTGCCGGGCTTCACGACGCACGAGCGCGAGATCGGCCCGGTCCTCGACAACGTCTTCGCCGCCGCGGACAAGCGGATCATCGTCGCGTCGTTCGCCTCGCACGTGCACCGCGTGCAGCAGGTCATGGACGCGGCCCACGCGCACGGGCGCAAGGTCGCGCTGGTCGGCCGGTCGATGGTGCGCAACATGGGCATCGCCGCCGAGCTGGGCTACCTCACGGTCCCCGACGGCGTCCTCGTCGACGTCAAGCAGGTCGACGACCTCCCCGCGGACCAGGTCGTGCTCATGTGCACGGGGTCGCAGGGCGAGCCCATGGCGGCGCTGTCACGCATGGCCAACCGCGACCACCGGGTCGAGGTCGGTCACGGCGACACCGTGATCCTCGCGTCGTCGATGATCCCCGGGAACGAGAACGCGGTCTTCCGGGTGATCAACGGCCTCATGCGGCTCGGCGCGACGGTCGTGCACCAGGGCAACGCCCGGGTCCACGTCTCGGGTCACGCGAGCGCGGGCGAGCTCCTCTACTGCTACAACATCCTGCGCCCGCGCAACGTCATGCCCGTGCACGGGGAGGTGCGCCACCTCGTCGCGAACGGCGCGATCGCCGTCCGGTCGGGCGTGCCCGCCGACCGCGTGGTGCTGGCCGAGGACGGCGTCGTGGTCGACCTCGTGGACGGACGCGCGAGCGTCGTCGGCGCCGTCCCGTGCGGCTACGTGTACGTCGACGGGTCGAGCGTGGGGACGATCACCGACGCGGAGCTCAAGGACCGCCGGATCCTCGGCGAGGAGGGCTTCATCTCGATCTTCGCGGTCGTGGACTCCGCGACCGGCAAGGTGCTCGCCGGCCCGCAGATCCAGGCACGCGGGTTCGCCGAGGACGACGCGGTCTTCGAGTCGATCCAGCCCGACGTGACGCGCGCGCTCGAGGAGGCGGCGATGGGCGGGAGCGCGGACGTTCACCAGCTCCAGCAGGTCATGCGGCGCGTGGTCGGGCGCTGGGTGTCGAACCGGCTGCGCCGTCGGCCGATGATCATCCCGGTGGTCGTCGAGGCCTGAGGACCTCCTGCGGGACGGCCGCGTCGCACGTCACGCGCGCGACGCCGCCACCCCGCGGAAGGCCCCGAGCAGCGCGACCTGCTCGTCGACGCCCTCCTCGACCGCGGGCGCCCAGGGGACCCACGGGTCGAGCTGCACGCGCAGGCGGCTCCCGGCCGAGCGCGGACGCCAGGTCCCCACGACCTCGCCGTCGTGCAGCACCGCACCCGGTCGGCCGAGCGTCGGCCACAGCTCCTTGCGGCGCGCGGCGTCCGGGACGAGCCGCTCGCGGTCCCGCGCCTGGAGGAAGAGGTCGAACGGCCCGAGGAGCCGCACGACGCCGCGGTCGGACGGGCCGGCGCTGCGCAGCGCCTCGACGTCCTCGGTCAGGGCCACGGCGGTCGTGCCGTCGACGTCGACCTCGGCCACGCGACCTTCGGCCAGCGACGTCGCGATCCGCACGCGCACGTCGGCCGGGTGGGCGTCGAGGTACCCGGCGAGCTCGGCCGCCCGCATCGGCCCGAGCAGGCGCAGCGCCGACACCACGGCGTCCGTCCGCCCGAGCGGACCGTCACCGCCCGGACCGTCGACGTCGGGCCCGTCCGGGGGCGGCTCGTCGCCCGTGAGTCCGTCGGGGAGGTGCTCGAGCGCGGCGGCGGCCCGGTCGGCGAGGTCGCGCGGCCACCCGGGCACCGGGCGCAGGACGGGAGGGGAGGTGCCGGGGTCGAGCTCGAGGCCCGCGTGCAGCGCCGCGAGGCGGAACGGCATCTCGTACAGGTGCGTCGCACCGCACGGGCGGCACCACCGCAGGAAGGGCTCGGGCATGCGTCCGGTGAGGAGCGTGGAGACGTCGCCCTTGACCACGGGACCCGTGACGACCTCGCGCATCGTCCGTGCCACGGCCGCGAGCGCGACACCCGACGGGATGCCCGCGGCGGTGAGGGGACGGCTCGCGTCGAGGACCCGCCGCGCGGCGTCCCGGTGCGACCACGGCTGGACCGCGACGAGGACGCCGGGGAGGTCGGCGCGGCGGTACGCGTGCGGGGCGCCGCGGAGCGTCCAGGCGAGGGCGAGCGGCGCGGGCGGGTCGTCGCCGGCCGCGAGCGCGGCGCGTGCGGCCGCGGGCTCGACCCCGCGCAGCACGAGCGCCCACGCCGCGCCGTCCGGACCCGTGTCCTGGACGCCCGCGTCCAGCACGGTGGGAGAGAGCGCGTCCGTCGTCGAGGCGGGTGCCCGGTCGAGCTGCTGCGCCCGCTCGCGGTGCAGCAGCACCTGTTCCCTGGTGACCTGGACGACCATCGCCCGACCCCCTCGTCATGCCCTCGACGCGCCCGGCGGGCACACCGGGCAGGTGCGCCCGTCGCCCACTGTGGCACGCACCACCGACACGGCGGCGGCTGCGCCTGCCGTGCCGTTCGGGACGCCGCCGGTACCGTGACCCGCATGGCGACACGCACCCCCACCGGACGCACGACGCAGGCCAGGACCTCGGGGTCCCGTGCCGGTGCGCCGCGTCCGGCCGGGTCGAGCCGCCCCGCGGGCCGGGGGGCGCAGGCCGCGCCGCCGCAGCGCTCGCTCCCCGCGCGGATCGTGCGTGGGGTGTGGATGGGCTCGGCGCACGTCGTCGGCGGGTCGGCGCGGCGGATCGGTCGCGGCGCACGCGACCTGGACCCTGCGCACCGCCGCGACGGCGTCGCGTTCGCGCTGCTCGGCCTCGCGGTCGTCGTCGCCGCACGCGAGTGGTGGGGGCTGTCCGGGTCGGCCGGGGACGCGATCCACGCGGTGGTCGCGGGCACGCTCGGGGTGGTCGGCGTCGCGGTCCCGCTCTTCCTGCTGTGGGGTGCGGTGCGTCTCATGCGGCACCCCGACCGCGTCGACGCGAACGGGCGCATGGTCATCGGCCTGACCGCCGTCGTCATGTCGGTCGCGGGCCTCGTGCACCTCGCGGCGGACCTGCCGTCCCCGCGGGACGGGTTCGGGCCCGTCCGGGCCGCGGGCGGGGTGATCGGCTACGTGGTCGCCGCACCGCTCGAGGCGCTCGTCACCGCCTGGGTGACCGTCCCCCTCCTGGTGCTCCTGGGACTCTTCGGGCTGCTCGTGGTGACGGCGACGCCCGTCCACAAGGTCGTGCCGCGGCTGCGGTCGGCGTACCACCGGCTCACCGGTGGGCGCGGCGCCCGCGAGGCGCAGGACGACGACGGCGAGGGCGAGTCGCTCGCGGACCTGCCGACGCTCGCGCAGCAGCAGGAGGCCGGCAAGCCGCGCCGGCGCCGCCTGCGGGCCCCGCGCGCCGAGGACGGCGCCGCACCCGAGGTCGGCGCCTACTCGGGCGACGAAGCCTTCGAGGCCGCCGCGCTCACCGAGACCGCGGTCGCGCCGCCCGACGACGCCGCCCCCGTCGACGACCAGGACGACGTCGTCACCACGGTCGTGGCCGCGGCTCCCGAGCGGGCCGTGCGCGAGCTCGTCGCGCCCGAGCCGACGCCCGTCCCGCGCGGCGAGCAGCCCATGCTCTCGGGCGACGTCGTCTACACCCTCCCGGCCGAGGCGCTCCTCGCCAAGGGCATGCCGCACAAGGTGCGCTCGGCGGCCAACGACCGCGTCGTCGAGGCGCTGACCGGCGTGTTCGAGCAGTTCGAGATCGACGCGCAGGTCACGGGCTTCACGCGCGGGCCGACCGTCACGCGCTACGAGGTCGAGCTCGGCCAGGGGGTCAAGGTCGAGCGGGTCACCGCCCTGGGCCGCAACATCTCGTACGCCGTCGCGAGCGCCGACGTCCGCATCCTCTCGCCCATCCCCGGCAAGTCGGCGATCGGCATCGAGATCCCCAACACCGACCGCGAGACGGTCTCGCTCGGCGACGTGCTGAGGTCGTCGGTGGCTCGACGCAGCGAGCACCCGATGGTGATCGGCGTCGGCAAGGACGTCGAGGGCGGCTACGTCGTCGCGAACCTCGCCAAGATGCCGCACCTGCTCGTCGCGGGAGCGACCGGCGCAGGCAAGTCGAGCTTCGTGAACTCGATGATCACGTCGATCCTCATGCGGTCGACGCCCGACGAGGTGCGGATGATCCTCGTCGACCCCAAGCGCGTCGAGCTCACGCTCTACGAGGGCATCCCGCACCTCATCACGCCGATCATCACGAACCCGAAGAAGGCGGCGGAGGCGCTCGAGTGGGTCGTGCGCGAGATGGAGTCGCGGTACGACGACCTCGCGCTGTTCGGCTACAAGCACATCGACGACTTCAACGCCGGCGTCCGCTCGGGCAAGGTCAAGCCGCTGCCCGGCAGCGAGCGCAAGATCGCGCCGTACCCCTACCTGCTGGTCATCGTCGACGAGCTCGCGGACCTCATGATGGTCGCCCCGCGCGACGTCGAGGCGTCGATCCAGCGCATCACGCAGCTCGCGCGCGCGGCCGGGATCCACCTCGTCCTCGCGACGCAGCGGCCGAGCGTCGACGTCGTCACGGGCCTGATCAAGGCGAACGTCCCCTCGCGGCTCGCGTTCGCGACGTCGTCGCTGACGGACTCGCGCGTCGTGCTCGACCAGCCCGGTGCCGAGAAGCTCATCGGTCAGGGCGACGCCCTCTTCCTGCCCATGGGTGCCGCGAAGCCCATGCGCGTCCAGGGCGCGTGGGTCGCCGAGAGCGAGATCCACGCGGTCGTCGACCACGTGAAGGCCCAGCTCAAGCCGACCTACCGCGAGGACGTCGCGGCGCCCGTCGCCAAGAAGCAGGTCGACGAGGACATCGGCGACGACCTCGACCTCCTCCTGCAGGCCGCCGAGCTCGTCGTCACCACGCAGTTCGGGTCGACGTCGATGCTCCAGCGCAAGCTGCGGGTCGGGTTCGCGAAGGCCGGACGGCTCATGGACCTCCTCGAGTCGCGCGAGATCGTGGGCCCGTCGGAGGGCTCGAAGGCGCGCGACGTCCTCGTCCAGCCCGACGACCTGCCCGCGACGCTCGCGATGCTGCGCGGTGAGCCGGCCGGGACCGCTCATGAGGAGCCCCCGCTGACCGATGGTGACGGCGTGCACAGCGACGCCGACACCGACGACGGTCAGCGATGGGACCCGACGGGAGGCTGAGTGCCGGCGCCGTCGTCCCGACGGTGACCGCACTCATCCTGCTGATCGTCCTGGGGCTCGTCCTCACCTGGGCGTCCCGCCGCGCGGCGCACGCCGCGCGACGGCGTGACGCCCGCATCGCCGACCTCGAGCGCCACCTCCGGGCCGTCCTCGACGGCACCCGCGACGCGGTGCTCGTCCACGCCGACGGCGGCGGTGTCGTCGTCGCAGGGGCCGCGGCGGCCGCTCTCCTCGACGTCCCCGTCGAGCAGGTGGTCGGGGTGCCCGTCGTCGACCTGCCCGTCGCGTGGGTGACCGACGACGGGTCGCGCGTCGACCCGGCGACGGTGTTCGCGCGGGACGTGCACGTCGGACCCGCCTCGCGCCCGCCGACCGTCGTCGGCGCCGTCCCCGCGACCGGGGCCCCGGTGCGCTGGGTCCAGGTGAGCACGGAGGCCGTCAGCACGCCCGACGGGCGACGCGAGCTCGTCACCTCCTTCACGGACCAGACCGGTCCGCGCGAGATCCGTGCGGCGCTCGCCCGGTCGGAGAAGCAGTTCCAGGCCGCGATGGAGAACGCCCCGATCGGCATGGCCCTGCTCGACCCGCGCTGGCGCCTCGAGCAGGTCAACGCCGCGCTGGCCCAGCTCCTCGGCACGACCCCCGAGGCCCTGCGCGGGCGCGACCTGTCGGCGCTCTCCCACCCCGAGGACCGCGCGACCGAACGGTCGGCGGTGCACCGGCTCCTGTCGGGCGAGGCCCAGCGGTTCAGCACCGAGAAGCGCTACCTGCGGACCGACGGTCAGACCGTCTGGGCGGTGCTCGACGTCGTGCTGGTGCGCACCGAGCACGGCGCCCCCGAGACGTTCGTCGCGCAGGTGCGGGACGTGACGGAGGCGCGCCTCCAGGCGGAGATGCTCGCGCACCGCGCGATGCACGACCCGCTGACGGGGCTCGCCAACCGGGCCCACATGCACGAGGTCCTCACCCGGGCGCTCGACCACCCCGACACGTCGGGGCGCGTCGCGCTGCTCCTCGTCGACCTCGACGAGTTCAAGCAGATCAACGACCGGTTCGGGCACCCGACGGGCGACGAGGTCCTCGTGCACGTCGGCGGCGTGCTGCGGGCCGCGACCGCGGGCCGTGGGACGGTCGCGCGGCTCGGCGGCGACGAGTTCGTCGTCGTCGTCGAGGACGCGGACGCGGCGCGGGTGGCCTTCGAGATCGCGGGCAGCATCCACACGGCGCTGCGCAACCCGATCCGCACGCAGCGGCGTCGCCTCCCGGTCGGCGCGAGCGTCGGCGTCGCCGTCGCGGACGCCGGTCTGGCCGCGGGCGGGGCTGCTGCGGTCCTGGCCGCCGCCGACACCGCGCTGTACCGCGCGAAGGCCGCAGGCAAGCACCGGACCGAGGTCTGGGAGCCGTCGATGGGCTCGTCGGCCGGTACCCGGCACGGCGCCGCGGCCGAGCTGCAGGCGGCCATCGACGCGGGTCAGCTCCTGCTGCACTACCAGCCGACGGTCGACCTCTCGACCGGCGAGGTCGTCGGCCACGAGGCGCTCGTGCGCTGGCAGCACCCCGAGCGCGGCCTCCTGCTGCCCGGGGCGTTCCTCGCGACGGTCGACGAGACGGGCCTCGGCGCCGCGCTCGGCGCGACCGTGATCCGGCAGGCGGTGCAGTACCTCGCCCGCACGGCCGAGCTGGGTCGCTGGGTCTCGGTCAACGTCTCGGCGCGCCACCTGGGCGACGGCGAGTTCGTCCGCATGGTCGTCGAGGAGGTGCGCGCCCACGGGATCGCCGAGGGCCGCCTCGTCGTCGAGCTCGTGGAGTCCGAGCTCGGTGAGCCCGGCTCGCGCACGCGCCACGACATCGACGAGCTGCGCGCCGCCGGCGTGCCGGTGCTCCTCGACGACTTCGGTACCGGAGCGGCCCCGCTCGCGTACCTGCGCGACCTGCCGGTCGACGGCGTCAAGCTCGACATGTCCTACGCCGCGGGCATCCCCGACGACCCGGCGGCGACCCGCGTGATCCTCGGTCTCGGCGCGATGGCGCAGCACATGGACATGGTCACGATCGCCGCCGGGATCGAGACGGCCGCGCAGGCCCAGCTGCTCGAGCGCAGCGGCTGGCGCTACGGCCAGGGCTGGTTCTTCGGCGCGGGGCAGTCGGAGCCGGTGCAGCAGCTCACGCACCTGCCCGCGACCGACGAGCCGGGGCCGGACGCGGGCCCGGGGGGCGAGGGGCAGGCCGGGCGGCCCGCTGCTGGTCCGCCCGTGCGAGCCGCCGGCGGTCCGTCCGCACGGCCCGCCGGTCCTCCGGTGCCGTCGACGCCTGCGGCCGTCGTGCCGAGCCGTGGGGTACCCGCGGGGTCGGGCACGTCCGACACCGTCCCGCAGCAGCGCGGGCCGGCCGGCATGCGGATCCCGGTCCTGGAGCCGCTCGACGGCTGAGGGCCGCGTCAGCCGACGGGGCGCGGCACCACGACCGGGGCGTCCCCGGTGGGCGTCGGCGGGGAGAGCCGCTCGGGTGCCGCCTGGCCGACGACCTCGGCGACCCTCGCGTGACGCGCGGCGAGCGCCTCGGGGTCGAGCGTGCCGAGCGCTGCGCCCGTACCCGTGCTCGGGAGCGGGTGCACGCGGTGGCCGCCGGCACGGTCGACCGTGAGGGCGGTCCAGCCGACGGCGCTCACGGTGGGCGGGCCGTCGGGCGGGACGGTGAACGTCGCGCTGAGCAGGAGCCCCGAGTCCGTCCGCGCCGAGCAGCACGCGGCGTCCTGGTTGGACAGCATGTTGCCCAGGCCGTGGGCGACCCACATCCCCTCGCCGCGCGGACCACCGGCGAGCAGCTCGACGGGTTGCGGGACGTGCGCGTGGTGCCCGATGAGCAGGTCGACGACGCCCGAGGCGGCCAGCTCGGTGGCGATGCGGATCTGCTCGTCGGTCGGCTCGGAGACGTACTCGATGCAGCAGTGCACGCTCGCGACGACGACGTCCGCGCCGGCGGCACGCGCGCGGGTCGCGGCCTCGACGAGCTGCGCGGTGTCGATGAGCCGCACGCTGAACGGCGCGTCGGCGGGGATCGGCAGACCGTTCGTGCCGTAGGTCGCCGCGAGGTGCGCGACGCGCACGGTGCGGTCCCCGCGGACGAGCTCGTACACCTGGGGCGCGTCGGCCTCCTGCGTCGTGCGCGCCGTCCCGACGTGGCCCAGGCCCGCGGCGTCGAGCGCGTCGAGGGTCGCGACGACTCCCGCCCGTCCGCGGTCCAGGCTGTGGTTCGACGCCGTCGAGCAGCCGTCCCAGCCCGCCTCCCGGAGGTCGCGCGCGAGCTCGACCGGCGCGCCGAACACCGGGTAGCCGGACGGCGCGGTGCCGTCCGGGGCGATCGGGACCTCGAGGTGGCACAGCGCGAGGTCGGCGCCGCCGACCCACGGGTTCATCGGGTCCAGGAGCGGCGAGAAGTCGTAGCCGGCGCCGGACGCGGACGCCGAGCGGAGGACGGGCTGGTGCGGCAGGACGTCACCCGCCGCGACGAGGGTCAGGTCGAACGGCTCGGGTGTCGGCGTGGGGGTCGGTGCGGGGGTGGTCGGCGCCGGTGCCGGCGCGTCCTCGGTCGGGGCCCCGCCCGACGACGGCGACGTCGGCGCGCGGGTTCCGAGCACGTCCGTGGCGGCCAGTGCGCCGGCGGTCGCCGTCGCGAGGCACACCACGAGGGCGAGCGTCACCGGCAGCGTCGCAGCGCGGCGACGCGGGGCCCGGGCGTGGCGCGTCACGCGGCGACACTACCGCCGCACGTCGGGCGGACCGCTGCGGTGAGGTCCGGTGACGCGCCGTAGGGTGGGCCCGTGGCGAGCGCGGCACCGGTGTGGAACCTGGCGAACGGCGTCACCGTCGCGCGCATCGCGCTCGTGCCGGTGGTCGCGGTGGCACTCCTGCTCGACGACGGGAGCGGTGCGTGGCGCTGGGTCGCGGCCGGGTGCTTCGCGCTCGCGGCGGCGACCGACCGTCTCGACGGCTGGCTGGCCCGCCGGCTGGACCAGGTCACCGACTGGGGCAAGCTCGTCGACCCCATCGCCGACAAGCTCCTCATCGGGACCTCGCTCGTGCTGCTGTCGTGGCTCGGCGACCTCCCGTGGTGGATCACCATCGTCGTTCTGGTGCGGGAGCTCGGGATCACGGCGATGCGCTTCGCCGTCCTGCGGTACGTCGTGATCCCCGCGTCGCCGGGGGGCAAGCTCAAGACCGTCCTGCAGTCCGTGGGGATCGGGATCTTCCTGCTACCGCTCGACCGGTTGCCGGCCGCCCTGGGCGTCCTCGGCTGGGTCGTGCTCCTCGCGGCGGTCGCCGTGACCGTCGTGACGGGCGCCGACTACGTGCGCCGCGGCTGGCAGGTGCGCCGCGCGGCGGCTCGGGACGCGGGGCACGACGCGACCGCGTCGGGCGCGGACCGCGACGCCGGCGGCGAGGCGAGCACGGGCGGCGCGGCCGGACCGCGGTGACGTCCACGACGGTGGCGGTCCCGTGGGACGGGCGGCCGCTCGACCCGCGCGTCGTGGTCCAGGCCCTAGCCGCCGCGGGGCTCACCGTCGCCGTCGCGGAGTCGCTCACGGGAGGCGCCGTGTGCGACGCGCTCGTGGGCGTCGCCGGGGCGTCGGCCTGCCTGCGCGGCGGCGTGGTCGCGTACGCGACCGACGTCAAGGACTCCGTGCTGGGTGTCGACCCGGCGCTCCTGTCCCGGCACGGCGCCGTGCACCCCGCCGTCGCGGTGCAGATGGCCGACGGGGTGCGTCGTCTGCTGTCGGCCGACGTGGGGCTCGCGACGACGGGGGTCGCCGGCCCCGACCCGCAGGACGGGAAGCCGCCCGGGACCGTGCACGTCGCGCTGTCCGGGCCCGCCGGCACGGTGGTGACGACGCGACCGCCCGGACCACCCGCGGATCGCGCGGCGGTCCGCGGCGACGCGCGTGCCGCCGCGCTCCGGCTGCTGCTCGCAGCGAGCGGAGCCGTGGTGGAGGGACGACCCGGCGGCGACCCCGGCGGCGACGGCTGAGGACGCGCCGAGCCGTGCAGGCACCCGCCCGGAGGCCGGTCGGCCCTTCGGGAACAGTGGGGGGTCCCCTCGCGTTGGACAGGACGTGAACGCCACTCGATCGCCGCAGCGTCCCGGACGCGAACCTGTCCGACCTGCGGGGTACGGTGTTACCCCCTCTCGGGTCCGGCCCGCCGGAGCCGTCAGGTACAGCAGCCCAGCGGCGCACCGTGCGCCCGCGTCGACGGAAGGAGGTCGTCCCATGGTCGTCCTACGACGGGAGATCGGCGACGTCCTCCGCGACGCCCGCCAGCGCCAGGGAAGGACGCTCCGCGAGGTGTCGTCCGCGGCGCGGGTGTCGCTCGGCTACCTGAGCGAGGTGGAGCGCGGGCAGAAGGAGGCGTCCTCGGAGCTGCTCGCGTCGATCTGCGACGCGCTCGACGTCTCGATGTCCGTGGTGCTCCGCGAGGTGAGCGACCGGGTCGCCGTCGCCGAGGGCCTGACGGTGCCCGACTCGCCCGCCGAGCTCGCGGCGGCGTGGCGCCGTCCCCAGGACGGCGGCTGGAGCCGCACCGACGGAGAGCTCGCCCCGGTCGGCTGACCGGCCCTGCGCCGCACCACACGGTCGGCGCCCGACCCCGGCACCGGATGCGCCCCCAGCTCGTGTCCTGAAGCGCCTCACGCTGCGGCGTGAGGTGCTTCAGCGTGCGGGCTCGGGCTGGCAGCGCGGGCAGTAGAAGATCGGTCGCTCCATGGGCGGTCGGCGAGCGGTGCCCCGGACGACCGGTGTGCCACAGCGCAGGCACGGCTTGCCCTTGCGGTCGTGGACGAACGCCGAGAGGCCGCTGTCCCCGGTGGCCGTCGGCGTGCGTGACGCGACGCTGCGGGCCATGAGGTGCCGGGCCGTCATGAGGACGGTCGCGGCGTCGACCTCCCCGGCCGGCGTCCACGGCCACAGGCGTCGCGCCCACAGCGACTCCGCGGCGTAGAGCGTGCCGATCCCCGCGCTCACGGTCTGGTCGAGGAGCACCTCCGCGACGGGCGTCGCGCCCCGCTCGGCCCACCGGCGCAGCGCCTCCCGCAGCCCCACCGTGGGGAAGTCGTCCGCGAGGACGTCGGGACCCAGGTGCGCGATGAGCGTGCGCTCGTCGTCGGTCGGCACGACGTCGAGCATGCCGAGCCGGTGCCCCACGGCGGTCCAGGACGCGGTCGCCAGGACGGCCCGGACGTACGGCCCGGCGGCCCGGGCCGTCGGTGCGCCCGTCCGGCTGATGCGCCACGAGCCCTCCATGCGCAGGTGCGTGTGCAGCGTGCGCCCGTCGTCGAACCGTGTGAACAGGTGCTTGCCGTACGGCACGGTCCGCAGGACCGTCCGACCGACCAGGTCGACCCCGGCGGCCGACGGCCACCGCAGCTCGGCGCGGACGAGGGGCGAGCCGACGAGCGCCTGGTCGAGGCTGCGTGCGGCACGCCGCAGGATGTCTCCCTCCGGCATCAGCCGTCCCGCAGCCGGAGCCCGCGAGGCGTCGCCGCGAAGCCTGCGGCCGTGAGCGCGGAGGCCACCGGTGCGTCGAGCGTCGCCCGGTCGAGCACGTCGGACCCGTCGACGCGCTGCAGGGTGACGCGCCCCAGCCGACCGGTCCGGGCGGTCGCCGCGAGCTCCGCGGCCGCCTGCGCGAGCTCGTCCGGGTCGGTGCTGAACGACAGCACGGTCCGGCCGCCGCGTTCGACGTAGAGCACGAGGCGCCCGGCGACGAGGACGACGAGCGAGCCCGCCTTGCGCCCGGGTCGGTGCCGCCCCGCGTCGCCCTCGGAGGTCGTCGTCGCGTCGGGCCAGGCGAGCGCCGCCCCGTACGGGTTGGCGGGGTCGGTCGCGGCCAGGAGGACCACGGGCGCGTCGGCGGCGTCCGCGCGTCCGACCTCGCCCTCGGCAACCGTGCCCGCCGAGGCGTCGCGCGCGTCGTCACGCAGCTGGTCGACGGCGCCGGGCAGGGCGAACTGGGACCCGCCGAGGTGCTCGACGAAGTAGCCGCGGCGGACCTGACCGGCCTCCTCGAGCGCGCTCAGGACGCGGTACACCGCGGTGAAGCCCCCGCCGATCCCCTCCGACGCCGCCACGGCGCGCGTGAGGACACCGTGCCGGTCGAGGAGCTGCGCCGCGAGCGCGTGGGCCCGGACCGTCGGGTCCTGCTCGCGCTCGGGGAGCAACGACCAGCGGCCGGGCGTGTCGGCCGGAAGCGGCGCGGCGCGGGTCGGGCGCAGGGCGATCCCGCCGAGCGCCCGGCGGGTCAGCGCACGACCACGGGGCGCGTGGCGAGGCACCCGGTGCGTCGTACCGGACCGGCTCGAGCCGAGGCGAGCGCGGAGCGCGGCGAACCCGTCGTTCGTGACCCACCCGCCCCACACGAGGTCCCACAGGGCCTCGCTGACGCGGTCGGCTCCGACGGTCGTCGTGCCGTGCGTCGCGCCGGCCCCGACGGCGGGGGCCGCGCCCGCGCCGGGGTCGAGGTCGCGGACCCCGCCCGCACCGCGACCGGGCTCTGGCGGCGACGCGCCCTCGACCAGTCGGGCGCGGACCCGGTCGACGATGGCGGGGAGGAAGAACGCACCACCCGAGGCGAGCACGTCGAGGACCGCGTCGTGCACGGGCCCGTCCAGCGGACCCCCGTCGCCGCGCTCCGCCGGGGCGCCGAGCGTGAGGTCGGCCGTCGCCGCCAGGTGGAGGCTCACCAGCCCGTCCCGCGCGGCGAGGGGTCCGGTGCCTGCCCACAGCACCTCGCCGGCGGACGTCAGCTCGTCGAGCATCGCCGGCTCGTAGTCCGGCACGCGTGCCGGGAGCACGAGCGTCTCCAGCGCCGAGGCCGGGAGCGCCGCACCGGAGAGCTGCTCGACGGCGCGCAGGAGCCCGTCGACACCGCGCAGCCGTCCGCCCGACCTGCCGCCCCGGGGCTCGGTGCGCGATGCGACACCCTGCCAGCGGGGGAGGAACACGCCGAGCGCCCGTGCGGGCACAGGCTCGACCTCGGCCCGCAGCGCGGCGAGCGACCGCCTGCGCAGGATGCGCAGGACCTCCATGTCGCAGTAGTCCTCACCCGTGCCGCCGAGCGAGGCCGGCCGGAGGTGGCCGAAGGCGAGCACCCGGGAGCTCTCGAGCCGGCGCAGCACCTCGGTCGCGACCCCGACGCCGATCCCGAACCGGGTCGCGACCTGGGCCGCGGTGAACGGCCCGTGCGTCCGGGCGTGCCGGCGCACGAGGTCGCCGAGCGGGTCGGGGACGGGTTCGGTGAAGTCCTCGGGCACCCCGACGGGCAGCGCGACCCCCAGGGCGTCCCGCAGCCGTCCCGCGTCCTCGATCGCGGCCCACCACGACGTGGTGCCGTGCCGCACGGCGATCAGCCGACGTGCGCGCGTGAGGTCGTCGAGCCACGCCGGGACCTCCTCGTGGTGCTCCTCGCGCGTGCGCGCCCGCACCTCGTCGAGCGTGAGGGGGCCGTGGCGCCGGACGGCGTCCACGACGTCCTCGGCGTGGCGCGCGCGCCGGTCCGGTGCGGTGCCGCTGAGCTCGGCCTCGGTCCGCTCCACGGCCGCGGGGTCGAGCAGGTCGGCCAGCTGCGCCGACCCGCCCTGACCCAGCAGCTCGGCGAGGAGCGTCGGGTCGAGCGTGAGCGCGGCGGCACGTCGCTCCGCGAGCGGGGCGTCGCCGTCGTAGAGGAACTGGGCCGTGTACCCGAACAGCAGCGACTGGGCGAAGGGTGACGGCGACGGCGTCGTGACCTCGACGACGCGCACGCGGTGCGCGGCGACGTCCGCCATGAGGCTGCTGAGCGCGGCGACGTCGAAGTCGTCCTGGAGGCACTCGCGCGCGGCCTCGAGCAGGACGGGGAAGTCGGGGAAGCGCGACGCGACGGACAGCAGCTGCGCGGCGCGCTGACGCTGCTGCCACAGCGGCTGACGGCGGTCGGGACGGCGGCGGGGCAGCAGGAGCGAGCGGGCGGCGGCCTCGCGGAAGCGCGCGGCGAAGAGCGCCGACGAGCCGAGCTCGGCGCGGACCGCCTCCGCGACCTCGTCGGCGTCGACGAGGAGGTCCTCCAGGTCCACCCCGGGTGCGTCCCCGTCCTCGACCCAGCGACCGGCCTCGACGTCCCACGTCCCGCTCGTCGTCACGTCGGGCAGGCGCAGCACGATGCCGTCGTCGGCGTGCAGCGCCGCGGCGTCGAGCCCGTAGCGGTCGCGGAGCCTCGCGGCGAGCACGAGTGCCCACGGCGCGTGCACGCGCGCGCCGTACGGCGAGTGCACGACGACGCGCCAGTCGCCGATCTCGTCGCGGAACCGCTCGACGACGATCGTGCGGTCGTCCGGGACCTGCCCGGTCGCGTCGACCTGCTCGCGGACGTAGCCCAGCAGGTTGTCGGCCGCCCACGCGTCGAGCCCTCCTGCGGTGAGCATGCCGCGGGCGCTCGCGTCGTCCGCGGCCACGAGCTCGCGGACCCAGCCGCCGAGGGCCTTGCCGAGCTCGGCCGGCCGGCCGGGGGAGTCGCCCTTCCAGAACGGCAGCCGGCCCGGCAGGCCGGGCGCGGGGGAGACGAGGACGCGGTCGGGCGTGATGTCCTCGATCCGCCACGTGCTCGAGCCGAGCGTGAAGGTGTCGCCGACGCGCGACTCGTAGACCATCTCCTCGTCGAGCTCGCCGACGCGGCGGCCCCCGCGCTGCGCGTCACCCTCGGTCGTGGAGCCCGCGAGGAACACGCCGTACAGACCGCGGTCGGGGATGGTCCCGCCGCTCGTCACGGCGAGCCGCAGCGCACCGGGCCGACCCGTCAGGACGCCGGTCGACCGGTCCCACACCAGCCGGGGCCGGAGCTCGCCGAACTCCTCCGACGGGTAGCGGCCCGCGAGCATGTCGAGCACGGCGCGCAGCGTGCCCTCGCCGAGGTCGGTGAACGGCGCGGCGCGGCGGACGACGGTCGCGAGGTCGTCGACGGTCCACTCGTCGACCGCGACCATCGCGACGACCTGCTGCGCGAGCACGTCCAGCGGGTTCTGCGGCACGGACAGCGACTCGATCGCGCCGGCGCACATCCGGGCGGCGATGACCGCGGCGGGCACGAGGTCACCGCGGAACGTCGGGAACACGACGCCGCGCGACGTCGCGCCGACCTGGTGGCCCGCACGTCCCACGCGCTGCAGCCCGGACGCGACGGACGGCGGCGACCCGACCTGCACGACGAGGTCGACGGCGCCCATGTCGATGCCGAGCTCGAGCGACGACGTGGCGACGACCGCGGGGAGGCGGCCCGCCTTGAGCTCGGACTCCGTCCGCGTCCGCTCGGTGCGGCTCATGGACCCGTGGTGCGCGCGCGCGAGGACGGGTGAGCCGTCCGTGCCGTCGACCCCGGCCGAGGCCCCCGACTGCGCCTGGACCTGCGCGGGCTGGAGCGTCCCCGGGTCGGGCACGTCGACGCCCTGGCGCTCGGCCCACACCTCGTTCATGCGAGCCGTGAGCCGTTCGGCCCCGCGTCGTGAGTTCGTGAAGACGAGCGTCGACCGGTGCCCGGCGACGAGGTCGACGACACGCTCCTCGACGTGCGGCCAGATCGAGGGCCGCGGGGGAGCGCCGGCCGCCGACCCGCTGAGGTCCGGCTGACCGCCGGGCGCGCCGGAACCACCGGGCCCGCCGGAACCACCGGTCGCCCCGGAGCCGCCGGGCGCGCCCTGGCGTGCGGACGCCGGCGGGCCGTCCCCGGTCGCCCCGGTCGCCCCGGTCGACCGGTCGTGGGCCGGACCGGCGGCCTGGAGGTCGGCGAGGTCGGGCACGGGCACGACGACCTTTACCTCGACCCGCTTGGTCGCGGGCGGCTGCACGACGGCGACGCGCCGTCCGCCGTCCGCGGGCGGACGCCCGCCGCCCAGGAAGCGGGCGACGGCGTCGACCGGGCGCACCGTCGCCGACAGCCCGATCCGCTGCGCCGGACCCCCGTGCTGCTCGAGGAGCGCGTCGAGGCGCTCGAGCGACACCGCGAGGTGCGCGCCCCGCTTCGTGCCGGCGACGGCGTGGATCTCGTCCAGGACCACGGTCCGCACGCCCGCGAGGCCCGCTCGTGCGGCCGACGTGAGGACGAGGAAGAGCGACTCCGGCGTCGTGATGAGGATGTCCGGGGGTCGTGTCGCGAACGCGCGACGCTCCTGGGGCGGCGTGTCGCCGGTCCGCACGCCCACCTCGACGTCGGGCACGGCGGCCCCGAGCCGTGCGGCCGCCTGCCTGATGCCCACGAGCGGGGACCGGAGGTTGCGCTCCACGTCGGCGGCGAGCGCCTTGAGCGGCGAGACGTACAGGACCCGGCAGCGTGTCGCGGCGTCCGTGGCCGGCTCGACCATGAGCCGGTCGAGGGACCACAGGAAGGCGGCGAGCGTCTTGCCCGACCCGGTCGGTGCGACGACCAGCGCGTGGTCGCCCTGCGCGACGGCGGACCACGCGCCCGCCTGCGCCGCCGTCGGCGCCTCGAAGGCGCCGGCGAACCAGCTGCGCGTCGGCTCGGAGAAGCCCGCGAGGGGGTCGGCGGCGGCCGGCTCGTCGGCGCGCGTGATCACGTGCTCATTGTGGTGCGGGGGTCCGACACCGCACCCCGGGGGACGGCGTGGCAGGCTGTCCCGGTGCGATACAGCGAGTTCCGGGAGCTCGTCCGGGAGGTGCTCGGGCCGCAGGTCGGACCGGCGCTGGTGCGTGACCAGGTCCTCGGGGCGCTGGGTGACAGGACGGCCCAGGAGGCGCTCGACCAGGGGGTCGACCCGCGCGTCGTCTGGCGTGCGCTGTGCGACGCGATGGGCGTCCCGGAGCACGAGCGGCTGGGCCGGGACCACCCCGTGCGGGAGCGCCGGTGACGGCGGGCGCGCCCGCGCCGATGATCCGCGCCCGGGGGCTCGTCAAGGAGTTCGGCACGTTCACGGCGGTCGACGGGATCGACGTGGACGTCATGCCGGGCGAGGCGTTCGGCTTCCTGGGGCCCAACGGGGCCGGCAAGTCCTCGACGATGCGCATGATCGGGTGCGTGTCGCCGCCGACGGCCGGTGAGCTGACGGTGCTGGGCATGGACCCGCGCACGCACGGCGCCGCGATCCGGGCCCGGCTCGGCGTCGTGCCTCAGCGCGACACGCTCGACGAGGAGCTGACCGTCGAGGAGAACATCTGGGTCTACGGGCGCTACTTCGGCATCCCGCGGGCCGAGGTGCGCCGTCGCGCGGCGGAGCTCCTCGACTTCGCGCAGCTCGCCGACCGGGCCGGCTCCGTGGTCGAGCCGCTCTCGGGCGGGATGAAGCGCCGGCTCACCATCGCGCGCGGGCTGGTCAACTCGCCGAGCATCCTGCTGCTCGACGAGCCGACGACGGGCCTGGACCCGCAGGCGCGGCACGTCCTGTGGGACCGCCTCTTCCGCCTCAAGCGCGAGGGCGTGACGCTCGTGCTGACGACGCACTACATGGACGAGGCCGAGCAGCTGTGCGACCGGCTCGTCGTCATGGACCACGGCCGGATCGTCGCCGAGGGCTCGCCGCGCTCGCTCATCGCCGAGCACTCCACCCGCGAGGTCCTCGAGCTGCGGCTCGACACGCTCGACCACGCCGAGCACGTCGGGGCCGTCGACGGCGTCGCCGAGCGCGTCGAGGTGCTGCCCGACCGGCTCCTGCTCTACGTCGACGACGGCGAGCGCGCGCAGTCGGAGGTCGTGCGCCGGGGGGTCGAGCCGGTCTCGGCGCTCGTCCGCCGCTCGACGCTCGAGGACGTGTTCCTGCACCTGACCGGCCGGACCCTGGTGGACTGATGGCGGTCGAGGACCGGGTCGGCGCCGACGTCGACGTCCCCGTGCGCCCCGCGGCCCGCGGTGGGGGCTGGCCCGCGGTCACGGCGCACTGGTTCGTGCGGTACCGGCGGATGTGGTTCGGGACCGCGGTCAGCAGCTTCCTCGCGCCGCTGCTGTACCTGGTCGGCATGGGCTGGGGCCTCGGCCGCCTCGTCGACGACGGTGCGGGCGGTGCGGGCGGTGTGCCGTACCTGCTCTTCGTCGCGCCGGGCGTGCTCGCGGCGACCGCGCTGCAGGTCGCCGCGGGGGAGACGACGTTCTCCGTCATGGGCAGCATCAAGTGGGACCGCACGTACCACGGGATGCTCTCCACGCCGCTGGCTCCCGTCGACGTCGTCGTGGGCCACCTCGTCTTCGTGCTCGTGCGGATCGCGCTCGCGGCATCCGTCTTCCTCGCGGTCGCCGCCGCGCTCGGCACCGTCCGGTCGTGGTGGGGCGTCCTCGCGGCGCCCGTCGCCGTCCTGGGCGGGATGGCGTTCGCGGCCTGGTGCTACGCCTACACGGCGCGGCTCGAGAGCGACCGGGGCATCACGGTGCTCCTGCGCTTCGTCGTGATGCCGTTGTCGCTGTTCTCGGGCACGTTCTTCCCGGTCGACCAGCTGCCGGTGTGGCTGCAGCCCGTCGCCTGGGCGACCCCGCTGTGGCACACGGTCGAGGTCTGCCGCGCGCTCACGCTCGGCGTCGTCGAGCCGTGGGCCGTCGTCGGTCACCTCGCGTTCGTCGCGCTGTGGCTCGTCGCCGGCGTCGTCGCCGCGGTCCGGGTCCTGACGCGTCGGATGGTGGTGTGACGTGGCGCGCCTCGCCGACGTGCTGCCGGTGCCCGCGGGTGCCGGCATGGCGCGCACGCTCGTGGAGCGCAACTACCGGTCGTTCCGTCGCACGTGGACGATCATCGTGTCGGGCTTCTTCGAGCCGGTCTTCTACCTGTTCGCCATGGGCGTCGGCGTGGGGGCGCTGGTCGGGGACGTCGACGCGGGGGACGGCCGCCTCGTGCCGTACGCGGTCTTCGTGGCCCCGGCTCTCCTCGCGGCGTCGGCGATGAACGGTGCGGTCTTCGACTCGACGACCAACGTCTTCTTCAAGCTCAAGTACGCCAAGCTCTACGACTCGGTGCTCGCGACGCCGCTCGGTCCGCGGGACGTCGCCGTCGGGGAGATCACGTGGGCGCTGCTGCGCGGCCTCGTCTACGCCGCGGCGTTCCTGCTCGTGGCGGCCCTCGCGGGCGCGGTGACCTCGTGGTGGGCCCTGCTGACGCTCCCCGCCGCGACGCTCGTGGGCTGGGCGTTCGCCTCGGTCGGCATGGCGGTCGCGACGTACATGCGCACGTGGGCCGACTTCGACTGGCTCCAGCTCGCGATCCTGCCGATGTTCCTGTTCTCGGCGACGTTCTTCCCGCTCTCGGCCTACCCCGCCGCGGTGCAGGGCGTGGTCCAAGTGACGCCGCTGTACCACGGGGTGGCCATGATCCGGGACCTCATGCTGGGCCAGGTGACGGCGGGGATGGCGGTGCACGTCGGGTACCTCGCGCTCATGGGCGCGGTCGGCACGGTCTGCACCGGGCGGCGGATCGAGCGCCTGCTCCTGCGCTGACCGGACGACGCCGACCCCGACGGCGTCGCGTGACGGCCCGGCGTGTCGGCGGTGGGTTGCGCCGGATCGAACAGGTGTTCGTTACTCTGGTCCCCAGGACGGCGCGTCGCCGGGGCTCCACAGGTGCCCCGGGCGCCTCCGGCTCGTGTCGGTGGTGGGTCGTAGCGTCGGGCACCGAGACAACGAGACCGTGCACGACCGGGGCGGACGCCCCCTGAACCGAGGTGGAGACATGCCCGCTCCTGCTGACCGCTCGAAGGCCCTCGAGGCCGCCCTCTCCCAGATCGACCGCCAGTTCGGCAAGGGGTCGATCATGCGACTCGGTGACGAGGGCCGCGCCCCCGTCGAGGTCATCCCCACCGGGTCGATCTCGCTCGACATCGCGCTCGGGATCGGCGGCCTGCCGCGCGGCCGGGTCATCGAGATCTACGGCCCGGAGTCGAGCGGCAAGACGACGGTCGCGCTGCACGCGGTCGCGAACGCGCAGCGTGCGGGCGGCATCGCGGCGTTCATCGACGCCGAGCACGCCCTGGACCCGGAGTACGCCAAGAAGCTCGGCGTCGACACCGACGCGCTCCTCGTCTCGCAGCCGGACACCGGCGAGCAGGCGCTCGAGATCATGGACATGCTGATCCGGTCGGGCGCGATCGACATCGTCGTCATCGACTCGGTCGCGGCGCTCGTGCCGAAGGCCGAGATCGAGGGCGAGATGGGCGACAGCCACGTCGGCCTCCAGGCGCGGCTCATGTCGCAGGCGCTCCGCAAGATCACCGGTGCGCTCAGCGCCTCGGGCACGACGGCGATCTTCATCAACCAGCTCCGCGAGAAGATCGGCGTGTTCTTCGGCTCGCCGGAGACCACCACGGGCGGCAAGGCGCTCAAGTTCTACGCCTCAGTCCGCATGGACATCCGACGCATCGAGACGCTCAAGGAGGGCACCGACGCCGTCGGCAACCGCACGCGCGTCAAGGTCGTCAAGAACAAGCTCGCGCCGCCCTTCAAGCAGGCGGAGTTCGACATCCTGTACGGCGTCGGCATCTCGCGGGAGGGTGGCCTCATCGACCTCGGCGTCGAGCACGGGTTCATCCGGAAGTCAGGCGCCTGGTACACGTACGAGGGCGACCAGCTCGGACAGGGCAAGGAGAACGCGCGCGGGTTCCTGCGCGACAACCCGGACCTGGCCAACGAGATCGAGAAGAAGATCAAGGAGAAGCTCGGGATCGGCGCCCGCGTCGACGCCCCCGCCGATCCTGCCGCCGGGGTCGACTTCTGACCCGCGCGCCGGAGCCTCCGCCGTCCGGATCCGCGGCGGAGGACCGCGAGCCCGACCACGCGTCGGTCGCCCGGGCGATCGTGCTCCGGCTGCTCACGGGTGCTCCGAGGAGTCGGCACCAGCTCGAGCAGGCGCTGGCGCGCCGTGACGTCCCGGAGGACGTCGCGGCCGCCGTGCTCGACCGCTTCACCGAGGTGGGGCTGATCGACGACGCCGAGTACGCGCAGATCCTCGTGCGCTCACAGCGGGAGAGCCGTGGGCTCGCACGACGCGCCCTCGCGCTGGAGCTGCGCCGGCGGGGCGTCGGCGACGACGACGCCCGCGCCGCGCTGGCCGGGGTCGAGGCCGACGACGAGGAGGCCACCGCCCGACAGCTCCTCGAGCGGCGGTGGCGCACGGGTCGGAACCTCTCGCCCGAGGTGCGGTCCCGTCGCGCTCTCGCCATGCTCGCCCGCAAGGGGTACCCGGGGTCGCTCGCGGGGCGTCTGGTCCGCGAGATGCTCGCCGACGAGCCTGCGGAGGCCGACACCGGGCGAGGCATGTCCGAGGACGACGACGCGGCGTGGGATCCTGGGGAGTCGACTCCCGACTGAGGGACGAGTCCGAAGGAGATCCGTGGAAGCCGCGACCGTCCTGGTCCTCCTGTTCGCGTGCCTCGTCGCGCTCACGCTCGTCCTGCTCGCTCGTCGCGAGGCAGCGGCGACCCGGGCGCAGGCGGCCGCCGACGTCGCCACGATCAAGGACGAGGCACGTGCCCTCATGGCCGAGGCGCAGCGGCGTGAGGAGCGGCTGACGTCCCGTGAGCAGGACGCCGCCGAGGAACGTCGCGAGCTGCGACGGCTCACCGAGCTCGCCGAGCGACGTCTCGCCGAGGCCGAGGCCGAGCGTGACGCCGCGGCCACGGCGCGACACCAGGCCGACGCCGTCCGCGAGGGTGCGGAGCGCGAGCTCCACGCGCGGCTCCAGTCGGTGTCGGAGCTCTCGGCCGAGGAGGCGCGAGCCGAGCAGGTCCGCCTCGCGACCGAGCGCGCCGAGCACGAGGCAGCCGCTGCCGTGCGCCGCATCGAGGCGCGCGCACGCCGGACCGCGGACGAGCGTGCGCGTGCCGTCGTGGCCACGGCCGTGCAACGCGTCGCCGGCCCGACGAGCGCCCAGAGCGTCGTCACGGTCCTGCCGCTCCCCGCGGAGGAGATGAAGGGCCGCATCATCGGCAAGGAAGGCCGCAACATCCGGACCTTCGAGGCGCTCACGGGCGTCAACGTCATCATCGACGACACCGCGGACTCCGTCACGCTCTCGAGCTTCGACGCCGAGCGGCGCGAGGTCGCCGCCGTGGCGCTCGCGTCGCTCATCGAGGACGGGCGCATCCACCCGCAGCGGATCGAGATCGCGTACTCGGACGCGCTCAAGGGTTCCCACGAGCGTGCGGTCGCCGCCGGCCACGACGCGGCGGAGCAGGCGGGCGTGGGTGAGCTGCACCCGGAGCTCGTCGAGGTGCTCGGCCGGCTGCGGCTCCGGACCAGCTACGGCCAGAACGTCCTCGCGCACCTCGTGGAGAGCGCGCACGTCGCGGCCGCGATGGCGGCCGAGATCGGCGCCGACGTCGACGTCGCACGGCGCGCGGCGTTCCTCCACGACATCGGCAAGGCGCTGACCGCCGACCACCCCGGTACCCACGCGGCTCTCGGAGCCGAGCTGGCGCGTCGGCTCGGCGAGTCACCCGTCGTGGTCAACGCGATCGCGGCGCACCACGACGAGGTGCCCATGGAGAGCATCGAGGCGGTGCTCGTCCAGGCGGCCGACACGTGCTCCGCTGCCCGACCCGGTGCGCGGCGGGAGGAGCTCGACCAGTACATCGAGCGCATGGACACGCTCGAGTCGCTCGTCTCCGCGCACGAGGGCGTCCGGCGCGCGGTCGCCATGGCCGCCGGTCGCGAGGTGCGCGTGGTCGTCGAGCCGTCCGTCGTCGACGACCGGTCGCTGCCCGAGATGGCGCAGGCCATCGCCCGGCACATCGAGAAGGACCTGTCCTTCCCGGGCGAGATCACGGTCACGGTGATCCGCGAGCTCCGCGTGAGCGCGACCGCGGGCTGACCGCTTCCCTCACGCGGAGGAGCGGTCAGCCGGGTGCGTCAGACCGGACGTCCGCTCGCGTCCGCGCCGGTGCCCGCTCCAGTGCCCGGCCGCTGCGCGGCCTCGGCAACCGCCTCCGGGTTCCCCTGCGCCGAGGTCCGTCGGGCGAGCCACCGCGCGAACCACGACAGCGACAGGTTCACGGTGAGGTACACGACGGTCCCGACGGCGAAGAGCGCGAACGCGTAGTTGTTGCCGTAGAAGTAGCTGTTGTTCTGGATGACCTTGAGCAGCTCCTGGTACCCCACGATGAAGCCCAGCGAGGAGTCCTTGAGGAGCACGACCATCTGCGCCACGAGCGACGGCATCATCAGCCGGACCGCCTGAGGGAGCAGGATCGTGAAGAGCGTCTGCGGGCGCGAGAGGCCCAGCGCGTACGCGGCCTCGGCCTGACCCTTCGGCAGCGCCGCGAGGCCGGCGCGCAGGATCTCCGCGACGATCGCCATGTTGTAGACGACGAGCCCGAACACCACGGCCTCGAACGAGCTCAGCTTGAGGGCCAGCAGGGCGAAGAACATCATCAGGAGGACGGGCACGCCGCGGAACAGCTCGATCACGCCGACGGCGGGGACGCGCAGCGCGCGCAGCCGCGTCGAGCGCCAGACCGCGAGCGCCACGCCGAGCGCGAGGGCCAGGGGTGCGGCGAGCGCCGCGGCGCGCAGCGTCGCACCGAGGCCGGTGACCAGGAGGCTGCGCCAGACGTCCGCGGCGGTCTGCTTGGGCGGGTCGTACAGGACGTCCCACCGGTCGGCGCCGAACACCCCGTTGCGCGCGGCAGCCACGGCGCCGACGGCGAGGAGCGCGAGCACCACGACGGAGCCGATGACGGAGCCCCACAGCTCGCGCCGCCGCGCGACGGGACCGGGTGCGTCGTAGAGGACCGAGGTCATCGGCTGAACGCCACCTTCCGCTCGACGGCGCCGGCGATGGCGCCCATCGGGATCGTGATGAGCAGGTAGAACACGACGACCCCGACCAGCAGGAGGATCGTGTCGGACGGGTTGCCCTGCGACAGGCGCCGTCCCGCGGCGGTCAGCTCGACGACGGCGAAGCCGGCGGCGACCGACGTGTTCTTCGCGAGCGCGATGAACACGTTGATCAGCGGGGGCACGACCGTCCGGACGGCCTGCGGGAGGACGACCTCACCGAGCGTCTGGCCGAAGGTCAGCCCGATCGCGCGTGCGGCCTCGGCCTGACCGACCCCCACGCTGTTGATCCCGGACCGCACGGCCTCCGCGACGAACGCGGACGTGTAGGTCGACAGGCACAGCACCGCGGTCCAGAACCCGAGCGGCGGGATCACGCCGAACTGGGGGAGGACGAAGACCGCGAAGAAGAAGATCAGCGTGAGCGGCATGTTCCGCAGCACCTCGACGTACGCGGCCGCGAAGAAGCGGAACGGGCGCAACGGCGAGACGCGCAGCGCGGCGACGACGAGCCCGAGGGCCATCGCGATCGCGGCGGACCACGCGGTGAGCTGAAGCGTGACGGCGAATCCCGAGAGGTAGGTCGGGAAGGCGGCGAAGACGGCGTCCACCGGTGCGCTCCTGGGGGATCGAAGGACGGGGGCTGCGGGCCCCGACGGGTGGGGGCGCCGTGCTCGGCGCCCCCACCCGGGTCAGGTCAGGTCGTGCTCGGTCCGTCAGTAGCGGTCGACGGCGGGCGGCTCCGGCGTCGGCAGCACCGTGCCGGCCGTCGACTCCCACGCGTCGGTCCAGCGGCCGTCCTCGAAGATCTCCTCGAGGACGTCGTTGACCCAGTCGCGGAACTCGTCGTCGCCCTTGGCCAGGCCGATCCCGTAGGGCTCCTCCGTGAACGGCTCACCCCGGACCTCGAGGTCGTCGCTCTCGGCCGCGAAGCCCGCGAGGATGACGTTGTCGGTGCTGACCGCGTCGACCTGGCCGTTGCGCAGCGGCGTGAGGCAGTCGGAGTAGGCCTGGAACGGCACGACCTCGGCCTCGGGGAAGTTCTCGAGCAGGTTCGCCTCGGGCGTCGAGCCCGAGACGGTGCACACCTTCTTGCCCGCGAGGTCGTCCGGGCCCTGGATGTCCTCGTTGTCCGCGAGCGTCAGGATCGACTGCCCGGCCTCGTAGTACGGGCCCGCGAAGTCGATCCGCTCCTTGCGGTCGTCGTTGATCGTGTAGGTCGCGATGACCAGGTCGACCTGGTCGGTCTCGATGAAGGACTCCCGGTTCTGGGAGATCGTCTCGACCCAGGTGATCCCGTCCTCCTCGATGCCGAGCTCGCCCGCGATGATCTTGCCGATCTCCACGTCGAAACCCTCGGGCTCGCCGTTCGGGCCGACGAGGCCGAACAGCGGCTGGTCGAACTTCGTGCCGATCGTGATGCTGCCCGCCTCGGACAGCTCGGCCATCGTGGAGCCCTCGGGGAACTCGGCCTCGCCCTCCTCGCCGCCCGTGTCGGTCGTCTCCTCGCCGGCGCCGGGCTCCTCGGTCGGCTCCTCGGTGTCCCCGCCGCACGCGGTCAGGGCCAGCACGCTCGCGGCCAGGACCGCCACGGCTCCTCGTGTGCGCATCGTCCGCATCTCGTCCCTCTCGTTCCCGGCCGCCGCGCGGCGGCCGTGTCGTGGTTCGTCGGTCGGGTCAGGACCCGGGGTGGGTCAGTGGGTGAGGATCTTCGACAGGAAGTCCTGAGCGCGCTCCGAGCGCGGTGCGGTGAAGAACGTCTCGGGGTCGGCCTCCTCGACGACGAGGCCGCCGTCCATGAAGACGACGCGGTCCGCGGCACGGCGCGCGAACCCCATCTCGTGGGTCACGACCACCATCGTCATGCCCTCGTGCGCGAGGGCCGTCATGACGTCGAGGACCTCGTTGATCATCTCCGGGTCCAGCGCGGAGGTCGGCTCGTCGAAGAGCATCACCTTGGGCCGCATGGCCAGGGCGCGCGCGATCGCGACGCGCTGCTGCTGGCCGCCCGACAGCTGCGCGGGCATCTTGCCCGCCTGGTTCGCGACACCGACCCGCTCCAGGAGCGCCATCGCCTGCTCCTGCGCCTCCTTGCGTGACGCCCGCTTGGCCTTGACCGGCCCGAGCGTCACGTTCTCGAGCACCGTCTTGTGCGCGAAGAGGTTGAACGACTGGAACACCATCCCGACGTCGGCGCGCAGGCGAGCGAGCGCCTTGCCCTCGGCGGGCAGCGGGACGCCGTCGATGGTGATCCGGCCGCTGTCGATGGGCTCGAGGCGGTTGATGGTCCGGCACAGCGTCGACTTGCCGGACCCGGACGGCCCGATCACGACGACGACCTCACCCCGGCGGACCGTGAGGTCGACGTCGCGGAGCACGTGCAGGGGTCCGAAGTGCTTGTTGACGCGCTCGAGGACGACGAGCGCGTCCTGCGTGCCGCTCGCGCGATCTTGGCTCATCCGTCGAACCTAGGGCGGAACAGGTCGATCCGGCTACCTACGAGCGTCACGGAACGGCAACGAACGGTCAAGAGATCACCGGGCCCGGCGGAGCCGCCCCGACGGCTGCCGGGCCTCACCGGAGCGCGCCGTACCCTTGGGGACGATGTCCACGACGCTCCCCGGGCCCCGACCCGCCGCCGCGCCCTCGGTACCCCGGTCCACCGCAGGGGTGCCCGCCGCAGAGGCACCCCGCTCGACCGCACGCACCTACGTCGTGCGGACGCTCGGCTGCCAGATGAACGTGCACGACTCCGAGCACATGGCGGGCATGCTCGAGGCCGCCGGGTACGTCCCCGCCCCGGCGGAGGACGCGGCCGCGTCCCGTGCGGACGTCGTCGTCATCAACACGTGCGCCGTGCGCGAGAACGCGGCCTCGCGCCTGTACGGCAACCTGGGCCAGCTCTCGGCGGTCAAGAACGAGCGACCCGGGATGCAGATCGCCGTCGGCGGCTGCCTCGCGCAGAAGGACCGGTCGGGGATCGTCGACCGCGCTCCGTGGGTCGACGTCGTCTTCGGCACGCACAACCTCGACGCGCTCCCCGTCCTCCTCGAGCGCGCGCGCCACAACGCCGAGGCGCAGGTCGAGATCGCGGAGTCGCTCCAGGTCTTCCCGTCGACGCTGCCGACGCGCCGCGAGTCCGTGTACGCGGGCTGGGTCTCGATCAGCGTCGGGTGCAACAACACGTGCACGTTCTGCATCGTCCCGCACCTGCGGGGCAAGGAGCGCGACCGCCGCCCCGGGGAGGTCCTCGCCGAGGTCGAGGCCCTCGTCGCCGAGGGGGCGATCGAGGTGACGCTCCTCGGCCAGAACGTCAACAGCTACGGCGTCGAGTTCGGCGACCGGGGCGCCTTCGCCAAGCTCCTCCGCGCCGTGGGCGCGGTCCCCGGTCTGGAGCGCGTCCGCTTCACGTCGCCGCACCCGGCGTCCTTCACGGACGACGTCATCGCCGCGATGGCCGAGACGCCCGCGGTCATGCCGAGCCTGCACATGCCGCTCCAGTCCGGGTCCGACCGTGTCCTGCGGGCCATGCGGCGCTCGTACCGGTCGGAGAAGTTCCTCGGGATCCTCGACCGCGTGCGTGCCGCGATGCCCGACGCCGCCATCACGACCGACGTGATCGTCGGCTTCCCGGGCGAGACCGAGGAGGACTTCGCCGAGACCCTGCGAGTCGTCGAGGCGTCGCGGTTCTCCTCGGCGTTCACCTTCCAGTACTCGCCCCGGCCCGGCACGCCCGCCGCGACCCTCCCGGACCAGCTGCCCAAGGCGGTCGTCCAGGAGCGCTACGAGCGGCTGGTCGCGCTCCAGGAGCGCATCTCCGCCGAGGAGAACGCCGCACAGGTGGGCCGCGCGGTCGAGGTGCTCGTCTCGGAGGGGGAGGGCCGCAAGGACGGCGCCACACGGCGCATCACGGGGCGGGCGGCCGACAACCGGCTCGTCCACCTCGCCGAGCCGCCGCACGTCGCCGGTCGCGCCGCCGCGCCCGGCCCCGCGGTCGACGGCGCTCCCGACCCGCGCAGCGTGCGCGACCTGCCGCACGACGTCGCCCGACCGGGCGACCTGGTCACGGTGCGGGTCACGCACGCCGCACCCCACCACCTCGTCGCCGACTCCGCGCTCGCCGGCGGGCCGTACGCGGTCCGGCGGACGCGGGCGGGAGACGCGTGGGCCGCACGCGAGCGTGCGCGTGGTGGCGAGGACGACAGCCACGGGCACGGCGCCGCCGCAGCGGCCGCGTCAGGCCCCGTCCTGCTCGGGATGCCCGCCGTCCCCCGGTGAGACGTCGGGCACGAGTCCGGCGAGCGCCGCGAAGAACTGCGCCCCCGTCCCGAGCCCGCAGGCGACGAGCTGACCGAGCTGGTCGTCCGTGACGCCGTGCTCGAGGTCCACCGAGACCTCGGTGTACAGGGCCGTCCCGTCCTCCTCGTCGCGGAGGTAGACCTTGGGCCAGATCCGCTCGCGGTTCCAGTCGTTGACGGCGAGGAGCGCCGACGTCCGTCGGGTCGCCGGGAGCGTGCGCTGCCAGCGGCCGCGGACCTGGAGGATCTCGTCGCGCTCGCCCGACAGGATGAACCAGAAGCGGTTGCCGTCCCACGTCCCGGTGAGGTCGCCGTCGTCGTCGACGGCGATGCGGTAGCCGCGGCCGGTGAGGTAGGCCTCGACGCGCGTGCGGTCGAGGGGTCGGGTGTGCTGCTCGCTCACGACGCCGCCCTCACGGTGCCTCGCTCGCCGGGTCGGGGTACAGCTCGTCCAGCTGGTCGAAGAAGACGGTCGCGGTGCTCAGGCCGCAGTGCAGCAGCTGGCCGAGCTGCTCGTCGGTCACGCCGTGCTCGAGGTCGGTCGCGACCTCGCACGTGACGTGGACCATGCCGTCGTCGCGCACGCGTGCGTACGTCTTGGGCCAGAGACGGTCGGCGTTCCACGTGTTGCACACCTCGAGGACCTCGGTGAGGCGCTCGATGGCGAACTCGCGGTGCCACTGGCCGCGGACCTGGAGGATCTCGCCGCGCTGGCCGAAGCAGAAGAAGTAGAACAGGCGCCCGCGCCAGAGGCCGCCGACGTCGCCGTCGCTGTCGACGAAGTACGTGTAGCCGTGCTCCTGGAACCATGCGGTCAGCCGTGCCCGCGACAGCGGTGTCGGCACGTCGGGCGGGAGGCCCTGGGCGGGCGGGGTCCGCGCCGGGCCGCCGAGGAGCCCGGGGAGAGGACGTCCCCCGGCGCCGCCTCCCGCCACGGTCGTACGTGCGCGGCGGACCCACGCCATGAAGCCCATCGGTGCACCTTACCGAGCCCGGCCGGGAGCCGTGCCCCCGCCCGTGCCCCCGCCCCAGCCAGGACCGGCCACGCCCGTCGGGCCGCTACCGTCGTCGGGTGCTCGTCCGCGCCGCCCTCGTCCCCGAGACCGTGCTCCTGGTCCCGGGTGCCGCCGGGCGTGCGGCGGTGCTCGAGGACGAGCGTGCGGCGGCGCTCACCGCCGTCGAGACGCTCCTGGCGGCCGGACCCGACGCCGTCGTCGTCGCGGTCCCCGGCCCGGTCCCCGGGGTGCTGCGTGCAGCGACGCGCACCTCGTTCGCCGCCGTGGGGGTCCCGACGGCAGCGCGCGCCGGTGCACCGGGCGCGCGGTCACCACTGCCGGACCCCGCGCACGTCGCGTCGTCGCAGGGCGCTGGTCCGGTCGCCGACGTCGGCGCGTCGGTCCTGGTCCACCTCCTCCACGAGGCCGGGTGGACGCGACCGGTCGACGTGCTCGTCGTCCCGACGGCCGGGTCGGTCGCGCGCGACGCCGACGCTGCCGACGCGGCACTCGCGGTCGGGCGGGCCTGGGACGGGCGGGAGGCGACGGCCGGCCCCGAGGAGCGGGTCGCGCTGCTGCTCGGCGGCTCGCTCAGCGCGCGCCACGGCCCTGACGCCCCGCTCGCCGACGACCCGCGGGCCGCCCCGCTCGACGCGGAGCTCGTCCGGGACCTCGTCGCGTTCGACGCGGGTGCCCGCGGCCGCCTCGCGGGCCTCGACGCGGCGCTCGCCGACGCCCTCGCGATCTCGGCATGGGCGTCGTGGCAGGTGCTGCTGCACGCGGCGCCACCCGGGACGCGCGGCCGGCTGCTGCACGAGGCGGCGCCGTCGGGCGCGGCCTACGCCGTCGTCGTCTGGGACGTGCCGTGAGCGGCGCGCACGAGCCGGCCGGGGCCGTGAGCGGCGCGCACGAGCCGGCCGGGGCCGCCCGCGCGGTCGTCGCCGTCGTCGGCCCCACGGCCACGGGCAAGTCCGACCTCGGGCTCGAGCTCGCGCTGCGGCTGGGTGGCGAGGTCGTCAACGCCGACGCGATGCAGCTGTACCGGGGCATGGACGTCGGCACCGCCAAGCTGCGGCCGCACGAGCGCCGTGGCGTGCCGCACCACCAGCTCGACGTGCTCGACGTGGGGGAGGACGCGAGCGTCGCGGCCTACCAGCGTCACGCGCGGACTGACCTCGCGGACCTCGCGGCGCGCGGTGCGCGGGCCGTCGTCGTGGGGGGCTCCGGGCTGTACCTGCGAGCGTTGCTGGACCACATGGAGTTCCAGCCCGTCGACGAGCAGGTGCGCGCCGAGCTCGAGCGTGAGGCGGCCGAGCGTGGCCCGGGTCTGCTGCACGACGAGCTCGCCCGCCTGGACCCGGTGGCCGCCGCGCGGATCGACCGCGCCAACACCCGACGGGTCGTCCGGGCGCTCGAGGTCGTCCGCATCACCGGCCGGCCGTACTCGGCGAGCCTGCCCGAGCACGTCTACGAGGTGCCGGCCGTCCAGATCGGGCTGGACTGCGCGCGGCCCGTCCTCGACGAGCGCATCGAGCGGCGCGTCGCACGCATGTGGGACGAGGGCCTCGTCGCCGAGGTGGCGGTGCTCGCCGGGCGGATGGGCCGGACCGCCCGCCGGGCCGTCGGCTACGCCGAGGTCCTGCGCATGCTGGACGGCGAGCTCGACGAGGACGCCGCGCGCGCGGCCGTGACCGTGGGGACGCGCCGCCTCGCGCGGCGCCAGATGGGCTGGTTCGGCCGCGACCCGCGCGTGCACTGGCTCGACGCGGCCGACCCGGACCTCGTCGACCGCGCGCTCGAGCTCGTCGCCGCGGCCGACGCCGGACGGCTCGCCGAGCCCACGTACGTCCGCCGTACGCTCGGCTCATGAGGCTGCAGGTCACCAAGGGGCACGGGACGCAGAACGACTTCGTCCTCGTCGACGACCGCGCGGGCACGCTCGACCTCTCGCCGCGGCTCGTCCGCGCCCTCGCCGACCGGCGCTCGGGCCTCGGCGGCGACGGCGTCATCCGGCTCGCTCCGTCCGCGACCCTCGCCGAGGGACGCGACTGCCTCGACGCCGACCCGGCGGCGACCTGGTTCATGGACTACCGCAACGCGGACGGCAGCGTCGCGGAGATGTGCGGCAACGGCGTCCGCGTCGTCGCGCGGTTCGTCGAGGAGCTCGGCCTGTGGAGCGACGGCGAGCTCGTGCTGGGCACGCGGGCCGGCGTCCGCCGCGTCCGACGGACGGCCGACCCCGACGACGCCGCGCAGCCCTGGTACGCGGTCGACATGGGACCGTGGGCGCTCCCGGGCGGTCCCGCCGCCGTCGCCGCCGGGGGCGACGCCGAGGTCCTCGTCACGGGGCTCGCGGTGGCGCGGCCCGCGCTGAGCGTCGACGTGGGCAACCCGCACACGGTCCTCGCGGTCGCCGACGCGGACGAGCTCGCGGCCGTCGACCTGACGACCGCGCCCGCGGTGACGCCGACCCCGCCGCACGGGACCAACGTCGAGCTCGTCGTCCCGCTCGGCGAGCAGGTCGACGCGGCCGGCGAGGTCGTCGGCCACCTGCGCATGCGGGTCCACGAGCGCGGTGTGGGCGAGACGCGGTCGTGCGGGACGGGTGCGTGCGCGGCGGCGATGGCCGTCCGGACCTGGGCGGGCCAGGAGGCGCCCGCGACGTGGCTCGTCGAGGTGCCCGGCGGTCGGGTCCGGGTGCGCGCGCTCGCGGACGGGCACGTGGAGCTGGCGGGGCCCGCCGTCCTCGTCGCGGACGCCGTGGTGGACACGGACGCGCTGGGCGTCCCGGCCACGGTCTAGCGCGTCGCGGTCGCGTCCCCGCGCCGCACGCGCAGCACCCGGAAGCCCTTCGAGCTCGCGACGCGCTCGGCCGGGTGGCCGGTGTCGGTGAGCCAGCGCTGGAGCGAGTCGGCCCCGAGGTTGCGCTGGACCACCAGGTGCGCCACGCCGTCGTCGGCCAGCCGGCCCAGCCAGTGGTCGAGCATCGCGTGGAGCGCGGGCTTGCCGACGCGGATCGGGGGGTTCGACCACAGCGCCGCAGCGCGGAGGTCCTCGGGCACGTCGGCCGGTGCCGCGGCGCGGAGGTTGTCCAGCCCGAGGAGCTGCGCGTTGCGGTGCACGAGGTCGAGGGCGCGCGCGTTGACGTCGACGGCCCAGACCTGCGCACCCGGGGAGAGCAGCGCGAGCGTCAGCGCGACGGGGCCCCACCCGCAGCCGAGGTCGACGAGGTCGCCCGTCGCCGGGGGAGGTGGCGCAGTCCGCAGGAGCACGGCCGTCCCCGTGTCGACGTGGTCGGGTGAGAAGACCCCCGGCGCGGTCTCGACGACGACGTCGCGACCGGCCAGCGTCACCGGGACGCGCCTGCGCTCGTCGGCCGACGCCGGGTCGGCGCTGAAGTAGTGGTCCTCGGGCACGGTGCGCACTGTAGACGTGCGACACGGCCGGCCTCCGCGTCCGGGCCGCTCCCGGCCCCACGGCCCCGGCACGAGCGGTCCCGGCGCTTCGCCCTCGGTGTAATCGCTCGCGACCCCCGGTGGGCCCGTGCCACCCTGGAGGCGACGAGAGGACACGATGACCCACCCCACGACCCCTGCCGGCGACGGCGCCGACACGACCCGCACGGAGCCCGTCGCGGAGCCCACCGCGACGGCCCCTGCCGAGATCGCCGTCCCCACGCTGCGCCCCGACGACGTCGTCGCCCGGGTCCTCGCGCGGGCCGGCACCGCTCTGGACGAGGGCGCGACGCGCTGGACCGACGACGACGGCGACCAGCTCGACCGCGAGGAGCGCGCGGCCCTGCGCCGCGTGGGCGGGCTGTCGACCGAGCTCGAGGACGTCACCGAGGTCGAGTACCGCTCGCTGCGCCTCGAGCGCGTCGTGCTCGCGGGGGTGTGGAGCAGCGGCACGGTCGAGGACGCCGAGCTCTCGCTGCGCGAGCTCGCGGCCCTCGCCGAGACGGCAGGCTCCGAGGTGCTCGACGGACTGCTCCAGCGCCGCCAGAACCCCGACCCGGGCACGTACTTCGGCTCCGGCAAGGCCGCCGAGCTGGCCGACGTCGTGCGCGCGACCGGCGCCGACACCGTGGTCGTCGACGCGGACCTGTCGCCGTCGCAGCGGCGTGGGCTCGAGGACATCGTCAAGGTCAAGGTCATCGACCGGACCGCGCTGATCCTCGACATCTTCGCGCAGCACGCCAAGTCCAAGGAGGGCAAGGCGCAGGTCGAGCTGGCGCAGCTCGAGTACCTGCTCCCGCGCCTGCGCGGCTGGGGCGAGTCGATGTCGCGTCAGGCCGGTGGACGCGTCGCGGGCGGTGAGGGCATCGGCTCGCGCGGCCCCGGTGAGACGAAGATCGAGCTCGACCGGCGTCGTATCCGGACCCGGATGGCCAAGCTGCGTCGCGAGATCGCGCACATGCGGCCCGCCCGCGAGACGCGTCGCGCGTCTCGCCGGCGCCACCAGGTCCCCGGGGTCGCGATCGTGGGCTACACCAACGCGGGGAAGTCGAGCCTCCTCAACCGCCTGACCGGCGCCGGGGTCCTCGTGGAGAACGCTCTCTTCGCGACCCTCGACCCGACGGTGCGGCGCGCACGGACGCCGGACGGCCGGACGTACACGCTCGCGGACACCGTCGGGTTCGTGCGGTCGCTGCCGACGCAGCTCGTCGAGGCGTTCCGCTCGACCCTCGAGGAGGTCGCCGAGGCCGACCTGCTGCTGCACGTCGTCGACGTCTCGCACCCGGACCCCGAGGGGCAGATCGCCGCGGTGCGCACGGTCCTGGGCGAGATCGAGGGCGTCGACGACGTCGTCGAGGTCGTCGTGCTCAACAAGGCGGACGTCGCGGACCCGGAGACGGTCGCCCGGCTCCGCCGCCGCGAGCCGCGGTCCGTCGTCGTGTCGGCCCACACCGGCGAGGGGCTCGACGAGCTCCAGCGCGTCGTCGCCGAGCACCTGCCCCGACCGCACGAGGTGGTCGACGTCGTGGTGCCGTACGACCGCGGCGACCTCGTCCACCGCGTGCACTCCGAGGGCGAGGTCGACGACGAGCAGCACACCGCGGACGGCACCGTGCTCCGAGCACGGGTCGGTGCGGACCTCGCGGCCGAGCTCCGCGCGGTGTCCGTGGCCTGATGCTGCGCCCGCGGGCCCGGCACGGACGCCGCGCCGCCACCTCTGCGAGCCCGACTACCCTTCTGCGGTGAGCGCAGCGGAGGACCGGGTCGACGGCCCGCCGGTCGCCGACCTCCTCGAGCGAGCCGTCGCGGCCCTCGGGGGCCGACGGCGTGACGGGCAGCTCGCGATGGCCGAGGCGGTCGCCGCCGCCATCGACTCGGGCGAGCACCTGCTGGTCCAGGCGGGCACGGGCACGGGCAAGTCGCTCGGGTACCTGGTCCCTGCCGTGCGCCACGCGGTGCTCGCGGGCGAGCGTGTGATCGTCTCGACGGCGACCCTCGCGCTGCAGCGGCAGGTCATGACGCGTGACCTCCCGCTCGTCGCGACGGCCGTGGCCCCCGCGCTGCCGCGCGCGCCGCAGGTGGCGCTGCTCAAGGGCTGGCACAACTACCTGTGCCTGCACAAGGTCGCGGGCGGCTACCCCGACGAGGAGCCTGCGCTCTTCGACCTGCTGCCCACGGACCGGGCGGGCGACCACCCGGCGCCCGGGGGCACCGGCGCCGACCGGCCGGGCGACCTCGGCGCGCAGGTCCTGCGCCTGCGCGAGTGGGCCGAGGAGACGACGAGCGGGGACCGCGACGACCTCGAGCCGGGCGTGACGGACCGCGCGTGGCGCCAGGTCTCGGTGACCGCGATGGAGTGCCTCGGCTCGTCGTGCCCGCTCGTCGAGGACTGCTTCCCGGAGCGTGCGCGTGCGCTCGCGCGCGAGGCGGACGTCGTCGTGACCAACCACGCGATGCTCGGCATCGCGGCGGGCGGCTCGCCCGGCGTCCTGCCCGAGCACGACGTGCTCGTCGTCGACGAGGCGCACGAGCTGTCCGACCGCGTCACCGCGCAGGCGACCGTCGAGCTGTCGGGACCGTCGGTCGAGCAGGCCGCCCGGACCGCTCGTCGGCACGGACGCGTCCCGACCGACGACCTCGAGACGGCCGCGCGCGACCTCGCCGCTGTGCTCGTCGAGCTCCCCGAGGGGCGCTTCCCGACCGGGCTGCCCGAAGGGGTCGCGATCGCGGTGGGTGCCGTCCGGGACGCCGCGCGCGCCCTGCTGTCCACGCTGCGCCCGGAGCCCGGGACGTCGACGCCGACCGCCGAGGGCGGCCTGAAGATGGCGTCGTCCGCCGTCCTGACGGTGCTCGAGATCGCGGACCGGATGACGGGCGACGCGGCGTCGGACGGGCGTGACGTCGTGTGGTGCGCGCGCGGCGAGGCGTTCGGACGCGGCGCCGCGCCACGGCTGCACGCGGCCCCGCTGGCGGTCTCCGGCCTCGTGCGGACCAACCTCCTGGCGGGACGACGGGCGGTCCTGACGTCGGCGACGCTTGAGCTGGGCGGGAGCTTCGACCCGCTCGCGCGTGCGGTGGGCCTCGACCCCGCGCACCGCCGTGAGGACGACGACGACGGCGACCGGGTGGGGGCGGACGACCTCGCGTGGCGTGGTCTTGACGTGGGCAGCCCCTTCGACTACCCGCGCAGCGGCATCCTCTACGTCGCGCGCCACCTCCCGGCGCCGGGGCGCGACGGCTCGTCGCCCGCCCAGCTCGACGAGATCGCTGCGCTCGTCGAGGCGGCCGGCGGCGCGACCCTCGGCCTGTTCTCCTCCAGGCGGGCCGCCGTCGCCGCCGCCGAGGCGATGCGCGACCGGCTCGACGTCCCCGTCCTGTGCCAGGGCGACGACCAGCTGCCGACGCTGGTGCGGCGGTTCGCCGAGGACGACGCCACCTGCCTGTTCGGCACGCTCTCGCTGTGGCAGGGCGTGGACGTGCCCGGGCCGTCGTGCCGGCTCGTGCTGGTCGACAGGATCCCGTTCCCGCGGCCCGACGACCCCGTGCGCGCCGCCCGCACGGAGTCCGTCGAGCGGGCTGGTGGGAACGGGTTCATGGCGGTGTCCGCGACGCACGCGGCACTGCTGCTCGCGCAGGGTGCGGGACGGCTCGTCCGCACCGACGAGGACCGGGGGGTCGTGGCCGTGCTCGACCCACGGCTCGTGACGGCCCGGTACGGGTCGTTCCTGCTGCGCAGCATGCCGCCGTTCTGGCGTACGACGGACGCGGGGGTCGCGCGCGCCGCGCTCGCACGGCTCGCGGCCGCCTCGCGCGGGCGCGCCGACGCGGCGGGTGCTGCGGCCGTAGGGTGATCACGACCGATCGAGGAGTGGGTGCGGGATGGACCGGGTGCAGCAGCAGTTCTCCGACGGCGACGACCTCGGGGCGGGTGACGCGAGGTCGCGGCGGACGACGAAGCTCGCCGTCGTCGGCGCGGGCAGCGTCGGCGCGACCATGGCCTACGCCGCGCTGATGCGCGGTGCTGCTCGCAGCGTGGCCCTCTACGACATCAACGCCGCGAAGGTCGAGGCCGAGGCGCTCGACATCGGCCACGGGATCCAGTTCATGCCGATGGCCGAGATCACCGGCTCGGACGACATCGAGGTCTGCCGCGACGCGGACGTCGTCGTCGTGACGGCGGGGGCGAAGCAGAAGCCCGGGCAGACGCGCCTGGACCTGGCTCAAGCCACCATCTCCCTGGTTCGCTCGATGATGCCGCAGCTCGTCGAGGTGGCCCCGGACGCGGTGTACGTCATGGTCACGAACCCGGTGGACATCGTCACGTACGCCGCCCTCAAGGTGTCGGGCCTGCCGCCCAACCAGCTCTTCGGGTCCGGCACCGTCCTCGACTCGTCGCGGCTGCGCTACCTGCTCGCGCGCCACACCGGCGTCGCGGTCCAGAACATCCACGCGTACATCGCGGGTGAGCACGGCGACAGCGAGATCCCGCTGTGGAGCTCGGCGTCGATCGGGAGCGTCCCGCTGGTCGAGTGGCGTGGCATGCCGGGACCCGGCGGGTCGGTCGTCGGACGGCTCGGGCCGGAGGACCGGGAGCGCATCGCCGAGGAGGTCGTGAACTCCGCCTACCGGATCATCGCCGGCAAGGGGGCCACGAACTACGCGGTCGCGCTCGCGGGCTCGCGCATCATCGAGGCGGTGCTCAACGACGAGAACCGGGTCCTGCCGGTCTCCTCGCTGCTCGAGGACTACCGCGGCATCTCCGACGTCTGCTTGTCCGTGCCGTCCGTCGTGGGCCGGACCGGCGTCGGCGCACGCCTCGAGATCGCGCTCTCGGACGCCGAGCTCGACGGTCTGCGGAGGTCCGCAGACGCCCTGCGGGACGTCGCGCGACAGTTCGGCCTCTGACGACGCCGGCCGGCCGGGGGCGCCACCCACGCGCGCGCCCGCCGGTCGCGTCGCGAACCGGCCGACGCGGCCGCGCGCCCCGGGCTCACAGGCTCCGCAGCACGCTCACCACGCGTCCGAGCACGACCGCCTCGTCGCCCGGGATGGGCTCGTACGCGGCGTTCTGAGGCAGCAGCCAGACGTGGCCGTCCCGCCGGCTCAGCGTCTTGACGGTGGCCTCGCCGTCGATCATGGCCGCGACGATCTCGCCGTTCTCGGCGACCGGCTGACGACGGACGACGACCCAGTCCCCGTCGCAGATCGCGGCGTCGAGCATCGAGTCGCCCGCGACACGCAAGAGGAACAGGTCGCCCTCGCCGACGAGCTGACGGGGGAGCGGGAAGACGTCCTCGACGACCTGCTCCGCGAGGATGGGCCCACCGGCCGCGATCCGGCCGACCACCGGGACGTACGAGGGCCGCGGCGCGGCGTCGCCCTCGAGCGTGGGGTCGTGCGCATCGGTCGCGCCCGTCGGTGCGCCCGCGTGGGCCGCTGAGCCGAGCGGCTCGGCTACCCGTGCGTCGTCCGGGTGGACGACCTCGATCGCGCGCGGTCGGTTGGGGTCGCGTCGCAGGTAGCCCTTGCGCTCGAGCGCCATGAGCTGGTGCTTGACCGACGACGGGCTCGTGAGCCCGACCGCCTCGCCGATCTCCCGCATGCTCGGCGGGTACCCGCGACGCTCGACGCTCGAGCGGATCGTCTCGAGGACGAGCCGCTGACGCGGCGTGAGGCCGTCGCCCCCGGCGGGTCCGTCCGGCAGCACGTGCACCGCGGCGACGCCGCCGGCCTGGCCCGACGACGCGTCGGGTGACGGCCCGGCGGACGGGGTGCTGTTCGGTGCCACGAGGACCTCCCGGTTCGGTGGACGGCGGACCGTCCGGCTCGGCGCCCGGTGCGCGGGCACCGAGGACGTGGGCGACAGAGGCGGTCACCCCGGTCCGCGCGTCCGCGACGTCGTCGCGCGGGGCGTGTCGGTGGTCGGTGGTGTCCTCCTCCTGGAGCACGACGCTATCGGGCTCGGGGCGCGTGATCAAACATGTGTTCGACCGCGTGTCGACATCCGCACGGCGCCCCGCTAGCCTGTCGAACAGGCGTTCGACGTACACACGTTCGACAGCCACCGAGGACCAGGAGGACACCATGAGCACGACTCGTGACGACGCAGCAGGCACGCCGGTGGTCGCGCGGTCGGCGCGCACCGCGGCCGGCCGGTCCGGGCACGGTGCGGCGGGGCGCGGTGCGCCGGGGCACGGTCCGGCGGGGCACGGTCCGGCGGGGCACGGTGCGGGCGGGCTCCGGCTGACCCGGCGCGGCCGCGTGGCGGTGACCGTCCTCGCCGTGGGGCTCGCCGGTGCGGTCGGCATGACGGCGCAGAGCGCGGCCGCACGGGGTCCGGCCGCTCCGGTGCCGGTCGTCGCCCACGTCGTCGAGCCGGGGGAGACCCTCTGGGAGATCGCGGCCCGGACCGCCGAGCCCGGGCAGGACGTCCGCGACGTCGTCGCGGACCTGACCGAGCTGAACGGACTGCCGGACGTCGCCCTCGAGGCGGGCCAGCAGCTGCTCGTCCCGGTCCGCTGACGTCGGGGCGTGCGTGTGACGGCGAGGCGTGCGGGTTCCTTGCCCGCGCCCGGGTCCCCCCGTACCGTGGCGCGCGACCGGCCCCGTCGACACCCTGCGGTCGGTTCGTGCGACCCGTGGAGGCTTCCCGTGCACTGCCCGTTCTGCCGGCACAGCGACTCGCGCGTGGTCGACTCGCGGACCTCTGACGACGGGTCGACCATCCGGCGGCGGCGGCAGTGCCCCGAGTGCCAGCGCCGGTTCACCACGATCGAGACGGCGAGCCTCTCCGTCGTCAAGCGGTCCGGGGTCACCGAGCCGTTCAGCCGCGAGAAGATCGTGAACGGGGTCCGGAAGGCGTGCCAGGGTCGTCCGGTGAGCGAGGACGACATCGCGCTCCTCGCCCAGCGCGTCGAGGAGACGCTGCGCGGGACGGGCAGCGCAGAGCTCGACGCGCACGAGATCGGGCTGACGATCCTCGGCCCGCTGCGCGAGCTCGACGAGGTGGCCTACCTCCGGTTCGCGAGCGTCTACCAGGCCTTCGACTCGCTCGAGGACTTCGAGGCCGCCATCACCTCGCTCCGGGCCCGACGTGCAGTGGAGGACGGCGAGGCCGACCTGCTCGTCGCGCGTCCGTCCTGAGGGCGCCCGCGCCCGTCCTGGCTCGCCCCGACGACGCACCGAGCCCGGGTTCGGCGCGGGCGAGCGCTCGCGTGCGCACGGGTCCGGTGTGACCCTGGGCGCAAGCGACAGGAGGTGCCTTGATGACGGCTCGAGAGGCTGACGACGACGTCGTCGACCACGGCGCGGTGGAGGACGCCCGGTCGACCGACCGCGGGCTCCTGGGCGTGTACCTCAACGACCACCTCGCGGGGTCGGTCGCCGGGTCGCAGCGGTTCCAGCGCCTCGCGCGGACGCTGCACAGGACACCCGTCGGCGCCGACCTGGCACGCATCGCGGAGCAGGTGACGGACGAGCGCGAGGAGCTGCGTGCGGTCATCGAGGGTCTGGACATGAGGCCGCAGGACCTGCTCAAGCAGGCCGCCGCGTGGGTCGGGGAACGGCTCGCGCGGCTCAAGGCGAGCCGTCGGGAGGTCGCGTCGTCGACGACGCGGACGCTCCTGGAGGTCGAGCTCCTGCGCAGCGCGCTGGTCGGCAAGCTGGGTGTGTGGCAGACGCTCGAGGACCTCGCCGAGGACCTCGGGCTCGACCGCGACCGGATGGTCGAGCTCCGGCGTCAGACGCAGGAGCAGGTCCGCACGATGGACGACGTGCACGCGTACGTGCGCGGCCGTGCCCTGCGCGGCGCCTGACCCCTACGGGCGCTCGCCCCGCGACGGGACCCGGGCGATGACCTGCTCGCGGACGACGCGGCGCAGCACCTTGCCGATCTGCGACCGGGGCAGCTCGGGGACGACCACCAGCTCGCGCGGGTGGGCGTAGCGCGCGAGCCGGTGCTCGCTCCACGCCCGCACGGCCGAGAGCTCGACGCGCGTCACGCCCTCCGCGAGGACGACGGCCGCGACGACCTTCTCGCCGAGGTCGCCCCCGGGGACGCCGACGACCGCGACGTCCTCGATCTCGGGCATCGCCCGGAGGTGGTCCTCGACCTGGGACGGGTAGACGTTGAAGCCACCGGTGATGATGACCTCCTTGATCCGGTCCACAAGGCGCACGAAGCCGTCGTCGTCGACGACGACGACGTCGCCGGTGCGCAGCCAGGTCCGGCCGCCGTGCTCCACGAGGACCGCGGACGTCTCCTCGGGTCGCTGCCAGTAGCCGGCGAACACCTGGGGGCCGCTGACGAGCAGCTCGCCCTGCTCGCCGCGCTCGACGTCGCGGGACGGGTCCTCCGGGTCCACGACACGCATGGACGTCGACGGGAACGGCAGGCCGAGCGTCCCCGGCCGGCGTGCGGGGGACAGGGGGTTGCCGAGGGCGACCGGCGAGGACTCCGTCATGCCGTAGCCCTCGACCAGGAGGCCACCCGTGACCTCCTCCCACGCGCGCGCCGTCTCGGCGGGGAGCGACATCGCGCCCGAGATCGCGTGGCTGACCGAGCGCAGGTCGGTCCCGCTCGCACGGGCGCCCGCCGCGAGGCGCTCGAACATCGGCGGCACGCCGGGCACGAAGGTGGCCGGGCGGCGGCGCTGGGCGTCGAGCACCGCCTCGACGTCGAACTTCGGGAAGATCACGACCGTGGCGGCGATGCGCACGGCGTACGTCAGGCACAGCGTGAGACCGAACGCGTGGAAGAACGGCAGTGCGGCGTAGACGGTCTGCGTCGCGTCGGCGTGCTGGGTCCACGCCTGGCCCTGCGCGGCGTTCGCTGCGACGTTGCGGTGCAGCAGGACCGCACCCTTCGGCGTCCCGGTCGTCCCGCCCGTGTACTGCAGGAGCGCGACGTCCTCGACCTCGGGGTGGGCGACGTCGTCGGCGAGCGGCCGGGCGCGCCGCACGAGCCGGGACCACCGGACGACGCCCGGTGCGTCGGGGACGTCGGCCCGCATCGTGGCGCGCGTCCGACGCGCCGCGGCGACCGGCAGCGCCAGCGCCGCGCGCTTCACGAGGGGGAGGTCCGCGCTGAGGTCGACGACGACGACGTGACGGACGTCGGTGGACGAGCGCGCCGCGAGCACGGCCTCGACGGACTTCTCCCAGCTGATCACGACGGTCGCGCCGCTGTCGCGCAGCTGGTGCTCGAGCTCGCCGGCGGTGTACGTCGGGTTGTGCTCGACGACGACCGCACCGATCCGGAGCACCGCGTAGAACGCGACGACGTGGGTCGTGCAGTTGGGCAGCACCAGCGCGACGCGGTCCCCCGGCCGGACGCCGAGCCCGCGCAGGGCGCCCGCGGCACGCGCGACGGACCGCGCGAGCGCGGCGTACGTCGTGACGGCGCCCATGAAGTCGGTCGCGACCCGCGACGGGTGCTCGGCCGCCGCGCGCTCGAGCCACCGTGTGACGGGTTCGTCCGGCTCGGCGATGTCATGCGGGACGCCTGGCGCGTAGGCGCTCGTCCACGGGCGTTCGAGGTCGCGGTCGTCGTGCGGTCCGGGCGTCGTGCTCACGCCGTCGAGCCTAACCTACGCAGCCGTAGGTTACGGGTCCGTAGGCGCGGGCGGCCGGGTGATCCGGGCGGGATCAGAGGTCGCTGGATCGCGGACCCCACAGGTTCACCCCTGAGTCCACCGCGTGCTCGTCGATCCGCGCCAGCTCGTCGTCCGCCAGCGGAGCGGCGGCGACGGCGCCGAGGTTGTCGCGCAGCTGTCGGGTCGAGCTCGCACCGATGAGCACCGAGGTGACCCGGGGGTCGCGCAGGACCCAGGTCAGCGCGAGCTGCGCGAGCGTCTGGCCCCGCCCGCGAGCGACGGCGTCGAGCGCTCGCACGTGGTCCAGGGCCTCGGGGGTGAGGTAGGACCGGGGGAGCGACGACCCGCGCGCCGCCCGCGACGCCTCGGGCACCCCGTCGAGGTACTTGCCGGTGAGCATCCCCTGGGCGAGCGGGGAGAACGCCACGACACCCAGCCCGGCCTCCTCGGCGACGTCGAGCAGGCTCGCGCCACCTGCGTCCTGCTGGGGCTGCTCGACCCAGCGGTTGAGCATCGAGTACGAGGGCTGGTGGACGACGAGGCGAAGGCCCAGGTCACGCGCGACCCCCACCGCCTCACGCGTGCGGCGCGCCGAGTACGACGAGATGCCCGCGTAGAGCGCCTTCCCGGAGTCGACCGCGGTGCGCAGCGCGCCGAGCGTCTCCTCGAGCGGCGTCCGCGGGTCGAAGCGGTGGCTGTACAGGACGTCGACGTGGTCGACGCCGATCCGACGCAGCGACCGGTCGAGCGACGCCAGGACCGACGCACGCGAGCCGAACTCGCCGTACGGCCCCTCCCAGGCGCGGTAGCCGGCCTTGGTCGTGATCACGAGCTCGTCGCGGTGGCGGGCGAGGTCGCGCGCCAGGACCCGGCCCAGGACCTCCTCGGCGGCACCCGGCGGGGGGCCGTAGTTGTTGGCGAGGTCGAGATGGGTCACGCCGGCGTCGAACGCCTCGAGGACGACCGCCCGCTGCGTTTCGAACGCCTGCGGGTCGCCGAAGTTCTGCCACAGACCGAGCGAGACGACGGGGAGGTCGAGACCCGAGCGGCCGGCCCGGCGGTACGTCATCCGGGCGTGGCGGTCTGCGGCGGGCACGTGCACACCCCGACGCTAGCGTCGACGTCGGCTCCGTGCCGACGGACGTCGGTCACCACCGGGCGGCACCGCCGGGCGTCAGTCATCACCGGGCGGCACCTCCGGGCGCACCGCGGCGGGGCGTCAGGACAGGACGCGCAGGCGGATCGTCTGCGGCATGGTCGAGAGCGACGCGCAGACGTCCTCGGGCAGCCCGGAGCCGACGTCGGTCACGACGTAGCCGAGCTCGCCACGCGTCGAGAGCAGCTGCGCCTCGATGTTGACGTCGTGCTCCGCGAGCAGCCGGTTGATGCCCGCGAGCACGCCCGGGGTGTTGCGGTGCAGGTGCACCAGCCGGTGCGACCCTGTGCGCGCGTCGAGCGCGAGGTTCGGGAGGTTGACGCTCAGGGTCGTCGAGCCGTGCGACACGTAGTCGCGCAGCTTGTTGGAGACGAAGTGCCCGATCGCCTCCTGCGCCTCCTCGGTCGAGCCGCCGATGTGCGGCGTGAGGATCACGTTGGGCAGGCCTCGCAGGTCCGACTCGAAGGCGTCGCCGCGCCGCTTGGGCTCCTCCGGGAACACGTCGACGGCGGCACCCGCGACGTGACCCGACAGGACGTGGTCGCGCAGGGCCGCGTAGTCGACGACGAAGCCGCGCGAGAGGTTGAGGAAGATCGCGCCCTGCTTCATGCGGGCGAACTGCTCGGCACCGAACATGCCCGCGTTCCCGCCGCGGCCGTCGACGTGCAGCGTCACGACGTCCGCGGTGGAGAGGAGCTCGTCCAGCGAGTGCAGGCGGCGCGCGTTGCCGAGCGCGAGCCGCTCGGCCGAGTCGTAGAACACGACGGACATGCCGAGCGCCTCGGCCAGCACGGACAGCTGCGTGCCGATGTTGCCGTAACCCACGATGCCCAGCGTGCGGCCCCGCACCTCGTGGGCGCCCTCGGCCGACTTGTCCCACACGCCCTCGTGGAGCGCCCGGTCGCGCTCGGTGAGCCGACGCGTCAGCGCGATGATCTCGGCGAGCGTCAGCTCGACCACCGACCGCGTGTTCGAGAACGGCGCGTTGAAGGCCGCGACGCCGTGCCGGGCGGCCGCAGCGAGGTCGATCTGGTTGGTCCCGATGCAGTACGCGCCCACCGCGAGCAGGTCCGGCGCCGCGGCGATCACGCGCTCGGTGAGCTGGGTCTTCGAGCGGATGCCGAGCAGGTGGACGCCCTGCAGCGCCTCGACCAGCTCCTCCTCGTCGAGCGCCCCGGTGCGTGCCGTGACCTCGACGCCGTCGGAGCGCAGGATGGACGTCGCGACGGGGTGGAGGCTCTCCAGGAGCAGGGCGCGCAGCACGGGGCCATGGTGGACCGCACCGGGCCCGTCGACCAAAGCGGTACCGACAGGCGGGACGTGCCGCGTGCCTGCGAGACTGCCGTCGTGGGCACGGACGCGCGCGACGAGAGACGGTCGCGCCGTGTCCTGCGTCAGATGGACCGCGCCGCCGACCGCTCCGCCCGACGTGCCGCCCGACGTGCCGCCCGGGGCCCGCGCCTGACGTCGCGCGCGGTCGGAGCGCTCGCGCTGCTCGGCGTCGTCGCGGGCGGGGCGCACGCCGCGGGGGTCGACGTCCCGGGCGTGGGGTCCGTATGGACCCCGCGCGCGTACGTGGAGGTCGAGGGTCGGACGATCGCGGTGCCGCAGCCCGAGCCGGCCGGGGGTCGCCTGCGTCCGGAGGTCGCCGTGACGACGTCCGGTCAGCACGCCTTCCTGCACGTGGCCGCGGACGGCACCCCCGTCGGGTACGACCCGTGCCGACCCGTGCGCTACGTGGTGCAGTCGGCGGGGGAGCCGGCCGGGGTCCGCGAGCTCGTCCACGAGGCGGCCGGGGTCGTGGCGGGCGCGACCGGCCTGGAGCTCGTCTTCGCGGGGGAGACCGACGAGGTGCCGGCGGTCGACCGCGCCCTGATCCAGCCGGACCGGTACGGCGACGGCTGGGCGCCGGTGCTCGTCGGCTGGGCGGACGAGGGGTCGGTCGCGGAGCTGGCGGGTCAGGTCGCGGGGGTGGGCGGCTCCGCGGCGGTGCCCGGGTCGGACGGCACGGGGACGTGGCTCGCCGCCGGGCGCGTCGTGCTCGACGCCCCCGACGTCACCGCGATGCTCGGGCAGCCGGACGGGCGGGCCCGCGTCCGCGCGATCCTCGTGCACGAGCTCGCGCACGTCGTGGGCCTGGACCACGTGGACGACCCAGGGGAGCTCATGCACCCGACGACGTCCGCCCGCGTCGACCTCGGCCCGGGGGACCTGCAGGGGCTCGCGCTCGTCGGCCGCGCGACGTGCGAGTGACGGCCGGCCGGGGCGACGCCGGCCGCGAGGCGCCCGTCAGGGGCCGTCGTCCTCCATGCCGGCCGGGAGCGCGCTGCTCGTGACGACGTGCAGCGTCCGCGTCGGCCGCGTCATCGCGACGTAGAGGTCGGCCGCCGAGGCCTTGACCACGAGCGCGGGCTCGACGAGCACGACGGCGTCGAACTCGAGCCCCTTCGTCTCGCGCGGGGTCAGCACCGCGACGTGCGCGTCGAGGACGCTCGGTCCGGTGGGCACGAGGTGGCCGGCGACCGACGACGCGGCGAGCGCCCGGGCCAGGCGGGGCACCTCGTCGTCCGCGGCGACGACCGCGACCCGACCCGCCTCGCCGTCGCCCCCGTCGAGCAGCCCGAGCTCGGCGAGCGACGAGCGCGTCGCCGCGACGACCGCGTCCTCGACCGCGTCCTCGGCGACGTGGTGGACGCGCAGGGCGTCCGGCACGTCGCGCGCCGACGTCAGCGGGGACGCGGGCAGCTCGTGCGCGCGGGCGACGCGCTGCGCGGCCTCCGCGACGGACGCGGGCGTGCGGTAGTTGACGGTGAGCTCGGCGAGCCGCCACGACCCCCGCAGGACCGGGTCGAGCGTCGCGGCCCAGCTCCGGGTGCCCGCGCCGCTCGTGGTCTGCGCGACGTCGCCGACGATCGTCATCGACCGGGTCGGGCAGCGGCGCAGCAGCATGCGCCAGGCCATCGCCGAGAGCTCCTGGGCCTCGTCGACCACCACGTGGCCGTACGTCCACGTCCGGTCCGACGCCGCACGTTCCGCGGTCGTCAGCACGGGGCCGCCCGACGCGAAGCGTTCGGCGAGCGCCTCCGCGGAGACCAGGCCACCGCCGGCCCCGCTCGACCGCAGCACCTGACGCGCGTAGTCGAGCTCCTCCTGGCGGCGCCGGGCGTCCGCGGCGGCCTGGGCGCGCTCGGCCTGGTCGTCCTCGCCCAGCAGCTCTGCGGCCTCGTCGAGAAGCGGCACGTCGGCGGGCGTCCAGGGGGCACCCTGCTCGCGCAGGAGCAGCCTCCGGTCGCGCGCGGAGAGCTCGGGGGCGGCGGCCTCGAGCCGGGCAGGCTTCGTCAGGAGGTCCTCGACGAGCCGCTGCGGCGTGAGCGGCATCCAGGCGAGATTGAGCGCGATCCGGATCTCGCGCGTCGTCCGCAGCTCCTCGAGCACCTCGGCCCGGTCCTCGGGGGGCACCGCGAAGCCCAGCTCCTGCACGTACTGCTCGGCGAGCCGCTGGAGCATCTCGCGCACGAAGACGACGCGGGCCAGGTTGTGCGGCCGACCCGTGCGACGCGCCTTGGCGCGTGCGTCGACCACGTCCCTCGGCCGGACGACGACGACCTTGCCGTCCACCCGCACGCTCGTCTCGTGGTCCGGGACGCGCTGGCGGAGCCGGACCGCCCGCGCGACCACGCGCGCCATGACCGCGCGACCCTTGACCTCGGCCGTCGCGTCGTCCTCGGTGCCGTCGGCGACCACGCCGGGGTGGAGACCTGCGACGGTCGAGGTGACCACACCCGTCTCGCCGAGGGACGGCAGCACCTGGTCGATGTACCGCAGGAACGTCCGGCTCGGCCCGACCACGAGCACGCCCGAGCGCTCGAGCGTGCTGCGGTGCGCGTAGAGCAGGTACGCGGCCCGGTGGAGCGCGACCGCGGTCTTGCCCGTGCCGGGGCCGCCCTGGACGACGAGCGCGCCGGCGAGGTCACCGCGGATGACGGCGTCCTGCTCGGCCTGGATCGTCGCGACGATGTCGCCCATGCGACCGGTCCGGGCGCCGGCGAGCGACGCGAGCAGCGCCCCCGTCCCGGCGACCTCGCTCGTCCGCCCGTCCTCCTGCGACCACGCGTCGAGGTCGAGCACCTCGTCCTCGAGCGCCGTCACGGTCCGGCCGCGCGTCACGAGCTGACGCCGCCGCACGACGCCGTCGGGGTGCGCGGACGTCGCGCGGTAGAACGCCTGGGCGGCGGGTGCCCGCCAGTCGGTGAGCAGCGACGTGTGGTCCTCGTCGGTCAGCCCGATGCGGCCGATGTACCGCGTCGTGCCCTCGACGAGGTCCAGGCGGCCGAAGCAGAGCCGCTGCTCGACGCCCTCGAGCTGTGCGAGGCGGTCCTCGTAGAGCGTCGCGAAGGCGTCCCGCTCCGACCGGTTCTGCGGCGAGCCCGACGGGCCCACGCGCCGCGTGCGCGCGAGCCGGGCACGGGTCTGCTCGCGCAGGAGGTCGAGCCGGGCGTACCGGAGGTCCACCGCGGCCTGCTCCTCGCGGACCTGGTCCTGCCTGTCTGACACTGGGCCCCCTGGGACGTGGTGGCGACGCACGAGCGCGAACGACGGCCGTCCATTATCAGCCCTGGCCGGGGCCGCCGGCGACGGTCGGGAGGCCGACCGCGCGGACCCCACTAGGATCGTCGTCGCTGCCGTGCGCCGTGCACGAGGCAGCCGAAGGGGCTGAGTGTGCTGACTGATGAGCCGGACCCGCGTTCGCTGCGGGTCCTCCTGGTGGAGGACGACGACGGTGACGCCGTCCTCGTGGAGGAGCTCTTCGCCGACGCCAACCTCGACGTGGACCTGCGGCGTGCCCGGAGCCTGGAGGCCGCGGCCGACATGCTCGACGTCGACTGCGTCCTGCTCGACCTGGGCCTGCCCGACGCCGCGGGGATCCCCGCGCTGGAGAAGATCCTCGCGTCGCCGCGCACGCCCGCCGTCGTCGTCCTGACCGGCATGAGCGAGTCCGGCGCGGGCCTGCGCGCCGTCGCTGCCGGCGCGCAGGACTACCTCGTCAAGGGCGACGTGAGCCCGGAGCTGCTGGCCCGGGCGGTCCGGTACGCGATCCAGCGCCGGCACGCCGAGATCCAGGAGCGCGACCTCTACCGTGCGCAGGTCCGCGCGTCCGAGACGAGCCGGCTCGAGCGCGGGCTGCTGCCGACGCCGCTGGTCGCCGACGGCGCGCTGGAGGTCCTCGTGGGCTACCGCGCGGGGCGCGACGGGCTCCTGGGCGGGGACTTCTACGACGTCGTCGAGCGGCCGGACGGCTCGGTCGCCGCGATCGTGGGCGATGTGGCCGGTCACGGTCCCGACGAGGCGGCCCTCGGCGCGACGCTGCGCACGGCGTGGCGGACCTCGGTGCTCGCGGGGCTGCCCGCGGAGCAGGTCCTCGACGTGACCGAGCAGATCCTCGCGGCCGAGCGCGGTCGCCCCGAGATCTTCGCGACCGCCGTGATGGTCGTCGTCAACCCCGAGCGGACGGCGCTCGACCTGTTCCTGTGCGGCCACCCCACGCCCTTCCTGCTCGGGCCGCCCACCACGTCGCTGCCGTCCGACCGTCGGGGGCGTGCTCTCGGCATCCCAGTGCTCGGCGGCTGGACGTCGCAGCGCGTCGAGCTGCCCGAGCGCTGGCGGATCATCCTCTTCACCGACGGCGTGCTGGAGACGACGATCGACACGCGCGGCGCGCGCCTCGGCGAGGAGGGCCTCCAGGTCCTCATGGACGACCAGCTCCTGGCCGAGGCGGACCAGGCGCCCGGCGGGCGCCGTCGGACGTTGGTCGAGCTCGTGCTCGAGTCGGTCCGCGCGCGGCACGGGGGCGACCTCGTCGACGACACCGCGCTGGTCGTGCTGGGCTGGGGCGGTGGGGCGGCATGAGCACGACGCCGGCGCACGCCGCGCGCGCCCCGCACCGCCCTGCGCGCACCGAGCCGGGATCGGCCGCGTCCCTGCGCGGGCGTCTGCGGGTCGCGCTGCTCGTGGGCGGCACCGTGCTCGCCCTGGTCGTCACGGTGATGACCGTCGCGTTCGGGCAGATGTCCCGGGCCCAGCGGGACATCACGACCGTCTTCTACACGGCCGTGACGCAGGGCGACGCGTCGTACCTCGCGCTCGTCGACGCCGAGACCGCGGTGCGCGGGTACGCGCTGACCGGTGACGAGGTCACCCTCGAGCCGTACGTGCGTCTCGTCGAGGGCGACGGGCACCAGCCGTCCGACGTCGCCGGCATCGACGTCGAGGAGCTGCTGGTCGAGCGCTTCGGCGACGACTACCCCCCGCTCGCCGCGCGTGAGGAGGCTGGCATCGCCGCGCGACGCTGGTACGAGGAGTTCGCCGCACCGGTGATCGAGCAGGTACGTGCCGAGGGACCCGACAGCGTCTCGACCCAGGAGGTCGAGGCGGGCAGGCTCATGTTCGACGACGTGCGCGTGTCGGCCGAGGAGTACCTCGAGCAGATCCGCGCCGACCGGCAGGACGCCGTCGCCGAGTTCCACGGGTGGCGCGACGCGGTCGCCGCGGCGATGGCGGTCCTCGCGGTCGCCGCCGTCGTCGTCGGCTCGCTGCTGTGGGTCCTGCTGCGCCGCTGGATCACCGACCCGCTCGACCGGCTCGCCGCCGACGCGCGCCGCGTGGCCGACGGCGACCTCGACCACGTCGTCGTGCCGGTCGGGTCGGCCGAGGTCGAGCAGGTCGCCGCGGACGTCGAGGCCATGCGCTCGCGGCTCGCGCTCCTGGTCGCCGACGCGACCGCGGCACGCGCCGAGGTCGAGCGCTCGCACGAGCAGCTCCAGGAGCAGGCCGAGGACCTGCGCCGGTCCAACCGCGACCTCGAGCAGTTCGCCTACGTCGCCTCGCACGACCTGCAGGAGCCGCTGCGCAAGGTCGCGAGCTTCACGCAGCTCCTCGCGAAGCGCTACGAGGGGCAGCTGGACGAGCGCGCCGACCAGTACATCGCGTTCGCCGTCGACGGCGCCAAGCGCATGCAGCGGCTGATCAACGACCTGCTCAGCTTCTCGCGCGTCGGGCGCATCGGCGGCGAGCTGTCGGAGGTCGACATGGGCGCGGTGCTCGACCGCGTGACGGGCCTGGTCGACGAGGTCGTCGAGAGCACCGGTGCGACCGTCGAGGGCGTCGACCTGCCGACGGTCCGCGGCGAGGAGCCGCTGCTCGTCCAGCTCGTGCAGAACCTCGTCGTCAACGCGCTGAAGTTCCGCCACCCCGACCGCGCCCCGCACGTGCGCATCACGGCGGAGCGCGTCGAGGACCGCTGGCGGTTCGCGTGCTCCGACAACGGCATCGGCATCGACCCGCAGTACGCCGAGCGGGTGTTCGTGATCTTCCAGCGGCTGCACCCCAAGGACGTCTACGAGGGGACGGGCATCGGCCTCGCGCTGTGCAAGAAGATCGTCGAGTACCACGGCGGCCACATCTGGATCGACACCGACGCGTCGGAGGGGACGACCATCCGGTGGGAGCTCCCGGCGGACCCCGCCGTGCGCGGCTCGTCCGCGGGTGCCGAGTCGGACGCCGATGACGAGGGCACCCCCGCGACCCCGCCGACGCAGGAGCGCGCCGACGCCCCCACGGACACGCACACCGAGGCGCGCACCGCGCCGACCGAGGCGTCGGCGCCCGCCGCGCGCGCCGCGACCGAGCCCGTCGCCGCAGGCGACAGGAAGGACGACTGACATGGCCGACCAGGCACCCATCGACGTTCTGCTCGTGGAGGACGACCCGGGCGACGTCCTCATGACGCGCGAGGCGTTCGAGGAGAACAAGGTCGCGAACCGGCTCGCGGTGGTCAGCGACGGCGCCGAGGCGATGGAGTACCTGCGCCAGGAGGGCCGCTACGCCGACGCCCCCACCCCGGACCTCGTCCTGCTCGACCTCAACCTGCCGAGGATGGACGGACGCGAGGTGCTCGCGGCCATGAAGACGGACGAGAAGCTGCGGAGCATCCCGGTCGTCGTCCTCACGACCTCCGAGGCGGAGGAGGACGTGCTGCGCAGCTACTCGTTGCACGCGAACGCCTACGTGACCAAGCCCGTCGACTTCTCGCGCTTCATCGAGGTCGTGCGGCAGATCGACGACTTCTTCGTCTCCGTCGTGCGCCTGCCGCGTCACTGACCCGCCCGGACGACGAGGGCGCCCCGGCGGTGCCGGGAGCGGCGCGCCGTCCCGGAGCGGGGGGCGGGAATGCGGGGTCGGGCGGCGGCGTTCCCTCCGCAGGACAGTCCCCCGACATCGGAGGAGCGATGGACGACCTGAGCACGATCGTCACGGTCGACGAGGACGTCGCGCGCGAGCTCGCGACGCGCACGGGTGACGGGCCCGGTCCCGTCCTGGTGCACGTCGTCCGCGGGTTCGTCGACGCGGGCAACGCCGGCCAGGGCATCGCCGAGCACCTCGTCGAGCACCTGCAGACCCAGCGCCTCGCCACGTTCGACGTCGACCTGCTGCTCGACTACCGGTCGCGGCGACCGGCGATGACGTTCGACGGCGACCACTGGGCGGGGTACGAGGAGCCCGAGCTGCGCGTGGACGTGGTCCGCGACGGCGAGGACGTGCCGTTCCTGCTTCTGCACGGGACCGAGCCGGACGTGCAGTGGGAGCGGTACGTCGCCGCGGTGCGATCGCTCGTGGAGCGCTTCGCGGTGCCGCTGACCGTCGGCGTGCACGGGATCCCGATGGGCGTGCCGCACACCCGGCCGCTCGGCGTGACGGCGCACGCGACGCGCTCGGACCTCGTCGCCGACCACACGTCGTGGTTCGGCACGGTCCAGGTCCCCGCGAGCGTCAGCGCGCTGCTGGAGTACCGGCTCGGCCAGTCCGGGCACGACGCGATGGGCTTCGCGGTGCACGTGCCGCACTACCTCGCGCAGTCGCCGTTCCCGCGTGCGTCGCAGGTCGCGCTCGAGCACGTCGAGCGGGCCACGGGCCTCGAGCTCGGCTCCGCGGCGCTCGAGGCCCCGGCGCGCGAGGCGCTCGCCGAGGTCGAACGCCAGGTGGCGGGCTCGACCGAGGTCGAGGCCGTCGTCCGCGCTCTCGAGGAGCAGTACGACTCGTTCGCGCGTGCGATCGAGCGGCCGAACCTGCTGGCCGACCAGCGCGACCTGCCCACGGCCGACGAGATCGGCGCCGAGTTCGAGCGCTTCCTGGCGCAGCAGCAGGGCGGCGACGGACCCGAGCGGTGACGCGACCGGGTCGGCCCCGCGGCCGCCCGCCCGCCTCGTGGGGGCGCGTGGCCGTGCGTGCCCCGGTCGTCTGGGGCGTCTCGCTCGTCGCGTACGTCGTCGCCGTCCTGCACCGCACCTCGCTCGGCGTGGCCGGGGTCGACGCCGTCGAGCGCTTCGACGTGACCGCGACGGTCCTGTCGACCTTCGTGGTCGTGCAGCTCGCGGTCTACGCGGCGCTCCAGGTCCCGATGGGCCTCCTGCTCGACCGTCTCGGCTCGCGCAGGCTCGTCGCCGGCGGAGCCCTGCTCATGGCGTCCGGCCAGCTGCTGCTCGCCTTCGCGACCGACCTCGGGCCGGCCTACGTCGCACGGGTCCTCATCGGCGCGGGGGACGCGGCGACGTTCATCTCGGTGCTGCGGCTCGTCGCGGTGTGGTTCCCCGCGCGTCGCGTCCCGCTCTACACCCAGCTCACCGGGCTCGTCGGCCAGCTCGGCCAGGTCGCCGCGGCGATCCCCCTCGCGGGCGTGCTGCACCTCGCGGGGTGGACCGCGGCGTTCGTCGGCATGGGTGCGGTCGGCGTGCTCGCCGCGGTCGGGGTGGCCGTGGCGGTCCGCGACCGTCCGCCCGGTGCCGAGGCGCCGCCCGTGCCGCGAGGCCTCGCGGCGCCGCTGCGCGAGGTGCTGCGCACACCCGGGACGTGGCTGGGGTTCTGGTCGCACGCCGTGACGCAGTTCTCCACGACGGTCTTCGTGCTGCTCTGGGGGTTCCCGTTCCTCACCGTGGCGCAGGGGAGGACCCCCGCCGAGGCGGGCACCCTGCTGACCCTCAACGTGGTCGCGGCGATGCTCGCGGGTCCCGTCATCGGGGTCCTCACCGGTCGCCACCCGCTGCGCCGGTCCTGGATGGTCCTCGCGATCGCGGTCGCCGTGGCGATGGCGTGGGCGGCCGTCCTCGTCCACCCGGGCCCGAGCCCCTTGTGGCTCCTCGCGCTGTTCGTCGTCGTGCTCGGGGTGGGTGGTCCCGGGTCGGCGATCGGGTTCGACTACGCCCGGACGTCGAACGCGTCGCACCGGCTCGGGACGGCGACCGGGGTGGTCAACGTCGGCGGCTTCTCGACGGCGGTCGTCTCGATCCTCGGCGTCGGCGTCGTCCTCGACCTGGCCGAGTCCGCGGGTGCCGCCGCGCTGTCCCTCGACGCGTTCCGGCCCGCGTTCGGGGCGCTCGCGCTGCCGTGGCTCGTGGGCGTCGTCGGGGTGCTCGTGTCGCGTCGCCTGACGCGGCGTGCGATGGCCGCGCAGGGCGTGGTCGTGCCTCCGCTGCGGGAGGCGCTCGCGCGCCGGCGCGGCACCGCCGGGCGGTCGGGGCTGCGGCGCTCGTCCGGGTGAACGCCCTGCTCGTGGGCGTGGCGGGCGGGTGAACGGCCCGTCGGGGGCTATGGCGCCACGGGAGTGTTGCGTGCCACACTACGGCCGTTGCATGACGGACGAACGCATGACCCAGGGCTCTGCCCTCGTCAGTACCTGGCCCGCCGGGGCAGGACGTCGGACGCGGAGTGCGACAGGACGACCGGGCACAGGGCACGGTCACGACGTCCCCGGACGGACAGAAGGACAGGACGAGCATGGCGCAGGGTGCTGTGAAGTGGTTCAACGCTGAGAAGGGCTACGGCTTCATCGCCCAGGACGGCGGCGGTGCCGACGTCTTCGTGCACTACTCGGCGATCGAGACGCAGGGCTACAAGACGCTCGAGGAGGCCCAGCGGGTCGAGTTCGAGATCACCCAGGGCCCCAAGGGTCCGCAGGCCGAGAAGGTCCGCCCGCTCTGACCGGACGCACCTGACCACGACGGAGGCCGCACCCCGATGGGGGTGCGGCCTCCGTCGTCGTGCGGTCAGGCGTTCCCGCCGTCCGGATCCTGCGGTCCCCGTCCGGACGGCTCGGGCGCGGGCGGGTCGACGCGGACGCGCGCCCTCCCGACGAACGCCCGCAGCTCGTCGCCGGCCAGGAGGGTCGCGGGGACGGCGAGCGTCCGGAGCGCACGTGCGGTCGCCGCGCCGTCGAGCGCCGGTGGCCCTCCGCCGCGCGGCGGCTGCGTGGCGGGGGCGCCGGACCTGTCCGCGGGACGGCCCTGCCCCACGCCGTGCGGCACCGGGGGCCGGACGGTCGCCCCGAGGACGAGGTTCCCGTACCGGCGTCCCTTGAGCTGACCCGGCTCGGCGACCAGGACGACGTCCATGACGGAGCCGGCTGTGGCGAGCTCCTCGCGGACCAGGGCGAGGGGTGGCCGGTCGGCGCAGTTGGCGAGGTAGAGACCCCCTGGCCGCAGGACGCGCGCCACCTGCTCGACGAACCCGCGCGTCGTGAGGTGCCCCGGTGTGGAGTCGTGCGCGAACACGTCGCGGACGACCAGGTCGGCCGACGCGTCGGGCAGGCGGGACAGCACCTCCCGCGCCTCGCCCGCGCGCAGCCGCAGCGCGGGTGAGCGGGGGAGTGCGAACCACTCGCGGACGAGCGTGAGCAGTCGTGCGTCGACGTCGACCGCGAGCTGGCGCGACCCCGGCCGCGTCGCCTCGACCCACCGGGGGAAGGTGCAGGCCGCGGCGCCGAGGTGCACCGCGTCGAGCGGGCCTGGCGCCAGCGCGTCGACGAGGACCGCCATGTGCTGCATGTACTCGAACTCGAGGTAGGTGGGGTCGTCCAGGTCCAGGTGCGAGCTCGGGACGCCGTTGACGAGGACCGTGACCGACGACGGGTGCGAGCGGTCGGTCGAGAGCTCGACCGTCCCCGTGTCGGTCGCGACCGGGCCGACGGGCAGGGGGGCGCGCGCGCTGCGGGCGTGACGTCGGTCGTCGCGGTGGTGTCGGTGCACGGTCGTACGGTAGCGGGGACTTGACGACGTTCGAACGTGTGTTCGATGATGAGGCAGGAGGTGGTGGCCGTGCTGACAGCGACGACGCGGACGACCGGGACGGCGGCGCGCCGGCCGACGACGCGCAGCGGACTGCGCTCGGTGGGCGGCGCGTCCTCCCAGCACGCGGGCGCGCGCACGCAGGTGCCGGCCTCGGTCGAGGCGCTCCTGCGACGCAGCGACGAGGAGCTCGTCGCCGCCCAGCTGTCGCCCGAGCCGGCCGCGCGGTTCGTCCACGCGCACCTGGCCGCGCTCCGCGCCGGTGCCGCGGTGCTCGAGCTCGCCCCGCGTCCTGCGCGCCGCACGAGGCCGCGCCCCGTGTGGGAGCTCGTCGCCGACGCGGCCCCCGAGCTGGCGGCGCAGGCCGCGTGGTTCGCGGGCGGCGCGGCGCTGCGCGCGGCGGTCGAGGCGGGACGTGCGGACGACGTGCCGGAGGAGCGTGCCGACACCGCGGTCGCTGCGGCCGAGGAGTTCCAGGACGCCGTGCGGGGAGTCGTCGCGACGTGGTCCGGTGCGGACCGCGTCGCCCGCGCGTCCTGACGGCAGGATGGGCGCATGAGCCGCCGACCACCCGTCCACGTCCGCCGGGACTGGGGCGACGACGACGACGGCTGCACGATCCTCCATGTCGACATGGACGCGTTCTTCGCATCCGTCGAGCTCGCGCGACGGCCGCACCTGCGGGGGCGGCCGGTCGTGGTCGGTGGTGAGGGGCGGTCCGTGGTCCTCGCCGCGACGTACGAGGCGCGGGCCTTCGGCGTCCACTCCGCGATGCCCATGGCGCAGGCCCGGCGGCTGTGCCCGCAGGCGGTGGTCGTCCCGCCCGACCACGACGCGTACCGCGCCGCGTCGCGGGTCGTCATGGGCGTGCTGCGCGACATGACGGCCGTCGTGGAGCAGGTGAGCGTCGACGAGGCCTTCCTCGACGTGTCGGGTGCCCGGCGGCGCCTGGGCCGCCCGACGGCGATCGCCGACCTCGTGCGGCGCCGCGTGCTCGAGGAGCTCGACCTCACGTGCTCGGTCGGGATCGCGCCCACGAAGTTCGTCGCGAAGCTCGCGTCGGGCCTGGCGAAGCCCGACGGCGTGCTGCTCGTCCCGCGGGCCGCGACGGTCGAGCTCCTCCACTCGCTGCCCGTGGAGTCGCTGTGGGGCGTGGGGGACAGGACGCGGGAGGCGCTCGCCCGGTGGGGCATCACCTCCGTGCGGCAGCTGGCCGAGACGGACGTCGCGACCCTCGCGCGGGCCGTCGGGCGCGTGTCCGGCGCCCACCTGCACGACCTCGCCTGGGGGCGCGACCCTCGGCCGGTGGTCCCCGAGCGCGTCGAGAAGAGCATCGGCGCGGAGGTCACGCTCCCGCACGACACGGATGACCTCGCGCGGCTCGACGCGCACCTGCTGTCGCTCGCCGACCGGTGCGCCGCGCAGCTGCGGTCGCGGGGCCTCGTCGGGCGCACCGTGTCGCTCAAGGTCCGCACCGAGGACTTCACGACGTCGACCCGGTCCCGGACGCTGCCGGTCCCGACGGACGTCGCGCGCGAGCTCCACCTCGTGGCCCGGGAGCTCCTCGCCTCGGCCGACCTGCGTGGGCGACGTGTCCGGCTCGTGGGCGTCCGCGCCGAGGGGCTGACGGAGCGGTCGGCGCGGCAGGTCACCCTGGAGGAGGCGGTCGACGACGCATCCCCGGCGCGTCGACGCGCCGAGGTCGCCATGGACGCGGTCCGCGAGCGGTTCGGCGTGACCGCCCTCGCACCCGCGGCGCTGGTCGGACCGTCGCGATCTACCGTGCCCGACGCCGCCACCGCCCCCCGCACCGACCACGGGACGGGCCACCTCGGCGAGGGCGCGGGTTCGACCGACGTCACGGATCTCCCTGACGGCCGCACCGCGGCGCGGACGCGCGGGGCACACGACCGGGTGGCCGGAGCCCGCTCAACTACCACATCGCAGGAACGGGACCTATCCTGAGGTGGTCCCCGTCCCCACCGGCAGCACGGAGGTAGTGATGCCTCTGTCCGAGTACGAGCAGCGCGTACTGGAACAGATGGAGCGGCAGCTCTCGTCTGACGACCCGAAGCTGGTCAACACGTTCCAGGGGCGCGCCTCGAGCGGGCTTCGTCGGTGGGTGCTGGTCGGGCTCGGCGCCGTCGTCGGACTGACCGTCCTGGTCGTCGGCGCCGCCACGAGCAACCCGATCGTGGGCGTCCTCGGCTTCATCGTCATGTTCGTGTCCGCGGTGCTCGCCTTCAGCCCGCCGAGGCGCTCGGGGCCGACCGGTGTCGTCGGCCGTGACGGGACGGTGCGTCGGCCGGGGACGACGCCGAAGGCCTCGCGCAACCAGTCCTTCGTGCAGCGCATGGAGGCACGATGGGAGCGTCGTCGGGACGAGCGCGGTCGCTGAGCCCGCGCGGACGGGCGAGCACGCCCGGGGTTCGACGCCGTCTGACCCGGCGCACACCTGACGCGACCGCCCAGGTCGCAGCTCCGGACGCCTGCCCTCGGTGAGGGCTCGACCCGACGGGTCGGTTCGCTCGCGGGACGGAGCTGTCGGGCCGCCGCACGTTTCCTCCGCGGCTGGGGATCGGCCGCGTCCACCACCCGATCCCCGCGAGGCTGTCAGGTCGCCCAGCGAGCTCCGGGTCAGCGCCCCCCGCCGTGCGCGGCGCCCGCGCCGACGGGTCCCGCCCGGTCGTCGCCGGGGTCCCGGTCGTCGGCGGTCATGAGCGGCGCGACCGCGTCGGCGACCCACCTCTCGAGCGTCTCGGCGTCCCACGACATCGGCTCGGGGGCCCAGCGTGCGCTCTCCACCGCGGCGACGAGCCCCCGCAGCGCCTCCTCGGGCCCGGGGCCCGCGCGGTCCGCCCAGGCGCTCCGGAGGACACCGGCCGCCTGACGGGGTGTCGTCGCGTCGCTCCACGTGACTCCCGCTGCGGCGCACCGGGCACGGAGACGCTCCCACGCGGGTTCCGGCCCGACCGGCTCGGTCCCCGCGGGGCGGCGGCCGACGGTCAGTGCACCCGCGACCGTGCCGACGGCGAGCAGGCCCGCGACGACGAGCACCAGCACGAGCGGGACCCGCGCGCCGCCGAGCGCGACCTCACCCTGCTGCACGGGGGCTCGACTCGGGGCGGCCGACGGCGTCACGGGTGCGCCCGGCGTCGCGCCGGCGGTCGGGAGCTGCGGCTCCGCGGTCTGGAACTCCCCGGCGAGAGGATCGGCGTACGCGGGCGGAGCCCCCGTCTGGACCGCGGGGGTCGGCTCGAACCGCACCCAGCCTGCGCCCTCGAACCACACCTCGGGCCACGTGTGGGCGAGCCGCCCGGTCACCACGTACCGGCCGCGCTCGCCGGTCGACGCCCGGCCTGGCAGGAAGCCGACACCCATGCGGGTCGGCAGGCCGAGGTGACGTGCCATGACGGTGAACGCGGTGGCGTACTGCACGCAGTAGCCGGTCCGCGCGGTGAGGAAGTCCCACACGGCGTCGTCGGTCACGGGCTCCGGGACGTCGGTGTCGTAGCGGAAGAGCGAGCCGTCGCGCAGGTAGGTCTGCAGCGCCACCGCGCGGTCGTAGTCGGTCTGCGCCTGCGCGGTGACCTCGCGGGCGACCGCCGCGACGTCGTCGGCGAAGGACGTCGACGGGAGGAGGAGGTACTCGGACGCGCCGCCGACGGGCGCCGCGCCGTCGGCCTGGAGCGCCTCCTCGCTGAGGTCGCGCTGCGCGGTCACGACCTCGTACGTGAGACCGCGCGTCGTCGTGCCCTCGGCCGAGACCTCGTCGCGCACGGGGTCGTACGACCAGTCGTCGCCGTCGACCTCGACCGACCTCGGCTCGATGGGCAGCGGGAGGCGGTCCTGGTCGAGGGCGCCGACCTCGACACGGACGACCGACAGCCGGTCGTCGTCCTGGGCCTGCTCGAGGACGTCGCGTCCGCGGCCGTCGGGCCACAGAGGACCTTCGGCGTCGCGCGCGTCACCTGCGCCGCGCTCGCCGAGCCAGCGCACGCCGTCGAACGTCGTCAGGGTGTAGAGGCGCAGCGGTCCGGGCGCGGGCCCGTCCACGGTGTAGGCCAGCACGGGCCGGTCGGAGCGGTCCCCGAGGCTCTCGCGCATGTCCAGGTCCACCGACAGCTCGACCGGCCCGGTGCCCGACGCCCCCTCGCCCCACGTCGTGGGCAGGTCGAGCGCCCCCCAGAAGGGCAGCGCCGCGGCCGTCGGCGCGACCACGAGGGCCGCGACCGTGACCACGGCCGCCGCACCGGCGACCAGCACGCCGTCGCCGGCGGTGTCGCCGCGCGCGCGGTGCCGGGCGGGACGAGTCAGCGCGAGCAGGACGAGGTACGACGTGCCGCCCAGGAGGAGCGCGACGAAGGACGGCCGCTCCTCGAAGACGAGGACGACGGACCAGATGCCGGCGAGCGGGAGCCCCGCGAGGCCCGCGCGGCCCAGCCCGACCGCGAGCGCGTCGGCGACGAGGAACGCCGCGAGGGCACCGGCCACCACGAGCAGCTCGACGCCGCGCGTCGGCGGGACCGGGATGTAGCCAGCGCCGATCTCCTGGGCCCCCGAGGCGACGACCCGCTGGAGGGTCCGGATCGTCTCGAGCGTGGGCAGCGGGAGCGTCAGCCGGCCGGGCCCGGTGAAGAGCGCGGCGACCACGACGAGCGCCGCCCCGGTGCCCCACGCCGTCGGAGCGAGCCGGGACCGCGTGAGCGCGCGCGCGACGGCCGTCGCCAGGGCCACGGCGAGCACGGTGAGGACGGTCGTGCGGAACCAGTCGCCCGGCTGGACGAGCGGTCTGATCGTCGACGCGCCGCTCAGCACGCCGACGGCGACGACCCCGCACGCGACCCACGCGCGTGCCCCCGAGGGTGCGGTCCGCGGGCTCATCGCGCCGCCACCACGCGGTCGTCGGCCGTGAGGAGACGCTGCCAGCACGTGGCGACGTCCTCGCCCGGCCGGACGAGGCACACCGTCCACCCCGCGCGACGCAGGCGCTCGGCGGTGCGCTGCGCGTCGGGCGACGCGACCGCCTCACCGGTCTCGGACGTGCGCACCATGGCCCAGCCGTGGGTCACCTCACCGGTCCGCGCGAGGGAGGCCAGGACGCCCGGCTCGAGCTCGCCCACGACGGCGAACACGAGCTCGGCGCCGCCGCCGTCGGCGTGGAGCGTGTCGACCGCGGTCGCGAGCCAGCTGAGCCGTTGGCCGGGCGAGTGCGGCATCGACAGGTCGACGGTCTGGTCGAGAAGGCTCTCGGCGGCCGCGGTGCCCGTCCCGGCGCGATGGTGGTCGGGCACGACGCCGAGGACGTCGCCCCCGAGCAGCCGGACGTGGTGACCCGCCTCCGCCAGGCCGACCGCGACGGAGGCCGCGACGCGGATCGACCACTCGCCGGTCGGGCCGTGCTGCGGGAGGTCGAGCACGACGGTCGCGGGCCGGCGGCCCGAGCGCTCGTCCTGGCGGACGACGAGCTGGCCGCGGCGCGCGCTGCTGCGCCAGTGCACGCGCCGCAGGTCGTCGCCCGAGCGGTAGTCACGCAGCGACGTGTCGTCGGCCGCGGGGCTCCGGGCGCCCAGCGCCGCGCGGTCGACGTCGCTCGCGAGCGCGGACGACGACAGCGCGAGCCGGCTGATGGCGGGCCGGACGGCGACCAGCGCGGGCTCACCGACCGGCCCGGACCAGTGCGCGACGCCGAAGAGGTCCTCGCGGCTGAGCTGGACCGGCCCGACCGGCCAGCGGCCGCGCCGGACCGGCGTGATCGGGTAGTCCAGGCGCAGCCGGTCCCGTGAGCGGCGGACCCTGGCGCGCAGGGGGCCGCCGTCGGACAGCTCCCGCGAGGCCCGCTCCGCGATGGTGAGGCGGTCCACGCGGGGTGCCGTCCGCCCCGAGCGCGTCGCGAGCAGCTCGACCTCGACGGTGGCGGCCGAGCCCTCCTCGACGGGGTGGGGGAGGATCCGACGCGTGAGGGACAGCCCGCCGCGGGCGTGGTGCCGCGCGGTGAGGACGAGCAGCGCCGTGCTGACGCCGACGGTGAGCAGGAGGAGCGCCCCGACCTGGACCAGCGCCGTCACCCCGGCGAGGACGCCCAGGACGAGGAGCCCCGCGCCGCCGCCGAGGAGCCCGAGCCCGCGCGACGTGAGCCGCGTGGCACGCGTGGCCATCAGCCCGTCGCGCGGCGGCCCGGCAGGGCGTCGCGTGCGGTCCCGGTGACCCGCGTGCGCGCGACGACGGCGCGCAGGGTGTCCGAGACGCTGTGCCCCGACAGGCGGGCCTCGGTGCTGGGCAGGAGCCGGTGGGCGAGGACCGGCTCGGCGAGCTCCTGCACGTCGTCGGGCAGGACGTGGTCGCGGCCGGCTGCGGCTGCGAAGGCCTTGGCCGCGCGGAGCAGCTGGATCGCGGCACGCGGCGACGCGCCGAGGCGCAGCATCGGGTCGTTGCGGGTGCCGTCCGCGAGGTCGACGACGTACTGCTTGACGCTGGGAGCGGCGTAGAGCCGGCGCGAGACGTCGATCATGCGCTGGACGTGCGCGATGCCGGCGACCGCCTCGAGGTGGCCGAGGGGGTCGGCGGCCTCCTGGCGCTCGAGCATCTCGACCTCCGCCTCGCGCGACGGGTACCCGACGCTCAGCCGGGCCATGAACCGGTCGCGCTGGGCCTCGGGGAGCGCGTACGTGCCCTCCATCTCGACCGGGTTCTGCGTCGCGACCACGAGGAAGGGCCGGGGGAGCGCGTAGGTGGTGCCGTCGACCGTGGTCTGCGCCTCCTGCATGCACTCGAGCAGCGCGGACTGGGTCTTGGGCGACGCGCGGTTGATCTCGTCGCCGATGACGACGTTCGCGAACACGGGTCCGGGCCGGAACTCGAACTCGTGCAGCTCGGCGCGGTAGATCGTGACGCCGGTCAGGTCCGTCGGGAGCAGGTCCGGCGTGAACTGGATGCGTCCGACGGTGCAGTCGACCGACCGGGCGAGGGCCTTCGCGAGGGTGGTCTTCCCGACACCGGGCACGTCCTCGACGAGCAGGTGACCCTCCGCCATGAGGACGGTGACGGTCAGGCGCACGAGGTCCGGCCGGCCGGAGATGACCGTCTCCATGGCCGCGCGGATCGCGGCGGCGGTCTCCGCCACGTCGTCGATCTCCTCGCGCGTGGGCAGGGCGTGGACCATGGTCACCTCTTCGTCGCCGGTGGCACGAGCCTAGGTGACCGAGGGCCTCGCGTGCGACGACGCAGCGGGTGCCCGCGTCGGTGACCTGGAGGCCCGCCCGCCGCGTGCACCCGGTCGGCGCACCCGTGCGCCAGCGGGTGCACGCGGCGGACGCGGAGCGCCCAGCCGCTCGGCACGCGGCCGGCCCGTCGGCGTGCCTCGCGCCGACCTCCACATCCCTCCACCTCGCCCGCCCCGTCCGCCCGGTGAGCCCGGCGCGCCGCACCGGACCGGGCCTCGACCTGACCCCGAGCAGGCCCCCCACCAGGCCCTTCACCAGGCCCTTCGCTCCCCGTCCCGTGCGTGGGCGCCCGAACGGCGCGCCGACTGCCCCCGCGGCAGCCAGGTGATCGGCAGGTCGTCGGCGACGTCGCGCCGCACCCGGCGCGGCACGTTGCTCCACCTGGCTCCACCGGCTCTGACCTGCGACGTCGCAGGCGAACGGGTGAAAACTGGGGTCGCCTCCCTCGCCAGGTGGAGGAGTGTGGAGTAAAGTGGGGGGCACTGGGGAGCCGTGGGCTCACCGCGGTCGGAAGGGGACGGGGGTGCTCGGTGTCCGTCGACGTGACCGGCTCGGGCGCGTACAGCCCGTTCCTGGGCACGTACACGCCGCGGCTGGACGACAAGGGGCGGCTGATCCTCCCCGCGAAGTTCCGGCCGCAGCTGTCGACGGGCCTGGTCATGACGCGGGGGCAGGAGCGCTGCCTCTTCGTCTTCCCGGTCACGGAGTTCCAGCGCATGCATGAGCAGATCCGGCAGGCGCCGGTGACGAGCAAGCAGGCGCGGGACTACCTGCGCGTCTTCCTCTCGGGCGCGCACGACGAGGTGCCCGACAAGCAGGGTCGGCTCTCGATCCCCGCACCGCTGCGCGCGTACGCCGGCCTCGACCGCGACGTCGCCGTCATCGGGGCGGGGACGCGTGTCGAGATCTGGGACGCGGCCGCCTGGGAGACGTACCTGGAGGAGCAGATCACCGCGTACTCCGACACCGCCGAGGAGGTGTTCCCCGGCGCCTTCTGACGCGGCGGCGCACGCCCCCGCACGGCGAGGTCTCTCCCCGCCCGCTCCGACGCACTTCCCCGGCGTCCGAGGGGCCGCGGAGGGAGACCTGGCCGGGCGGTGGAGGGCCGCCCGGCCGACGACGAGGACGGGCACCCGGCGCGGGTGCCGACCAGCACGACCGGACGAGAACGGACCGGACCGGGACGACCGGACCAGCACGACGACACCGCACCAGGGAGGTGACATGGCAGAGGACGTCCGCCCCGCGGCAGAGCGGCACGTGCCCGTGCTCCTCGACCGGTGCGTCGAGCTCCTCGAGCCCGCCGTGGCGCAGCCCGGCGCCGTGCTCGTCGACGCGACCCTGGGCATGGGCGGGCACAGCGAGGCGCTCCTCGAGCGCTTCCCCGCACTGCGCGTCGTCGGTCTGGACCGCGACCCGGACGCGCTGCGCCTCGCCGGGGCCCGGCTCGAGCGCTTCGGCGACCGGTTCACGCCCGTGCGCTGCGTGTACGACGCCGTCGGCGAGGTCGTCGACCGGCTCGCCGACGGTGCCGTGCAGGGAGTGCTCATGGACCTCGGCGTCTCCTCGCTCCAGCTCGACGAGGTGGAGCGAGGGTTCTCGTACGCGCACGACGCGCCGCTCGACATGCGGATGGACCCGTCGGGCGGCCCGACGGCGGCCGACGTGCTCGCGACCTACGACGAGGCGCAGATCGCGCGCGTCCTGCGCGAGTACGGCGAGGAGCGCTTCGCGCACCGGATCGCCCAGCGGGTCGTCCGCCTGCGCGCCGACCGCCCGCTCACGCGCACGTCCGAGCTGGTCGACGTCGTGCGCGCAGCGATCCCCGCGGCCGCCCGTGCCACGGGAGGCAACCCCGCCAAGCGCACGTTCCAGGCGCTGCGCATCGAGGTGAACGGCGAGCTCGCCGCACTCGAGCGCGCGCTGCCGGCTGCGGTCGAGAGCCTCGCGGTCGGCGGCCGCATCGTCGTCATGGCGTACCAGTCGCTCGAGGACCGCCTGGTCAAGCGCACGCTCGCCGTCGGAGCCACCACGAGCGCCCCCGCGGGCCTGCCCGTCGTCCCCGAGACCCACGAGCCGTTCCTGCGGCTCCTGACGCGTGGCGCCGAGCGGGCGTCGCAGGAGGAGCAGGCCGTGAACCCACGCTCGACGCCGGTCCGGCTGCGCGCCGCCGAGCGCCTCCGGCCCACGCCCGCCCACCTGCGCGGGTGGGCCGCATGAGCGCCGTCGCCGCTGCGCGGACCCGACCGGGCGGGACCGCGCAGGCCGCACCGCTGCGCAGCCCGGCGACGCCGGCGCCCCAGCCGGTACCCCAGCCCACGGCGCGGCCGCGCCTGCGCGTCGTCGCACCGCCCGCCCACGCGCGGACCCGGACGCCCTTCGTCGTGCTGTGCATGGGGCTGCTCGGGGCGGCCCTGCTCGGCACGCTGCTGCTCAACACCTCGATGGCGCAGGGCGAGTACGACCGGTTCGCGCTCCAGCGCGACCTCGCGCAGTCCGCCCAGGAGCAGCAGCGCCTGCTGACCGAGCTCGAGCACGTGAGCTCGCCCGCGCAGATCGCCGAGGCCGCGCAGCGCCTCGGCATGGTGCCCTCGACGGGCGGCGGCTACCTCCGCCTGTCGGACGGCGCGGTCCTCGGCAACCCGACCCCAGCGGGCGGATGAGCCGCGACCCGCGCCGTGGGGGTGACGCGCGGGGTCGGACGGGTGAGGCGTCCCCGGCGCGTCGTACCACCGAGGCAGCCGGTCCCCGGGGGACCATCGGTCGCGTGCCACCTCGTCCCGGACCCGCGCCCCGTGCGGCGGGGCCCGTGCGCGCCCCGGTCCGGACGGACGGCACGGGCCGCGCCGAGCAGGTGACCCGTGCGGAGCGGACGAGCCGCGGCGCCGCCGGGTCGACCACGCGTCGCGCCGCACCCGACGGCGAGCGCGGACGCGTCGTGCCGTCCTCCCGCGTGGTGTCCGGGCGGGCGACGACCGCGGCCGAGCGGTCCTCGCGCACGGGTGCCGCCGAGCGTGCCGGTGCGCGGCGCGCCGACGGCACCGCAGCCTCCCGTCCCGCGCGTGGTCCGGTCCGCAGCGGTCCGCCACGTGACGCCGCACGCACCGTCCGCCCCGCCCTGACCGACGGTGACGCGAGCGGCACCCTGGCGACGCCGCGCGGACCCCGGGTCGGGGCGCCGCCCCTGCGCCAGCGCGTCGCTCTGGGCCTCGTCCTCGTCCTGCTCGTCGTGCTCGCCGGACGGCTCGTCCAGGTCCAGGGAATCGCCGGCGGCACCTACGCCGGCCTCGCGTACTCGGGGCGCCTCACGACGGTCGAGATCCCCGGCGCGCGCGGTCAGGTCCTCGACCGCAACGGCGAGGTGCTCGCCTCGTCGGTCGAGCGCTGGAACGTGGTGGTCAACCAGAAGCAGGTCGTGGCGGCGCTCAAGACGCCGGAGAAGGCGGCCGAGAAGGCGGCCGAGCTCGCCGAGCTGCTCGACATGCCCGCGGGCGAGGTCGGTGCCGTGCTGTGGGGCGGCGAGGAGAAGCGCGGCTTCGTCTACCTCGCCAAGAACGTGCTGCCGGAGGTCTACGAGGAGGTCGCGGCGCGACGCGTCGCGGGCGTCTCGGGCGAGCGCACGTCGGACCGGTCGTACCCGGCCGAGAGCACCGGGGGCAACGTCCTGGGCTTCGTCGGTGCGGACGACGAGGGCCAGGCCGGCATCGAGCTCGTGTACGACGACCTGCTGGCGGGGCGCGCGGGCTCGCAGACGTACGAGCAGGGTGCGCGCGGCCAGCGGATCCCGACGGGTGAGCAGGCCCTCGAGCCCGCGGTCGACGGGCACGACGTGCAGCTCACGATCGACCGCGACATCCAGTACGTCGCGCAGTCCACGCTCGACGCCAAGGTCACCGAGTCCGGGGCCGAGTGGGGTGCGCTCGAGATCGTCGACGTCCGGACCGGGGAGATCCTCGCGCTCGTCGACTCGGGAGCGGTCGACCCCAACGACCCGGGCGCGACCGCCGCGGAGGACCGCGGCAGCCGGTCGGTCGGTGCCGTCTACGAGCCCGGCTCGACGGCCAAGGTCATCACGATGGCCGCGGTGCTCGAGCAGGGCGTCGCGACGCCGACCAGCCAGTACGTCGTGCCCTACCTGCTCGACCTGCCCAACATCGGCGGCAAGCCCTTCAAGGACTCGCACGAGCACGGGGACCTGCGTCTGACGCTCACGGGCATCCTGGCCGAGTCGTCCAACACGGGGACGGTCATGGTCGGCAAGGAGCTGCCGCGCCAGGTCCGCCACGACTACCTGTCGAAGTTCGGCTTCGGCTCGACGACGGGCGTCGAGCTGCCCGGTGAGTCCGGCGGTCTGCTGTGGGCTGCGGACGACTGGGACGGGCGCTCGCAGTACGCGGTGCTCTTCGGGCAGGCCGTCGGCTCGACCGTGCTGCAGAACACGCAGGTGTTCGCGACGCTCGGCAACGGCGGTGTCCGGATGCAGCCGCACCTCGTCCGCGGCACGACGGCGCCCGACGGGACGTTCACGCCGAGCGAGCTCGCGGAGCCGGAGCGCGTCGTCTCGGAGGAGACAGCGCAGACGGTCGTGCGCATGCTCGAGAGCGCCGTCGTCGACGGCACCGGGTCCAACGGCGCCGTGCCGGGCTACCGCGTCGCCGGCAAGACCGGCACCGCGCAGGCGTTCGAGGGCGGCGGCGTCATCAAGCACGTGTCGTCGTTCATCGGGCTCGTCCCCGCCGACGACCCGCAGCTCGCCGTCAACGTCGTGCTCTACGACCCCAAGACGTCGATCTACGGAGGTGCGGTCGCGGCTCCCGTGTTCTCGCAGGTCGCGGCCTTCTCGCTCCAGCACCTCGGCATCCCGCCGAGCGGCGCGCCCGCGGAGCTCTTCCCCACCACGTGGGAGTGACCGCGTGGCGGCCCCACCACCGGACGGTAGATTCGAGCCCGTGACGCCCCCCGTCGGCCGGCTGCGGCCTGCCCATCGACCTGCCCGTCACCTCACCGACCTCGTGCACGAGTTCTCCCTCGACGCGCCCGCGGACGTCGACGTCGTCCTCACGGGGGTCGCGGTCGGGTCCGCCGAGGTCGAGCCGGGCGACCTCTTCGCGGCGCTGCCCGGGCTGCGGCGCCACGGCGCCGACTTCGCCGACCACGCGGTGCGCCGCGGTGCGGTCGCGGTCCTCACGGACCCGTCGGGGGCCGAGGCGCTCGCCGGCGTGGTCGACGTGCCCGTCGTCGTCGCCCCGGACCCCCGGCGCCTGCTGGGCGCGGTCTCGGCCTGGCTCTACGGCGAGCCCGCACGCGACGTCACCCTCGTGGGCGTCACGGGCACGAACGGCAAGACGACGACGACGTACTTCGTGGACGCCGCGCTGCGCGCCGTCCACGAGCGGACCGCCGTGATCGGCACGGTCGAGCTCCGCGTCGGCGACGACGCGGTCGAGAGCCCGCGGACGACGGTCGAGGCGCCCGTGCTGCACGGCCTGCTCGCGCTCATGCGCGAGCGCGGCGTGACGGCGTGCTCGATGGAGGTGTCGTCGCACGCGATCGCGCTCGGCAGGATCGGCGGGCTCACGGTCGACGTCGCGGGGTTCACCAACCTCCAGCGCGACCACCTCGACTTCCACGGCGACATGGACGGCTACTTCGCCGCCAAGTCGCGGCTCTTCGTCCCCGAGCACGCCAAGCGCGCGGTCGTGTGCGTCGACGACGAGTGGGGCCTGCGGCTCGCCGCGCAGTCGGAGATCCCGGTCGACACGGTCGCGACGCGCGAGGACTCCGCGGGCGCCCGCACGGCGCGCTGGCGCGTGACGGACGCGACGATCGGGCTCGACGGCGTCGGCTCCACGTTCACCCTGACCGGTCCGGACGGCGAGAGCGTGCGTGCGGCGAGCCCGCTGCCCGGCCTCGTCAACGTCTCCAACGCCGCGATCGCGGTGGTCCTCGCGCACCGCGCCGGCGTGCCGCTCGAGCTCGCCGCCGACGCCGTCGCCCACGCGCCCGGGGTGCCGGGCCGCATGGAGCGCGTCGTCGAGCGTGACCAGCGCCTCCCGCTGTGCCTCGTCGACTACGCGCACACGCCGGACGCGCTCGTGCTCGCGCTCGAGGCCGTGCGGCCGATCACGCCCGGGCGGCTCGTCATCGTGTTCGGCTCGGACGGCGACCGTGACCGCGGCAAGCGCCCGATCATGGGGCAGATCGCCGCGCGCCTCGCCGACGTGCTGGTCGTCACGGACGAGAACCCTCGCTCGGAGCCGCCGGAGAGCATCCGGGCCGCGATCCTGGAGGGCGTCCGCACCGAGCGGCCCGACGGCCGCGACGTGCACGAGTCCGACTCACGCGAGCGGGCCGTCCGGCTCGCCCTCGACCTCGCCCGGCCGGAGGACACGGTCATCGTGACCGGCAAGGGCCACGAACCGACGCAGGAGATCGACGGGGTGTTCCACCGCTACAACGACCGTGATGCCCTCCTGGCCGCCGTGCGTGCGGCCGCCGCCGAGCCGACGAGCGGGGCCGGCGCGTGATCGCGCTGAGCGCCGAGGAGATCGCCGTCCTCGTCGGCGGACGCACCACGGGGGACGCGACGGCCACCGTGACGGGGGCGGCGGTCGTCGACTCGCGGCACGTGACCCCGGGGTCGCTCTTCGTCGCGCTCCCCGGCGAGCACGTCGACGGGCACGCGTACGCCGCAGCGGCGGTCGCCGCGGGCGCCGCGGTGGTGCTGGCGGCGCGCGAGGTGCTGGACGACGACGGGGCGGCGCTGCCGTGCGTCGTCGTCGACGACGTCACCACGGCCCTCGGGGACCTCGCGCGCGCGGTGCTGGGACGCCTGCGGCGTGCCGCGGAGCTCAAGGTGGTCGCGGTGACCGGGTCGGTCGGCAAGACCACGACCAAGGACCTCCTCGCGCAGGTCCTGTCGGGGAGCGGGCCGACGGTGTGGCCCGAGAAGTCCTTCAACAACGAGATCGGGCTGCCGCTGACCGTGCTGCGCGCCGACGAGCGGACGCGCTTCCTCGTGCTCGAGATGGGCGCGAGCGGCATGGGCCACATCACCTACCTCACCGGGATCGCGGCGCCCGACGTCGCGGCGGTCCTGGTCGTCGGCTCCGCGCACCTCGGCGAGTTCGGCGGCGTCGAGGCGATCGCCCGCGCGAAGGCCGAGATCGTCGCCGGCCTCGTGCCCGGCGGGACCGCGGTCCTCAACGCCGACGACGCGCGCGTGTCCGCGATGGCGGCGGACGCCCCGGGACCGGTCGTGCTCTTCGGGGAGGACCCGCGCGCGGCCGTCCGGGCCGCCGACGTGTCGGTCGACGAGCTGGGCCGCGCGCGGTTCCGCCTCGTGACGGCCGACGGCGAGGCGGACGTGCGGCTCGAGCTCGTGGGGGAGCACCACGTCACGAACGCGCTCGCGGCCGCTGCGGCGAGCCTCGCGCTCGGCCTCGGGCTCGGGGACGTCGCCGAGCGCCTGAGCGCCGCGACCGCCCTCAGCCCGCACCGCATGCAGGTGACCGAGCGGTCCGACGGCGTGACGGTGATCGACGACTCGTACAACGCCAACCCCGACTCGATGCGCGCCGCGCTCAAGGCGCTCGCCGTGCGGGCGCGAGGACGCCGCAGCATCGCGGTGCTCGGGGAGATGCTCGAGCTGGGGGAGGACTCGATCCGCGCGCACGACGAGATCGGCCGCCTCGCGGTCCGCCTCGACGTGTCGCGGCTCGTCGTCGTCGGGGAGGGAGCGCGCCCGCTGCACCTGGGCGCGCTCCAGGAGGGCTCGTGGGGCGAGGAGACGTGCCTGCTGCCCGACGTGGACACGGCCGAGCGCTGGCTCGCCGAGGAGCTGCGGCCCGGTGACGTCGTCCTGGTGAAGTCGTCGCACGGTGCGGGCCTGTGGCGGCTCGGCGAGCTGCTCGCGGGTGACGCCGAGCCCGTCGCCGAGCGTCGTGCCGGGGAGCGTGCAGACGCCGACGTCCCCCACGGGGGGTCCGCCGGATGATCGCGGTCCTGCTCTCGGGCGGGCTCGCGATGCTCATCGCGCTGCTCGGCACGCCCCTGTTCATCCGCTTCCTCGTGCGCCGTCAGTACGGCCAGTTCATCCGCCAGGACGGACCGACGGCGCACTACACCAAGCGCGGGACGCCCACGATGGGCGGCGTCGTCATCATCGGCGCCACGCTGCTGGGCTGGGGCGGGTCGAGCCTCATCACCGGGAACGTGCCCAGCGCGTCGGCGCTGCTGCTGCTGTTCCTCATGGCCGGTCTCGGCCTCGTCGGCTTCCTCGACGACTTCATCAAGATCTCGCGCCAGCGCAGCCTGGGCCTCAGCGCACGCTGGAAGGTCGTCGGCCAGGGCCTCGTGGGCGTGACGTTCGCGGTGGCCGCGCTGCAGTTCCCGAGCGAGAACTTCCGGACGCCCGCCTCGACGCGCATCTCGTTCATCCGCGACACGGAGATCGACCTCGCGTTCGCTGGCGTGACGATCGGTCTCGTGCTGTTCGTGATCTGGGCGAACTTCCTCATCACCGCCTGGTCGAACGCCGTGAACCTCACCGACGGCCTCGACGGCCTGGCCACCGGCACGTCGCTCATCGTGTTCGGCGCGTACGTGCTCGTGTGCGTGTGGCAGTTCAACCAGCGCTGCGAGTCCCTCGCGTCGGCCGGTCCGCGCTGCTACGAGGTGCGCGACCCGCTCGAGCTCGCCGTCGTCGCGGCCGCGATCACCGGGGCGTGCTTCGGGTTCCTGTGGTGGAACGCGTCGCCCGCGAAGATCTTCATGGGCGACACGGGCTCGCTCGCGCTCGGCGGCGCGCTCGCCGGGCTGTCGATCCTGTCGCGCACCGAGGTGCTCGCCGCCGTCATCGGCGGCCTCTTCGTCCTCGTCGTGCTGTCCGACGTCATCCAGATCGGCTTCTTCAAGATGACCGGCCGGCGCGTGTTCAAGATGGCGCCGCTGCACCACCACTTCGAGCTGTCCGGGTGGGGCGAGGTCACCATCGTCATCCGGTTCTGGATCATCGCGGGGCTCTTCGTGGCGGCCGGCGTGGGCATCTTCTACGCCGAGTGGGTCGCGGTGGCGCGATGAGCGCCACGGACCTTCGGGGCCGCCGCGTCGTCGTCGCGGGGCTCGGCGTCTCCGGACGCGCGGCCGCGCGCGTGCTGCGCGAGCGCGGTGCGCTCGTCACCACGGTCGACGCGCGCGCTCAGGACGCCGACGTCACCGACGCGGCCGACGTCGACGTCGCGAGGACGGACCTCGTCGTGGCCTCGCCGGGATGGGCGCCGTCGCACCCCCTGCTGGTCGCGGCGCGCGAGGCCGGCGTCCCCGTGTGGAGCGAGGTCGAGCTCGCGTGGGCCGTCCGGGTCGACCGGGGAGGTGGCCGTGGGCCCGCCCCGTGGCTCGTGCTCACGGGCACCAACGGCAAGACGACGACCGTGGGGATGCTCGCGGCGATCCTCACCGCCGCGGGGCTGCGCGCACCCGCCGTGGGCAACGTCGGGACGCCGGTCGTCGAGGCCGCGACGGACCCCGCGAACGACGTGCTCGCGGTCGAGCTGTCGAGCTTCCAGCTGCACCACACCCACTCGACAGCGCCGCAGGCGGCCGCGGTGCTCAACGTCGCCGAGGACCACCTCGACTGGCACGGCTCGTTCGAGGCGTACGTCGCCGACAAGGCCCGCATCTTCGAGCGCACCGAGGTGGCGTGCGTCTACGGGACGCAGGACGCGGTCCTCGAGGACCTCGTCCGCGAGGCCGACGTGGCCGAGGGAGCCCGGGCGGTCGGGTTCACGCTCGGCGCGCCCTCGCCGGGTCAGCTCGGCGTGATCGACGGCATCCTCGTGGACAGGGCGTTCCACCTCCCGGTCGACGACCCCGCGCGCCAGAGGTCCGCCGCCGAGCTCGCGACCGTCGAGGACCTCGCGCACCTCGCGGGCGCCGAGGGGCGCCTCGCGCCGCACGTCGTCGCGAACGCGCTCGCCGCCGCGGCCCTCGCACGGGCGCACGGCGTGCCCGCCGCCGCCGTGCGCGACGGACTGCGCGCGTACCGTCCCGGGGAGCACCGCACGCAGCACGTCGCGACGGTCGACGACGTGGCCTACGTCGACGACTCGAAGGCGACGAACGCGCACGCCGCGAGCGCCGCGCTCGCCGGGTTCGCGCCGGGGACCGTCGTGTGGGTCGCGGGCGGGCTGGCCAAGGGGGCGGCCTTCGACGGGCTCGTCGCGCGTCGGTCGGACCGCCTGCGCGCGGTCGTCCTCATCGGCGTCGACCAGGCGCCGCTCGCCGACGCGCTGGCCCGACACGCGCCGGGAATCCCCGTGGTCGCCGTCGATCCGACGGACACTGCCGTCATGACCAGCGCCGTGACCGAGGCCCGCCGCCTCGCCCAGCCGGGCGACACGGTGCTGCTCGCGCCCGCGTGCGCCTCGATGGACCAGTTCGACTCCTACGCCCACCGTGGCAGCGCCTTCGTCGAGGCCGTCCGCGCGCTGCGGCCCCGTGGCTGAGGCCACCGTGGCGGTCGGGACCCGGCTCGGCGAGGTCGACGCCGCACCGCGGCGCGGAGCCGTGCTGGGCGCGTGGGACAGCGCGGTCACGAGCTACTACCTGCTCGCCGGGGCGATGACGCTGCTCGTGACCATCGGCCTCGTCATGGTGCTGTCGAGCTCGACCGTCTACTCGCTCAGCGCCACCGACGGCGCGTCCGCCTACTCGGTGTTCCTCAAGCAGGCCCAGTACGCGGTGCTCGGCGTCCCGATCGCCTGGGTCGCGAGCAGGCTCCCCGTGCGGCTCTACAAGCGCGCCGCGTGGCCGGCCTTCCTCGCGCTCCTGGGTGTGCAGGCCCTCGTGCCGTTCATCGGCAAGGAGGTCAACGGCAACCGGAACTGGATCGTCGTCGGCGGGCAGTCGTTCCAGCCGTCGGAGCTCCTCAAGCTAGCCCTCGCGCTGTGGCTCGCGGCGGTCCTCGCGCGCAAGCGGCACCTGCTGGCGCAGTGGCAGCACGTGGTGGTCCCCGGCGTGGTGGGCGCGGTGGCGGCGGTCGGCTTCGTCCTCCTGGGCCACGACCTGGGGACCGCGCTGATCATCATGGTCCTCGTCGCCGGGGCGTTCTTCGTCGGCGGCATCCCGCTGCGGTGGTTCGCCGTCGCCGGTGCCGCGGGCGTCGCCGGCGCGATCGCGCTGGCCGCCGGGTCGGCGAACCGCGTCGGGCGCATCACGGCGTTCTTCAGCCCCGACTGCGACAAGGCCGGTGCGTGCTACCAGACCTACCGCGGGATGCTCGCGCTCGGCTCGGGCGGCCTCACCGGTGTCGGCCTGGGCGAGAGCCGGGAGAAGTGGTCCTACCTGCCCGAGGCGCACAACGACTTCATCTTCGCGGTCCTCGGGGAGGAGCTCGGGCTGCTCGGCACGCTGCTGGTCGTCGGCCTCTTCGGCGTGCTGGCGGTCGCGATCACGCGCGTCGTCCGCCGCCACACCGACCCCTTCGTGCAGGTCGCGACGGCGGCGATCGGCGCGTGGGTGCTCGGCCAGGCCGTCATCAACATCGCGGTCGTGATCGGCCTGCTGCCCGTCGTCGGCGTCCCGCTCCCGCTCGTGTCCGCGGGCGGCACCGCTCTCGTGACGACGATGCTCGCGCTCGGCGTCGTGCTGTCCTTCGCGCGGCAGGAGCCCGGCGCGGCCGAGGCGCTGTCCGCACGTCCCACCGTCGTGCGCCGGTCCCTCGCGGTCCTCGGCCGAACCAGGAGCCGTCGTGGTTGAGTCCGTCCTGCTGGCCGGCGGTGGCACCGCCGGCCACGTCAACCCGCTGCTCGCGGTCGCCGACGAGCTGCGCCGCCGAGACCCCCGCACGGCCGTCGTGGTGCTCGGGACGGTCGAGGGGCTCGAGGCCGAGCTCGTCCCCGCCCGCGGCTACGACCTCGTCCCGGTGCCGCGCGTCCCGCTGCCCCGGACCCCCACGACCGCGTGGCTGCGCCTGCCCGGACGCCTGCGCGACGCCGTGGACGCGGCCGACGCCGCCATCGAGGCGTCCGGCGCGCAGGTCGTCGTCGGGTTCGGCGGGTACGTGTCGACGCCCGCGTACCTCGCAGCACGTCGCCGCGGGGTGCCCGTGGTGATCCACGAGCAGAACGCGCGTCCCGGACTCGCCAACCGCCTGGGTTCGCGCTGGGCCCACGCCGTCGCGGTGACCTTCCCCGGGACGAGGTTGCCCGGCGCGCAGGTCACCGGCCTCCCGCTGCGCCCCGAGGTCGCCGCGCTCGTCGAGGAGCGTGAGCGGGACGCCGCGGGTGCGCGCCGCTCCGCCGCGGCCGAGCTCGGCCTGGACCCGGCCCTGCCGACGCTCCTGGTCACGGGCGGCTCGCTCGGCGCCGTACGGATCAACGAGGCCGTGTCCGGCGCCGCACGCGAGCTGCTCGCGGCGGGGGTCCAGGTCCTCCACCTCACGGGTGCCGGCAAGGCCGAGGACGTGCGCGCCGCCGTCGCGGCGGCCGCCCGCGACGGCCTGACCCAGCACGCCGGCCGCTACCAGGTGCGCGAGTACCTCCCGCGGATGCAGCTCGCGCTCGCGGTCGCCGACCTCGTCGTGGCCCGTGCGGGGGCGGGGACCGTCGGCGAGCTCGCGGCGCTCGGCGTCCCGGCCGTGTACGTCCCGCTGCCCGTGGGCAACGGCGAGCAGCGTCTCAACGCCCAGCCCGTCGTCGACGCGGGCGGCGGCCTCGTCGTCCCGGACCAGGCCCTCACGCCGCAGCGCGTCGTCGACGAGGTCCTGCCGTTCCTTGCCGATGCCGAGCGGCTCGCCGCCGCGGGTCGCGCCGCCGCGTCGGTCGGCGTCACCGACGCGGCCGCCCGGGTCGCCGACCTCGTCGAGGAGGCCGCGCGGTGAGCGAGCCGAACGACGTCACGACGCTCGGCCGGGTGCACCTCGTGGGCGTCGGCGGAGCGGGCATGTCCACGGTCGCGGCGCTCCTGCGCGCGCGCGGCGTGGACGTGTCGGGCTCGGACGCGCGCGAGGGCGCCGCCGTGGCCGCCCTGCGCTCCGTGGGCGTGACGGTGCACGTCGGCCACGACGCGGCGCACGTCGAGGAGGTCGACACGCTCGTCGTCTCGAGCGCGATCCGGCCGACCAACCCCGAGCTCGTCCGGGCGCGCGAGCGCGGCATCCGCGTGCTGCACCGCTCGGAGGCCCTCGCCGCGCTCATGGCCGGTCGACGCGCGGTCGCGGTCGCGGGTGCGCACGGGAAGACGACGACGTCGGCCATGGTCGCGGTCGCGCTCGGCCACGCCGGGTTCGACCCGTCGTACGCGATCGGCGGGACCGTGCGGTCGGCGGACGGGAGCTCGGCGGACGCCGTCGGCGGGGCGCACCACGGCTCGGGCGACGTCTTCGTCGCCGAGGCCGACGAGTCGGACGGCTCGTTCCTCGCCTACCGGCCCGAGGTCGCGCTGGTCACCAACATCGAGCCCGACCACCTCGACCACTACGGGAGCCGCGAGGCCTTCGAGGACGCCTTCGTGCAGTTCGCCGAGCGCGTGCGCGGGCACCTCGTGGTGTGCGCCGACGACGACGGCGCGCGCCGCCTGGCCGTCCGCGCGCGTGCCGCGGGCACGGCCGTCGTGACGTACGGGACGTCGGCGGACGCCGACGTCCGGGTCGGGCCGTGGTCTCCCGAGGGCCCGGGCGGGCGCGTCGTCGTGCGCGGGACGGACGGCGCCGAGGCCGAGCTCGTGCTCCAGGTCCCCGGCGCGCACAACGGGCTGAACGCGGCGGGTGCCTGGGCGGTCGCCCGGCTGCTCGGCGTCGACGCCGTGGCGGCGGCCGAGGGGCTCGGCCGGTTCGGCGGGACGGGGCGCCGGTTCGAGGAGCGCGGTGAGGTCGGCGGCATCCGGGTCGTCGACGACTACGCGCACCACCCGACCGAGGTCGCGGCGCTGCTCGCGGCCGCACGGTCCGTCACGCACGGGCGCGTGCTCGTGCTGTTCCAGCCCCACCTGTACTCGCGGACGCGCACCTTCGCCGACGAGTTCGCCACGGCCCTCTCCGCAGCCGACGTGGTCGTCGTGACCGACGTGTACGCGGCGCGCGAGGACCTCGACCCGGACGTGACGGGGTCGCTGCTCACGGACCGCATGACGGCCGGGGGCCACCCGGCGGCGCAGTCCGTGCCGGACCGCTGGGACGCCGCCCGGTGGATCGGCTCGCGGGCGCGGCCGGGTGACCTCGTGCTGACGGTCGGCGCCGGCGACGTCACCGAGGTGGCACCCGTCGTCCTCGAGCAGGTGCGGGAGGACCGGGGCGGGGAGGCGCGGTGAGACCGCCGCCCAGGCCGCGCCGCGTCGCGCCGGGCGGCCCACCCGCAGGTGCCGCCGGTCCCGCGGGCTGGTCGCGGCCCGGCTCGTCCCGGCCCGCCCCACCGCCCGCGCCGGGTCGGACGCCGACGCCGGACGCGCCGACCGGTGCACGGGCCGCTGCGGGCGGGGACGACCCGACCGCGCCCGGACCGGACGGGAGCCGGGGCGCGGTCCCGCGCGACGCGGTCCCGACGCAGCCGGCGCACGCACCGGTGCCCGACCGCGCGTGGCGGCCCGTGAAGCCGGCGGTGGTCTCGACCCGCTCGGCCGAGCGGTTCGCCGAGCGGGTCCGCGTGCGACGGCGGCTCACGCGGCGGCGCGCGGTCGTCGCCGGGTCGGTCGCGGTCGCCGTGGCCGTCGTCAGCTGGGTCCTGCTCGGCTCACCGCTCCTTGCGCTCGACGTCGACGAGGTGGTCGTCGAGGGGCAGGGGACCGTCGTCGAGCCGACCCACGTCACCGACGTCGTCGCCGCCTACGACGGCGTGCCGTTGCCGCGCCTGGACACGGTCGGGCTCCGCCGGCAGGTCCTGGGCGTGCCCGGTGTGCGGGCCGCCGAGGTGACGCGACGCTGGCCGCACGGCCTGCGCGTCGTGCTGGTCTCGCGCGAGCCGGTCGCGGCCGTCCCCGACGCCTCGACGGGTTTCGCGCTCCTGGACCGCGAGGGCGTGCGGGTGGGCAGCGCGCAGGAGCCGCCCGCGGGCCTTCCGGTGGTCGACGTGCCGCTCGACGGCGACGCGCGGACGATCACCGCGGTGCTGGGCGTGCTCGAGCAGCTCCCGGACGAGCTCCGGGCCGAGCTCGTCGGGGTCTCGGCGCGCAGCCGTGACACGGTGCGCCTGGACCTCGCCGACGGCACCGTGGTCGAGTGGGGGAGCGCCGACCGCTCGGCGCTCAAGGGGCGCGTCGTGCTCACGCTCCGGGCCACCGAGGCGGGCCGGTCCGCGTCGGTGATCGACGTCTCGGCGCCGACCCTGCCGATCACCCGCTCCTGATCGCGCGACACGCGCACGCGGTCGTTGCCGGGTCGCCGGACGGCACCTAGCGTCGTCGTTCGACAGCACATCTGACATAACTCTAACCCTCTACCTGAACTTGAGGGTTGGACCCCCGACGGAAGGCACCGACGTGGCAGCACCCCAGAACTACCTGGCGGTCATCAAGGTGGTCGGCATCGGTGGTGGCGGCGTCAACGCCGTGAACCGCATGATCGAGGTCGGCCTCAAGGGCGTCGAGTTCATCGCGATCAACACCGACGCCCAGGCCCTGCTGATGTCCGACGCCGACGTCAAGCTCGACGTCGGCCGGGAGCTCACGCGGGGGCTCGGGGCGGGTGCCGACCCGGAGGTCGGCCGCAACGCCGCCGAGGACCACGCCGAGGAGATCGAGGACGTCCTGCGCGGTGCGGACATGGTCTTCGTGACCGCAGGCGAGGGCGGTGGCACCGGGACCGGGGGAGCGCCGGTCGTCGCGCGCATCGCCCGGTCGCTCGGAGCGCTCACCATCGGTGTCGTCACGCGGCCGTTCACGTTCGAGGGCCGTCGGCGCTCGGTGCAGGCCGAGAAGGGCATCGACGCGCTCCGGTCCGAGGTCGACACGCTCATCGTGATCCCGAACGACCGCCTCCTGTCGATCTCCGACCGGTCGGTGTCGGTGCTCGACGCGTTCCACTCGGCGGACCAGGTCCTGCTCTCGGGTGTCCAGGGCATCACCGACCTGATCACGACCCCGGGCCTCATCAACCTCGACTTCGCGGACGTCAAGAGCGTCATGCAGGGCGCGGGCAGCGCGCTCATGGGCATCGGCTCGGCACGCGGCGACGACAGGGCGGTCCAGGCCGCTGAGCTCGCGATCTCGTCGCCCCTGCTCGAGGCGAGCATCGACGGCGCGCACGGCGTCCTGCTCTCGATCCAGGGCGGCTCCGACCTCGGCCTGTTCGAGATCAACGAGGCGGCGCGCCTCGTCCAGGAGGCGGCGCACCCCGAGGCGAACATCATCTTCGGTGCCGTCATCGACGACGCGCTCGGCGACGAGGTCCGCGTCACGGTGATCGCCGCCGGCTTCGACAGCGGGTCGCCCGTCACGCGCAAGGACGACCGCGCGCTGGGTCAGGTCAGCGGCGCCCGTGCGGCCTCGCCCGAGCGGCACGCCGCCCGCCCGGCACCCGCCGACCTGCCCGCGTCGCCGCCCGGGGGTGCCGAGGGGTGGCGTGCCGCCGAGGGCGTGCCGTCGTACGTCCCCGAGGTCCGACCCACGCCGGTCGGCGAGGAGGTCCGCCCGGTGCCCGGCGCCGCCCCGTCCTTCCTCGGGGACGAGCGCGAGGAGGGCCCGGCGCACGCGTCGCCGGCCGCCCCGGTCGAGGTCCCGCGCGTCTTCGAGGAGCGCACGACGCGTCGGACGGACGACCTCGACCTGCCCGACTTCCTCAAGAACACCCCGTGACCGCCGCGGACGCCCGGCCCCTGGTCCTCGTCGACCTGGGTCCGGGCGTCCGCTGCGCGTTCACGACCGTCGCGACGGGGAACCTCGGCTCGGCGGTCGGCGACGACCCGGTCCGGGTCCGCGCCGCCCGGGCGTCGGTCGACGCGTGGGCGGGCACCCGCGTGGCCTTCGCGCACCAGGTGCACGGGGCCGCGGTGCACGTCGTCGACGGCGTGCCCGACGCGGCCGACGAGGTCGTCGCGGAGGCCGACGCCCTCGTCACGGCGCACCGCGACGTCGCGCTCGGCGTCGTCGTGGCCGACTGCGTCCCGGTGCTGCTCGCCGACGGGGCCGCAGGCGTCGTCGCGGCCGTCCACGCGGGTCGCCGCGGTGTCGTGGCCGACGTGGTGACCCGAGCGGTCGAGGTGATGGCGTCGCTGGGCGCCGAGGTCGCCGCGGTGAGAGCCGTCGTCGGTCCCGCGGCGTGCGGTCGCTGCTACGAGGTGCCCGCCGCGCTGCGCGACGAGGTCGCGGAGGTCGTGCCCGAGGCGTGGTCGGTGACGTCGTGGGGGACGCCTGCCCTCGACCTGCCCGCCGGCGTGCGGGCCCAGCTCGACCGTGCGGGTGTGGCGGAGGTCGCGATGTCGGGTGCGTGCACGATCGAGGACGTCCGCTGGTTCTCGCACCGCGCCGCGACCGGCGGCGCGGTGCCGGTGGGCGTGCGCGGGCTCGCGCGCCCCGTCGGGCGCCTGGCGGGTGTCGTCCGGGTCCTCGGGTCGGCGCCCGTGACGTGAGCCGCGCGCGACGCGCGCGGCGTGTCGGCGCGAGGTGCGCGAGGACGCGCGGCTAGCGTGGCCCTCGACCGGATCGCAGCCCGCGGGCAGCGGTCCACCTGGACCGTCGTTGGTGGGATGGAGGCCTCATGGCCGGAGCGCTGCGCAAGACGATGCTGTACCTCGGGCTCGCCGAGGACGACCGGCAGGGCACGCACGTCGACGAGTACGACGACGCGTACGACGGCGAGGAGTACGACGTGGCGCACGAGTACGAGGCCGAGGTGACGCCGCTGCACCGCGCGCCCCGCGCGGTCGAGCACGTCGCGCCCCCCGCCGAGCTGCGCCGGATCACCACGATCCACCCGCGGTCGTACAACGACGCACGGACGATCGGCGAGGCCTTCCGGTCGGGCACGCCGGTGATCATGAACCTGTCGGAGATGACGGACGCGGACGCCAAGCGGCTCGTCGACTTCTCGGCCGGCCTCATCTTCGGCCTGCACGGCGCCATCGAGCGCGTGACCTCGAAGGTCTTCCTGCTCTCGCCCGAGCACGTCGAGGTCGCGGGCGAGGACCACGTCGCCGGTGGCGAGCCCCGCACGGGCTTCTACAACCAGAGCTGACGTGGGTCTCGTCTTCGGCGTCCTGTACCTGGTCGTCCTGGTCTTCTTCCTGCTGCTGTTCGTCCGCCTCGTGCTCGACTGGATCCAGGTCTTCGCGCGCGACTGGCGGCCCCGGGGCGTCGTCCTGGTGGTCGCCGAGGCGACCTACACCGTGACCGACCCCCCGCTGCGCGCGGTGCGCCGCGTCGTGCCGCCCCTGACGCTCGGCAGCATCCGGCTCGACCTCGCGTTCATCATCGTCGCGTTCGCGTGCTCGATCCTGCTCGGGGTGCTGCAGACGCTCGCCAACCGCTTCTGACCGGTCCCGGTCCGTCGGGCCGGGGACGAACGCGGACGTAACGGGCCTGGTCCCGAGGGTGCGCCGACACGCCGTCCGCCGAGCGGACGACGGCCGCGTGCGGCGGCGAGGGGATCCGCTACCGTGAGGCGAGGCGGTCGGCGGACTGCCGGGCCCGACCAGCACGATCAACCCGAGGTGACAGCATGGCTCTGCTGACCGCAGACGACGTCCTGAACAAGAAGTTCCAGGCCACGAAGTTCCGCGAGGGCTACGACCAGGACGAGGTCGACGACTTCCTCGACGAGGTCGTCAACACGCTGCGTGCGGTCACGGCCGAGAACGACGAGCTCAAGAGCAAGCTCGCCGCGGCCGAG
>JAUZVJ010000014.1:0-87017 GCA_031844515.1 Actinotalea sp. AC32 | reverse complement strand
CGCGACCTCGTCGTCGGTCGCGGGGACGAGCACCGTCCCGCTACCGCCGTCGACGGGCTCGGTGCGACGCAGCTCGCGCGGGCCCGTGGCCGGGACCTCCCGGCCTGCGAGGAAGAGCCGGTCGACGCGTGCGCTCGTGGGCGCTGCGCCGTCGCGCGGGGCTTCGAGGGCGTCGGCCCCGGTCGCGGGCGACGTGGGCGTCCAGGTGTCCGTCACAGGTGTCCTCCAGGGCAGATGTGGTCTCGGAACCACTTCAAGATGCGCGTCCGCCGACTGCGGTTCACGCTGGCTCGGGTCGGGCGATCAGGACGACTTTGTCGGATTCGAGGGGGTTCTGCGACTCATGCGCGTGCTCGGTGTCAACGCGATCTACCACGACCCGTCGGCCGCCCTGGTGGTGGACGGCGAGGTCGTGGCTGCGGCGGAGGAGGAGCGGTTCAGCCGGCGCAAGAAGGGCAAGCGCCCTGTCCCGTTCGCCGCGTGGGAGCTCCCCGAGCTGTCGATGCGCTGGCTCCTCAAGGAGGCCGGGCTCAGGCCGCAGGACCTCGACGCGGTCGCCTACTCGTTCGACCCCGCGCTGACCAAGCCCGCCGAGGAGCTCGGCCTGCACGACCCGTGGGACCACCTGCGCATCACGTACGCCCAGCGCGCACCCGGCTTCCTCGCGGCGGCGCTCCCGGGGCTCGACGAGGCGCAGGTGCGCTTCGTCCCGCACCACGTCGCGCACGCCGCGTCGGCCGCGCTCGCCTCGCCCCACCCGCGCAGCAGCGTGCTCGTGCTCGACGGCCGCGGTGAGCGCGCGTCGCACCTCGCGGGGCGCTACGTCGACGGCCGGCTCGAGGTGCTGTTCCAGCAGGAGCTGCCGCACTCGCTCGGCCTCGTCTACGAGTCGCTCACCGAGCACCTCGGCTTCCTGCGGTCCAGCGACGAGTACAAGGTCATGGCGCTCGCGTCGTACGGGTCGCCGCGCTACCTCGAGGAGCTGCGCGAGATCATCCGGCCCACGGGCGACGGCGGCTTCCTCGCCGAGGCCCCCGACTGGTCCCGCTGGGCGCCGCGGCGCGACCCGGACGCGACCCTGAGCGAGGACTCCTGGCGCGGGCCCCACGCCGACCTGGCGTGCTCGGTGCAGCAGCGCCTCGAGGAGGTGCTCGTCGAGCTCGCCCGGTGGGTCCACGAGCAGACGGGCGACCGCGTCCTGACGATGGCGGGCGGCACCGCGCTGAACTGCGTCGCGAACTCGCGGATCTGGCGCGAGACGCCCTTCGAGGACGTGTGGGTCCAGCCCGCCGCCGGGGACGCGGGCACCGCGCTCGGCGCGGCGCTCCAGGTCTCCGCCGACGGCGGCGAGGTCGCCGCGCCCATGCCGGGAGCGGACCTGGGCCGCGAGTGGTCCGACGACGAGCTCGCGGCGTGGCTGCGGTCCGCGGCGGTCCCCTTCGAGACGCCGGAGGACCACGCGGGTGCCGTCGCCGACGTCCTCGCGCGCAACGGCGTCGTCGCGTGGTTCGACGGGCGCAGCGAGTTCGGCCCGCGCGCGCTCGGGCACCGCTCGCTGCTCGCGCACCCCGGTCACCCCGAGAACCTCGAGCACCTCAACGTGGTGAAGGGGCGCGAGCAGTTCCGGCCCGTCGCGCCCATGGTCCTGCTCGAGCACGCAGCCGAGATCTTCCACGACGGTCCCGTCCCGAGCGACTACATGCTCTTCGTGCACAGCGTCGACCCGGCGTGGCGCGACCGGATCCCCGCGGCGGTCCACGTCGACGGGACCGCGCGCATCCAGACGGTCGACCCCGCGCGGCAGGAGCGGCTCGGCGCGACGCTCGAGGCGTTCCGCGCGCGCACGGGCCTGCCCGTCGTCATCAACACGAGCCTCAACACCGCGGGCCGGCCCATGGTCGACGACCCGCGCGACGCGCTCGAGCTCTTCGGCTCGGCGCCCGTCGACCTGCTCGTCCTCGGGCCGCACCTCGTGCGCCGCGGGTCGATGTTCGGGACGGCCCGATGACGACGGCCGCGACGACGGGACGCGTGACGGCGCCGACCACCGCGTCCTCGGGCGCGCCGACCACCGCGTCCTCCACCGAGCCCTCGATCGTCGGCACCACCGGGTCGGCGGCGGCGGGCACCCTGCGGTACGCCGTCGTCCTGCCCTCGATCGGGCGGCCGTCGCTCGGCGCGACGCTGCGCAGCCTCGCCGGGCAGGTGGTCACTCACGAGGCGCCCGCGCCGGAGGAGGTGGTCGTCGTCGACGACCGGCCGTTCGGCGACGGCGAGCCCCCGGCACCGCTCGCGCTCGATCCCGACCTGCCGTGGCCGGTCCGCGTCGTCCGCACGGGCGGGCGCGGGCCCGCGGCGGCGCGCAACGCGGGCTGGCGCTCGACGACGACGCCGTGGGTCGCCTTCGTCGACGACGACGTCGTCCTGCCCGAGGGGTGGGTCGCGGGCCTCGCGGCGGACCTCGTCGCGGCCGACGCCGACGTCGCCGGGGTCCAGGGCCGGCTGCACGTGCCGCTGCCCGCGCACCGCCCGCCGACCGACTGGGAGCGCAGCACGCGCGGCCTCGAGGACGCGCAGTGGGCGACGGCCGACATGGCGTACCGCCGCACGGCGCTCGAGGCGGTCGGCGGCTTCGACGAGCGCTTCCCGCGTGCGTACCGCGAGGACGCCGACCTCGCGCTGCGCGTGCGCCGCGGCGGGTGGCGGCTCGAGCGCGGCGACCGCACCACCGTGCACCCCGTCCGGCCGGCCGACGACGGCGTGAGCCTGCGGGTCCAGGCGGGCGCCGCCGACGACGCGCTCCTGCGTGCGCTGCACGGCCCACGGTGGCGCGACCTCGCCGAGACCGGCCGCGGCCGCTTCCCGTGGCACGTCGCGACCGTCGCCGCGGCCGCCGTCGCCGCGGTCGGGCTCGGCGCTGGTCGTCCGCGCGTCGCGGGGGGCGCCTCGGCCGCGTGGCTGGCCCTGACCGCCGACTTCGCGCGCCGTCGCATCGCCCCGGGGCCCCGACCGGGTGACGACGGGTGGCGCGACGAGTGGACCCGCATGGCGTGGACCAGCGTCGCGATCCCGTTCGCCGCGGTCCGGCACCGGGTGCGCGGCGCACTGCGGCACGCGGCAGCGGGTGACGGCCCGCCCGAGCCGTGGCCCCCCGCCGTCCGCGCGGTGCTGTTCGACCGCGACGGGACGCTCGTCCACGACGTCCCGTACAACGGCGATCCCGAGCAGGTGCGGCCCGTCGACGGCGCGCGCGAGGTGCTCGACGCGCTCCGCTCCCGCGGTGTGCTGGTCGGCGTCGTGAGCAACCAGTCGGGCGTCGCGCGTGGTCTCCTCACGTCCGCGCAGGTCGACGCGGTCAACCGCCGCGTCGAGGACCTGCTCGGCCCGTTCGACGTGTGGCAGGTGTGCCCGCACGGCCCGGACGACGCGTGCGTGTGCCGCAAGCCCGCGCCCGGGATGGTGCTGCGCGCCGCCGCGGCGCTCGGCGTCGCCCCGGCGGAGTGCGCGGTCGTCGGGGACATCGGTGCGGACGTCGGTGCGGCGGTGGCCGCGGGCGCCCGTGCGGTCCTGGTCCCGACGCCGGTCACGCGCACCGAGGAGGTCGACGCGACGCCCCTCGTCGCCCGTGACCTGTGTTCGGCGGTCTCGATGCTCGGGGTGGGGCCGTGAGCGCGCCGCGGCTCGGCCGCGTGCTCGCCGTGCGGCTCGACTCCGACGGCGACGTCCTGCTGACCGGCCCCGCGCTGCGTGCGCTCGCCGCCGACGCGGCCGCGCTCGACGTGCTCGTGTCGCCCGCGGGCCGCCGCGCGGCCGAGCTGCTGCCCGACGTCGACGACGTGCTGGTCTTCCACGCGCCGTGGAGCGGCTACCTCCCGCCGCCCGTCGACGTGGCGGCCGTCCACGAGCTCGTCGACCGGCTGCGGGCCCGGGCGTACGACCGCTGCGTCGTCTTCACGTCCTTCCACCAGAGCCCGCTGCCGATGGCGCTGCTCGCGCGCCTCGCGGGCGTCGAGCACGTCGCCGCGACGAGCGAGGACTACCCCGGGTCGCTCCTCGACGTGCGGCACCGCCGCCCCGAGGGCCTGCACGAGGTCGAGGCGGCGGTCGACCTCGCGGTCGCGGCGGGTGCCGCGCGTCCCGCGGACACGCGGCTGCGCGTGCGCGAGCCGCTGCCGGACGTCACGGGGCTCGTCCCCGCCGGCCGGTACGTCGTCGTGCATCCCGGCGCCTCGGTCCCCGCGCGGGCGCCGCTGCCGGAGCACGCGTCGGCGCTCGTCGCCGCTCTCGCCGCGGCCGGGCACGACGTCGTCGTCACCGGCGGGCCGGCCGAGACGGCGCTGAGCGCCGCCGTGGTGGCGGGTGCCGCCGCGCACGCGGCAGGCGGCGCGTCGCCCACCGGGGCCGGGCGCGTCGTCGACCTCGGCGGACGCACGACCCTCGCGGAGGCGGCCGCGGTGCTCGCGCGGGCGGACGCCGTCGTCGTCGGCAACACCGGTCCCGCGCACCTCGCCGCGGCCGTCGGCACGCCCGTCGTGTCGCTCTTCTCGCCCGTGGTGCCCGCCGAGCGGTGGGCGCCCTGGGGCGTGCCGACCGCCCTGCTCGGCGACCAGGCGGCCGCGTGCCGCGGGACCCGCGCGCGCGAGTGCCCCGTCGCGGGTCACCCGTGCCTGACGGGCGTCCCGCCCGCCGACGTCGTCGCGGCCGTCGCGTCCCTGTCCCGCACCCTGGAGGTCAGCGCATGAAGGTCCTCGTGTGGCACGTGCACGGCTCGTGGACGACGTCGTTCGTCCAGGGGCCCGACGAGTACCTGGTGCCCGTGGTCCCCGACCGGGGGCCCGAGGGACGGGGACGTGCGCAGACGTGGGACTGGCCCGCGTCGGCGCGCGAGGTGACGCCCGAGGAGCTGCGCGGCGCCGAGGTCGACGTCGTCGTCCTCCAGCGCCCCGAGGACCTCGAGCTCGCCGAGCGCTGGACGGGCCGGCGCCCAGGCGTCGACCTGCCCGCGGTCTACGTCGAGCACAACACCCCCGCGGGCCACGCGGCCGCGACCGTCCACCCGCTCGCGGACCGCTCCGACATCCCCGTCGCGCACGTGACGGCGTTCAACCGGCTCATGTGGGACTGCGGCCGGGCGCCGACGACGGTCGTCGACCACGGCATCGTCGACCCCGGCCACCGGTGGACGGGCGAGCGCGCGCGCCTCGGCGTCGTCGTCAACGAGCCCGTGCGCCGCTGGCGCGTCGCGGGCACCGACCTGCTCCTCGACGTCGCGTCGCGGCTGCCCGTCGACGTCTACGGCATGGGCATGGCCGCGCTCGACGAGCGCGCCGCGTCGCACGAGCCGCCCGCCGACGTCGTCACGCACGACGACGTGCCGCAGGACGCGATGCACGACCTGCTCGCACGCGACCGGGTGTACCTGCACCCCTACCGGTGGACGAGCCTCGGGCTGTCCCTGCTCGAGGCGATGGCGATCGGCATGCCCGTGCTCGCGCTCGCCACGACGGCCGCACCCGAGGCGGTGCCGCCGTCGGCGGGCATGGTCACCAGCGACGTCGACGCGCTGGTCGCCGCGGGTCGCCGCTGGCTGCACGACCCCGACGAGGCGCGCGCACGTGGGCTGGCCGCGCGCGAGCACGTGCTCGCGCACTTCGGCCTCGACCGCTTCCTCGACGACTGGCAGACCCTGCTGAAGGAGGTGACGCGATGAGGATCGACCTCGTCTCGGAGCACGCCAGCCCGCTCGCCACGCTGGGTGGCGTCGACGCGGGCGGGCAGAACGTCCACGTCGCCGCGCTCGCGCGCGAGCTCGCGCGCGAGGGTCACGACGTCGTCGTGCACACGCGCCGCGACGCACCCGACCTGCCCGAGCGCGTGACCATGCCGGGCGGCGTGGAGGTCGTGCACGTGCCGGCCGGCCCCGCGCGGGCCGTCCCGAAGGACGACCTGCTGCCGTGGATGGCCGACTTCGGCACGTGGCTCGCGCAGGAGTGGCGGCGCTCGGGGGCGCCCGACGTCGTCCACGCGCACTTCTGGATGTCGGGCCTCGCGGCGCTCCAGGCGTCCCGCTCGATGCCCGTCCGGGTGCCCGTCGTGCAGACCTTCCACGCGCTCGGCTCGGTCAAGCGCCGCCACCAGGGCGACCGCGACACGAGCCCGCCGGGACGCATCGAGACCGAGGCGACGCTCGGCCGCTCGGTCGACCTCGTCGTCGCGACGTGCAGCGACGAGGTCGCCGAGCTGCGCCGGCTCGGCATCCCCGCGTCGCGCATCACCGTGGTGCCGTGCGGCGTCGACCTCGAGCGGTTCCTCCCGCACGGACCGGTCGCGCACCTGTCGACGGACGGTGCTGCCGACGGCGGGGCGGACGGCGACCCGGGCCCCGCGGGCTCGCCCGCGGGCGCGGCGCCGGCGCGGCACCGCCTGCTGTCGATCGGCCGGCTCGTCGAGCGCAAGGGCGTCGCGACGGTCGTCGAGGCGCTCGCGCAGCTGCCCGACGCCGACCTCGTCATCGCGGGCGGGCCCGCGGCGCACGAGGTCGCGGCCGATCCCGAGGCGCAGCGGCTCGCGGACCTCGCCGAGCGGCTCGGCGTGCGCGACCGCGTGCACTTCGTCGGCAGCGTGGCCCGCGACGACGTGCCCGCGCTGCTGCGCGGCGCCGACGTCGTCGTCGCGACGCCCTGGTACGAGCCCTTCGGGATCGTGCCCCTCGAGGCCGCGGCGTGCGGGAGGCCGCTCGTCGGGTCCGCCGTCGGTGGGCTGCTCGACAGCGTCGCCGACGGCGTGACCGGGCTGCTCGTCCCGCCGCGCGACGCCGACGCGCTCGCGGCCGCGCTGCGCGGCCTGCTCGACGACCCGGCCCGGCGGCGGCGCTTCGGCGCCGCGGCCCGCACCCGGGCGGTCGAGCTGTACGGCTGGGACTGCGTGGCGCGCGAGACGCTGCGCGCCTATCGCTCGCTGGTGGGGGACGACGCCGCGACCGCGCGCGTCGGGGACGCAAGGACGGTGAGGGCGGTATGAGCTGGATCTCCGAGCACGTCGCAGAGCTCAACCCGGCGCTCGACGCGCTGCGGGACCAGGGGGACGTCGTCGAGCGGTGGGGCCGTGACCTCGCGCGCGTCCTGTGGGACGGCGGCCGCCTCCTCGCGGCCGGCAACGGGGGCAGCGCCGCCGAGGCGCAGCACCTCACGGCCGAGCTCGTCGGGCGGTTCCTCGCGGAGCGCCGACCGCTGTCGGCGATCGCGCTGTGCGCCGAGACGTCGAGCCTCACGGCCATCGTCAACGACTACGGCGCGGACGAGATGTTCGCGCGGCAGGTCGAGGCGCACGGGCGGCCCGGCGACGTCCTGGTCGCGCTGTCGACGTCGGGCACGAGCCCGAACGTCCTGCGGGCCGCGGAGCGCGCCCGGGACCGCGACATGACGGTGTGGGCGCTCACCGGGCGGGGCCCGAACGCGCTCACCGAGCTCGCGCACGAGTTCATCGCGGTCGACGCGCCGTCGACCGCCGCGGTCCAGGCCGTGCACCTCGTCGCGGTGCACGCGGTGTGCGCCGCGGTGGACGCGCACGTCGGGGCGCTCGTGCGACGCGAGAAGCACCTGCGGGTGAGCGCATGACGGCGCCCACGAGCACGCGGCCGCACGTCGTCGTCGTGGGCGACGTCGTGCTCGACCGCGACGTCGACGGCCGCACCGAGCGGCTGTGCCCCGACGCGCCCGTGCCCGTCGTCGACGTGACGTCGCGGCGCGAGAGCCCCGGCGGCGCGGGCCTCACGGCGCTGCTGGTCGCCGGGTCCGGGGCGCGGACGACGCTCGTCGCACCCGTCGCCGACGACGACGGCGGCCGCGCCCTCCGGTCGCTGCTCGGGGACCTCGACCTGCTCGCGCTGGGCCACGAGGGTCCGACGCGGCGCAAGATCCGGGTCCGCAGCAGCGGCCAGTCGCTCGTCCGCGTGGACGACGGCGGCCCCGGCGCACCCGTCGACGTGCCCGAGGAGCGGCTGCGCGCGCTCCTCGCAACGGCCGACGTCGTGCTGGTGTCCGACTACGGGGCCGGGACGACCCACGACCCCGTCGTGCGCCGCGTGCTCACCGAGGCCGCGACCGAGCGGCCCGTCGTGTGGGACCCGCACCCGCGCGGGGGGGCGCCCGTCGCGCGCGTCGCGCTCGTGACGCCGAACGCAGCGGAGGCACGGCGCGCGGTCGAGGACCTCGCGGCGGGGACCACGGACCGGGGTGCGCGGGGGGTCCGGGAGGTCCGGGACGTCCCGGCGACCGAGGACGCGCTCGCGCAGGTCCTGCGGGACGCGTGGGACGCGACCGGGGTGTGCGTCACGGCCGGTGCGGCGGGGGCGTTCCTCGCGCAGGCGGCGGGCGAGCCGCTGTTCGTGCCGGCACCCGTCGTCGTCGGCGGGGACCCGTGCGGTGCGGGGGACCGGTTCGCGGCGACCGCGGCCGTGGCCGTCGCGCGCGGCGCCGACCTGCGCGACGCCGTCGGGCTCGCGGTGCGCGATGCGTCCGCCTGGGTCGCCGACGGCGGTGCCGAGGGCTACCGCCGCCGCGAGCGGTCCGGGGCGCCCGGGTCGGCGCAGCGGTCCGGGGACGGCGGGGCCGCGGTCGAGGCCGGGGCCGGCCTCGGGGTGGCGCTCCCGGACGGACCCGCGCTGCGTCCGGTGGGCGGCGGCGTGGACCTCGCCGACGTCGCGGCGCGGCTCCGCTCCGGCGGCCGACGGCTCGTCGCGACGGGCGGGTGCTTCGACATCGTCCACGCGGGCCACGTCGCGACGCTCCAGGCCGCACGTCGGCTCGGTGACGCGCTCGTCGTGCTCATCAACTCCGACGACTCGGTGCGCCGCCTCAAGGGTCCGACGCGCCCCGTCGTCACCGCCCGGGACCGCGCGCGTGTGCTCGAGGCGTTCGACTGCGTCGACGCGGTGGTCGTCTTCGACGAGGACGACCCCCGCGCGGCGCTCGAGCAGCTGCGGCCCGACGTCTGGGCCAAGGGCGGCGACTACGGCGACGCCGAGCTGCCTGAGACCCCGGTCGTGCGCGCGCACGGCGGACGCGTCGTGCTCCTGCCGTACCTGGGCGGGCGCTCGACCACGTCGATCCTCGAGCGCTCGCGCTCGGCGTGACGGCTGAGCGCTCGCGCTCGGCGTGACGCTCCCCCGCACCACGGACGCCGCCCGACCGGGCGGTCCACCCACCACGAGAGGAACCCAGTGACGACCAGCACGACCTCCTCCGGCGCCCCCGCCGGCCTGCCCACCCCGCGCGAGATCGGCACGGTCTACGTCACCGGCGGCGCGAGCGGCCTCGGCGCCGCCGTCGTCGACGCGGTCGCGGCCGCGGGCGGCACCCCGGTGGTGCTCGACCGCGCCGCGCCGCGCGACGGCGTCGCGTACGTCGAGGTCGACCTGTCCGACTCGACGGCCGCGGCGCGTGCCGTCGAGCGGGCCGTGGAGCAGGTCGGTCCGCCCGACGCCGTCGTCACGGCCGCGGGAACCGACGCGTGCGGACCGCTGCTCGAGATCGACCCCGAGACGTGGGAGCGGGTGGTCCGCGTGAACCTGTTCGGCACGGTCGCCGTCGTGCGGGCCGCACTGCCGCACCTCGAGCGCGTTCGCGGGACGGTGGTCACCGTCGGGTCGACCCTGTCGCTGCGTGGCATGGGCGACGCGACGGCGTACAGCGCGTCCAAGTACGGCGTGCGCGGCTTCAGCCACGCGCTCGCGGCCGAGTACAAGGGCCGCGTGGGCGTGACGCTCCTCATCCCGGGCGGCATGCGGACCGCGTTCTTCGACGGCCGGACCGAGCAGTACAAGCCCGGTCCCGACGCCGACCTCAACGACCCGGTGCACACCGCGGGCACGGTCATCACGGCGCTGCGCCAGCCCGTCGGGTGCGAGATCCGCGAGATGCTCGTCATGGCGTCGGGCGAGTCGTCCTGGCCGTGACCGACGTCGGGGCCGGCGGGGGACCGGGCGGCGGGCCGCTCGCAGGGCGGGACGGCGAGGCCGGCGCGCCGCGGGACGACGACCGCGTCGCCGGGCGGCAGGCCGGAGCCCCAGGGCAGGACGCCCGCCCGGTCGTCCTCGCGCTGCGGGCGCTCGGCCTCGGGGACGCGCTGACGGGCGTGCCCGCCCTGCGCGGCCTGCGTCGGTCGTTCCCGGGTCACCGTCTGGTGCTCGCGGCGCCGGCCGGCGTCGGCGGGTGGCTGCGGGACCTCGGTGTCGTCGACGACGTCGTCGCGTCGTCGGGCCTCGAGCCCGTCCCGTGGGGGCACGGCCCCGACGTCGCGGTCAACCTCCACGGGTCGGGGCCCGAGAGCCACCGGTTGCTGCTCGGCCTGGGGCCCGGCCGGCTCGTCGCGTTCGCGAGCCCCGAGGCGGGCGTCGACGGGCCCGCGTGGCGGCGCGACGAGCACGAGGTGGACCGGTGGCTGCGCCTCGTGCGGTCCGTCGGTGCCGAGTGCTCGCGCGAGGACCTGCGGCTCGACGTGGGCGTCGCTCGGCGGGACGACGAGGCGCCCGTGGTGCTGCACCCCGGCGCCGCGTCGGGGTCGCGGCGGTGGCCGGTCGACCGGTGGGCCGCGCTCGCGGCGGGTCTGGTGGCGGACGGCCGACGCGTCGTCGTCACGGGCGGGCCGCAGGAGGCCGCGATCGCGGGCGCCGTCGTCGACGGTCTCGCTGGGGACCGCGCGACGAGCACCGCGGGGGACCTCGACCTGCCTGGACTCGCGCGCCTGGTCGCGGGCGCTGCGCTCGTCGTCTGCGGGGACACCGGCGTCGCGCACGTCGCGACGGCCGTGGGGACGCCCTCGGTCCTCCTGTTCGGCCCGACGCCGCCCCGGTGGTGGGGTCCGTGCATCGACGAGGACACGCACGTCGTCCTGTGGCACGGGGACCCCGAGCGGCCGGGCGACCCGCACGGCGACGAGACCGATCCCGCGCTCCTCGCGGTCTCCACGGCGGAGGTGCGCGACGCCGTCGAGGCACTGCTCGCCAGGGTGGCGCCGGCGCGCGTGTGACGGCGCTCCCGGTGGCACGGGCGCTCGCGGGCCGAGCCACCGGTGCACGGGCGCTCGCGGGCGACGCTCCCGGGTCCATGGGTGAGGATGGGTCCCGTCGGCGGACCGGCGACAGCGCCCCCGGGGCTCGGACGCATACCGACGCGGTACCAGCACCCACCAGCAGCACCCACCAGCACGACCCACCTGCAGCGAGGAGCCGCATGACCCTGGCCGACGCGCTGCGTGCGGGGACCCGCGAGGCGCACGAGAGCGCCGAGGGCACGCCGTTCGTCGGCGACCTGCTCGAGGCCCGCGTCCCGGTGTCCGCCTACGTCGACCTGCTCGTCCAGTACCGCGCGGTGTACGCGGCGCTCGAGGAGACCGGCCGGGCCCTGCGCGACGCGGGCCGCTGCGGGGGGCTCGCGGATCCGGCGCTCGAGCGGTCGGCCGCGATCGAGCTCGACCTGCGCGCGCTCGACGGCGACGACTGGCGTGGTCGGCCCGTGGTCCCGGCGGCCGCCGAGCACGCCGACCGGATCCGCGCCGTCGGCGACCGTCCGGGCCTGTGGGCCGCGCACGCGTGGACGCGGTACCTCGGCGACCTGTCGGGCGGTCAGGCGATCCGTGTCGCGCTCGAGGACCGGCACGGCCTCGGCGACGACGCGCTGCACTTCTACGCGTTCGACGTCGGCCGCGTGAAGCCCTACAAGGACCGCTACCGCGCCCTGCTCGACGCGCTGCCGCTGACGCCGGACGAGGTCGACGCCGCGGTCGACGAGGCCCGCCGTGCGTTCGCCCTGACGAGCGCCACGATGCGCCAGGTCGGCGACCACCACCCCCGCACCTGAGCGCCCGACCGCGGCCGTCCCCGGCGCCGAGCCCGCAGCCCACCCGCCGACTTCGCGCATCCACCGGCGACCTCGCGTGCGACGTCCGCGAGCTCGGCGGAGAAGCGCGAGCTCGGCGTTCGGCGACGTGGCCCCGGGGACGCTCGTCCGACGAGTGCGTACCTACGCTGACGGGATGGCCCGCTACGTCATCGACGCCCGCACGCTGCTGCACCTCGTCGACCGCGGCGCACGCGTCGATCCGGGGGTCCAGCTCGTGGCGCCGGGCTCGATCAGGTCGGAGGCGCTCCAGCTGCTGCTCGACGACGTCAGGTCGGGCACGCGCACCGAACAGGAGGCGCTCGCCGCGCACGAGCAGGTCACCGCGCTGAAGATGCGGCTGCTCGCGGACCGGGTGTCGCGCGGCACGGCCTGGCGCATCGCGCGCGAGCACGGCTGGGACACCTTGCGCGACGCCGAGCACCTCGCGATCGCCCGGCTCCAGGCGGACGCGCTCGTCACGGTCGACCCGCAGCTCGCGGCCAGGGCCGACGGCGTCGTGCCGCTCGCGCCGCTGGAGGTCCTCCTCGCCGACGTCGACCGGCCCCAGGACGCGTCGGGCTCAGGCGCCGCGCAGGAGCAGTGACCCGTCCGTCACCCGCCACGAGATCCGGTCGACGAGCACCGTGACGTCCGACGTCGCGTCCGTGAGCAGATGACGGTCGTCGACGTCCGCCTCGGCGAACTCGCGGTGCATGCGTCGCGTGGCGTCGGCGTCGGTGAAGCCGTGCCCGGTACGCGCGGCGACCCGGTCGAGGCACGTCTCGAGCGGAGGCAGGAGGACGACGTAGTGCAGGTCCGGCACCGCCGCGCCGAGCTCGTCGACGAACGCCCGGACCATCCACGGCCCGACGACGCCGTCGTACACGGCGTGGAAGCCGCCCGCGAGGAGGCGCCCGGTGGCCGCGGCGGCGGCCGCGACCACCACCCGGTTCTGGTCGTCGGCCTCGGGCAGCCACGGTGCGATCGCCCCGCGCGTCAGGAACCCGAAGAACGAGTCGCCGGTGACGAGCACCGACGGCTCGAGGCGCTCCGCGAGAGCGGCGGCGACGGTCGACTTGCCCGCCCCGGGTGGGCCCGTGACGACGACGAGCTCGGCCATGCCCTCAGTCTGAGGCGCGCTCAGCCGATGCGGTGGAGCGCCACGAGGGTGACGTCGTCGTCGCTGCGCGGTGCACCCGCGAGGAGGGCGTCGACCAGCCCGTCGGCGTCGGCCGGGGCGGCCTCGGCGTTGGCGACGAGCGCCCGCAGCGACGCGCTCATCGCCTCGCCGCGCTGCTCGACGAGCCCGTCGGTGAAGAGCACGACCGAGTCGCCCGAGCCGAGCGTCGTCTCGTGGACGTCGAGGTCCGCCGCGAGCCCGAGCCCGAGCGCGGGGCCGCGAGCGCCGTCGAGCAGCTCCGTGCCGGTCGCGCGGCGTACGAGCGCGGGGAGGTGGCCGGCGGACGCCGCCACGAGGCGTCCCGTCGCCGGGTCGAGCTCGACCGCGCCGATCGTCGCGAGCTCCCCGGGCACGAGCTCCGCGACGAGCCGCCCGAGCCGCGCGATCGCCGCGGCGACGCTCCCGGTGTCCACGAGGTACGCCCGCAGCGCGTTGCGCAGCTGCGCGGTGATCGCGGCCTTGCCGATGCCGTGCCCGGCCACGTCCCCGATCATGACGACGAGCCGGCCGTCGGGCAGGGCCGTGACGTCGAACCAGTCCCCGCCGACGACGTCCTGGCCGCTCGGCGTGTAGCGGCTCGCGAGCGCGTAGCCGGCGGGCGTCGGCGGCCGCGTCGTCAGCACGATCTGCTGCAGCGCACCGGCCAGCCGCGCGTCCTCGGCCGACCTCCGCACGAGGACCTCGCCGACCGTGGCGGCGAGCTGCTCCGCGGCGGCGACCTCGAGCGGGTTCCACGGGGTCGACGTGCCGCGCACCTGCTCGACGTACGTCGCGAACGACGCGCGCGGCGTGAGCCGCAGGCCCTCCGGCGTCGCCTCGAGGCCCTTGTCCGTCGGGTCACCCGCCCAGCGCACCTCGGTGAGCACCTCGGGCTTGAACCACACGAGCGCGTCGTCGGGCGCCCCGGACGCGACGGGCACCGCGAGGATGCCGCTCGCCGTCTCGCGGACGCGCTCCGCGACGTCGGACCCGGGCAGCGCGGCACCGAGCGCGTCGGAGACGACCGTCGTCCGGGTGCGGTCGGCCCAGAGCCCGGTGAGCAGCGCGGTGACGTCCTCGGCCGCGGGCGTCCGGCCGACGAGGGCCGTGCGCCCCTGGAGCCGCACGGCCGCACCCGTCGCGCCGTCGACGAGGTCGAGCACCGCGTCGTCGCCGGTCAGCGCCGCCACGGGGCGGCGGTCGTGCGCCGTGACGAGCCGCGCGAGGTCGCCCGCGGTCGCCGTGAGCGCGAGCGAGTCGAGGTACTGGTTGCGGTTCTGCCAGCCCTCGAGCAGGACCGAGGCCGTGCGCCCGAGGAACTCGGCCGTCCCGCGCTGGCCCGCGGTCGGGAAGTGCGGGCCGCGGTAGTGGTGGCACGCGACGAGCCCCCACAGGACGCCGCGCGTGATGAGGGAGACGGACATCGACGCCTCGACGCCCATGTTCGCGAGGTACTGCAGGTGCACGGGGGACACGCTGCGCAGCGCCGAGCCGGACAGGTCGACCGGCTCGCCCGAGGGGCGCAGGGGCGGGACGAGCGGGCTCGGGGTGTAGCGCGCGTCGGGGATCGACCGCAGCCACTGCGACGTGTACAGCGCCCGGGCCTGGGCGGGGATGTCGCTCGCGGGGAAGCGGAGGCCGAGGTACGGGTCGAGGCCGATGTCGGGCGCGGCGTCCTCGGCCACGACGGTCCCGTTCCACGCCGCGTCGAACCGGTAGACCATGACGCGGTCGAAGCCCGTGACGGCACGGACGGCGCGCGCGAGCTCGGACGTCAGGGCGTCCTCGGTCCCGGCGGCCTGGAGCCCGCGCAGCGCGGCCCGGGCACGCACGGACTGGTCGGCCGGGACGGGCCGACGCGGCTCGAGCTCGAGCACGACGAGGTCGTCCGACGCGTGCGCGAGCAGGTCGAACGAGCGCCGCCCACCGTCGGGGAGGACGACGTCGACCGTCCGCGGCTCGACCGCGTCGAGCGCGGCCAGGCCGTCCTCGGGCCAGGACGCGCCGAACAGCTCCTCGAGCGCGAGGCCGACGACGTCCTCGGCGTCGCGCCCCAGGTGCTCACGGACGCTCCGGGAGGCGACGACGACGCGCGTCGTGCCCGCGACGACGGAGAGGAGGACGCCGTGCGGCTGGACGGAGCCGGGGATCCGGATGGGCTCGTCGGCGCAGTCGATGACGTCGCGCGGGACGGTGGCGTCGGTCGTGGGCTCGGGCGTCACGGGTCTCCAGGGAGGGGGCGGCGGCCCGGGGGAGACCGACGGCGGAGGCTCAGGCCGACTCGGCGAGAGCGCGTTCGAACCAGGAGACGGTACGTCGAAGACCCTGGTGCCAGTCCACCTCGGGCTCCCAGCCGAGCAGCTCCTGGGCCAGCGTCGTGTCGGGCCGCCGCACGGTCGGGTCGTCCTGCGGGCGCTCCACGAACGTGATGCCGGCCGTCGAGCCGGTGGCGGCGAGCACGTCCTCGGCGATCTCGAGGACGGTCCGCTCGTGCGGGTTGCCGATGTTGACGGGGCCGGGGTGCCCGCTGTCGGCGAGCGCGAGGATGCCGCGCACCAGGTCGTCGACGTAGCAGACGGAACGCGTCTGGGACCCGTCGCCGGCCACCGTCACCGGCTCGCCCGCGAGGGCCTGGCGGATGAACGTCGGGATCGCGCGCCCGTCGTAGGGGCGCATGCGCGGCCCGTACGTGTTGAAGATGCGGACGATCGCGGTGTCGACGCCGTGCGCCGTCCGGTACGCGGTGGTGAGCGCCTCGGCGTAGCGCTTCGCCTCGTCGTAGACGCCGCGCGGGCCGATCGGGTTGACGTGGCCCCAGTAGTCCTCGCGCTGCGGGTGCTCCTGGGGGTCGCCGTAGACCTCCGACGTCGACGCGAGCAGGAACCGCGCGCCCTTCTCCTTCGCGAGGCCCAGCGCGTGCCCCGTGCCGATCGAGCCGACCTTGAGCGTCTGGATCGGCAGCTTCAGGTAGTCCACGGGCGACGCCGGCGACGCGAAGTGCAGCACCAGGTCGACCTCGCCGGGGACGTGGATGAAGTCCGTGACGTCGCACCGCACGAGCTGGAACCGCGGGTCCTGGACGAGGTGCGCGACGTTCGCGGGCGACCCGGTGAGGAAGTTGTCGAGGCACACGACGTGCCAGCCGCGCGCGACGAGCTCGGTGCACAGGTGGCTGCCGAGGAACCCGGCGCCGCCGGTGACGACGACGCGGCGAGGCGCGGGCTCGGACGAGGACGTGGGCTGCGGCGCCGTGCCCGGGACGGGTGCCGGGGCTGCCGACGCGGACGACGGGGTGGCCTCGGGCGCGGGTGCGTCGGTCATGCGGCGTCTCCTCCGTGGCGCGGTGCGGTACGGGGTGCAGGTCGGTTCGGGCGTGCGACGTCGCCGTCCGGCCGCCCGGTCAGGACCGCGAGGTCGTGCAGGACGTCGGGTGTCGTCGTGCGGCGCCCGCGGACGGCACGGGGCAGGTCGCGTACGGCGTCGAGCAAGCCGAGGCGCGTCGCGCCGGTCGCCTCGGCGCCCACGAGAGCTCGCGCGACGCGGGCGGCGGCGTCGCGCGCGGGCAGGCGCAGGACCCCCGTGAGCACCGCCGACCGCGTGATCGCGCGGACGCGTCGCGCGGGGGAGTGGCGGCGCGGCGACGGGTGGTGGTGCACCACGGCCGCCGGCAGGTGCACGAGGTCCCAGCCGGCCGAGGTCAGGTCCCACGCCACCCGCTCCTCCTCACCCGGGAAGCGCACGACGTCGTCGAACCCGCCCACGGCGAGGAACGCGTCGCGGCGCACGATCGCCGCGCACGCGACGAAGCCGAGGACCCGCGGGCCCGGCAGCGGCGCGGTGCGCGGCCCGAGCGGGGAGCCCGCGAGCACCTCGTCGAACGGGTCGGGGCGCTCCTCGGGCCCGACGAGCACCGACGCCTGGACGACGGCGACCGTGGGGTGCGCGTCGAGCGCGTCAGCCGCCGTGCGCAGCGAGCCGGGTGCCCACCACGAGTCGTCGTCGGCGAACGCGACGAACGGCGTGCGCGCGTGCCGCACGCCGACGGTCCGGGCCGCCGCACCGCGGTTCGCGGGCAGCGGGACCACCTCGACGTGGGGGTGCGCGGCGCGGACGGCCTCGACGGTCCCGTCGGACGACCCGTTGTCGACCAGCACGACGGGTGCGCGGTGACGCCCGAGGGACGCGAGCAGCTCGTCGCGACGGTTCATGCTCGCGACGACCACGGTGACCCGGGGGTCCTCGACCGGCGGCGCCGACGGGACGGGGCGGCCGCCGTCGGGCCCGCCGGCGGGGTCGGGGGCAGGGGTGGGCTCGGGCACAGCCCAGTCCTACCGTGATCGTCCGACGACGGCGCGTCGAGCGGTCGGCCCCGGCCGCGCGCGCGCACCGCCGCGCGCGCCTAGCGTGGAGGGATGACGACCTCGAACCCGGACCCGGACCCCAGCGAGACCACGGGTCTCGAGCCCGGCGGCTCCGTGGCGCCGGGCGACACGCCGCCCGGTGAGGCGAGCACGACGTCGGGCGTGACGACCCACCAGCCCGACCTGCCGAGCGAGCGGACGAACAAGGCCGTCTACGGCGTCGTCGTCGCGCTCGGCCTGCTCGTCGTCGTGATGCTCGTGGCGTACGCCGCGGGCGCGTTCGGCTGACCTCTGCCGGCCCGCGCGCGAAGGCGGGCTGACCCGCCTCAGGGCGCGACGACGTCCCGACGGTCCCGGCTCAGCCGGCGAAGACCTCCTCGACGTCCGTCGTGAAGAGGTCGGCGCCCTTGATGGCGGCGGTTCGGTCGGGACCGAGCACGGCCGTCCGGCCGTCCTCGTCGACGACCTGAGACGCGCCGCCCTCGGGCCCGAGCGGGAGCACGATGCGCTGCGGCTCGGGCTCGTGGACGGCCGACGGCGCCCGACCCTCGATGAGGTCGCGGATGTTCGTGGCGACCACCTCGGCGTGCGCGCGCGCGGCGGTCGCCCGCTTGTCCTCGCGCACGTCGGTGATGTCGCCGACCGCGAACACGCGGTCGTGCCCGACGAGCGAGAGGTGACGCGTGACCCGCACGGACCCGTCGTCGCGCCGCAGCGCGGACAGGTCGTCGTCGAGGTAGTCGGTCAGCGGCCGTGCGCCGTGGCAGCGGAACCACATCTGCGCGTCGACACGATCGCCCGCGGTCGTGAGCACCGTGAAGGGCCCGTAGCGGCCCACGTCGAACGGCGGCAGGTACCCGAGCGGCGCACCGGTGACGATCCGCACGCCCCGCGCCTCGAGCTGGGCGCGGACCGACGCCCGGAGCTCGGGCAGCAGGTCCGGCGCGGGAAGGATGTCGTCCTCGCGCTCGACGAGGGTGACGCGCAGGTCGCCGAACGCCGCGGTCAGCTCGCCCGCGAGCTCGACGCCCACCGGGCCCGCGCCGACCAGCAGAACGTCCTCGCAGCGCACGAGCTCCTCGCGCATCCGCGCGAGGTGGGCGCGGGCGACGTCGGTCGCGTTCTCGAGGAACTTGCACGGGAACGGGTAGCCCGTGCCGGTCGCGAGGACGACGTAGTCGGCGTGCAGCCGCTCGGTGCTCGACAGCCGGACCAGGCCCGGCGAGACGAGGCGCGCCCAGTCCTGCACGACCCGCCCGCGGGCGAGCAGCCGGTCGTACGGGTGGAAGACGCGCTCCTCGAACTCGTGGTCCACCGCGGCGCGCAGCGCGCCCACGGCGTGCACGAAGGCGTCCTTGGGCTCGACGAGGACGACGTCCGCGACGTCGTCGAGCGCCTGCGCGACGGCGACGCCGCCGTACCCGCCGCCGACGACGACGACCTGGGGTGCTGCCATGGCTCCGCCTTCCCTCGTGGTGCTGCCACCATCGTCGGTCGCGGATCCGGCCGGTCGCGGGACGTACGGCCCGGGCGCGCTCCCACCGGCCCTGACCCGGCGCCCGCGGGACCGGCCGGCAGCGGGGGTCAGCCCGCGTCGTGCCCGCGCGCGCCCGCGCCCTCGCGCTCGTCCCCGACGCCCGGCAGCAGCTCGTCGGGCAGCTCGGCGCACGGGATGACGACGGCGTCCTGGACCTTCCAGTCGAGCGCCACGAGGGCGTCGCGCGCCTGCGCGAGCTCCTCGAGCGACGGCGGCGCGCCGATCGGGACGACGAACCCCTCGACGTGGAACACGTGGCCCTCGTCGCGCACGCGCGACCCGGCCTCCGCGACCCACGGCAGGCCCCGCAGCAGCGCGTCGACGCGTCCCACGAGCGGGTGGACGTCCTTGCCGTCGACCGTCGTGGCGCGCGCGTCCATGAGCGCGGTGACCGCCGTCCGGACGTTGCGCACGCCGTCGTGCAGGATGCTGCCGGAGATGAAGAGCGCGGCCGCGGCGTCGGCCCACCACCAGCCCACGCCGACGCCGACGATGCCGACGATCCCGCCCACGGCGGTCATCCAGTCGGCCTTGTTCATGTCCGCGTCGGCGTACAGGACGCGGTCGTGGAGCTTCTCGGCGAGCGGCATCTTCGCGCGGCCGAGCAGCACGGGTGGGACGGCGGTGTAGGCGAGCGCGGCGATCATGAGCCACCCGGACCACACGACGTGCCCACCGACCTCCATGACGCCGATCGGCGGGTGCTCGGCCTTGAGCAGACCGCTCCCCGAGTCCCACACGAGGAACGTGCCCATGATCACCAGCGACGTCCCGGCGACGAGGTGGCCGACCCCGATCGAGCGGTGGTGGCCGTAGGGGTGGCGCGGGCTCGGCGGCTTGCGGGTCAGGTGCAGCGCGACGAGGAACGAGATCGGCGGGATGAACGACAGGAGGTCCTCGGCCCACGCGGCCTTCATGGCCTGCGAGCTGCCCATCGTCACGTAGACCGCGACGACGGCGGTCACGAGGAACCCGATCGTCACCCACGCGAGCCGGACGGCGCGGCGCAGGGCCTCCTCCTGCTCGCGCGGGAGCTCGGTGCGCCCGAACCTCGTGGGCTCACGTCGCCCGTCCTGGTCCACGCCCCGTCCCACCGTGGTCATCCGCCCACCTCCTGCGCGAGGAGGAACCGCTCGAGCGCCACGAGGAGCGCGTTCTCGCCCATCGGGGTGGCCATGACGTGCAGCTCCTCCTCGCCCTTCTCGCCGGGGACGCTCGCGTAGGGCCGCGTGAGGGCCGCGTGCGACGCCCACGGGCTGCGGGCGGTCAGCCCGCCGACGACGACGTCGAGCGCACCCGTCTCGAGGTCGCCGAGCAGCTCCTCCTCCGACCCCGCGGCCCACACGACCTCGGCGTCGAGGCTCTCCGCGAAGGCCTCGACGAGCTCGACCTCGCGGCCCGACGGCCGCAGCGGGTCCTCGAGGCCCTCGGGCAGGTCGGTCCACGGCGGGTTGGGCGAGACCCCGACCCGGAGGAACCCGCCCTCGACGCGGTCGAGCGTCCCGCGGGGGTCGGCCGGGATGTCGGCGAGCGAGTCGACCTGGCAGCCGGCGGTCAGCCCGACCACCACGAGCGCCGCCGTGATCGCGGCGAGGTGCGTGCGCCGGCGCATCGGCGGCGACGTGTCGTGGTCCCTTCCCCTCACACCGCCGATTGAACTCCACCGGTGCGGTTCCGCACGTCGAGGGCCGTCTCCCCGGTTCGGGACCCCGCGCCGACCGGGCCGGCGGACGCGTCGCCCGGCGTCGATCGACGCAGCCAGTCGACGATGCCGCACACCGCCTCGGTGCAGCCTCCGCACCCGGTCGTGGCACGCGTGGCCCGGGCGACGTCCTCGACCTCGCGGGCGCCGTGCTCGAAGCACGTGACGATGTCGCCCTTGGTCACGCCGTTGCACCGGCAGACCGTCGCGCGGTCGGGCATGAGCGTGGGGGACGGCTCGGCGGCGGCGCTCGCGGCCCCGGCGACCCGGTGGAGGAGGAGCTGCGCGGGGTCGGCCGGGACGGGCGTGCGGCGCGTGTACGCGGCCGTGAGGTCGACGGCGACGCGCGCGTCGCCGACGCACGTCGCGCCGACCAGCACGCCGTCGGCGACCACGACCTCGACGTGCCGGCCACCGTCGGGGTCGCTGAGCCGCACCGACCGGACCGACCGGCCGAGGTCACGCCGTGAGCCGCACACGCCCATCGCGACGACGTCGAGGCCGTGCGCCTTGAGCCGCACGACGTCGTCGGTGCCGGTCGCGTCGTCGGACGGCTCGTCGGGCGCGCGGCCGGTCGTCAGGGCAGCCCCCGTGCCGCCCGGCGCCGCGCTGTCCGTCAGCTCCGCGGCGAGCCGGGTCGCGAGGCGGCGCGCCTGGTCCCAGCCCTGGGCGACGAGTCCCGTGCCGCCCTCGGGCGGCTCCGCGCAGTCGCCGATCGCGTGCACGCGCGGGTCCGTGGTGGTGCACGTCCGGTCCACGACGACGCCGCGCCCGACGGCGAGCCCCGCGGCGCGCGCGAGCGCCGTCTCCGGCTCGGTGCCCGCGGTGAGGACGACGAGCTCGGCGGGGACCACACCGCCGTCCGCGCCCCCGAGGCGCAGACCCCTCGCCCGCCCGCCGTCGAGCACGACGCCCTCCGCGGCGGCGTCCGCGCGCACGTCGACGCCGAGCGCCGCGAGCCCGCGCCCGACGACGTGACCCGCGTCGGCGTCGAGCTGTCGGTCCATCGCGTGCGGCCCGCCGTGGACGACCGTGACGTGGAGCCCGCGGCGCGCGAGCCCGCACGCGGCCTCGAGGCCCAGCACGCCGCCGCCGAGCACGACGGCGCGCCGTGCGTTGACCGTGGCGGCGACGATCTCGCGCGCGTCGTCGAGCGTGCGCAGCGCGTGCACGCCCGCGGGAAGCGGGTCGCCGGGCACGAGGCCCGCGAGGACGGGCACGCGGGCGCGCGCACCGGTCGCGAGCACGAGGTGGTCGTACGCGTGGCTCGACCCGTCGTCGGCGAGGACGACGCGGCGCCCGCGGTCGACGGCGCGCGCGGCGACGCCCGGCAGGACGCGCACACCCTCGACGTCCCGCCGCGGGAGCGTGAGGGATGCGACGTCGACCTTGCCCGCGACGACCTCGCTCAGCAGCACGCGGTTGTACGGCTCGTACTCCTCCGCGCCGAGCACGGTCACCTCGACCGCCCCGGCGCCGCCGCGCGTCCCGGCGACCCGCTCGACGAGCTCCTCCACGAAGCGCGCACCCACCATGCCGTGCCCGACGACGACGACGCGTGCCGGCCTCATGCGCCCACCTCCGCCCGCTCGGGGACGTGGGCGCGCACGCGGACGGCCGCGACCTTGAACTCGGGCATGCCCGAGATCGGGTCGGTCGCGTCGGTCGTGAGCCGGTTCGCGCTGCCCTCGCCGCTCCAGTGGAACGGCATGAAGACCGTGTCGGGGCGCGCGCCGGGCGTGACGTGGGCGACCGCGACGGCCGTGCCGCGCGCGGACGTGACCTCGACGGGATCGCCGTCGGCGACACCGAGGCGGTCCGCGAGCAGCGGGTGCAGCTCGACGTACGGCTCGGGCTGGGCCGCGGCGAGCGCGGGCACGCGCCGCGTCTGCGCACCCGACTGGTAGTGCTGCAGGACGCGCCCGGTCACGAGGTACAGCGGCTGGTCGGGGCGCAGCGGGTCCGACGGGCCGCGGTGGTCGACCGGCACCATGAGCGCGCGGCCGTCGGGCCGCGGGAACCCGTCGACGAACAGCCGGGGCGTGCCCGGGTGCTCGACGCCGTCGCGCGCCGCGGGGACGGGCCAGTGCAGCGCCCGACCCGCGGCCTCGGCGTCGTCGAGGCGCGCGTGGCTCAGGCCCCCGTAGTCGGCGATCCCGCCCGAGCTCGCGCGCGCGAGCTCGTCGAAGACGACCGCGGGGTCGGTCGGGAAGCCCGACGTCACGCCGAGCCGCGCCGCGAGGTCGTGCAGGACGTCGAGCTCGGAGCGGACGCCCGGCGGTGGTGCGAGCGCACGGCGCCTGCGGATGACCCGGCCCTCGAGCGACGTCATCGTGCCCTCCTCCTCGGCCCACTGGGTCACGGGCAGGACGACGTCGGCCAGGAGCGCGGTCTCCGACGGCAGGAAGTCGCACACCACGAGCAGGTCGAGCGCCTCGAGCCGCTCGCGGACCGCCTGGTTGTCGGGTGCGCTGACGACGAGGTTGCACCCGTGGACGAGCAGCGCGCGGGGCCCGCCGGGCGTCCCGCAGCGGCGCACGAGCTCGACGGCCGCGACGCCCGGGCCGGGCAGGTCGTCGGGGTCGACACCCCAGACGGCGGCGACGTGCGTGCGTGCGGCCGGGTCGTCGATCCTGCGGTAGCCGGGCAGCTGGTCGGCCTTCTGGCCGTGCTCGCGCCCACCCTGCCCGTTGCCCTGCCCGGTGATCGCGCCGTACCCGCTGCTGGGCCGCCCGGGAAGCCCGAGGCTCAGGGCGAGGTTGATCGCGGCCGTCACCGTCGCGGTGCCCTGCGTGCTCTGCTCGGCGCCGCGGCCGGTCAGCACGACCGCCCCCGTGCCGCCGTTGACGGGTGCCGCAGCGGCCAGGACGCGCGCCGCACGGCGCAGGTCGTCCGCCGGGACGCCGGTCACGCCCTCGGCGCGCTCGGGCCACCACGCCGCGACGCTGCGCCGCACGTCGTCGGCGCCGGTCGTCCGCTCGGCGAGGTAGTCGGCGTCGACGAGCCCCTCGGCCCAGACGACGTGCAGGAGCGCGAGCAGCACCGCGAGGTCGGTCCCGGGAACCGCCTGGAGGTGGATGCCCGCGCCGTCGTCGGCGAGCGCGGCCGTGGGCGAGTGCCGAGGGTCGACGACGACGAGTCCGCCCGCGGCTCGCGCCCCCGCGAGGTGCTGCGTGGACGGCGGCATCGTCTCTGCCAGGTTGGAGCCGAGCAGGAGGACCGCCTGCGCACCGCCGAGGTCAGCGAGCGGGAAGGGCAGCCCCCGGTCGACGCCGAGCGAGCGGTTCGCGGCCGCGGCCGCGCTCGCCATGCAGAACCGGCCGTTGTAGTCGATGAACGGCGTGCGCAGGACGACGCGCGCGAACTTGCCGAGCGCATAGGCCTTCTCGTTGGTGAGGCCGCCGCCGCCGAAGACCGCGACCGCGTCGCGGCCGTGCCGCTCCTGGATCTCGGCGAGGCGCCCGGCGACGAGGTCGAGCGCGTCGTCCCACGTCGCCGGGTGCAGCTCGCCGTCGGCGCCACGCACCAGCGGCGTCGTGAGCCGGTCGGCCGCACCGAGCACCTGCGCGCTCGTCCAGCCCTTCTGGCACAGGCCCCCGCGGTTGGTCGGGAAGTCGCGGCCCGTGACGGCGACGGGCGCCCGGACCCGCCGCGCCTCGGCGTCGGCGGGTCCGAGCGTCATCGCGCACTGCAGCGCGCAGTACGGGCAGTGCGTCGCCGTCATCAGATGACCGAGGCGGCGAGGGTCGAGCCGCGCCGCGCGTAGACGGCCCACGTCACGAGCGCCATGACGGCGTACATCCCGACGAACGCCCACAGCGCGGGCTCGAGGCTGCCGGTCGCGGTGCTGGAGACCGCGAAGCCGCGCGGGATGAGGAACCCGCCGAAGGCGCCGACGGCACCCGCGATGCCGATGCACCCCGCGGCGGCCTTGCGCCCGCGGGCGGCGTCGTCCGTCGTCGTCGCGCCCACCTGGAAGACCGCGGGGATCATCCGGTACACCGACCCGTTGCCGACGCCCGTGGCGACGAAGAGCACGAGGAACGACGCGAGGAAGCCCCAGAAGTCGCCGCCGCGCAGGGAGAGGACGGCGCCGACCGTGCCGAGCGCCATCACCCCGTACGAGGCGATCGTCACGCGCGCCCCGCCGAGGCGGTCGGCCAGCATGCCGCCCGTGGGCCGCGCGAGGGAGCCGACGAGCGCGCCGAGGAACGCGACCGTGAGCGTGACCTCGGGGAACTGGCCCTTGAGCAGCGTCGGGAAGGCGCCCGAGAAGCCGATGAACGAGCCGAACGTCCCGATGTACAGGAACGAGATGATCCACGTGTGCCGGCTCCGCGTCGCGGCGCCGAACGCCCGGTAGTCCGACTTCATGCCCGCGAGGTTGTCCATCCGCCGCCACGCCCAGAACGCCGCGAGCAGCACGAGCGGGACGAACATCAGACCCGCGCGCTCGAGGTGCAGGCCCGCACCCGCGACGATGACGAGCGGGACCGCGAGCTGGACCGCCGCGGTGCCGATGTTGCCGCCGGCGGCGTTGAGGCCGAGGGCCTTGCCCTTCTCGCGCTCGGGGTAGAAGAACGAGATGTTCGCCATCGACGACGCGAAGTTGCCGCCGCCGAGGCCGGCCAGCGCGGCGACGACCAGGAGCGTGCCGAACGACGTCTCCGGGCGGGTCACGACGTACGCCAGCGCGCTCGCGGGCAGCAGGAGCAGCAGAGCGGACACGATCGTCCAGTTGCGCCCGCCGAGGAGCGGGACCGCGAAGGTGTAGGGGATGCGCAGGGTGGCGCCGACGAGGCTCGGCAGCGCGATGAGCCAGAACTGCTGGTCGACCGTGAGCGCGAAGCCGACGGACGCGAGCTGCGGGACGACGATGCTCCAGGACGCCCACATCGCGAAGCCGAGGAACTCGGCGAAGATCGACGGCGTGAGGTTGCGGCGCGCGGTGACGCGTCCGCCGTTCTCCCAGAAGTGCGGGTCCTCGGGGTCCCAGCGGTCGATCCACCGGCCGCGGCGTCGCTCGACGACGCCCGCGGGGGAGGGGGTGGTCGTGCCTGTCGCAGTGGTGGTGCCGGGTTCGGTGGTGGTGCCGGGTGCGGTGGTCACGGTCGGAGCGGCCATGAGGACCTCCTGGTCGGTGCCGGGCCCGGCAGGCCCGGAGCGGCTGGCGCCGACGCTAGGCAGCGGGTGTTTCCACCGGTGTGGCCCGGGTGTTACCCCCGCGGAACGTTGTCCTCACGGGCTCCGGTGCGCGCGTGTGAGGCGCGGCGGGCCGCTGCCGAGCGCGAGCGGACACCGTCCTGTCCTCAGGGCTCGCCCCGCGGCTGCGGGCGGGGGAGGATCGCTGTCATGTCCGGCGACGTGCGTGAGCTGGCGATGTTCCCGCTGGGCGCCGTGCTGTTCCCGGGCATGCCGCTCCCCCTGCGCGTCTTCGAGCCGCGCTACGTGGCGATGCTCGCGGCGGTGCTCGAGGACCCGCAGCGCGAGTTCGGCGTGGTCCTCATCGAGCGGGGCTCGGAGGTCGGCGGCGGTGACGTCCGGTTCGACGTCGGGACGGTCGCGCGGATCGCTTCGGTCGACGTCGCCGAGGGGTGGATCGAGCTGGTGGCGACCGGGGCCGAACGGTTCGAGGTGGTGCGCTGGCTCGGCGACGACCCGTTCCCCCGGGCCGAGGTGCGCGAGCTGCCCACGCTCGACCTCGACGCCTCCGCCCAGCCCGCGCTCGACGCCGCCGAGGCCCTGGTCCGCGCCACCCTGACGCGGGCCAGCGAGTTCGTCGAGCTGACCTGGCCGCCGGACGTCGAGCTCTCCGCGAGGCCGTTCGAACGCATCTGGCAGGTGGCCGGGATCGCGCCGCTCGGCTCGCTCGACCAGCTCACCCTGCTGCGATCGACGACCGCCGCGGAGCTGCTCACCACGCTGGTCGAGGAGACGCGAGCCGCCGACGTCCGCCTGACCACCGTGTGGGCCGACGACGACGACGTCGAGTGACGTGCGTCGTGCCGTGAACCGGCGGCGCTGAGGACGTCAGGTCGGGAGCTGACGGTGACGCCGCCGTCCCGTCGTCGTCACCCGAACCAGCGCCGCCAGCGTGACTCCTCGGGCCCCGGGGCGGCCTCCTCGCCCAGTGCCCGGGCAGCCTCGGCGAGGTCGTCCCCGGTGAGGGTCATGACGTCGGCGCGGTCGAGCGTGTCGGCCCGTCCGTCCCCGCCCCGCATCAGGCGCAGCGCCTGGCGGTTGAGCGCCTGCTCGAACAGCGTGCGCGCGAAGCGCGCGTTGCCCGACTCCTCGCCGGGACGCAGGCCCGCGATGATCCGGCGCAGCGTCGCGTCGGCACCCGGCGCGAGCACGTAGTCGTGCTGGGCGAGGATGAGCGTGAAGATCGCCTCGAGCTCGCCCGTGGAGTAGTCGGGGAACCTGACCTCGCGCGCGAACCGCGAGCGCAGGCCAGGGTTGGAGAGCAGGAACGCCTCCATGAGGCGGGGGTAGCCCGCCACGATGACCACCAGCCGGTGGCGGTGGTCCTCCATGCGCTTGAGCAGGATCTCGATCGCCTCGGCGCCGAAGTCGACCCGCCCGTCGGTCTCGGGCGCCAGCGAGTACGCCTCGTCGATGAACAGGACGCCGTCCAGCGCGCGGCGGATCACGCGGTCGGTCCTGATCGCGGTCGCGCCGACGTACTGCCCGACCAGGGCGGCCCGGTCGACCTCGACCAGGTGGCCCTTCTGCAGCAACCCGACCGCCCGGTACATCTCGGCAAGGAGGCGTGCCACCGTCGTCTTGCCCGTGCCGGGGTTGCCGAGGAAGACGAGGTGCTGGGACGTCGCGACCTCGGGCAGCCCGTGCGTCGTGCGCCGCGCCTGCACCTGGAGGAAGGCGACGAGCGCCTGCACCTGCTCCTTGACCGTCTCGAGGCCGACGAGACCGTCGAGCTCGGCCTGCACCGCCGCCAGCGGCCGGGCCGGGCCGGGGCGTGCGCCGAAGAGGTCGTCCACGCCTCGCAGCCCGTGGCGCGGCAGCTGGTCTCCCAGGCGCCCCACGGTCTCGCGCAGGTCGTCGAGCGGCTTGCGGTGGGAAGCCATGCGGCGAGCCTAGGTGTCGCTCCTCGGGTGCGCCCGGGCACGCTCGGCGGGCGCGAGGCACCAGGGAGCGAGCAGCCACGCGACGGCGACGCAGAGCGCCCCGACGGCGAGCCCGGCGACCCCCGGTGCCCCGAGGGCGAGCAGGAGCGCGACCCCGGTGAGCGCCGGCAACGGGACGAGCAGGACCCGCCGTCGGGTCCCGTCGAGGCGCGGCCGGGCGCGCACGACGCCGTGCAGCACGACGGCGTTCGCCACCTGCACCGCGACCCCCGCGCCTCCTCCGACCACGGCGCCGGCCGAGAACGCGCCGACGGCGTACTGCGGCGTCGCCCAGGACAGCGCCGCTCCGGACAGACCGCCGACCAGCAGCCCGGCCACGACACCCACCCACAGCAGGCGGCCCAGGACGGTGAGGCCGGCGCGGTCGTCGCGGGGCGTCTCCGGGCGGACAGGGCCGGCCGGGCGGGCGTGCGGGTCGGTCGGCTGCACGGTGCGATCGTGGCACGGACGGCGTGCGTACGGGTCACGTCGCGGCCGACCTCGGGTGCGGTGCCGGTGGCAGGGGCGGGTCGCGGGGTCCGGCTCGGGCCGCGCCGCTCGTATCGTGGCCCGATGGACCAGGTCTGGACCGTCGACGACCACCTGCGCGACGCGGCACCCGAGCACGTCGCGCTCTACCGCGAGGTCGAGGCGCTGATCCTCGGCCAGGGTGACGTGACGGTGTCGGTCTCGAGGACCACCATCACGTTCAAGGGTCGCCGCCGTGGTTTCGCGGGTGCGCGACCGACGGGCAAGGGCGTCCAGGGCTACCTCGACCTCATGCGGCCGCTGCCGCTCGAGCGCCGGGTCTCGCGGGTCACGCCGTACACCAAGCGCCTGTTCGTCCACCAGTACGTCCTCCGGACGGCCGAGGACCTCGACGAGACCTTCGCGGGATGGGTGCACGAGGCGTTCCGCGTGGGGGAGGGCGACCACCTGCTGGACCGCTGAGGCCCGGGGTGTTGCCTCGGTGCGCGCGCGGGACGGAGAGTGTCCGGGGGAGGTCGCCATGAAGGCATCGCTCGAGCAGGCACTGCACCGGAGCCAGGTGGTCGACCTGACGACGACGGGTCGACGGACGGGTCAGCCGCGGCGGATCGAGATCTTCCTCCACGACCTCGACGGTCGCCTGTTCATCTCGGGCATGCCGTTCCCGGCGAAGCGCAGGTGGCTGCTGAACGTCGAGGCGGACCCGCACGTCGTCGTCCACCTCAAGCACGGCGTCGTCGCCGACGTGCCGGCCGTCGCCCGGGTGGTCGAGGACCCCGCAGAGCGGCGCCCGCTCATCGAGGCGGCGGCTCGCCGGTGGGGGCGCGACGACGTCGACCGGATGATGGAGCAGAGCCCGCTCATCGAGCTGACCCCGGTCGACGCGGACGCGGACGCGGAGGGCGACGCGATCGGCTGACCGCGGCCGTGGTGCCCGCCGCGCTGCCGATCGGTCACGGGCACGGGCAGAGGTGCCGTCGCGCGGCGCGCGTGTACGGTCCGGTCCGTGCTCGCCACCGTCCTCGTCACCTACCCGTGGATGACGACGGTCGCCCTCGTCGTCCTCGCGGGCCTCGGTCCCGTCGCCGGGGCGTGGCTGGCGCGCAGGCCGCGCGCCACGCTCGGGCTCCTCGTGGTGTCGGTGCTGGCGGTGGGGTTCCTGACGCTGGTGCCCACGAGCCGCGAGCTCCCGACCGGCTGCGCGGTCGAGTGGGCCGTCCCCCGGCTCGGCGCGGTCGAGCTGATGGCGAACGTCATCATGTTCGCCCCGCCGGTGCTGCTGGCCGGTGTCCTGACCCGTCGACCACTCGTGAGCCTCCTCGCGGCGAGCGGGGCGTCCGCGCTGATCGAGGCCTTCCAGGCCCTCGTCCCCGCGCTGGGGCGGAGCTGTTCCACGAACGACTGGCTCGCCAACACGCTCGGCGCGCTCCTGGGCGCGCTCCTCGCGGTGGTCGCCGTGCGTCGCGCGCGCCGCGCGCGACTCGCGGGGCCACGCACCCGCGCCGACTGAGCGGCCCGGGTCGGCGAGGGTGGCGGTGTGTCGCGCGTCCGGTGGGTTCGGCCAGACCCGGGTGCCCTTGTGCCGAGCCCGGGGCAACCTTCCGGCCGCCCGATCCGTGTTCATGGCGTGATGACGTCGTCGGGGGAGGTCCGGGTGACGCCGCGAGAGGTCCACGAGGACGTCCTCGTGACCGTGGAGGCGCAGCGCCCGGTCGGTCGTGACGCCGAGTTCACGACGTTCATGGCCGAGGCGGCGCCGCTCCTCGGGCGCATGGCGTGGCTCCTGTGCGGCGACGTGCACCAGGCGGAGGAGCTCGTCCAGCAGGCCCTGGTCCGGACCTACGTGGCCTGGCCGCGGGCGCGCGCGACCGACCCGCTCGCCTACGCGCGCCGCACGCTCGGCAACCTGCGCATCGACACCTGGCGCAAGCGGCGGCGCGAGGTGCTCGTCGGGGTCGACGAGCTCTTCTCGGCGGCGACGCCCTCGACGGCGCAGCACCACGCCGACCGCGACGCCCTGGTGCGCGCCCTGATGCACCTCAGCGAGCGACGACGGCGCGTCGTCGTCCTCCGCTACCTGCTCGACCTGTCCGAGCGTGAGGTCGCGGACGACCTCAACATCTCGGTCGGGACCGTCAAGTCGACGGCCGCCCGCGGGCTCGCCCAGCTCCGCTCGCTGCTCGGCGCGGAGGCCCCCGCACCCGACGCGACGCCCACCACGGAGGACCTGCGATGAACGACGACCCCTTCGTCCGGCGGCTGCGGACGCTCGCGGACCCGGCACCTCCCGTCCTCGTCGACGGCGACCGCGTCCTGCGGCTCGGACGCCGTCGGCGTGCCCTTCGTGCCGCAGGCGTGGGCGTGGCGACGGTCGTCGCGGCGGCCGGTGCGTTCACGGCTGCGGCGCTGCCGGCGACGACGGACGGTCGGGTGACGTCGGCGACGGCGACCCGAGGCGGCCCGGTGACCACCGCGACGACGAGCCCGGCTCCGGCCGCCGTCGTCGACGAGGAGGCCGGGACGATCACGCTCCCGCTCGACGAGTGGTTCTGGGACTCGGCGGACATCGCGACGATGGAGACCGCCGTCGACCTGTACGTCTCGCGGTGCATGGCCGACGCCGGGCTGGGCGCCGAGTACACGTTCCACGGCGCGTTCCCCGTGCAGCCCGACCGCCTCGAGTACGGCGTGTGGTCGCGCGACGTCGTGCTCGAGAGCGGGTACCGGAGCCTCGTCCCCGACGACTCCCGCCCAGGCGGCGGTCTGCGCGGCGACGACCCGCGCGTCAGCACCCAGGTCGGGTGCTACCGCAGCGCCATGGCGGAGGGGCTCACCTACGAGCCCGGTGACTTCGAGGCGCTCGCACCCGTCGGGTACACCTCTCCGACGTACCTGCCCGAGGGGCAGGAGGTGCTCGCGGACTGGCGGCGGTGCCTCGCGGACAACGACGTCGCCGCGCCCGACGACGACACGTCGACCGTGCCGCGTGGGGTCCTCGACGCCCCGCTCGACGAGCAGATCCGCGTCGGGCTGATCGACGTCGCGTGCAAGGAGCAGACCGACTACGTGCGCCGCATGGCCGACGTCCACGCGGCGGAGCAGGCCGCCTACATCGAGCGGGCCCGCGGGTACCTCGAGCAGATCCGGCCGGTGCAGGAGTCCGTCGTCGCGAGGTCGCGCGCCTACCTGGAGGACGCGGGGGTGGCCGTCCCGGGGGAGTGAGAGGGACGGGCGCGGGGCAGCGGACCGCCCCGGCGCGCACGTGCGCAGGTCACGTGAGGTCGTAGGTGAGGTGCGTCGCGGTGGACGTCACGACGACGTCCCGCTGCACGAGGAGCCGGCTCGACCCGGCAGCGAACAGGGGGGTGCCGGCCCCCAGCAGCACCGGCGCCAGGTGGATCGTCAGCACGTCGACGAGCCCACCCGTCACGGCCGACCCGACGGTGGCACCGCCGCCCATGACGACGACGTCGTGACCGGTGTCCTGCGACGTCGGCCGCACGAGCCGACGCGCCGTGTCGATCGCGTCGCGCAGGCCCGTGGTGACGAAGGTCCAGTCGAGGTCGGTGAGCCGGACCGACGGTGGCGGTGAGCTCGTCACGACGACGAAGGGCGGCGTGGCGACCATGCCCGCGCCGTAGCCGGTCTCGTCGTCCCAGCCGCCGGGTCCGTCGACGACGTCGAACAGTCGTCGCCCGAGCACGACGGCGCCCGACCGGGCCGTCGCCTCGCGCAGGAGCCGCTGGTCCTCCGGGTCGTCCGAGAACGCCCACGTGTGCAGCGCCTCGCCGCCGGTGCCCAGGCCGTTCTCCGGGCCGGGGTCGGGTCCGGTGACGAATCCGTCGAGCGAGACGGAGATGTCGGCGACGATGCGCGTCATAGGAGAGGAGACCCGCTGACGGGCGGGTACTCATCGGTCGGTGGACACCCGCGCGGCCTGCGCCATCACCCCCTGCAGCGCCCGGGCCACCTCCGCCGGGTCCGACGTCGGTCGGTCGCACACGAACCCCCGGCACACGTAGGCCGCGGGCCGCTCGTCGAGCAGCGGCCGGTCGGCCAGCAGCGGCACGCCCTCCGTGTCGGGCTCGCCGTGGACGACGACCGCGCCCGGAGCGGGGGAGCGCCGCGCCGCCCGCAGCAGCTCGACGGTCATCGGGTTGTCCAGCGGGCCGACGACGGCGACCTCACGCGGTCCGTCGAGCAGCGCCTCGAGCGTCGCGAGCGCCCACCCGGCGGCCCGCGGCACGCGCGCCCCGACGGCGACGGGCTCCCGGAGCGCCGCCTCGGCCGCCACCCGGTGGTCGGTCGAGCCCGTGAGCGCCGCGTACGTCAGGAGCGCACCGGCCGCGGCCGACTGGCCGGCGGGTGTGGGGCCGTCACCGACGTCGCGCGGGCGGCGGATCGACGCGAGCACGGTGTCGGTCGCGTCGTCGGCGGTGTCGTAGAAGCCGCCGGCGCCGTCGGTGAAGCGGGCGAGCACCGCGTCGAGCAGCGCACCCGCGCGCGCGAGCCACGCGGCGTCGCCGGTCGCCTGGTGCAGCGCCAGGAACCCGCCGGCGACGTGCGCGTAGTCCTCGAGGACCCCGGGCGCCGTCCCCACCGCGCCGTCGCGCGACGTGCGGGCGAGGCGGTCACCCGTCAGGTGCACGCGCACGACCAGGTCCGCGGCGGCGACGGCCGCGTCGAGCCAGTCCGGTCGGTCGAGCAGCACGGCCGACTCGGCCAGGGAGGAGATCGCGAGGCCGTTCCAGCCCGCCACGACCTTGTCGTCGCGGCCCGGCCGTGCGCGCTCCTGGCGTGCTGCCGCCAGCCGTGCGCGCACGTCGGCCCAGCGGGCCTGGTCGTCCTCGACCGGGTCGACAAGCAGCTGGAGCACCGACGAGCCGTGCTCGAAGGTGCCGTCGTCGGTGACGGAGAACGTCGTGGCGGCCCACGCGCCGTCGTCGTCGCCCAGGACCTCGCGGAGCTGGTGGGGCGTCCAGACGTAGAACGCCCCCTCGGCGGGACGGCCGTGCTCGTCGGGGCTGTCCGCGTCGAGGGACGACGCGAAGCCGCCCTCGGGCGTCCGCAGCTCGCGGACGAGGAAGTCGGCGGTCTCCGTGACGACGCGGTGCGCGAGCGGCGATCCCGTGAGCCGCCACCAGTGCGCGTAGACGCGCAGCAGGAGGGCGTTGTCGTAGAGCATCTTCTCGAAGTGCGGGACGACCCAGTCGGCGTCGACGGAGTACCGCGCGAAGCCGCCGCCCAGCTGGTCGTACATCCCGCCGCGCGCCATCGCGTCGAGCGTCCGCTCGGCCATCCGCAGCGCCGGGTCGACGTCGCCCGACGGCGCACCCGTCGCGGTCGCGTCGAGCGCGTCGGGCAGCTCGCGCGGGTCGGCGCCGTCGCCGTGGCCCGCGGTCCGCGCCGAGTGGCGCAGCAGCCACTCGAGGACCATCGACGGCGGGAACTTGGGCGCCCCGCCGAACCCGCCGCGCGTCGTGTCGAACGAGCGCGCAAGCGTCGTCAGGGCGCGCTCGGCGGCATGGGGGTCGAGCTCCTCGTCCAGGGGGGCCGTGGGCGGCCGCTCGGCGAGCGCGGCGCGGATGCTCTCGGCGCTCCCGTCGACCTCGTCGCGCCGGGTCGTCCACGCGGCGGCGACCGACGCGAGGACCTGGGGGAACGACGGCATGCCCTGGACGGGCTGCGGCGGGAAGTACGTCCCGCAGAAGAACGGCGCGCCGTCGGGCGTCGCGAACACCGTCATGGGCCAGCCCCCGTGGCCGGTCATCGCCTGCGTGGCCTCCATGTACACGGCGTCGACGTCGGGCCGCTCCTCGCGGTCGACCTTCACCGACACGAAGTGCTCGTCCATGAACCGCGCGGTCGCCTCGTCCTCGAACGACTCGTGGGCCATGACGTGGCACCAGTGGCACGCGGCGTAGCCGACGGAGATCAGGAGCGGGACGTCGCGGCGCCGCGCCTCGGCGAACGCCTCCTCACCCCACTCGTACCAGTCGACCGGGTTGCCGGCGTGCTGCTGCAGGTACGGGCTCGTGCTGGACGCGAGACGGTTCGGCATCCGTCCACTGTGGACCGTCCGCGAGCGGTGCGCCCAGTCAGGGTCGGGCCGCGGCCGGACAGCGGTGACGACGTCACGGACGCCCGGGTCGACGGGGGGTCTGGGGTGACGGCATGGGGTGACGTCAGGAGACGGCGACGCGCCGGGCTGGCGTCCGCGCCGCCGCGCGACCACGATCGACCCGGACCGCGCTCAGCCGCGTCTCGTCCGCGTCCCACCCGCGTCCTACCCGCGCCCCACCGCGCAGCCCCCCGAACCCCTGGAGCACCGTGCCCACCACCGTCCGCGCCTACGCCGCGACCGCCGCCGACCAGCCGCTCACGCCGACGACGATCGAGCGGCGCGACGTCGGCCCCCGCGACGTCCGGATCGAGATCCGCTTCGCCGGCATCTGCCACTCCGACATCCACACCGCCCGCGCCGAGTGGGGCGGCGTGCCGTACCCGCTCGTGGTCGGGCACGAGATGGCGGGCGTCGTCGCCGAGGTCGGGTCGGAGGTGACCCGGTTCGCGGCCGGCGACCGTGTGGGCGTCGGCGTCATGGTCGACTCGTGCCGCGAGTGCGACGCGTGCCGCAAGGGGCTCGAGCAGTACTGCCACGTCGGCATGACGCAGGCATACGGCTCGGTCGACCGCGACGGCTCGGTCACGCAGGGTGGCTACTCCCAGCAGGTCGTCGTCACCGAGGACTTCGTCCTGCGGATCCCCGAGGCGCTGGACCTCGACGTGGCGGCGCCGCTGCTGTGCGCGGGGATCACGACGTACTCGCCGCTGCGGCACTGGGGCGCCGGGCCGGGCACGAAGGTCGCCGTCGTCGGGCTGGGCGGGCTGGGGCACATGGCCGTGCGACTCGCGCACGCGATGGGCGCCGAGGTCACGGTCCTGTCGCAGTCGCTCAGGAAGCGGGAGGACGGCCTGCGCCTCGGCGCTGACCACTACCGCGCGACGAGCGACCCGGACACGTTCACCGAGCTCGCAGGCACCTTCGACCTGATCCTCAACACCGTGAGCGCCGAGCTCGACCTCGGGGCGTACCTGTCGCTCCTCGCCGTCGACGGCACCATGGTCGTGCTGGGCGCACCGCCCGAGGCGCTTCCGGTCCAGGTCTTCTCGCTCATCCCGGCGCGACGCTCGCTCGCGGGCTCGACGATCGGCTCGGTCGCGGAGACGCAGGAGATGCTCGACTTCTGCGCCGAGCACGGGATCGGCGCGCAGATCGAGGTGGTCGCGGCGGACCAGGTGAACGAGGCGTGGGAGCGCGTGCTCGCCTCCGACGTCCGCTACCGCTTCGTCATCGACACGTCCACGCTGGGCTGACGCGCCGCCGCCCGCGGTGCGCGGGACCGCACGGAGGAGGTCAGTCATGGACGAACACCCCCGACCGCCCCAGGTCGTCGTGCTGGACGTCAACGAGACGCTGAGCGACATGTCGCCGATGGCCGCCCGCTGGGAGGACGTCGGGGCTCCGGCGCACCTCGCCCGCCAGTGGTTCGCCGAGGTGCTGAGGGACGGCTTCGCCGTCGCGGCGGCCGGCGCCTCGGTCGCCTTCGCGACCGTCGCCGCGGCCACCGCCTCGCGGCTGCTCGCGGACGTCCAGCCGGGCGGCGAGGAGCGTGAGGCGGCCGTCGCGCACGTCATCGCGGGGTTCGGCGTGCTCGACGTCCACCCCGACGTCCCCGACGGCCTGCGCGCGCTGCGGGCGTCGGGCACCCGGCTCGTGACGCTGACGAACGGCAGCGCGTCCGTCGCGGTCGACCTGCTCGAGCGCGCGGGGCTCCGCGACGAGGTCGAGGCGTTCCTCAGCGTCGAGGACGCGCCGCGCTGGAAGCCCGCCCCCGAGGCCTACGCGTACGCGGTGCGGCGGTGCGGCGTCCCGGCCGCGGAGATGATGCTGGTGGCCGTCCACCCGTGGGACGTCGACGGCGCCGCCCGCGCGGGCCTGCGCACGGCCTGGGTGGACCGTCGCGGGACGGACTACCCCGCGTTCCTCACGCCGCCGGAGCTGACCGTCGCGTCCCTCACCGAGCTCGCGCGCGTCCTCGACCCGGCCGGCGCGTGAACCGCGGCCGACGGGCCCGGTCGTGACGGCGCCAGAGGTGTCCTCCTCGGGAGGGCTCGTGCGTCGTGCTGGTGAGCCGGGTTCCCGGCACCCACGAGGAGAGGACTGACGATGCGGTACCTGATGCTGGTCCGTGCGTCCGACGACGTGCACCCCGCGCCCGAGGACACCGACCCGTCGACGTGGTTCGAGGAGGCCGTCCGCCGCGGTCAGCGGCTCGCGGGCGAGCGGCTGCGCCCGCCGTCGGACGCCACGACCGTCCGGGCGTGGGACGGCGCACCCGGTGCGGCCGGCCCGGTGACCGTCGTCCACGGGCCGTTCGTCGAGCTCGCCGAGCACGTCGGCGGTTTCGACCTCCTCGAGGTCTCGAGCCCCCAGGAGGCCGTCGAGGTCGCGGCGGGTCACCCGGTCGCGCGGTTCGGGGCGCTCGAGCTGCGCGAGCTCGCGCCGCACGACGAGCCGGACCCCGACGGGATCGACGGCGACCTCCTGCCGGGCGACGCGACGTACGTCCTGCTCATGGCCGGCGTCCCGGGCGCGCCGGTGCCCGACCCCGCGGACACCGGTCTGCCGGTCGACTGGGTCGCCGAGATGCGACGGCGCGACCTCGACCGCGGCGGGTCGCCGCTCGCACCCGCCGCGGAGGCGATGACGGTGCGGGTCCGTGACGGGCGGACGACCGTCACCCACGGCCCCTTCGCGGAGCTCGCCGAGCAGGTCTCGGGCTACAACCTCCTCGCGGCCGCGGACCTCGACGAGGCGATCGAGGTGGCCGGTCGGCACCCGGCCGCGCGGCACGGCGTCGTCGAGATCCGGCCGACGTGGCCCTTCTGAACGCCGACGGGGGCGCGGCCCCGGTGCCCGAGGGTGCCGAGGCCGCGCTGGTCCGCGCTTTCGCCGACGAGTGGGCGTCCGTCGTCGCGACGCTCATCCGCACGACGGGGGACTGGGCGCTCGCGGAGGACGCGACGCAGGACGCGTTCGTCGCGGCCGCCCGCCGCTGGCCCGTCGACGGCGTGCCGTCGCGGCCGGGTGCGTGGCTGACGACGGTGGCCCGCAACGCAGCCCGCGACCGGCTCCGCCGCGGAGCGACGGAGGACCGCGCGCTGCGCCGGCTCGCGGCCGACCCGACGCATGCCCCGGCCGACGACGAGCGCACCGGTGTCGCCGCGTCCACCGACGACGCGCCGCTCGCCGACCGTCCGGGCGACGTGACCGTGCCAGACGGCCGGCTCCGGCTGATCTTCACGTGCTGCCACCCCGCGCTCCCGCCCGACGCCCGCGTGGCCCTCACGCTGCGGACGCTCTGCGGCCTGACGGTCCCCGAGATCGCCCGCGCCTTCGGCGCCTCCGAGGCCGCGATGGCGAAGCGGCTCGTGCGGGCCCGGCAGAAGATCGCGCACGCGCGGATCCCGTACCGGGTCCCCGCAGCCGAGGACGTCGCGGAGCGCCTCGACGGCGTGCTGACGGTCGTCTACCTCGTCTTCACCGAGGGCTACGCCGCGACGACCGGGTCCTCGGCCCTGCGGGTCGACCTGTGTGTCGAGGCGATCCGGCTGGCGCGGCTCCTGACGCGACTCGTGCCGGAGGAGTCGGAGGCGCACGCGCTGCTCGCGCTCGTCCTGCTGCACGACGCGCGCCGACCCGGGCGGCTCGGCCGCGGGGGAGTTCTCGTCCCGCTCGACGAGCAGGACCGGTCCGCGTGGGACGCGGCCACGGTCGAGGAGGGGCTGCGTGCGCTCGTCCGGGCGCAGCGGCTCGCCGTCGACGACGCGCCGTACCTGCTGCAGGCGGAGATCGCGGCGTGCCACTCGACGGCCGCGACGCCCGGTGCGACCGACTGGGCGGCCGTCGTCGCGCTCTACGACCGCCTGCTCGCGGTCGCCCCCTCCCCGCACGCGCGTCTCGCCCGGGCGGTCGCCGTCGGCTCCGCGGCGGGTCCGGAGGCGGGACTCGCCGCACTCCGCGCGCTGGCGGCCGACGACGTCCTGCGCGGGACGGCCGTCCTCGCGGCGGCCGAGGCGGACCTGCTGCGGCGCGCGGGTCGGTCGGCCGAGGCCGCCGAGGCGTACCGCACGGCGGTCGCGCTCGCAGGCACCGACGACGAGCGCGCGTTCTTCCGGCGCCGCCTCGAGGAGGTCTCGCGCACCGGCTGACGGCGAGCGTGGGCGGTATGTCAGAAAGGTCCGCCGAACCCCTGTCGGGACACGCCGTCCGGAGAGAGGGTGGGGGTACGGCGGGCGTCCCGCCATCCGGGTGGACGGCCGCCTCGGTCGAGGAGGATCGACGTGTCAGGAAACAAGGCTGTCGCGTACAAGTCGCCGGGCAAGGTCGAGGTCATCGACATCGACTACCCGACCTTCGAGCTTAAGGACGGGCCCGGGGTGAACCCGGCGAACGTCGGGCGTCCGGTGCACCACGGGGTGATCCTGAAGACGGTCGCGACCAACATCTGCGGGTCGGACCAGCACATGGTCCGCGGCCGGACGACGGCCCCGGCGGACCTGGTCCTGGGCCACGAGATCACCGGTGAGGTGGTCGAGGTCGGTCGGGACGTGGAGTTCATCAAGGAGGGCGACCTCGTCTCGGTGCCCTTCAACATCGCGTGCGGACGCTGCCGCAACTGCAAGGAGCGCAAGACCGGCATCTGCCTCAACGTGAACCCCGACCGGCCCGGCAGCGCCTACGGGTACGTGGACATGGGCGGCTGGGTCGGCGGTCAGGCCGAGTACGTGCTCGTGCCGTACGCCGACTGGAACCTGCTGAAGTTCCCCGACAAGGACCGGGCGATGGAGAAGATCCTGGACCTGGCGATGCTGTCGGACATCTTCCCGACGGGCTTCCACGGCGCGGTGACCGCGGGTGTCGGCGTCGGCTCCACGGTGTACGTCGCCGGTGCGGGTCCGGTCGGCCTCGCGGCCGCGACCGGTGCGCAGCTCCTCGGCGCCGCCGTCGTCATCGTCGGCGACATGAACGAGGACCGCCTCGCGCAGGCCCGCAGCTTCGGGTGCGAGACGATCGACGTCTCGAAGGGCGACCCGGGCGAGCAGATCGAGCAGGTCCTCGGGGTCCCCGAGGTCGACTGCGGCGTCGACGCCGTCGGCTTCGAGGCGCGCGGGCACGGCAAGGACGCGAGCCACGAGGCGCCCGCCACGGTGCTCAACTCCCTCATGGACATCACCAAGGCGGGCGGGGCGCTCGGCATCCCCGGCCTGTACGTGACGGGCGACCCGGGCGGCATCGACGAGGCCGCGAAGAAGGGCTCGCTGTCGATCAGCCTGGGCACCGGCTGGGCCAAGTCGCTGTCGTTCACCACGGGCCAGTGCCCCGTCATGAAGTACAACCGCGACCTCATGATGGCGATCCTGCACGACCGGGTGAGCATCGCGAAGAACGTCAACGCCAAGCCGATCACGCTCGACAAGGCCCCCCAGGGCTACGCCGAGTTCGACGCGGGCGCGGCGCAGAAGTACGTGCTCGACCCGAACGGGTACCTCGGCGCCGCCTGAGGTCCGTCGCCGCGAGCCCGGGCCCGTCGGTCCGGGCTCGCGGTGCGTCACGGAGCGGGGGCTCCCGCGGCCACGCCGGCCGGTTCGAGGCGGACCACGATCGACTTGCTCGTCGGGGTGTTCGAGTCCTCCGCGGTCGAGTCGAGCGGCACGAGCACGTTGGTCTCGGGGAAGTACGCCGCGGCGCAGCCCCGCGCGGTGTCGTACGCGACGACGCGGAAGCCCTCGGCGCGCCGGTCGACGCCGTCGGTGAACTCCGAGACGAGGTCGACGACGTCGCCGTCGGCCAGCCCGAGGTCGGCGAGGTCGTGCGCGTTGACGAGGACCACGCGGCGCCCGCCGGAGATCCCGCGGTAGCGGTCGTCGGGCCCGTAGACCGTGGTGTTGTACTGGTCGTGCGAGCGCAGCGTCTGCAGGAGCAGACGCCCGGGCGGCGCCGTCGGCCACCACAGCGGGGTCCGCGTGAAGTGCGCCTTCGTGCTCGTCGTCTCGAAGGTGCGCACGTCGTGCGGACCGTGCGGGAGGCGGAAGCCACCGGGGTCGTCGATCCGGCGCTCGTAGTCCACGAACCCGGGGACGACCGCCTCGATGTGACGGCGGACCACCCGGTAGTCGTCCTCCATGGCGCGCCAGTCGGCCTGCGGCGTCCCCGGGCGAGGGCGGCCGTGCTCGTCGTGGAAGAGCGCCCGCGCGAGGCGGCACACGATCGCGACCTCGGAGAGCAGCGCGTCCGACGGCGGCCGGAGGTGACCCGACGACGCGTGCACCATCGACATCGAGTCCTCGACCGTGACGCGCTGCCGCCCCGTCGCCTGCACGTCGAGGTCCGAGCGTCCGAGCGTCGGCAGGATCAGCGCCGTCCTGCCGGGTGCCAGGTGCGAGTGGTTGAGCTTGGTGCTGACCTGCACCGTCATCGCGCACGAGCGCAGTGCGGCCTCGGTCACCGCGGTGTCGGGCGCGGCCTTGAGGAAGTTGCCGCCCATCCCCATGAAGAACCGCACGCGGCCGTCGCGCATCGCCCGGATCGTGTCGACCGTGTCGAAGCCGTGCTCCCGGGGGCTCGCGAAGGAGAACTCCGCCTCCAGGCGGTCGAGGAACGGCTGGGGCATCTTCTCGAAGATGCCCATGGTCCGGTCGCCCTGGACGTTGGAGTGCCCGCGCACGGGCAGCAGGCCCGCACCCGGTCGTCCGAGGTTCCCCTGGAGCAGGACGAGGTTGACGATCTCCTTGATCGTCGCGACGGCGTGCCGGTGCTGGGTCAGCCCCATCGCCCAGGCGACGATCGTCCGGTCCGACGCGAGGAGCAGCTCGCCGACCTCGCGCAGCTGCGCCTCGCGCAGACCCGTCGCGGCCTCGATGTCGTCCCAGGAGGTCGCCCGCAGGCCGTCGGCGTACTCCTCCAGGCCCACGGTGTGCCGCTCGACGAACACGTGGTCGAGAACGCTCGTCATGCCGATGGTCCGGCGACCGGCCTCCTCGGCCTCGAGGAGGACCTTCCCGAGCGCCTGGAACACACCCAGGTCGCCGCCCAGGCGCACCTGCAGGTGCACGTCGGCGATGCGCGTGCCCGGCCCGACCATGCCGTGCACGCGCTGCGGGTTGCGGTAGTGCGTCAGACCCGCCTCGGGCAGCGGGTTCACGGCGACGACCACCGCGCCCTGCTCCTTGGCCTTCTCGAGCGACGTGAGCATCCGCGGGTGGTTCGTGCCGGGGTTCTGCCCGGCGATGATGATCAGCTTGGCGGTCTCGACGTCGTGCAGCGTGACCGAGCCCTTGCCGATGCCGATGGTCTTGCCGAGGGCCTCGCCGGACGACTCGTGGCACATGTTCGAGCAGTCCGGGAGGTTGTTGGTGCCGAGACCGCGGACCATGAGCTGGTACAGGAACGCGGCCTCGTTCGAGGTCCGCCCCGAGGTGTAGAACGCCGCCTGGTCGGGGGTTTGGAGCGACTGCAGCTCGGCCGCGATGCGCTCGAACGCCTCGTCCCACGAGATCGGGCGGTAGTGGGCCTCGCCGTCCTCGCGGATCATCGGCGTCGTGAGCCGGCCCTGGCGGTTGAGCCAGTGGTCGTCGCGCGCGTAGAGCTCGTCGATCGTGTGCTCGGCGAACAGCTCGGGCCGCACGCGCTTGCGCGTCGCCTCGGACGCGAGCGCCTTGGCGCCGTTCTCGCAGAACTCGGCGTGGCTGCGGTCCGGCGCGTCGGGGTCCGGCCACGCGCAGCTCATGCAGTCGAACCCGTCGGCCTGGTTCATCCGCAGCAGCCCGCTCGCGGAGCGCAGTGGCCCCATCTGCCCCACGGCGTGCCGCATCGCGGTCACGACACCGGGCAGCCCCGCCGACGTGCGCTTGGGCCTGCCGACCTTCACCGCGGGCTGGTCGAGGTCGTCCGGGGGCGTCGGTGCGGTCGGCGTCGTTGCCATCTCGTCATGCTACGACCGGCCCGCGCGCGAGAGGGTGGCCCCATGCGACTGACGAGGCGCTGGCGCGTGCAGCGGATGACGGCCTCCGGTCCCGTCCGCGACCGCGTCGACGCGCTCGCGGGTGAGGAGCCGCTCGAGGTCCGCGTCCACGGCACGCCGTTCACCGTCACGATGCGGACCCCGGGAGCCGACGTCGACCTCGTCGCGGGCTTCCTCGTCTCCGAGGGCGTCGTGCGCGCCGCGGACGACATCGCGTCGGTCGACCACCGCGCGGGGATCGGGTCCGCGGGGGAGCGTGACTACAACGTCGTCGACGTGCGCCTCGCGCCGGGCGTCGCGCTCCCCGACCCGTCGCTCCAGCGGCACGTGTACACCTCGAGCAGCTGCGGGGTGTGCGGGACCGCGTCGATCGAGGCGGTCCGCAAGGTGGGTGCGTTCGACCTGACCACCGACGTCGCCGTCGTCCGCCTCGACCACCTGCTCGCGCTCCCGGACCGCCTGCGCGAGGAGCAGACGCTGTTCGGCCGGACGGGTGGCGTGCACGCGGCGGCGCTGTTCGTGCCCGACGACGACGCGGCCCCGGGCGGCGCGCCCCGGCTCGCGTGCGTGCGTGAGGACGTCGGCCGGCACAACGCGGTCGACAAGGTCGTCGGGTGGGCGCTGCGCGACGGGCTGCTGCCGTTGCGCGGCGCCGTGCTGCAGGTGTCCGGGCGGGCGTCGTTCGAGCTCGTGCAGAAGGCCGCGATGGCCGGTGTCCCGGTGCTCTCGGCGGTCTCCGCGCCGTCCGCGCTCGCGGTGGAGCTGGCCGACGAGCTGGGCCTGACCCTCGTGGCGTTCAACCGCGGGGAGACGCTCAACGCCTACACGCACGCGCACCGGCTCCGAGCCGTCCCCGCTGCACCCGGCTCGTAGCGCCCCTGCCGTGGGGCCCCAGCCGTGGCCTCGCTGCGCGCGGCGCCGGGCCGCGCGTCAGTGCGTGTGGCGGTGGTGCAGGTCGGGGACGTGCGGGTGGCTGTGCCGCACGTGCGCGTGCTCGTGGGGGTGCTGGTGGCGGCCCGTGAACCCGTCGGCGTGGACGTGGTCGTGGTGGTCGTCGTCGTGCGTGTGCTCGTGGTCGTGCAGGACCGCCTCGTGCTCGTGCTCGTGCTCGTGGTCCGAGCGCGACACGAGGGCGACGCCCGCCGCGGCGACGACGAGCGCGACGAGCGCGGTCGTCGTGACGGGCTCGCGCAGCACGGTCCACGCGACGAGCGCGCCGAGGAACGGTGCGGTCGCGAAGACGACCTGCGCCCGGGCCGCGCCGAGGTCGCGGGCGCCCGCGACCCACAGCGTGATCGACACGCCGTAGCCCAGCGCCCCGACCAGGAGCGCCGCCCCGACGGTCCCCACCGACGGCACGGGCGCGACGGCCAGGCCGATCGCGGTGTTCGCGCCGCCGGCGACCAGGCCCTTCGCGAGCGTGATGTGCGCGGGGGCGAGCTCGTCGAGCTCGGCCGTCACGCTGTTGTCGACCGCCCAGCACAGGCACGCCGCCGCGATGAGCGCCGCCCCGATCCGCAGGTCCGTGGTCGCACCGGGCCCGACCAGGACGACACCGGCGGCGGTGACCAGACCCGCCCCGACGACGACGTGCCGCCCGACGTGCTCGCGGAAGAACACCGCCGCGACCACCACGGTCAGCACGAGCTCGAGGTTCAGCAGGAGCGACGCGCTCGCGGCCGACGTGTACCGCAGCCCGAGCGCGAGCAGCACGGGGCCGACGGCGCCGCCGACGACGACGGCCGTCGCGAGCCGGGGCGCACCGCGCCGCAGCGCCGCGGGGTCGGGGCGGTCGCGCAGCGTCGCGGGCAGCACGGCGAGCGCCGCGCCGAGGTAGAGCATGCCCGCGAGCAGGAACGGGTTCGTGTCCTGCGCGAGCTGCGCCGCGAACGGGGTCGAGGCGCCGAACAGGAGCGCGGCGAGCCCCGCACGGGTGATGCCCCTACGCACGGCCACGCCCGACGACGACGGGCCGGGCGGCGGGGCGGGGTGCGGCACTCACCGGGAGATCGTACGGACGCCGTCGTCGTCGCCGTGCCACGCTTCTGCCTGCCCGCTCCTGCCTGCCCGCTCCTGCCTGCCCGCCGTGTGACGCCTGCCGTGAGGACCGCCGTGACCACCCAACCCGTGACGGACCGACCCGCGGCGTCGTCGCGCAGGCCCGGCGTCGGCCGCCTGCTCGTCGTGCTGCTCGGGACGCTCGCCGTGCTCACCGCCGTCGGCGTCGTGGTGCTGTGGCCCTCGGGCGAGGCGCCGCGGACGGGCGTCGTCGCGGTCGACGTCGAGTACGTCACCGGGACCATCGCGTCGAGCACCGTGAGCCGGTGCGGCGGGGAGAACGAGGACCGGCTGCCGGACGGGTCGATCCCCGACTCGGTCCCGTGCACGCTCGTCGAGGCGCAGGTCCCGACGTCGGCCGCGCCAGCGGGGTCGGTCGAGGTGTGGGCGCCGAGCACCGTCCACCCGGACGACGCGACGCCGGGCACGCGCGTGGTGCTGGCGCGCTACCTCGAGACGGCGTCGGAGCCCGAGGTGTGGGCGTGGCAGGACTTCGAGCGCACCGTGCCGCTCGGCGCCCTGGCGGCGCTGTACGCCGTCGTCGTCGTGGCCGTCGCGGGGATGCGCGGGGTCCGGGCGCTGGTCGGGCTCGCGTTCGCGTTCGCGGTCATCGCGGTGTTCGTGCTGCCGGCGCTGCTGCGGGGCGAGGACTCGGTGGCGGTGGGACTGGTCGGGTCGGCCGCGATCATGTTCGTCGTCCTGTACCTCGCGCACGGGTTCTCGCACCGCACCTCGACCGCGCTCCTCGGCACGCTGGCGGGGCTCGGCGTCACGGCCGCGCTCGGCGTCGCCGCGGCGACGGCCGCGCGCCTCAACGGCATCTCGACCGAGGAGACGTACCGCCTCGCGATGCTGACCGGTCAGCTCGACGGCGACGCGCTGCGGGGCGTGTTCCTCGCGGGCACCATCCTCGCCGGGCTCGGCGTGCTCAACGACGTGACCATCACGCAGGCGTCGGCGGTGTGGGAGCTGCGCGCGGCCGACCCGGACGCGTCGTGGCGCTCGCTGTTCCGCGGCGGCATGCGGATCGGCCGCGACCACATCGCCTCGACGGTCTACACGATCGCGTTCGCGTACACCGGTGCCGCGCTCCCGGTGCTCCTCCTGCTCATGGTCTACCGGCTGCCCCTCGTGCAGACCCTCGGGTCGGGGGAGTTCGCCGAGGAGATCGCGCGCACCGCGGTCGGGTCGATCGGCCTGGTCCTGGCGATCCCGCTGACGACGCTCATCGCGGCGCTCGTCGCCACGGCCGGCCCGCCGCCCGCGCGCCACGCCGTGCCGGCCGGCCACGGGCACGTGCACACCGGCGGCTAGGCCCGAGCGGGTCGCCCGGGACCTTTGTTGCACCGAGTGCATCGGTGCATCTAGTGTCATCCCATGTCCTCCACCGCGCCCGTCGACCGAGCGGGAGCCCCGGACCGTCGGCGGGACCGTGCGGACGGGCAGGCGACCGACCGCCGCGCGGCGCTCAAGGACCGCCACCGCCGCGCGATCGTCGCCGCCGCGGCCGCCCTCATGGAGGAGGCCGACGGCGTCCGGTTCACGGTCGACCAGCTCGCCGAGCGCGCCGACGTCGCGCGCCGCACGGTCTTCAACCACTTCGCGTCGCTCGACGAGGTCGTCGCCGCCGTGAGCGCCGACGTGCTCGACCCCGTGCTCGACGCCCTCGTCGCCGGCATGACGAGCGCGCCCACGGACGACGCGGCGTCGATGTTCGACGACCTCGCCGCGGTGCTCCGCGCGACCGACCTCGTCACACCCATGGCGTGGCTCACGCGCGCCCTCGGACCGGTCGAGGACGAGTCGCCCGTCCGTGCGGGCCTCCTGCTGCGCGGCTTCAGCGACCTCGGGGAGCGGATGACCGCCGCGCTGGCCGCGCGTCACCCCGACGCCGACGCCCTCGACGTCCACCTGCTCGTCGGCTCGCTCATGAGCGGCCTGGTCGTCCTGCACCGCCACTGGTGGGCCGCCACCGCGGCGGCCGACGACGACGCCTCACGCCGCACGTGGGCCGAGCTCCTCGAGCGTCTGCTCGACACCGTCCGCACCGGCTACCGGGCGGGACCGCCCGCACCCTGACCCGCTCCACCGGGGCCGGCCGGCCCCGATCCGGTCGGCGCCCGCCGACGTCCACGCGACCACGGCCGCGGCCCCGCGACGGGACCCGCAGCCCCGCACCCGCTCCTCTCCTCACGTCCTGGGAAGGCCCTCATGGCTGAAGTGCTCTACCGACTCGGTCGGCTCGCCGCGCGACGACCTCGCACCGTCGTCCTCGTCTGGGTGGCCGTGCTCGCGCTCGCGGGCGTCGGGTACGCCGTCGGGGGCGGCACCCTCGCCGCGAACGTGACGATCCCGGGGACGCCGACCGCCGACGTCACCGACCGCCTCGCCGAGGAGTTCCCCGAGGCGTCGGGCGGGACGGGCACGGTCGTGCTGCGCACCGAGGACGGGTCGGCGTTCACCGCCGAGCAGCAGGAGGCCGTGCGCGACCGGATCGCCGCCGCGGCGGACGTCGACGGCGTCGAGCAGGTCGTCGACCCGTTCGCGACCGAGGCCGACCGCGCCGAGCAGCAGGCCACCGTCGACGGCGGGCGGACGCAGCTCGAGCAGGGGCGCGCACAGCTCGACGACGGCCGCGCCCAGCTCGACGCGGGCCAGGCCCAGCTCGACGCCGCGCGGGCCCAGCTCGAGGCGGGTCAGGAGCAGCTCGACGCGGCGCGCGCGCAGGCCGAGGCGGCCGGGGCGCTCGCCGTCGTCGGCCCCGAGCTCGACGCGCAGCAGGCGCAGGTCGACGCCGGGCGCGCGCAGCTCGCCGAGCAGCAGGCCCAGCTCGACGCCCAGCGGACGCAGCTCGACGAGGGCGTCGCCCAGCTCGAGCAGCAGGCCGAGCAGCTCGACCTCGGCGCACGCCTGCTCGACCTCGCGCGGGAGATCCGCATGGTCTCCGAGGACGGCAGTGCCGCGCTCGTGACCGTCGTCTTCACCGAGACCCAGTTCGAGGTGGCCGACGAGACCAAGGAGGCCGTCGTCGAGGCCTTCGGCTCCGAGCCCGCCGAGGGCGTCGTCGCGGACGTCTCGACCGAGCTCGTGCTCGGCGTCCCCGAGATCGTCGGCCCGGGCGAGGTCGTCGGCCTCGTCGTCGCGGGCGTCGTCCTCGTCGTCATGCTCGGCACGCTCGTCACCGCGGGGCTGCCGATCGTCACCGCGCTGGTCGGGGTCGCGATCGGCGCGCTCGGTGCGCTCGCGTTCTCGGGCGTCGTCGAGATGGTGTCGGTCACGCCGGTCCTGGGTCTCATGCTCGGCCTCGCGGTGGGCATCGACTACTCGCTGTTCATCGTCAACCGGCACCGCCGCCAGCTCGTCCAGGGCTACGACGTCGACGAGTCCGTCGGGCTCGCGAACGGCACGTCGGGCAACGCGGTCGTGTTCGCGGGTGCGACGGTGCTCATCGCGCTGCTCGCGCTCAACGTCACGGGCATCCCGTTCCTGGGCCTCATGGGCACGGTCGGCGCGGCGTGCGTCGCGATCGCCGTCCTCGTGGCCGTGACGCTCACGCCCGCGCTCCTGTCGCTGCTCGGCCTGCGGGTGCTGCGGCGCGGTGAGCGCGCGCACCTCGAGCGGCACGACGTCGCACCGCCCGTCGTCCCGGCGGTCCGGCCGATGTCGACGCGCTCGGCGGTGCTGCGGGTCCTCGCGGGCGTCGCGGCGCTGCTCGTCGTCGCCGCCCCCGCGGCGTCGCTGCGGCTCGGCCTGCCCACGGGCCTGTCCGAGCCCGCCGAGTCCTCGCAGTACCAGGCGTACGCGACGACCGCCGAGGAGTTCGGCGAGGGCCGCAACGGCACGCTCCTCGTCGTCGCCGACCTGCCCGAGGCCCCCGCCGAGGACGAGCTGCTCGCCGAGCAGGTGCGCATCGCCGTGCAGATCGCGGCGCAGGACGACGTCGTGGCGGTCGCGCCCGTGGGGACCTCCGAGGACGGCACGGTCGCGGCGTTCCAGGTGATCCCGGCCGACGGCCCCACGAGCGAGTCCACCGAGGAGCTCGTGAACGGGCTGCGTGACCTGTCCCCGCTCGACGGCGACGTGCCGATCGCCGTCGCCGGCGCCGCGAGCGGCAACATCGACATCTCCGACAAGCTCGCGAACGCGCTCCCCGCGTACCTCGCCGTGGTCGTCGGGCTGTCGATCGTGATCCTGGTCGTCGTGTTCCGGTCGCTCTTCGTGCCCGTGATCGCGACGCTCGGCTTCGTGCTGTCGTACTTCGCGGCCCTGGGCGGCGTCGTCGCGATCTACCAGTGGGGCTGGCTCGGCGCCGTCTTCGGCGTCGACAACCCGGGCCCCGTGCTCAACTTCCTGCCCACGATCCTCGTCGGCATCCTGTTCGGGCTCGCGATGGACTACATGCTCTTCCTCGGCTCGGGCATGCGGGAGGCGTACGCGCACGGCGCGCCCGCGCGGCTCGCCGTCGTCCAGGGCGTACGGGCCGGGCGTGCGGTCGTCACCGCGGCGGCGATCATCATGATCGCGGTGTTCGGCGGGTTCGTCTTCGCCGAGAGCGCGATGATCCGGCCGATCGGCTTCTCGCTCGCCTTCGGCGTGCTGGTCGACGCGTTCGTGGTCCGCATGCTGCTCGTGCCCGCCCTCATGCACCTCGCGGGCGACCGCGCCTGGTGGCTCCCGCGCTGGCTCGACCGGTTCCTGCCCGACGTCGACGTCGAGGGGTCGGCGCTCGAGCGTCGCCACCCGCACGTCGAGCACCCGAGCGGGTCCACGGACCCTGCCCCGGTCGCCGCGGGCGGGTCGGCGGCGGTGCGGGAAGGGTAGGTTCGGACCGTCCGGACGACCGGTTCCGGGGCTGCTGGTGGGGGAGGCGACGGGATGGCTCGACCACGTGCCGGGAGCGATGTCGACCGCCCACGACGGACCTTCCGCACCGGGCGGGTGACGCTGGCGGTCCACGCGGCGACGTGGGTCGTCGTCGTCGCCGCCGTGGCTGCGGTGCTCGCGTGGGGTGACCGCCTGCCCGAGCGCGTGCCGGTCCACTTCGGGCTCGACGGCTCGGCGGACCGCTGGGGCTCGCGCGACGAGGTGTGGCTGCTGCTCGGCCTGTGGGTCGTGCTCCAGGCCGGCGTGTCGCTCCTGGCCAGGGCGCCGCACGTGCACAACTACCCGGTCGAGGTCACGGCGGCCAATGCGCAGGACCTCTACCGGGAGAGCGAGCGGCTCCTCGTCGGCGTGGGCGCCGCGATGGCCGTCGCGTTCGGCGGTGCCCTGCTCGCGACGGCGCAGGCAGAGGGTGCGGGCGCCGTCGTCGCCGCCGGCACGGTGGGGGTCCTCGGCGCGTGCGTCGTCGGGGTCGCCCGGCTGCTCGCCGTGGGGGAGCGCCGGCCGGTGCGCAGATGACGGGCGGCGACGCCGCCTCAGGAGGAGGGACGGCGATGACCGACTCGCTCACGGGCGACGAGACGCTCGAGCTGCCCGAGATGCTCGCGCCGCCCGCGGACCCGATGCCCCTCGTGCTGCGGTGGCTCGCGGCGGCGGAGGCGGCCGGTGTGCGCGAGCCGCGCGCCGCGACCCTCGCGACCACCGACGGCGTGCGCGTCTCGTCCCGCACGGTGTTCGTGCGCGACGTCGGCAGCGGGCGCGTCGTCGTCGGGACGCACACGCGCAGCCGCAAGGCGCGCGACCTCGCGGCCGTGCCCTACGCGAGCCTGACGTTCTACTGGCGCGAGACCCTCCAGCAGGTGACGCTCGCCGGCCCGGTCACCCAGCTGCCCGACGACGACGCCGACGCGCTGTTCACGCGCCGCACGCGCGAGGCCCAGGCCGCCGCGGTGGTCTCGCGCCAGGGCGAGCCGCTGGTCGACGAGCAGGAGCTGCGCGACCGGCTCGGCCGTCTCGTGGCCGCCGACGGCGAGATCGGTCGGCCCCCGGACTGGACGGGCTACGCGATCACCCCCGACCGCGTCGAGCTGTGGCACGGGCGCCGCGACCGGCTGCACCGCCGCCTGGCGTACGAGGCGACGGCGGACGGCTGGGCCGTGCAGCGGCTGCAGCCCTGAGGCGACGGCTCGATCGGGCCCGGCAGAGCCCCGGCGTGCTCGCCCCTTGACCCCCTGACGAAGCCGCCGATAGCGTGTGAATCGCTTCAGATTGAAACGGTTCAGTCGATCTCGCGTCCGCGACGTCGGCCGATGGACCGCGACCCGGGAGCGCAGCCGAGTGCTGCCTCCGCAACCGGCCCGCACCGTCGCGGGCGGACGAAGGGGATCAGATGAAGAACCGACACACCGACCGGCGACCCGCTCAGGCGAGCCGTCCCCGACGCAGGACGGGGGCGGTCCTGTCGCTCGCGCTCCTCGTCCCGGCGGGGGCGACTCTCGGCGCGGGACAGGCGGTCGCAGCGCCCGAACCCGCCCGCGCACCGCACGTGAGCGTCCCTGCGGAGTGCCCCTGGATGGACACGGGCCTCAGCCCCGAGGAGCGCGCGCGGCTGCTGCTCGACGCCTCGACGCTCGACCAGAAGCTGCGCTGGTTGGACGAGCAGTCCGCGAACAACCCGACCCGGACGGAGTTCACGACGTCGCGGCCGCGGGAGCTCCCACCCGAGGTCCCGTTCGAACCCGTGACCTTCACGATGCCCGAGCAGGTGCCGTGCACGCCCACGATCCAGTACACCGACGCGCCGTCGTTCATCACGGGTGCAGGACCGGGCGTGACCCTCTTCCCGGCCAACATCTCGCTCGGCGCGACGTGGGACCGCGAGCTCGCGCACGAGAAGGGTGACGCGATCGCGCACGAGGCGTGGCGCAAGCAGCGCAACGTCCTGCTCGGCCCGGGCATCGCGAGCGGCCGCGACCCGCGCAGCGGCCGGACGGCGGAGTACTTCGGCGAGGACGCGGTGCACTCCGGCCTCATGGCCGGGGCCTACAGCGTCGGTGTCGGCTCCGACGACTCCGAGCCCGTCCAGGCCCAGCTCAAGCACTACGTCGCCAACGAGCAGGAGACGGACCGGAACAACAGCTCGTCGAACCTGGACGGCCGGACCCTGCGCGAGATCTACACGCTCCCGTTCGAGATCGCCATCGACCGCGGCGACGTCGGCTCGGTGATGTGCGCCTTCAACCAGGTCAACCGCGACTGGTCCTGCGGGAGCGAGCTGCTCCTCGACCAGATCCTGAAGACCGAGATCGGCTTCGAGGGCTGGGTCGTCACCGACTTCGGCGCGAGGCACTACCTCACGGACGACCCGCCGTCGCTGCGCGCCGGGCTGGACCAGGAGCTCAACGCGTGGCGCTACTGGTCGCCGATGGCGATCAAGGACCAGATCGCGGCCGGCCGGCTCTCCGAGGAGGACGTCGACGAGGCGGCCTTCCGCGTCGTCCGGGCGCACATCGCCTCCGGGATCTTCGACGTGCCGCGCATCGACGCACCCGACGTCGACGTGTCGACCCCCGAGTCCGTCGCGCTCGCGCGCACCCTCGCCGAGCGCGGCTCCGTCCTGCTCAAGAACGACGACGCCCTGCTCCCGCTCGACGGCGTGAGCAGCGTCGCCGTGATCGGCCCGACCGCGGCGAGCACCCCCGAGGCGGGCGACATCGACGCGTCCAGCGTGTGCGCGCACACCCGACCCAGCACGCCCTGCTCGCCGGTCGCCCCGTTGGACGCCATCACCGAACGTGCCGCGGCTACGGGCGCATCGGTGACGTACGCCGACGGCAGCGACCTCTCGGCCGCGGCGGCGAACGCCGCGGCGGCCGACGTCGCCGTCGTGTTCGGCTACTACCAGGAGGGCGAGTTCGCGGACCGCGAGAACATCTCGCTGGACGGTGACGGGGACGCGCTGGTCGCGGCGGTGGCTGCGGCGAACCCCGACACCGTGGTCGTCCTCCAGACGGGCGGACCGGTGCTCATGCCGTGGGTCGACGACGTCGACAGCGTCCTGGAGGTCTGGTACGCCGGCGAGCAGATGGGGCCGGCGATCGCGTCGCTCCTGTGGGGCGACGCCGTCCCGTCCGGAAAGCTCACGATGACGTTCCCGCGGTCCGAGGACGACCTGCCGACCGCTGGCGACCCCGAGCAGTTCCCGGGGACGTTCTCGGACGGCTCCGTGGTCCGCGAGCCCGGGAACACCGAGCAGCGGCAGGTCGAGTACAAGGAGGGCCTGCAGGTCGGGTACCGCTGGTACGACGCCCAGGGCATCGAGCCCCTGTTCCCCTTCGGTCACGGCCTCACGTACACGACGTTCGGCTACGACAAGCTCCAGGTCACGCCGCGGAACACCGACGGCACCAAGGACGTGCGGGTGCGGTTCCGCGTCACCAACACCGGTGAGCGGACCGCGACCGAGACCGCGCAGGTCTACGTCGAGCTCCCCGCGTCGGCGGGGGAGCCGTCCAAGCGTCTGCTCGGGTGGGAGCAGGTCACGCTCGAGCCCGGCGAGCACCGGAACGTCCAGGTCACGCTCTCGGCCGAGGACCTGGCGGACCTGCACCTGCTCGAGTTCTGGGACGCGGCGACGGAGGAGTGGACGACGCCCACGGGCTCGTTCGAGGTCACGGTCGGCGGCTCGTACGAGACCGACCTGACCACGGCCTTCACGGTGGGAGGGCCCCGCAGCTGACGCCTCGACGACGGGTCGCCGCACGCCGCGGCGGCCCGTCGTCACGTCACACGCCCGGTCGTCCGCTCGTCGACGCGCGCACCACGAGCTCGGGCTGGAACACCACGTGCTCGACCGCGCCGCCGACCTCGCCGCGCAGCAGGAGGTCCGCTGCGCGGAGGCCCATCTCGTGCGTCGGCTGACGGATCGACGTCAGCGGGACGGCGAGCTCGGCGGCGATGTCGATGTCGTCGTACCCGACGATCGACACGCTCGTGAGCAGCTCGGTGCCGCCCAGGTGGCGCAGGGCGCGCTGGACCCCGAGCGCGACCAGGTCGTTGACGCAGAACACCGCCGCAGGCGGCCGGCCCGCCTCGCCGACGAGGGCCCGCATCGCCGCATCTCCACCGTTGGCGTCGAGCGACGTGACCGTGACCTCGGTGACGACCTCGTGCGGGTCGAGGCCCGCCGCACGAACCGCTGCGTCGACGCCCGCGCGGCGGTCCACGCACTGGCGGATCGTGTGCGGACCGTTGAGGAACGTGAGGCGCGTGTGGCCGAGCGAGAGCAGGTGACGGGCCGCGAGCTCGCCGCCGGCGAGGTCGTTGACCGAGACCGAGGAGATCTCCGCGACCGACGAGGGGACGTCGAGGAGCACCACCCGCACCCCGCGTCGCTGGATCTGACGGAGGTGGGACAGGTCAGGTGTCGTGGGGACGACGAGCATCCCGACGACCCCGTGCTCCTCGAACAGCCGCAGGTACTTCGCCTCGCGCGCCGGGTCGTCGTCCGAGCTGGCGAGCATCAGGGTGTGGTCGTCCCGCGCGAGCCGGTCCTCGATGCCGCGCGCGACGTCGGTGAAGAACGGGTTGCGGATGTCGAGGAGGATCGCCCCGACCGTGGTGATCGTCCCGGCTCGCAGCTGCCGTGCCGCGCCGCTCGGCACGAACGAGAGCTCCTCGATCGCGGCCAGCACGCGCTCCCGGGTCGCCGGGGCGACGACCGCGGGCCGGTTGAGCACGTTGGAGACCGTCCCGACCGCGACGCCGGCGTGACGCGCGACGTCGCTGATCGACGCCCGCTTCGGGCGCTGGATGGTCACCCGCGCATCCTCGCAGACGCGATCTCCTCGAGCGCCGCGGCGATGCGGGGCGCGGCGTCGGGGCCCGGCATCTGGAGGGCCTGGCGGAGGGTGGTGTCGGTGCGCCAGCGACCGCGGTCCGACCAGTCGCGCGCGTTCTCGTAGCCGACCTCCTCGCACACGGCGAGCACGGCGCGCCGCACCTCGTCGTCGTCGACCACCGCGGCCATCGAGGAGTCGAGCGTGACCGGCTCACCCGTCGCGGACGGCTCGGGGAGGGGCGTGCGCCACGTGTGGCTCCCCGAGCCGACCTCCACGACGTCGTCCGTCCCGGGCAGCCGCACCCGTGCGGTCGTCCCCGGCGGGACCGACACGGCGAGGTCGAAGTCCCCGTCGTGCCAGGTCCACCGCACGTCGACACGGCCGTACCCCGTGTCGAGCGTCGCGTGCGCCCGGCGGACCCTGCCCCCCGGGACGGGTGCGACCTCGACGACCGCGTACCCGGGGGCGCCCGGTGCGAGCCCGCCGAGCACGCGGTGCATCCAGTCCGCGACCGCACCCAGCGCGTAGTGGTTGAACGACGTCATCTCCCCAGGGTTGATCGAGCCGTCGGGCAGCATCGAGTCCCAGCGCTCCCACACAGTCGTCGCACCCATCGTGACCGGGTAGAGCCACGACGGGTTCTCGGTCTGCTGGAGCAGTCGGTACGCCGTGTCGACGTGTCCGGTGGACGTCAGGGCGTCGAGCACGATCGGGGTGCCCACGAAGCCGGTGCCGATGTGGTAGCCGTGGGCACGCACCAGGTCAGCGAGCCGGTCACCCATGCGAGCCCGTACCTGCTCGTCCTCCACGATGTCGAAGACCAGCGCGAGCGCGTAGGCGGTCTGCGCGTCCGACGTCATCCGCCCGCGCGGTGTCACGTACGTCTCGCGGAACGCGAGCGCGATCCGCTCGGCGAGCGCCCCGTACCGCTCGGCGTCGTCGTCGTGACCGAGCAGCGCTGCCGCGTCGGCGAGGAGGCGCGTGGAGCGGTGGTAGTAGGCGCTCGCGACGATGTCCGCGTCGGTGCGGGCGCGGGCCGCGTCGTCGGGCGGGGCGGCGGGATCCAGCCAGTCGCCGAACTGGAAGCCGCCGGTCCACAGGTCCCCGTCCTGGGTCGTCCGGCGCAGGGCCTCGACCCAGGCGCGCATGCTCGGGTACTGGCGGCGGAGCACCTCGACGTCGCCGAAGCGCTCCCAGAGGGTCATCGGGACGACCGTCGCGGCGTCGCCCCAGGCGGCCGCGGGCGGCATGCCGCCACGCAGCGCGGCGGGCACGACGAAGGGCACGACGCCGTCGGCGTCCGCCTGCTCGTGCGCGAGGTCCTCGAGCCAGGAGCGGAGGAAGCCGTCCGCGTCGTAGAGGTAGCTCGCCGTCGGCGAGAACACCTGGATGTCCCCGGTCCACCCGAGACGCTCGTCCCGCTGCGGGCAGTCGGTGGGCAGCGACAGGACGTTGCCGCGCATTCCCCACACCACGTTGCGGTGCAGCTGGTCGAGCATCTCGTCCCCGGTGGAGAGGTCGCCCGTCCGCTCCATGTCGCTGTGCACGACGACGGCCTCGATGGCCGTCGGGTCCAGCGCCCCCGGCCAGCCGCTCACCTCGGCGTAGCGGAACCCGTGGAACGTGAACCGTGGGGACCACGTCTCGTCACCGGTGCCCGCGAGCGTCCACCGGTCGGTCGCCTCGGCCACACGCAGCGGACGGACGCCGAGCTCGCCGTCCTCGAGGACCTCGGCGTGACGCAGGGTGATCGTCGTCCCCGCAGGGCCGGACGCGCGGACCCGGAGCCAGCCGACGAGGTTCTGGCCGAAGTCCAGCAGCGTCGCGCCGCTCGGGCTCGTGAGGACCTCGCGCACCGGCAGGGACTCGTGGCGCCGGACGGGGGGCGAGGACTGGGGGACGAGCCGCTCGACGTCGGCGTCCACGACGACGGCCGGGGCGGCGTCGGGCAGCGGTACCGCCGGGTCCATGAGCGCGTCGTCGGCCAGCCGGGAGTCGTACGTCTCACCGTGGTAGATGGTGGCCTCGAGCGTCGGGCCGGTCGTCGTCGCCTCCCACGACCCGTCGGTGACGACCGACGTGACGGAGCCGTCGGCTCGCTCGAGACGCAGCTGTGCCGAGAGGGCGAGGGGGCCCGTGTACCGCCGGCTCGTGTGCCCCTGGAACCCGTAGAGCTCGCCGAACCACCCGGGCGCGACGGTCGCCCCCAGCACGAGCCGTCCCGGCCTCAGGAGCGCCGTCACGTCGTACGTCTGGAACGCCAGGCGACGGTCGTACGCGGTCCAGCCGGGGTTGAGGACCTCGTCGCCGACGACGGTCCCGTCCACCACGAGCTCGTGGACGCCGTGCGACGTCGCCGACAAGGTCGCCCGCACGACGTCCCCGGGGACGTCCACGACGGTCCGCAGCCGGATCGTCCCGCGCTCGCCGGGGTCGGCGGCCGCCGTGACGAGCGACGCCTCCCAGTCCGCGGGCCCGAGGGGGCCGGTGACGAGCTCGACCGCGTCGCTCCACCCCGACTCGGAGCCGTCGGTGCCGGCGACCCGCACCCGGACGGACGCGGTCTCGTACGCACGGAGCGGCCGCGCGGGCCACGGCACGTGCTGGGACGCGGGCCCCTCGACGCGGTGGGTCGAGGGGTCGCCGTCGAGCGTCACCTCGATCTCCGCGGAGCGCTGGGTCCAGCCCGGCAGGTCGGTGCGGACCGACCACGAGAGCTCCGGTGCGGGGTCGGCGAGGTGCTGCGGTCGGCCGCGCTCGGCGGCCCGGAGCCGGTCGACGACGACGGGGCTGCTGACGGTCACGAGGAGATCCTTCCGGTGGGGTCGGCGTCGATGACGCCCAGGTCGGTGGGGCCGCCGTGCGGGGCGGCGGGGTCCGCGGGCACGTGCCCGACGACCCGGGAGCGAAGGTCGCCGCTCGAGCGGGCGGTCCACAGGTCGAACGCACCGGGCTCCCGGCGCCACGCGCGCGCGTCGACGTCCCAGTGCTCGAAGGTCCGCGGGGACAGCGGCACCGTGACCTCGACCTCCTCGCCCGGGCGCGCGGTCACCCGTGCCCACCCCGCGAGCCACCGCACCGGGCGCTCGACCTCGCTCGTGCCGCGCTCGGCGTACACCTGGACGACGTCGCCGCCGGCTCGCGCACCGGTGTTCCGTACCGGCACGCGCAGGCTCGTCAGGTCCGGCGCGAGCTGCGCCTCGCCGTGCTCCCACGTCGTCCAGCCGAGGCCGTGGCCGAACGGCCAGCGCACGTCACGGCCGCTCCGGCCGATCCCGCGGTACCCGACGAGCAGGCCCTCGTCGTAGCGCAGTGTCCCGTCGACGGGGACGGGGTCGGGCAGGCCCACGTCGGTCGCCGGCCACGTGACGGGCAGCCTCCCGCCGGGCTCGGCGGTACCGAGCAGGACGTCGGCGAGTGCGGTCCCGAGCTCCTGCCCCGGGAACCACACGACGAGGACGGCGGCGACGGCGTCCGCCCACGGCGTCAGCACCGGGGACCCGGCGTTGACGACGACGACGGTCCGCGGGTTGACCGCGGCGACGCGGCGCACGAGCTCGTCCTGACGTCCGGGCAGGGCGAGGTCGCTCCGGTCGAACCCCTCGCTCTCGACCTCCTCCGTCGTGCCGACGACGACGACGGCGACGTCGGCCGACGCGGCCAGGCGCACCGCGTGCTCGATGCCCTCGTCGTCGCCGGGGTGCGGCGGCTCGACGTTGACCTGCATGACGGTGCCGAGCGGGGTGTCGCCCGCGACGACCTCGGAGGTGCCGACGTGGTGCACGACCCGGACGTCGACGCGCCCGCCCTCGGGGACCTCGACGCGGTGGACGAGCTGCGGCGGCGCCATCATCGCCTCGACGACGTCCGCCCCAGGTCGCAGCCGCAGCGTGTCGTCGGCGACGGGCGTGCCGTCCACCTCCACGCGGAACCGGCCGAGTCCCGACGCGCCGACCTCGAAGGTGCCCGCCGACGTGGCGTCGACCGTGAACCGCACCTCGACGGTCGCGACCCCGTCGACGCCGAAACCCTCGAGCCAGTTGAACGTCCCGACGGAACGGTGCTGGGTGTCGAGCACCGTGCCGTCCCTCGCGACGAGCCGCACCTCCAGACCCGGCGCGCCGTCGGGGCGGAGCACCCACGGGGCGCGGGCCGGAGCGGTGCGCGTCGCGCTCCGCACTCCCCGCCCGACGACGAGCTCGACCTCCGGCCCGAGCGCGGACCGGAGTCCCTCGACCGGCGACACGGTCGCCGGGGGGAAGACCGTCGCGGAGCCGCCGCCGAGCGTGCGCCCGGAGTGGACGTCCGGCCCGAGCAGCGCGACGCGTCGCAGCGTCCGGGCGTCGAGGGGCAAGGTCCCGTCGTTGGTGACGAGCACCGTCCCGGCGACCGCCGCCTCGCGCACGAGAGCCGCCTCGGCGCGGGCGTCGGGTGCGGACCGTGCCGCCGGGCCCGGCTGCCCCGAGGTGGGCGCCGCGGCGGCCGTGGGGTCGACCTCGTCCGTGCCGGCGAGGGCCCCGACACGCGCGGCCAGGACGAGCAGGCGCCGCACCTTGTCGTCGACGACGGCCCGGTCCACACGGCCGTCCTCGACCGCGCGCACGAGGTCCTCGCCCCACGGGCCGTCGGGACCGGGCATGACCAGGTCGAGACCGGCACGGGCCGTCTCGACGGTGGACCGCGTGGCGAACCAGTCCGACATGGTGACGCCGTCGAAGCCCCACTCGGTCTGCAGGACGTCGCGCAGCAGCGGGCTCGCCGTCATCGTCGTTCCGCCCACGGCGTTGTACGCGGCCATGACCGACCAGGCTCCGGCGTCCCGCACGACCGCCTCGAAGGGGGCGAGGTAGAGCTCGCGGAGCACGCGCTCGTCGACGACGACGTCGGCGGTGAACCGGTCCGTCTCGGAGTCGTTGGCGACGAAGTGCTTGACGCACGCGCCGGTGCCGGCGCTCTGGAGCCCGCGGACGTACGCGCTCGCGAGGTGGCCCGTGAGGAGCGGGTCCTCGCTGAAGCACTCGAAGTGGCGTCCGCCGTACGGGGTGCGGTGCAGGTTGACGGTGGGGGCGAGCACGACGTCGACGCCCTTGCGCCGCGCCTCGGCGGCGAGCAGCCCGCCGACCCGCTCGACGAGCGCGGCGTCCCACGACGCGGCCAGCGCCGTCGGCGACGGGACGTTGACCGAGGGGTCCCGGTCGTCCCACTCGGTGCCGCGCACCCCGGCCGGTCCGTCGGACACGACCAGCGGACGCAGACCGACGGCCGGCTCGCCGTGGAGCCGCCAGCTCCCTGCACCCGTGAGGAGGCGCACCGCCGCCGCGAGGGGGAGGCGTGAGACGAGGGCGTCGATGTCGTGCACCACGGTGAGCTCCTTGCGGGCCGCGTCGTCGCGGCGAGGGTCGAATCGTTTCATGCGGTCGGACGCGTGTCGCACGAGGTGCGGAAAGGGGAGGGGCCAGGGCGGGTGAGGCGGTCGGGCGCCCGCGTCGGATCCGAGGCTAGGGCGCCTGGGCGCGCGGGGCAAGCGTCGAATGAATCGATCCATGCGAGGACTTCCGCAGGTCACCGCGCTTCCGGTGGGCATCGAGGTCGACGCAGCACGTCGCCGGGCGGCGTGCGTGAGCTCCGGTCGCCCTCGGCCGGGCCCAGAGCTCGCGCAGTTCGTGGCCCGCACGGGTGTTGACTCCGACGGGGTCGTCGCCCTAGCGTCATGCCCGTCAGCCGTTGTAACGTTTCATAACGACGGCCACGGCGAGTGCACGCCACCCCGGCGCGCAGCAGCCCCCCGCCCGCCACGACCGCGTCAGACCAATGGAGGTCAGATGAACACCACAGCACGCCCCCGCCCCGTCCGGCTCCTGGCCGTCGCGGCCGCGGGGTCCCTCGCTCTCACCGCGTGCTCGGCGGGCAGTCTCGGGTCGAGCGGCGACGGCGACGGCGGTGGCGATGGCGAGGAGAGCGTGTCGCTCTCCATGCTCATCGACAACTCGGAGCAGTCGCTCATCCCGATGGAGGCCGTCGTGGCGGCCTTCGAGGAGGAGAACCCCGGCATCACCGTCGACATCGAGACCCGGCCGCAGGGCAGCGAGGGCGACAACGTCGTCAAGACACGCCTCGCGACCGGTGACATGACGGACGTGTTCCAGTACAACTCGGGTTCCCTTCTCCAGGCGCTGGACCCGGCCGGCAACCTCGTCCCGCTCACCGACGAGCCGTGGATCGAGGACATGGACGCGTCGTTCCTCGCCGCCGTCCAGACGGGCGACGACTACTACGGGGCACCGCAGAGCCCTGCGAGCGCGGGCGGCATCCTCTACAACAAGCGCATCTACGAGGAGCTCGGCCTCGAGGTCCCGCTGACGTGGGACGAGTTCATGGCCAACAACGAGGCCATCGCAGCTGCCGGCATCGCACCGGTGATCCAGAGCTACCAGGACACCTGGACGTCGCAGCTCTTCGTGCTGGGCGACTTCCACAACGTGCTGGCGGTCGACCCCGACTGGGCGGAGAAGTACACGGCCAACGAGGCGAAGTTCGCCGAGGAGCCCGCGATCGAGGGGTTCCGTCACCTGGAGGAGGTCGCGCAGGCGGGCTACCTCAACGAGGACTTCGCCTCCCTGAACCTCGACGGCGCGCTCGCCGCCCTCGCTGCGGGCGAGGGCGTGCACTACCCGATGCTGAGCTTCGCGATCGGCCCGATGGTCGCCGCGGCACCCGAGGCCGCCGAGGAGGTCGGCCTGTTCGCCATCCCGGGCGACGACGCCGAGCTCAACGGCCTGACGGTGTGGCCGTCGGCGGGCGTCTACATCCCCACGTCGACCGAGGGTGAGAAGCTCGAGGCGGCCAAGACGTTCCTCGCCTACCTGGCGTCGCCCGAGGCCTGCGACGTGCAGAGCGAGGCGATCGCGCCCTCCGGTCCGTACGCCAACACGCAGTGCGGCCTGCCGGACGGCCTGCCGACGGCCGTGAACGACATGCTCCCGTACTTCGAGGAGGGCCGGACCAGCCCGGCGCTGGAGTTCCTGTCCCCGGTCAAGGGCCCGGCGCTCGAGCAGATCCTGGTCGAGGTGGGCTCCGGCATCCGCCCCGCGGCCGACGCCGCAGCGCTGTACGACGAGGACGTCAAGAAGCAGGCGCAGCAGCTGGGTCTCGAGGGCTGGTGACGACGTGGCCGAGCCCTCCGCCCCGGCGTGGGGGCTCGGCCACCGCCACCCGACGAAAGGGCGACCGATGACCACCACGACCTCCACGTCACCGCACGCGGCGGCCGCGGCGCGCGGCCTGCGCGGCACGAGCCGGCGGCGGGCCCCCCGCGGCTACGCCGCGAAGACCTACCCCACCTGGTTCTACCTCCCGGCCGCTGTCGTCTACGGCGTCCTGTTCATCGTGCCGACGTTCGCGTCGTTCTACTTCAGCCTCACGCGGTGGACGATCTTCGACTCCGAGTTCATCGGCCTCGACAACTTCGCCCAGTTCTTCCGTGAGCCCGCGCTCGTGAAGGGCCTCACGAACACGCTGATCTACGGCGTCGTGACGTCGGGGGCGAAGGTCGTGCTCGGGATGGCGCTCGCGCTCCTGCTCACGGCCCCGATCATCGCGCGGGGCTACCTGCGCTCGGTCGTGTTCTTCCCGGTGCTCGTGAGCACGATCGGCGTCGGCCTCACGTTCCAGGTGCTCCTCCACCCGTCGGAGGGCCTCGTCAACCGGGCGCTCGGCGTCGTCGGGGTCGACGGACCCGGGTGGCTCGTCGACCCGAACCTCGCGCTGCTGTCCGTCGCGGCGGTCGACGTCTGGAAGGGCCTCGGGCTCGCTGTCGTCATCTACATCGCAGGGATCGTCTCCATCCCGGCGGAGTACTTCGAGGCGGCGAAGGTCGACGGCGCAGGAGCCTGGCAGCAGTTCCGCAGCATCATCCTGCCGCTGAGCTTCCCCGCCACCTCCACCGTGATCCTGCTGTCGCTCATCGGTGGGCTGCGCTCGTTCGACCTGATCTGGGCCATGACGCGTGGCGGACCCGGCTTCACGTCGGACGTCATCGCCTCGGTCATCTACAAGCAGTACCAGGCCGGCTTCTACGGTCTCTCGACCGCAGGCAACGTCGTGCTCTTCCTCGTCGTCGCAGCGATCGTCTTCCCGCTGTCCCGGTTCTTCACGCGTCGGGAGGTGGACCTGTGAACCGCACGCGGCCCTGGGTGCTCGGCGGTGTCGGCATCGCCCTCACGACGGTGCTCTTCGTCGTGCCGTTCCTCTTCATCGCGCTCACGGCGTCGAAGACTCGCGAGGAGGCGCGGCTCCTGGAGTTCTCGCTGCCGACCGAGTGGGCGATCGTGGAGAACGTCCGGGCCGTGTTCGAGGCACGCGACTACATGCTCGTCATCGCGTTCATCAACTCGACCGTGCTCACGGTCGCGAGCGTCAGCATCCTCGTGGTGCTGGGCGCGATGGTCGCCTTCGTGCTGCAACGCCGGCAGACGCGTTGGAGCGGTCTGGTCAACTTCCTGGTCCTCGCGGGCCTGATCATCCCGCCGGCGGTCGTCCCGACCATCTGGGTGCTGCAGAGCATCGGGCTGTTCCGCACCATGACGGGGCTCATCCTCATCGAGGTGGCCTTCGGGATCTCGTTCACGATCCTGCTGTTCCGGGCGTTCGTCGCGACGATCCCGCGTCAGCTCGACGAGGCCGCGATCATCGACGGGGCCGGTCCGGTCCGGCTCTTCTTCCAGGTGATCTTCCCGCTGCTGCGATCGGTCATCGTGACCGTCGTCGTCGTGCAGTCCGTCGCGATCTTCAACGACTTCGCGAACCCGCTCTACTTCCTCCCCGGCGACGAGAACGCGACCGTGCAGCTGACGCTCTACAACTTCCAGAGCCAGTACAGCACCCAGTACAACCTCCTCTTCATGAACATCCTGCTCATCACGATCCCGCCGTTGATCATGTTCCTCTTCTTCAACAAGCGGATCGTCGCGGGTATGACGGCGGGTGCCGTGAAGGGCTGAGACGGCCCCAGCGGGCCGACCGCTGGCACCAGACGCAGAGCAGAAGCCCGCGCCGTGCGCGGCACCAGTCCTGGACGGAGACCCTCGTGGACCACATGCAGCGCGCCCTCACGACGCTGGACCGCCTCGCCATCGAGCTGCCCTCCTGGGCCTTCGGCAACTCCGGAACCCGCTTCCGCGTCTGGTCGTCGCCGGGAACGCCCCGCACGGTGCACGAGAAGCTCGAGGACGCCGCGCAGGTGCAGCGTCTGACCGGGCTCGCGCCGACGGTCGCGCTGCACATCCCCTGGGACCGGGTCGACGACTACGGCGAGCTGGGTCGCCGCGCCGAGGACCTGGGGCTGCGCCTCGGCACGGTCAACTCCAACACCTTCCAGGACGAGTCGTACAAGTTCGGGTCGCTCGCGTCGCGCGACGCGTCGGTGCGTCGCAAGGCCGTCGACCACCACCTCGAGTGCATCGAGATCATGAACCGGACCGGGTCGCGCGACCTGAAGATCTGGCTCGCGGACGGGACCAACTACCCGGGTCAGGACGACATCCGGGCCCGCCAGGACGCGCTCGCCGAGGCGCTCGCCGAGATCTACGCGCACATCGGCGAGAGCCAGCGGCTCGTGCTCGAGTACAAGTTCTTCGAGCCGGCGTTCTACCACACGGACGTGCCGGACTGGGGCACCGCGTACGCGCAGGTGAGCGCGCTCGGAGAGCGCGCCGTCGTGTGCCTCGACACGGGGCACCACGCGCCGGGGACGAACATCGAGTTCATCGTCGCGCAGCTCCTGCGCCTGGGGAAGCTCGGGTCCTTCGACTTCAACAGCCGGTTCTACGCCGACGACGACCTGATCGTCGGGGCGGCCGACCCGTTCCAGCTCTTCCGCATCATGGTCGAGGTGACCCGGGGCGGCGGGCTCGACGAGGGCTCGGACGTGGCCCTGATGCTCGACCAGTGCCACAACGTCGAGGACAAGGTCCCGGGCCAGATCCGGTCCGTGCTCAACGTGCAGGAGATGACGCTGCGCGCGCTCCTCCTCGACCGGGAAGCACTCGAGGCGGCGCAGCGCGAGAACGACGTCCTCGGTGCGCAGGCCGTCTTCATGGACGCCTTCTACACGGACGTGCGACCCGCACTGGCGGCATGGCGTGAGGAGCGGGGACTCCCCGCCGACCCGATGCGGGCCTTCGCCGAGAGCGGCTACCTCGCACGAGTCGCCGCCGAGCGCGTCGGCGGCACCCAGGCCGGCTGGGGGGCCTGAGCGCCCCCCGCACCGTGAACCACCGAGCAGGCGCACCTGCACCGCCCGGCTCATGACAGCGACGCACCTGATTACAGCGACGCACCCCACGACGACGAGAGGACACGTCGGATGACGCACCCGACTGCCGCCGACCTGATCGCGCGGTCCAACCGCCTGGGCGCCGACCCGCGCACGACCAACTACGCGGGAGGCAACACCTCGGCCAAGGGCACCGCGACCGACCCGGTGACGGGCGACCCGGTCGAGCTGCTGTGGGTCAAGGGGTCGGGGGGTGACCTCGGGACGCTCACGGAGCAGGGGCTCGCGGTGCTGCGCCTCGACCGCCTGCGGTCCCTCGTGGGGGTGTACCCCGGGGTCGAGCGGGAGGACGAGATGGTCGCCGCGTTCGACTACTGCCTGCACGGCCGCGGTGGCGCCGCGCCGTCGATCGACACGGCGATGCACGGGCTCGTCGACGCCGCGCACGTCGACCACCTGCACCCTGACTCGGGCATCGCGTTCGCGACCGCGGCCGACGGCGAGCGGATCACGCGCGAGGTCTTCGGGGACCGTGTCGTGTGGGTGCCGTGGCGCCGCCCGGGATTCCAGCTCGGGCTCGACGTCGCGGCGGTCAAGGACGCCAACCCCCACGCGATCGGATGCGTCCTCGGTGGCCACGGGATCACCGCGTGGGGCGACACGTCCGACGAGGCGGAGGCCCGCTCGCAGGAGATCATCCGGACCGCCGAGGAGCACATCGCCCGCCGGGTCGCCGAGCTCGCAGCCTCGGACCGGCACCCCTTCGGCGCCGTCGTACCCGGGTACGAGCCGCTTCCCGAGGTCGAGCGCCGCGCCCGCGCGGCGGCGCTCGCGCCGGTCGTCCGCGGCCTCGCGAGCACCGACAGGCCGCAGGTCGGGCACCTCACCGACTCGGACGTGGTCCTCGACTTCCTGTCGCGCGAACGGCTCACGGCGCTCGCGGCGCTCGGCACCTCCTGCCCCGACCACTTCCTGCGCACCAAGGTCCGTCCGCTCGTCGTCGACCTGCCGCCGGACGCGCCGCTCGACGACGTGGTCGCGCGCCTGCGTGAGCTGCACGAGGTGTACCGCGCGGACTACGCGGCCTACTACGAGCGGCACGCGACTCCCGACAGCCCGCCGATGCGCGGCGCCGACCCGGCGATCGTCCTCGTACCGGGCGTCGGCATGTTCTCCTTCGGCAAGGACGCCCAGACGGCTCGGGTGGCCGGCGAGTTCTACGTCAACGCGATCAACGTCATGCACGGTGCCGAGGCGATCAGCACGTACCGGCCGATCGACGAGTCGGAGAAGTTCCGCATCGAGTACTGGGCGCTCGAGGAGGCCAAGCTCCGCAGGATGCCCGCCCCTCGACCGCTCGCGACCCGCGTCGCCCTCGTCACGGGCGCCGCGTCGGGTATCGGTCGCGCGATCGCCGAGCGGCTCGCCGAGGAAGGGGCGTGCGTCGTCGTCGCCGACCTGGACCTGGCGAGGGCTCAGGAGGTCGCGGCCGGGCTCGGTGGCGAGGACGTCGCTGTCGCGGTGCGCGCGGACGTGACGTCCGAGGCCGACGTGCGCGCGATGGTCGACGCGGCGTGCCTCGCGTTCGGCGGCGTCGACCTCGTGGTGAACAACGCCGGGCTGTCGATCTCCAAGCCGCTGCTGGAGACCACCGAGCACGACTGGGACCTCCAGCACGACGTCATGGCCAAGGGCTCGTTCCTCGTCTCGCGAGAGGCCGCGCGAGCGATGGTCGCCCAGGGGATGGGGGGCGACGTCGTCTACATCGCCTCGAAGAACTCGCTGTTCGCCGGGCCCAACAACATCGCCTACTCCGCGACCAAGGCCGACCAGGCGCACCAGGTCCGGCTGCTGGCCGCCGAGCTCGGGTCGCACGGCATCCGCGTCAACGGCGTGAACCCCGACGGCGTGGTGCGCGGCTCGGGCATCTTCGCGGGCGGCTGGGGCGCGCAGCGCGCCGCGACCTACGGGGTGCCGGAGGAGAAGCTCGGCGAGTACTACGCCCAGCGCACCCTGCTGAAGAAGGAGGTCCTGCCCGAGCACGTCGCCGCCGCGGTGGTCGCGCTCACCGGCCCGGACCTCGTCCAGACCACGGGGCTGCACGTGCCCGTCGACTCCGGCGTCGCCGCCGCGTTCCTGCGCTGACCCATGGCACCGGGCCGCTCCGTGCACGCCGCCGTCGACCTGGGCGCGACGAGCGGTCGCGTCGTCGCCGGCTGGCTCGAGGGCGGTCGGATCGTGACCGACGAGACCGGTCGGTTCCCCAACGTCCCCGTGACGGTCCCCGGTCACGGCGGGCGCCCGACCCTCCACTGGGACGTCCTCGCCCTCTGGCAGGGCGTGCAGGAGGGCCTACGGGCGCTGGTCCGGCGGTACGGCCCGCCGACCTCGATCGGCGTCGACAGCTGGGCCGTCGACGTCGGCCTCCTCGACGCCGACGGGGTGCTGCTCGGCAACCCGGTCCACTACCGCGACCGCCGGACGGACGGCGCCGTCGAGCGGTTCTTCGGCCACCTGGACGCGCGCGAGCACTACGCCGTCACGGGCGTGCAGGTGCAGCCCTTCAACACCGTGTTCCAGCTCGTCGCGGGATCGTCGTCGGCCCAGCTCGCGGCTGCGCGGCGGATGCTGCTCGTCCCCGACCTGCTGGTCCACTGGCTCACGGGGGAGGTCGTCGCGGAGGTGACCAACGCGTCGACGACCGGCCTGCTCGACGTGGCCGCGCGTCGGTGGAGCCCCGAGGTGGTCGCGGCTGCCGGCCGCGCGACCGGTACGGACGTCGGACGCCTGCTGCCGCAGCTGGTGGAGCCGGGGACGCACCTCGGGGCCGTGCGGCGCGAGATGGGGGACGCCCTTGGGGCGACCGGTGTCGACGTCGTCGCGGTCGGGTCGCACGACACCGCGTCGGCGGTGGTCGCGGCACCGCTCGGGCCGCGGTCGGCGTACATCTCGTCGGGGACGTGGTCGCTCGTCGGCCTCGAGCTCGACCGGCCCGTGCTGACCGAGGCGAGCAGGCTCGCCAACTTCACGAACGAGCTCGGCGTCGGCGGGACGGTGCGCTTCCTGCGCAACGTCACCGGGCTCTGGCTCCTCGAGGAGTCGCTGCGCACGTGGCGCGCTGACGGGCACGACGTCGAGCTCGTGCCCCTCCTGCGGGCCGCGGCCGCGGTGCCGGGGCCGCACGCCGTCGTCGACGTCGACGACCCGGCTCTGGCGGCTCCTGGGGACCTGCCTGGTCGCATCGCCGACGCCGTGCGTGCGACGGGCGGGCCGGTGCCCACCTCGCCGGCGGAGGTCGCGCGCACGATCCTCGACTCGCTCGCGCTCGCCTACCGGCGGGCGGTACGCGCGGCCTGCGAGCTGTCCGGGCGTGAGGTCGAGGTCGTGCACGTCGTCGGCGGGGGAGCGCGCAACGAGCTGCTGTGCCGCCTGACGGCCGACGCGACGGGCGTGCCGGTGGTCGCGGGACCCGTCGAGGGCACGGCCACCGGGAACCTGCTGGTGCAGGCGGCGGCAGCGGGTGAGCTGGACGCGTCGCCGGGCGCGATGCGCGCGGTCGTGCGCGCGTCGACGCCGCTGCGGCGGTACGAGCCGGGCGGTGACCCCGCTGCGTGGGACCGCGCCGAGAAGAGCCTCCAGGGCTGACCGGCCCTGACACACGGAAGAAGGACTGGACATGCCCATCGCCGAACCGTTCCCGGAGCTCGACGAGCTGCTGCGCTCCATGGGTGCCGGTGGCAGCCGCATCAGCGAGATCGACGCGAGCGAGGCCGGTGCCGGGAACATCTCCGTCTACGTCGGCTGGGACCTCGAGCTGCGTCGACGGTTCCCGCAGCAGAGCGAGATCGCGCTCCCGCTCCCGGCTCCCGCGCTCGCCGGCCGGACCCTCCTCGTGACCGGCTCGGGCCGCAGGCTGCGGCAGATCCACGAGGACCCCGAGGCGAGCGTCGCGGGGGTGCGGGTCCATGCGGACGGGATCACGGCGACGCTGTACACGTCACCGCGCCGGCTCTTCGACCGGCTGACGAGCGAGTTCAACTCGCACCTCGCGGTGCACCAGGACCAGGTGTCGAGGCGGGGGATCGAGTTCCAGGCCGTCGTCCACGCTCAGCCGATGCACCTGACCTACCTCTCGCACATCCCCGCCTACCGGGACGTGGCCGCCTTCAACGCGCGCGTCCTGCGATGGGAGCCCGAGAGCATCGTCGCGCTGTCCGAGGGTGTGGGCGTCCTGCCGTTCCTCGTGCCGGGGAGCGAGGGGATGATGAAGGCCAACGTCGAGGGCCTGCGCGACTTCCAGATCGTCGTGTGGTCCAAGCACGGCGTGATGGCTCGCTCCGACCTGTCGGTGACGCGGGCCGTCGACCGGATCGAGTACGCCGAGACGGGGGCGCGGTACGAGTACATGGACATCGTGGCGGGTGGCACCGCCGAGGGTCTGACGGACGAGGAGATCGGTCAGGTGGCGAGCGAGTTCGGCATCGTCTCACCCTGGGTCCACTGACCGTCGGACCGTCGTCGGACCGGCAGCAGCACCGACCGCCCGGTCCATCACGCCTTCACCGAACCAGCAGAGAGGCTCCTCGTGCGCATCGCCGTGTTCGCCACGTGCCTGGTCGACGGGCTGTTCCCGCACGCGGCCGTCGCGACCGTGCGGCTGCTCGAGCGGCTCGGCCACGACGTCGTCGTGCCGCGTGGGCAGGCGTGCTGCGGCCAGGTGCACGTCAACTCGGGCTACCCGCGCGAGGCGGCGCCCGTCGTGCGCAACCACGTCCGGACGTTCTGGCCCGTGGTCGAAGGCGAGTGGGACGCCGTCGTCGCGCCGTCGGGGTCGTGCGTCGGCTCGACGCGGCACCAGCAGGCGCGCGTCGCACGGCAGGTCGGCGACGAGGGGCTCGCCCGTGCGGCCACGGCGGTCGCCGAGCGGACCTACGAGCTGTCGGAGCTGCTCGTCGACGTCCTCGGGGTGACCGACGTCGGCGCGTGGTTCCCGCACTCGGTGACGTACCACCCGACGTGCCACGCGCTGCGGATGCTGCGGGTGGGGGACCGCCCGACGCGGCTGCTGCGCGCGGTCGAGGGGCTCGAGCTGGTGGACCTGCCCGACGCCGACCAGTGCTGCGGCTTCGGCGGCACGTTCGCGCTGAAGAACGCCGAGACGTCGACCGCGATGGTCGCCGACAAGGCCGAGTGCGTCATGGCCACGGGGGCCGACGTCGTGACGGCGGGCGACTGGTCGTGCCTGACGAACATCGACGGTGCGCTGTCGCGGCGCGGTGCGTCGGTCCGCGCGGTGCACCTCGCGGAGATCCTCGCGAGCACGCGCGACGAGCCGTGGGATCCGGCCCGGGACGAACGCACCCGCGGCCGGCGGGCGGGGGCCGCGCGATGACGACGCACCTGGGCATGCCGACGGTCCGGCCCAAGCCCGAGCGTGAGCCCCTCGACCCGCTGCGGTGGGGCCCGACGTTCGCCGACGCCGCGCACGGGACGCTCCAGGACGAGCAGCTGCGCACCAACCTGCGCCGCGCGACGCGCACGATCCGCGACAAGCGCCTCGCGGTCACCGCGGAGCTGCCCGACTGGGAGGCGCTGCGGGACGCGGGGTCGGCGATCAAGGCGGACGTCATGGCGCGACTGCCCGAGCTCCTCGAGCAGCTCGAGGCGTCCGTGACCGCACGAGGCGGCACGGTGCACTGGGCGCGCGACGCCGCGGAGGCCAACCGCGTCGTCACCGACCTGGTGCTCGCGGCGGGCGCGTCGGAGGTCGTCAAGGTCAAGTCGATGGCGACGCAGGAGATCGGCCTCAACGAACACCTCGAGGCGCACGGCGTCACGGCGCACGAGACCGACCTCGCCGAGCTGATCGTGCAGCTCGCGGGGGACCGCCCCTCGCACATCCTCGTCCCGGCGATCCACCGCAACCGGGACGAGATCCGGGAGGTCTTCGCGGCCCGCATGGCCGACGCCCCGGAGGGCCTCACGAGCGACCCGCACGCGCTCGCGATGGCGGCCCGCGCGCACCTGCGCGAGCTGTTCCTGCGTGCGGACGTCGCGATCAGCGGGGCGAACCTCGCGGTCGCCGGGACCGGCACGGTCGCGGTGGTCGAGTCCGAGGGCAACGGGCGCATGTGCCTGACGCTCCCGCGCGTGCTCGTCACCGTCATGGGGATCGAGAAGGTGCTGCCGACGTTCGAGGACCTCGAGGTGTTCCTGCAGCTGCTGCCGCGCTCGTCGACCGGTGAGCGGATGAACCCCTACACGACCATGTGGTCCGGCGTGACCCCGGGCGACGGCCCGCAGGAGTTCCACCTCGTGTTGCTCGACAACGGCCGCACCCGCGCGCTCGCGGACGAGATCGGCCGCCAGGCCCTGCACTGCATCCGCTGCTCGGCGTGCCTGAACGTGTGCCCGGTCTACGAACGCACCGGCGGCCACGCCTACGGCTCGGTCTACCCCGGGCCGATCGGCGCGATCCTCACGCCGCAGCTGCTCGGTGTGGGCTCGCCGGGCGCGAGCGCGGACCCGCACGACCCGACCGCGACGCTGCCGTTCGCGAGCACGCTGTGCGGTGCGTGCTACGACGCGTGCCCCGTGAAGATCGACATCCCGACCGCGCTCGTGCACCTGCGCGACCGCGCCGCCCACCCCGTCGACGGTGCGGGTCGCGCGGTCGGGCGACCGACGGCGACGGGTATCGCGATGCGCGCGGCCGCGGTCGTCCTGGCCTCGGGCGGACGGCTGGGCGCGGCATCGGCGCTCACCGCGCTCGCCGGGCGCGTCCTGCGTGGCCGCCGCCTGCGGCGGCTCCCGTTCCCGGGGTCGCGCTGGACGCTGGGGCGCGACGCGCCGCCCCTGCCGACGACGACGTTCCGGGCCTGGGCCCGCCGCCGCGGCGAGCGCGGGGGCGCCCGGTGAGCGCGCACGACGCCGACGGCGCGCGCCCGGACGCGCGCGCGGCCGTCCTCGCCGCCGTGCGCGAGGCACTCGTGGACAGCCCGGACGCGGAGCCGGTGCCGCGCACCTACCGCCGCGCGGGCGAGCGCTCCGCCGACGCCGGTGACGACGTCGGCCACCTCCTGGACCTCCTGGTCGAGCGCCTCGAGGACTACCGCGCGACGGTCGTCCGCTGCGCGCACGCCGACGTGCGCGCAGCGGTCGCGGCGCAGCTCGAGGGTGTCGGCTCGGTCGTCGTCCCGCCCGGGCTCCCCGCGGCGTGGGCGGGCGCGCCGGGGGACGCGGGAGCGCAGGTGCGCGTCGACTCCGACGCGCAGCGGCTCACGCACGCCGAGCTCGACGCGACCGGTGCGGTGCTCACGGCGTGCCGCGCCGCCGTCGCCGAGACGGGGACGATCGTCCTCGACGCGGAGCCCGACCAGGGGCGCCGCGCCATCACGCTCCTGCCCGACCGGCACGTGTGCGTCGTCCGGGCCGACCAGGTCGTCACCGGGGTGCCCGATGCGGTCGCGGTCCTCGCCGAGCACCCGACGCGCCCGCTGACGTGGGTGTCGGGCCCGAGCGCGACGAGCGACATCGAGCTCGTGCGCGTCGAGGGCGTCCACGGCCCGAGGGACCTCCGCGTCGTCGTCGTCGACCCCGCCTGACCGCTCCCGCCCGACCCCGCGCCCTCACGGGACCTTCGGCTCGTGCGTGCGCCGCGCCGGGCGAGCAGCGTGGGACAGGGAGCCAGCGTGGCCGACGGCCACCTCCCGCAAGGAAGCTCAGGGGTGAGTCGGATGAGCACCTCGCCGTACACCGACGACATGGCGCTGCGGGCCCGCGCGGAGAAGCGCCTGCGGGACCGCCGCGACCTCGGCACGCACGCGGTCGCCTACCTGCTGGTCAACGGGGCGCTGGTCGTCATCTGGGCGATGACGGGTGCGACGTTCTTCTGGCCGGTCTTCCCGATCCTCGGCTGGGGCATCGGGCTGGCGTTCCACGCGTGGGACGTGGTCGCCCCCGGACCGTCGGAGGACCGGGTCCAGCGCGAGATGGAGCGTCTGCGCCGACGCTGACGGCGTCGCGGGGCACCACGCCCCGACGCGCCGCCTCAGACCCGCCGGGCGTGCACGAGCGCGACCCGTTCCGGGTGCTGCGCGGGCGCCTGCACGCCGACGTCGGCCAGCACGCGCCCCGTGAGGGTGACGCCGCCCGCCTCCCACCACGGCGCGGTGCGCTGGTGCGGACCGTGCCGGACGACGTCCCCTGCGAGCGGGGTCACCCGGTAGCGCGCGTCGTCGTCGAGGCCGGGCAGCCGGACGCGCCCGGGGGGCGCCCCGACCGACGTCGCCACGGACGCCAGCGAGTACAGCGCCTCGGACCGGTCGTGCGCGACGACGCCCCGCACGAGCAGCGCGGGGTCGGCGTGGTCGCCGTGCACGACGCGCCCGGTGTGGAGCAGCTCGCGGTGCTCCTTGTGGGTCCCGATCCACGCGGCGAGCTCGGCGCGCTCCTGCGGCGAGGCGGTGCGCAGGTCCCACTCGACGCCGAGGTGCCCGAACATCGCGGTCGCGGCCCGGAAGGGCAGCGTGAGCCGACGGCCGGTCGAGTGCGACACGGGTGAGCCGATGTGCGAGCCGACGAGCTCGGGCGGCAGCAGCAGGCCGGTCCAGAGGTCGATCTGCTGGCGCTCGACGGCGTCGATGCAGTCGCTCGCCCAGACCCGGTCCGTCCGCTCGAGGACGCCCAGGTCGACGCGCGCACCCCCGGACGAGCACGACTCGATCTCGAGCGCGGGGTGGCGCCGCCGCAGCTCGTCCATGAGCCGGTAAGTGGCGAGCGTCTGGCGGTGCACCCCCGCGCGCCCGGTCATCGGGCTGCCCGGCTCGACGAGGTCGCGGTTGTGGTCCCACTTGACGTAGTCGACGGCGTACTCGCCGATGATCGCGTCGAGCCGCTCGAGCACGTGCGCGTACGCGTCGGGGTTGCCGAGGTCGAGCACCTGCTGGCTGCGGGCGGCCCGCGGCAGGCGGCCGCGCGGCGACAGGACCCACTCGGGGTGCGTGCGCGCGAGGTCGGAGTCGGGGTTGACCATCTCGGGCTCGAACCACAGCCCGAACTGCATGCCCAGCCCGCGCACGTGGTCGACGAGCGGGCCCAGGCCGTCGGGCCACACGTCCTCGTCCACGTACCAGTCGCCGAGGCCCGCGGTGTCGTCGCGGCGTCCGCGGAACCAGCCGTCGTCGAGCACGAAGCGCTCGACGCCGACCTCGGCCGCGGCGTCGGCGAGCTCGGTCAGCACGTCGAGCCTGTGGTCGAAGTACACGGCTTCCCACGTGTTGAGCACGACGGGCCGGGCGGTGCGCGGGTGCGAGGGCCGTGCGCGGAGGTGGTCGTGGAAGCGCGCCGACAGCTCGTCCAGGCCCTCGCCGTGGCTCGCGTAGAGCCACGGGCCCGTGTACGAGTCCCCGGTGGCGAGGGCGACCTCGCCGGGCAGGAGCAGCTCACCGCCGCCGAGGAGCGCCTCCCCGGTGGTGATCCGCTCCGCGTACGTCCGGTGGTTGCCGCTCCAGGCGACGTGCACGCCCCACACCTCGCCCGCGCGGAACGAGAAGCCCGGCGTGCCGGCGACCAGGAGCAGCGTCGCGTCCGCCCCCGTCCGTCCGCGCCGGTTGTCGCGCAGGTGCGTCCCGGACGTGAAGGCGTGCCGCTGCGGCGAGCGCTCGCGCAGGTGGCGGCCCGTGAAGTCGAGGATCTCGGTCGCGTGGGCAGGGACGGGCAGCGCGGTCAGGAGGCCGTCGAGCGTGTAGGTCCCGGGTCCTGTGCTCGTGACGGTCGCCCGCGTCCGCACGAGGCCGCTCGTGGTCAGCTCGACCTCGAGCGTCAGGGCGAGGCCGGCGTCGTCGTCGGCGGCCTCGGTCACGACCCGGTGGGCGACGGGATCCTCGCCGGGAACCACGCGGACGTCGCGGACGACGAGGGCGGGGGAGAAGTCACGCCCGTCGCGGTGCCCGGACAGCCCGGGCGTGCCGAGCCAGCCGGCCCACTGCTCGGGCACGACGGCGACCGGGACCGCCTCGTCGAGCTGGCTCGACACCACCTGGGGCTCCGACGCGAGGCGGAGCGCGACGAGGGCGTCGTCGTCGAGGTCGCCCAGGTCGGCGCCCCAGTGCAGGACGCGCGGCAGGTGCGGCCACGGCACGTCGAGGACGAGCGACGTCCCGCCGGCCCGGAGGTGGTGCGGCGGCGGCGCGTCGACGGTCGTGGGCGCGGGCGGGCTGGTCGTCACGGCTCTCCTCGGTGCGGTGCTCCGCGGTGCGGCGGACGGATAAATGCTGTCCCGGAAGTTAATGTGGTGTCAAAGCTCGCGAGGTGGGCAGAGCGACGCGGGTGGTGCCCACCCGACGCGTGCGTGGGTGGCCGACGACGCGTCGCGACGGTCCGGGACGGGCAGGGCGGAGGCGGCATGGGGCCTGACGGGAGGGACCCCGGGACGACGGCGTGGCGACCCCTCGGCGGGTCGGCCCGGGCGCTCGCGCTCGAGGTGCTCCTGCACGGGCCGCTCCCGCGCGTCGAGCTCGCGCGGCGCCTGGACCTGTCCCAGGGCAGTGTCACGCGACTCACGCGCCCGCTCGTCGAGGCCGGCCTGCTCGTCGAGGTCGGCTCGACGAGGTCCGGGGTCGGGCGCCCGCAGCGACCGCTCGACGTGGTCCCGGGCTCCCACCACGTCGTCGGCGTCTCCCTCACCGCGCACGAGGCGCGTGGGGTGCTCACCGATCTGCGCGCGGGCGTGCTCGCCGACGTCACCCGGCCGCTGGCCGGGCACGCGCCGGAGCGCGTCGTCGAGGTCCTCGCCGACGTGGTCGGTGCGCTCGGCGGGCACGCGCCCGCACCGCTCACGGCCGTCGGCATCGCGCTCGGCGGCCACACGTCGGACCGTCGTACCGTCCGCAGGGCCCCGTTCCTCGGGTGGCACGACGTCCCGCTCGCGGCGCTCGTGCAGGACGCCGTGGGCGTCGACGTCGTCGTCGAGAACGACCTCGTCGCGTTCACCGAGGCCGAGAGCTGGTTCGGGGCGGGGACGGGCCTCGACCGGTTCGCGGTGGTCACGGTCGGGGCGGGGATCGGCTTCGGGCTCGTCGTGCGCGGCGAGCAGGTCGTCGGCGAGGACACGGGCCTCGGGCTCGTCGGGCACGTCCCGCTCGACCCGACGGGCCCGGTGTGCCGCGCAGGGCACCGTGGCTGCGCGAGCGCGCTCCTGACGACGGACGCGGTCACGGACGCGGTCTCCGCCGCGGTCGGGCGGCGCGTCGACCACGCCGAGGCGCTGCGGCTCGCGGCCGACGGCGAGCCGGGAGCCCGCAGGGCCGTCGACCGAGCCGCCCGCGCGCTCGGCCGGCTCGTCGCGCTCGCGGCCAACTTCACGACGCCCCGGGCCGTCGTCGTCGGGGGAGAGGGCGTCGGGCTCGTCGAGGTCGCACGCGCCGCGGTCGAGGAGGCCGTCGCCGCGGACCGCGACCCCGCGGCGTCACCGATCACGCTCGAGGTCCGCCGCGGCGACTTCGCCGAGTGGGCCCGCGGCGCCGCCGTCGTCGCGATCCAGCACGCCGTCGTCGGCACCGCCTGACGCACGACCTGCCGGCGCCTCCGGAGGCGGCCGATCCGGCGCTGTGCGCCGCTCCCGGAGGCGGCCGCCCCGCGGTGCGTGGAGCCGCGACCACCGGGGCGGGCCGGGTGAAAGCAGGGAGCCGCACGAGTGACCCAGCCCTGGAAGCGCTCTCCCCGCGGCGCCCGACGCCCGATCCTCCAGTTGAGACATCGATTCTCGTGGAGGAACGCCGTGCCCGTCGTGCCCGTCGCCGTCGCGACCCTGGTCGCGGCCGCGGTGTGCCTGGCGGGGCTCGCCGTCGTCCTCGTCCGGCTCCCGGCCGCGCCGCGCCGCGCCCCCGTGACGACGCTGCTGGGATCGGTCGCGGCCTGGGACCTCGTCCAGGCGGGACCGGCCCTCCTGGGTTCGTCCGAGCCCGGATGGCTCTGGCCGGCGCGTGCGGCCGCGCTCACCGGCATCGTCGTGTCCGTGTGGCCCGTCGGCCGGGCGCTCGGCGACGTCACGTGGGCCGTGCGGAGCGGCCACTTCTGCGTCCTGTGGCTCACCGCGTCCGGTGGTGCCGCCCTGGTCGCCGCCGTCGGACCGGAGGGCTGGCGCCCACCGCCGCACCTGGCACCCGGACTGCCCCTCCCGGTCGAGGCCGGCATCTCGTGGGACCGGCTCGGGCTCACGGTGGTGCTGGCCGCGGCGTGGATCGCGCTCGCGCAGGCGCGACGGGACGCCGTCGACCGGCGCCGTCCCGGACGACCGCTCGGCGCTGTCCTCGCCGGGGCCGGGCTCGCGTTCGTGACCGCCGCGGCCACGGTCGCCGAGCCGGACGCGCTCGGCGGCGTCGACGGCGCACCGCTCGGCGCGTCCGTCGCCGCGCTCCTCGCCGCCGACGCCCTCGTGCGGAGCGGCCTCAACGCGGTCCTCCCGCCGCGGCCGGCCAGCGCGCTGGAGCTCCTGCCGCCCGCGTTCCTCGTGACCGATCCGTCCGGGCGCGTGCTGGTGGCGAACGCCGCCTCCGCGGCCCTCACGCACGACCGCATCAGGCCCGCGGCGGGGGAGCGCGCCGTCGACCGGCTCTGCCCGTCGGTGCTGGCCGCGCTCGACGCCGAGGACGGGCGACGCCTCGTGACGGTCCGCGACCGGCACGTCCTGGTCGACCGGTCGACGCTGCGCGACCGTCTCGGTGAGGCGGTCGGCGCGGTCCTGACCGCCTACGACGTCGACGACCTCGTCCGACGACTGGCGGTCGCCGAGCGGGCACGCGCCGACGCGGAGCTGGCCTCCGCCCGCCTCGAGGCGCAGAACGTCGCGCTGCTGCTCGAGCTCTCCTCGACCGAGGCCGCGCGCGAGCGGCTCGCCGAGGACTCCGTCCGCGACCCGTTGACAGGCGTCCACAACCGCCGCCGGCTCGGCGCCGCGGTCGACGGCGCGCTCGCCGAGGCGCGTCGCGACGGGCGGCACCTCGCGGTCCTCGTCGTCGACGTCGACCACTTCAAGCGGGTCAACGACGAGCACGGGCACCCCGTCGGCGACCGGGTCCTGCAGGCCCTCGCCGCGCACCTCGTCGCGACGGGGCGGGCCGTCGACAGCGTCATCCGGTTCGGCGGCGAGGAGTTCGTCGTCGTGTGCCCCGGCACGGCGCTGCTCGAGGCGGTGCAGCGCGCGGAGGAGGTGCGGCGGTCCGTCGCCGCCCTGCGAGTGCCCCTGCGCCAGGGGACCGACAGCCCCGGGCACTTGGGCATCACGGTCTCGGTCGGCGTCGCGGCCTACCCCGAGCACGGCGGCACGTCGGCGGAGCTGCTGGTCGCGGCCGACCAGGCCCTGTACGCGGCCAAGGAGTCCGGGCGCGACTGCGTCGTCTCGGCCTGAGCGTCCCCGCGTCGCGGCCGCGACCTCGCCCGGGTGAGACGTGGACACGTCCCGTCCACCGCACCCGGCGTGGACCTACCCTGTGCGCGTGAGCGAGTCCCTGCACCCGTCCGTCACGGCCGCCGTCGCCGCCGCGCGCGACCCGCGCACGACCGCCGAGCGCTGGGCGACCGTCGAGGCGCGCGTCGCGCGCGAGTGGCCGCGCCTGGAGCGGCTGTTCCTCGAGGTGTACGGCGACGGCGAACGCACGCGGTCCGAGCTGGCCGCCCTCGCGCACCAGCTCGTCGTCAGCGCGCAGGAGCGTCCCGCCGACCTCCGCGCGGTCGACGCGGCGCGCGAGGCCGACCCGACGTGGTTCACCTCGCACCGCATGCTCGGCGGCGTCTGCTACGTCGACCGGTACGCGGGGGACCTCGAGGGCCTGCGGCGCCACATCCCGTACCTCCGCGAGCTCGGCCTGACGTACCTGCACCTCATGCCGCTGTTCGAGGCGCCGGAGGAGAACTCCGACGGCGGGTACGCCGTCTCGAGCTACCGCCGGGTGAACCCCGCGCTGGGGACCATGGAGCAGCTCACCGCGCTCGCCGCGGAGCTGCGCGAGAACGGCATCTCGCTCGTCCTCGACTTCATCTTCAACCACACGTCCGACGAGCACGAGTGGGCCCGCCGCGCGCTCGCGGGCGAGCGCGAGTACGAGGACTACTACTGGGTCTTCCCCGACCGGGAGATGCCCGACGCGTACGAGCGCACGGTCCGCGAGATCTTCCCCGACGACCACGCCGGCAGCTTCGTGCCCATGCCCGACAGCCCCGACGGGTCGCGCACCGGCCGGTGGGTCTGGGCCACGTTCCACTCGTTCCAGTGGGACCTCAACTACGCCAACCCGGCCGTCTTCCGCGCGATGGCGGGCGAGATGCTCTTCCTGGCGAACCAGGGCGTCGACGTCCTCCGGATGGACGCCGTCGCCTTCATCTGGAAGCAGCTGGGCACGGCGTGCGAGTCGCTCCCGCAGGCCCACCTGCTCATCCAGGCGTTCAACGCGGCGCTGCGGATCGCGGCTCCCGGCGTGCTGTTCAAGTCCGAGGCGATCGTCCACCCGGACGAGGTCGTCCAGTACATCTCGCCGGACGAGTGCCAGATCTCGTACAACCCGCTGCAGATGGCGCTCATCTGGAGCTCGCTCGCGACGCGTGAGGCGAACCTTCTGCAGCAGGCGCTCGAGCGGCGGCACGCGCTGCCCCCGGGCACCGCCTGGGTGAACTACGTGCGCAGCCACGACGACATCGGCTGGACGTTCGCCGACGAGGACGCGGCCGAGCTGGGGATCGACGGGTTCCAGCACCGCAGGTTCCTCAACGCGTTCTACGTCGACCGGTTCCCGGGCTCGTTCGCGCGGGGCGTGCCGTTCCAGGACAACCCGCGGACGGGCGACTGCCGCATCTCGGGGACGACGGCGTCGCTCGCCGGGCTCGAGGCCCGCGACCCGGGTGCGGTCGACCGGATCCTCCTCGCGCACTCGGTCGTGCTCTCGACCGGCGGCATCCCGCTGCTGTACCTCGGTGACGAGGTCGGCCAGCTGAACGACTACTCGTACCGCGACCAGCCCGGTCTCGCGGAGGACAGCCGCTGGGTCAACCGCCCCTGGTACCCGGCGCAGGCCTACGCGAACCGCCTCGTCCCGAGCACGGCCGCGGGACGCGTGTTCCGCGGGCTGCGGCACCTGCTCGAGGTGCGGCGCCGCACGCCCGAGCTGGCCGGCGGCACGCTCGTGCCCTTCGACGCGCGCAACCGGCACGTCGTCGGCTACCAGCGCCCCGGCGAGCTCGACGGCGTGCCCACGACGGTCCTGTGCCTCGCGAGCTTCGCGGACGAGCCGCAGGCGGTCGAGCCGCTGACGCTGTCCGGGATGCCTGCCGAGGCCGAGGACCTGCTGACGGGCGCCCCGGTCGACCTCCGCGCGGGTCTCGTGCTGCGGCCCCACGGCTTCGTGTGGCTGCGCGTGCGGCGCCCGGCCTAGGGCGATCGCGGCGTAGCGGGGCACCAGGGCGACGCGGCGTAGCGGGGCGCCGGGGCGCGTACGGCTCGTCGGTGCGCCGTCACACGATCGCATCGTCCCGGCCACCCCCCGGCCACATCCGCGAGGTGCACTGGTCGAGCACGTCCGGCACCAGCCCGATCGTGCCCCGACCAGGAGGCCGCACCATGACCATCGCACCCGACCCGATCGTCTCGGGCGTCGCCTACGTCGTGCGCGAGGTCGGCGGGCGCCGGCCGGCCGACCTCGAGGACTTCACGGGGCACGTCTCGATGACGGTCGAGGGCAGCACGGGCCGGCACGTCGTCCGCGGTCAGGGCTTCGCGACGGCGGACGCGGCCCGCGTGCACGAGAAGTCCGACGACGGCGTGGGCAAGGACACCCGCACGTGGACGGTCCGCGCGCAGCGCGACGGCTCGTTCGCGGCCGCGACCGACTGATCGGCCGCCCGCCGCACTCCGGCGTCGTCGAGCGCGACGTCGGTGCAGAGGACGTCAGTGCACGAGCTGGGCTGCCCGGCCCCCGCGCTTGACCTCGTACATCGCCGCGTCGGACGCGGCGAGGAGCAAACTCGCGGTGCTGTGCTCGGCGGAGAGCGTGACGCCGACGCTCGCGCCGACCGGGACGGGGACGCCGTCGACCTCCCACGGCTGGGCGAGCGCGTCGCGGACCCGGTCCCTGATGCGCTCGGCGTCCTCGAGGGTCTCGACCCCGGGCGAGCACACCACGAACTCGTCGCCGCCGAGCCGGGCGACCGTGTCGCCGATGCGGGCGGTCGAGCGCAGCCGCCGCGCCGTCTCCACGAGGACGGCGTCACCGGCGGCGTGCCCGAGTGCGTCGTTGACCTGCTTGAACCCGTCGAGGTCGACGAGGACGACGGCCGTGGGGCTCGTCGCGAGGGCGTCCTCGACCGCCCGGGTGAGCAGCGCCCGGTTGGCGAGGTCGGTCAGCGGGTCGTGCGTCGCGAGGTGCGCGAGCCGGGTCTGCGCCTGGACCCGGTCCGTCACGTCCATGAGCTGGAGCGAGAGCGTCGACGCGCCGCACCGGCTCGCGGCGGGGCCGAGGTCGTCGCCGCCGTCCATGGGCGCCGCGGACACGAGCGCCCAGCGGTGGGCACCGCCACCCAGGTCGTACTCGAGCTCACCCGACCAGCTGCGCGCGCGGCCCGTGCCGACGGCCAGCAGCGACGCGAGCGCCTCGAGGCGGTGGTGCGGCACGACGTGGTCGAGCAGCGACCGGCCGACCAGCTCCTCCGCGGGCCGGTCGAAGAACGCGGCCGCCGCCGGGTTCGCGCGCACGACGTCGACCCTGCCGTCCCCGTGGACCGTCACGGTGAGGTGGGCGATGAGCGCGCTGTCGACGGTGCGGCGCAGGCGGGCCGCGGTGGTCGCGGCGGCCTCGAGGGCCGCGTGCTGCTCGGAGCGGAGCAGCGCGAGACCCATGCCGACGAGGCTGAGGACGGAGAGGAAGCCCTGGGCGACGAGCGCCGCCGAGAGCCCGACCGAGAGCGAGAAGGGTCCGATCCCGGCGAGCATGAGCCCGACGGTGGCGCCCGAGGCGACGGCGAGGTGCCACGCCGTGCCGAGCACGCCGCGGCGGACCGCGAGGAGCACCGTGAGCGGGACCGCGCCGTAGGCGGCCACGCGCTCGTCCGCGAGCGCGAAGAGCCCACCGAACGCCGCGACGGTGAGCAGCGAGTCGAGCGCGCCGCGCCGCAGGACCTCGGGGGTCGACCGCGTCGTGCGGGCGTCCGACCACGCGACCGCGACGGCGAGGACGAGGAACGTCCCGAGACCCGTGCGGACCGCGACGAGCAGGACGGCGCCGCTCACGGCGGAGGAGGTCGGCGGGCCTGCGAGGCTCGCGAGGACCAGGCCGACGAGCGCGCTGACGACCGAGCCGACCGACGACGCGACGACGAGGTGCGCACCGTGCGCGAGGGTCCTCAGCTGCGGGCGCGCTCCGGACAGGCCGCGCCACACGGCGACGGTCGCGCCGGCGCCCGCCGTCGTGCCCGCCGTGAGGACCGCACCGAGCTCGGCGTAGGCACCGGTCAACGTCGCGAGGACGGCGCCGAGCGCGACCTGCAGCCCGGCGAAGGCGAGGGCCTGACGCGTGGTCGTGGCGCGGGCGAGCCACAGCGCCGCGACGCCCGCCGCGGGCAGGACCAGGGAGATCTCCGCGGCGCCGCCGCGTGACAGGCGACCGAGGACGACGGCGACGACGAAGGCCGTCCCGTAGCGGACGGCCACGTGCAGCGGCGTCAGCCCGCGCGTGTCCCTGGTCATGCCAGATCGATCGGCGGCCGGGGCCCGACCATGAACGTTCGAGCCCCACGTCACAGCGGCGAGCGGGTGAGAAGGCCGCCCGCCCGCCCGCCCGCCCGCCCGCCCGCCCGCCCGCGCGCCCGCCGGCCTGAGCCGCGGCCGGGTGGGTTCACCCGCGGCAGCCGCGGGCAGGTCTCCCCACGTCGGGCGTGCGCCCGCGGGAGTCCGCGGTCCGGGTGGGTTCACCCGCGTGGGGTGCGGGCGGAGCAACCCGCGTCGGGTTCGCTCGCGGGAGTCCGCGGTCCGGGTGGGTACACCCGCGTGGGGTGCGGGCGGAGCAACCCGCGTCGGGTTCGCTCGCGGGAGTCCGCGGTCCGGGTGGGTCCACCCGCGGTGACCGCGGGCAGGTCTCCCCGGGTGCTGCGCCCGCTCGTCGCGCGCTACCGGAGCGCGTCGACCGCGGCGCGGGCGGCCGTCACGGCACGGGCGGCCGCACCACGCTCCTCGTCCGCGGCACGCGCCTCGGCGCGGACCGCACGGTGCTCGGCGGTGAGCCCCGTGAGCTCGTCACGCGCCGCGGCGAGCTCACGCTCGAGCCGCTCGACACGCCCCTCGGCGTCGGCGCGCCGTGCGACGACGTCGTCGAGCCGGGCTGCAGCCTCCTCCGCGGCCGCGTCAGCCCGCTCGGCGGCTGCTGCGGCCTCCTCCAGTGCGTCCTCCGCGGTGCGCCGCTCGCGCTCGCGCCGCTCGCGCTCCGCTCGCTCGTGCTCGGCCCGCTCGCGCTCGACCCGTTCCTGCTCAGCACGCTCCTGCTCAGCACGCTCCTGCTCAGCACGCTCCTGCTCAGCACGCTCCTGCTCAGCACGCTCCTGCTCGGTGCGTCCCCTCTCCGCCGGGTCCGCCGCTCCGCGCCCAGCGCCCGCGTTCCGCCCGACCCCCTTCCGGGACGGCCGCGCCGCACTCCGGTCGGTCCCCGCGCCGCCCCCGGGTCCCGCACCACCCGCCGGTCCCGCACCGTCCTCGGCCCCCGCGACGCCCCCGGGCACCGCGACCGCGCCGTCGACGTTGACGGGCGCGAAGCCGATGCTCTCGAGGTGCGTCGTCAGCAGCCCGCTCCGCACGGCATCGGCTGCCCGCGGGTCGGCCATCGCGGCCCGCAGCGTCGCCTCGACCTGCTGCGTGACGGCGTCGCTGAGCCGCTGGCCGGCGTCGACCGCGGCGGCCCGCACCTGCCGGCGGAACCCCGCGAGGACCTGGTGCTGCTGCTTGCCGAGTGCGCGCAGCTCGTCGCCGGCGAGCGTCGCCTGGGCCTCGCGCAGCGCGGCGCCCAGCTCGAGGAGCCGCTCGACCTCGTCCGGGTGGGTCCGGACCAGCAGGTTCACCGCCCACGCCGCGGTGGTGGGCCGTCGAAGTCCGGCGACGAGGGTCGCGAGCTCCCGGTCGCCGTCGGCGCGGACCTCCTTCGCGGTGCGGTCCCGCTCGGCGGTGAAGTCACCGGCCGGCAGCGCGTACAACCCGCGCGCGACGCCGAGGAGCCGCTCCTGCACCGACCCGGCGCCCCCCGGAACGACCGCCCCCGCGCCGTCGCCGTCCTGCGCCGACTCCGCGCCGTCGTCGCCGGCACCGTCCCGCACCGCCCCCGCGCCGTCGTCGCCCGCGCCGGCTCGCGCCGACTCCGCGCCCCGCCTCGTGCGCCCTCCGGACCCGGCCACCGCGACCTCCTCAGCGCGCCGGGGGGATGGGGACGTTGAGGCGGAGCAGCTCGTCGGGGTCGTACTCGGCCTTGACCTGGCGCAACCGCTCCAGGGTCGCACCGGGGAAGACGCGTGGCAGGGCGTCGGCCCAGTCGTCGGACTCGAAGCTGAGGTAGGAGCCGTTCGCGGCGAGGCGGTCCCAGACGGCGTCGGCGGCCGTCCGTCGCCCGCGGGGCTGGACCGCCGAGACGCAGAACTGCTGGTGGCGGTGCGCGTACGCGGTCGCGTCGGCCGGGACGTCGTTGACGGCGCCACCCACGGACCGCACCTGGACCATGCGCTGGTCGGGGTCGCGGACGATGCTCGCGACGGCCTCGGCGGTCGTCGCGTCGAGGTGGTCGAGGAACGCCGATCGTGAGCGCATCGCGGCCTGCCCCGCGTGCCGCCCGTGGTGCGCCGCGACGACGGCGGCGTACGGCACGAGCTGCGCGCGCTGCTGGAGCACGGGCGCGAGCGCGAGGAACGGCTCGATCGCGCGCACCGCGGGCTCGACGTCGTCGCCGGCCCAGACGTGGAGGGCCTGCGCGACCGGCGGGCCGTCGTCGCCGTCGCGGAAGATCGTGAGGAACGGCGTGAGCTCGCGGGGGCTCGCCTCGACGAGCGCACCCCAGTCGCGCAGGAACGTCGCGGTCGCGGACACGTCCTGCACGACGACGGCGAGCACGACGTCGCCGAGCTCCGCCGCCTCGACGTCGACCGACGTCACGACGGCCATGTTGCCCCCGGCGCCCCGGAGCGCCCAGAACAGGTCGGGGTGGTTCTCGGCGTCGACGCGCACGACCTGACCGTCCGTGAGGACCGCCTCGGCGCCCACGACGTGGTCGACGGTCAGCCCGTAGGAGCGCGCGAGGAGGCCGATGCCACCCGCGGTGACGAGCCCGCCCACGCCGACGTCGCCGTAGTCGCCCGAGCTGATCGCGAGCCCGTGCGGCCTGAGCGCCTCGGCGACGTCGCCCCAGCGCGCGCCCGCGCCGACCCGGACCAGGCGCCGCGCCCGGTCGAGCACCTCCACGTGGTCGAGCGCGCCGAGGTCGACGACGACGCCGCCGTCGTTGGTCGACCGACCGCTGATGCCGTGGCCGCCGCTGCGGATCGACAGCGGCACGTCCTGCGAGCGCGCGTACGCGAGCGCGTCGGCCACCTGCACGGCGTCGGTCGGGCGCAGGACGATCGCGGGGGAGCCCTGCCACACGTACGTCGAGCGGACGCGCGCGTACTCGCGGTCACCGGGCTCGACGGCCCGGGCCGCGAGGGACGCGGGCACCGAGTCGTAGTCGAGGCCGGGTGTGCGCAGCTCGAGCGCCCGCGGGGCGCGTCGCGCGTCGTGCGCGGGCCCGCGCTCGGCGGCGACCGCCTCGCGCAGCGCCGGGGCGACCTCCTCCGCGAAGACGCGGAGCGTCGTCGGGTCGTCCGAGCCGAGCACGAACGCGCTCACGCCGTCGTCGACGGCGAGCGGGAGGAGCTCCTCGACCCAGTCGGCGGGGTTGCCCTCGAGGCCTGCCCCGGTGGACGGGCCGCTGCCCGGCCGCAGGTCGCCGCCCATGACGTTGAGCATGCGTCGGACGTCGGCGGGCCGGCGTCCGGCCTCGTGCGCGGCGTCGTCGATCACGCGGTTCGCGGCGGCGACCTCGTGCGGCTGGATGTAGCCGAGGCTCGGCAGCCAGCCGTCGGCGGCCCTGCCCACGAGCCCCAGCATCCTCGGCTTGTACGCGCCGACCCATACGGGGACGTCGTGCGCGGGGGCCGGTCCGCGCTTGGCGCCGCGCACGTGGTGGTGCGTCCCGTCGACCCGGAGGGAGCCGGGGGCGTCCACGTCCCAGATCCCGCGGATGATGCTGAGCGCCTCCTCGAGCGCCGTGACGCCCTGCCCCGGGGTCAGCCGCTGACCGCCCATCGCCTCGACGGCCTCCGAGAACGCGCCCGCGCCGATGCCGAGCGCGACCCGCCCGCCGGACAGCAGGTCCAGGCTCGCCACCGACCGGGCCAGGACCGCGGGCTGACGCAGGGGCAGGTTGAGGACGTTGCCCGCGACGTGGATGCGTTCGGTGCTCGCGGCCACCCAGCTCAGCAGGGTCCACGTGTCGAGGAATGCCGGCTGGTACGGGTGGTCCTGGAACGTCACCAGGTCCAGTCCCACCTCCTCGCTCAGGCGGGCGAGGCCGACGACGGCGCCGGGGTCGGCGCTGCGCGGGGTGAGGAACGAGCCGAAGATCAGGTCGTGTCCGAGGTCGGGCATGGGCGTGGGCCTCCGGGGGTCGACTGCTCGGGTCAACCGCGCCGGAGGCCCGGGGCTTCCCGCGCTGCTCGGTGCCGGTCGCGTTCGCGGGTGGCGCGGGTCGGCCGCGCGGCAGCGAGGGGTCGCGGGGGAGCGGTGCCGGGAGTGCGCCGGGAAGTGGTGCCCCGCCGCGGCGCTCCGGTCTGCCGGGGTGCCGCCGCGGCGCTCCGGTCTGCTGGGGTGCCGCCGCGGCGCTCGGGCGAGCCGGCGGGTGCCGCCGCGGCGCTCGGGCTCCGTGCGGGCGACTGCTACCGGGGCCGATCCCGGGGGCGCCGCCCGCGTCCGGCTCAGGCGATCGTGGTGAGCAGCTCCCGGCACGCCTCCTCGCAGCGGCGGCACGCCTCGGCGCAGACCCGGCAGTGCTCGTGCATGCCGGCGTGCTGCTCGCACTCGTCGCCGCAGGTCTTGCACGCCGTCACGCACGCCTGGAGCTGGGCGCGGACGAGGGCGAGGTCGGGGCTCGTGGCGCGCGAGAGGACCCGGGCGGTGGCGTCGCACACGTCGGCGCAGTCGAGGTCGGTGCGGATGCACCGCCGGAGGTCGGCGACCATGTCCTCCGCGAGGCACGAGTCGGCGCACGCCGTGCAGGTCTGCGCGCACTCGACCGCGGCGTCGATCGCGCGGGCGAGCAGGTCCGTGTCGAACGGTGCGCCGTCGGGGTGGGACTCGAGCATGGCGGTCGTCTGCATCGTGCGCTCCTTCGCTCGTGAGGTCGCCGGGCGGGGTCACCCGGACCTCTCGACCGTAGGCACGGCGCGCCCCGGCCGCAGCGCGAGCGGCCCGTCGCCCAGGTGACGCCTCGCGGGACGACGCTCCTGCGGTGCTCCGTCCGAGCGTCGCGGCGGCAGGCCGCGGCGCCGCTGCGGAGCGTCGTCGGAGGCGGACCT
>JAUZVJ010000013.1:0-88547 GCA_031844515.1 Actinotalea sp. AC32 | reverse complement strand
GGGCTGCCGGGGTGGGCTGGGCGGCGGGCGCTGCCACCTGCTCGACGGCGCCGACGGGCTCCGTGACGGGGACGCCCGAGGGCGGGGTCGCGGCGCGCTGGTCGCGGCGACGGACGGGAGCCGGCTCGGCGCCCGTCGGGTCGTCGGCCGACGCGTCCTCGGCTGCTGCGGGCTCCTCGTGGTCCACCACACCGTCGCGGTCGAGGACCACGCCGACGACCGACGCGCGCACGACCGCGGACAGCACGGGGAGGTCGTCCGCTGCGCCGGCGACCGCGTCGGCCGCGCGCACCGTGACGGCCGTCGCACCGGCGACCGTCGCCTCGCTCCACGTGGTGACGTCGGCGCCCGACAGCACGCGCGGGCCGTCGGCCGTGGAGACCTCGACCACCACCGGACCGCGCACGACCGTCTGGACGCGCCCGTCGCCGAGGCGCACGAGCGCGAACGGCGGCAGGGCGGCGAGACCGTCGCTGACCAGCACCTGGAGGTGCTCGCCCAGGCCGACGTCCTCGCGCAGCGACGCCCACAGGCGTGCGACGAGGTCGGCCGACGCGGACGGCGGCAGCAGGCCGACGGTCCCGTCGGTGACGGCGGCGAACCACTCGCCCGGGACGTAGCGGGGAACGATCACGGGGAGACCTCCGGCGGGCGACGGCGGGTCGGTCGCGGCACGGTCGCGCCGTCGAGGACCTCGTCCCAGGTGTCGCGGTCGGCGGGCACCTGGGGGTGGACGGGGGCGTCACCGCTGGGCGCGGTGACGGGGGCGGCGCCCAGGGCGGGCGTCAGGACGGGGGGTGACGTGGACGCAGCGGGTGGCACGGTGGCGGAGGGTGGCACGGCCGCGGGCGACGCGACGGCGGGCGACGCGAGCCCCTCCGCGTCGGGGTGGCCGGGCGGACGTGTCGTCCGGTCGCGGTCGCTCTGGCCGCGCACCGCGGCGACGTCGACGACGACCACGGTCACGTTGTCCCGGCCGCCCGCCTCGAGCGCCGCGTCGACGAGCCGCTGCGCCGCCTCCTGCGGGTCGACGACGTCGTGCAGCAGCCGGCCGATCACCGTGTCGGGCACCTCCGACGTGAGCCCGTCCGAGCAGACGAGCACGCGGTCGGCGGGTGCGGCCGGGATGAGCCAGTAGTCGGGCTCCGGGTCAGGTCCGGTGCCGACGGCGCGCGTGATGACGTGCCGGTCGGGGTGCGCGGCGGCCGCGCTCGCGTCGATCTCCCCGGCGTCGAGCAGCTCCTGGACGACCGAGTGGTCGACGCTGATCTGCTCGAGGACGCCGTCGGCGAGCCGGTAGACCCGCGAGTCGCCGATGTTGAAGACGAGCCAGTAGGAGCCGCCGTCGTCGGGGACGATCGCGACGCCCGCGACCGTCGTCCCGGCCGTCCGTCCCCGCGCGACCGTCGCGCGCAACCGGTCGGCGACGCGGTGGAAGCACGCGTGGATCTCGTCGGCGGTCGCGGTCGTCCGGCCCGCGAGCTGCGAGAACTCCTCGACGGCGAGGCGGCTCGCCACGTCCCCGGCGTCGTGGCCCCCCATGCCGTCGGCGACGAGGAAGACGGGCGGGTAGGCGAGGAGCGCGTCCTCGTTGAGCGCGCGCACGCGACCGCGGTCGGTCGCGGAACCCCACGACGTGCGCACGCGCGCCCCCTTCCCGACCGCCCCACGCGGCCGCCCCTGTCTCATCGGCCGGAGGGACCGCGAGCATGAGCCCTGAGTGTCACCCGTTCGGCTCTGCGCGCGTCACCCGCTCGCCGCAGCCTCCGTCACACGGACGGACGAACGGGTCCGGCGCCGCGCGAGAGCCCGTCGGGCGCTGACGGCGGCGACGAGGGCGAGGCGCACGGCGCACCCCTCGGCGGTCGCGGCGCGACCGCGGGCATCGCGCACGGGACGCGGCCGAGCGTGCGCGGACCTCACGGGCCGTGCTCAGGCCGCGCGGTCGACGAGCGCTTCGGCGAGCTGCACGAGCGCGTCCTTGACTCGCCCGGCGGGGAGCGGCGCGAGCACGTCGACCGCCTCGCGGGCCCACGTCTGCGCGCGCAGCCGCGTCTCGTCGAGGACGGGGTGGGCGCGCACTCCGGCCACGGCCTCGGCGAGCGCCTCGTCGGACGACAGGTCGGAGTCGAGCAGGTCGAGCAGCTCCCGGTCGGCGGCCGTCCCGCCGGCCGCGACGCGGCCGCGCAGCAGCAGCGCCGGCATCGTCGGCACCTTCTCGCGCAGGTCCGTGCCGGGGGTCTTGCCGGTGCGCGCGCCGTCGCTGCTGACGTCGATGACGTCGTCGGCGAGCTGGAACGCGACGCCCACCTTCTCGCCGTACGTGACGAGGGTCTGCACGACGTCTGCGGGGCACCCCGCGAACATCGCGCCGAAGCGCCCCGACGTCGCGATGAGCGACGCGGTCTTGTCCGCGAGCACCTGGATGTAGTGCGCGACGGGGTCGACGCCCTCGGCCGGGCCCACCGTCTCGTGCAGCTGGCCGAGGCACAGCCGCTCGAACGTGGCCGCCTGGATGCGCACCGCCTCGGGCCCGAGACCCGCGACGATCCCCGACGCGCGCGCGAAGAGCAGGTCGCCCGTGAGGATCGCGACCTGGTTCCCCCAGACCTCGTGCGCGGAGGGCGCGCCACGGCGCAGCGGGGCCGAGTCCATGACGTCGTCGTGGTAGAGCGTCGCGAGGTGCGTCAGCTCCACGACGACGGCCGCGTCGAGCACCTCGGGCCGCTGCCCCTCCCCCAGCTGGGCGGCGAGCAGCGTCAGCAGCGGGCGCAGCCGCTTGCCGCCCGCGTCGATGAGGTGCCGCGACGTGGTGTCGGCGAGGACGTCGGTCTGCGTGACGGCGTCCCGCAGCCGCTCCTCGACGAGCGCGAGCCGACCCGAGAGCAGCTCGGAGAGCTCCGGGTCGGCCAGCGGCAGGGACGTCGAGGTCACGGGAGGTAGACCGCCGCGTCGGAGAGGAAGCCGAGCACGGGCGACGGCAGGACGCCGAGGAGGATCGTGCCGACCACGCCGAGCCCGATCGCGACGTGCGTGAGCCCGTCGGTGCGGACGACGGTCGTCGACGAGCCGGGGGTCCCGGCCGGGTCGGTGAAGAACATCAGCACGATCAGCCGCACGTAGAAGAACACCGCCGCGGCGGATGCGACGACGCCGACGACGGCGAGCCAGGCGAGGTCGCCCTCGACAGCGGCCGAGAAGACCGCGAACTTGCCCGTGAAGCCGCCGGTGAGCGGGATCCCCGCGAACGACAGCAGGAAGAGCGCGAAGGCGCCCGCGAGGACCGGGTGGCGCTGGCCGAGGCCCGACCACTGCGAGACGTGCGTCGCCTCGGCAACGACGGCACCGCCGCGCGCGTCGACCTCCCGCACGAGCGACACGATCGCGAACGCGCCGACGGTCGCGAGGCCGTAGGCGAGCAGGTAGAAGAGCACCGACGAGATGCCGCTCGACGTCATCGCCACGACGCCGACGAGCACGAAGCCCGCGTGCGCGATCGACGAGTAGGCGAGCATCCGCTTGACGTCCGTCTGGACGATCGCGACGACCGTGCCGACGAGCATCGTCACGACGGCGACGCCCCAGAGCGCGGGCATGAGGTCCCACTCGAGCGCGGGCAGCACGACGTAGACGAGGCGCAGGATCGCGCCGAACGCGGCGATCTTCGTGACGGCAGCCATGAAGCCCGTGATGGGCGTGGGCGCTCCCTGGTAGACGTCGGGCGTCCACGAGTGGAACGGGACCGCACCGACCTTGAACAGCAGGCCGACCAGGATGAGGACCGAGCCCGCGACCAGCAGCGGGTCCAGGTCGCTCGGCACGCTCACGGCCCGCGCGATGTCGGCGTAGCGCACCGACCCGGCGAAGCCGTAGACGAGCGCCGCGCCGAAGAGCAGGAACGCGGACGCGAAGGCGCCGAGCAGGAAGTACTTCATCGACGCCTCCTGCGACAGCAGGCGACGGCGTCGAGCGGTCCCGGTGAGGAGGTACAGCGGGAGCGACAGGACCTCGAGCGCGATGAAGAGCGTGAGGAGGTTGCCGGCGGCCGGGAAGATCATCATGCCGCCGAGCGCGAAGAGCGCGAGCGGGAAGACCTCCGTCGTCGTGAGCCCCTTGCGGCGTGCGAGCTCCTCGTAGTCGGACCCGGGCACCGCCGCGGCCGACGGTGCGAAGGCGTCCTCGTGGGAGTCGGTGCGGTCGGCGATGACGAGCAGGCCGACGAGCCCGACCAGCGCGATGACGCCCTGGAGCACGAGCGTGGGGCCGTCGACCAGCACCGAGCCGCCGAGCACCTCGACGCCGCCCTCGGCGCGCACGTCACGCCACAGCAGCGCGACGGCGACGAGCGCGGCGGCGAGGGAGACGACGGTCAGCCCGATGTGGACCGGCCTGCGCACGGCGCGCGGCGCGAACGCGTCGACGAGGACGCCCACGACGCCCGCGCCGAGGACGAGGATGACCGGGGCGAGCGCCGCCCACTGGACCTCGGGGGCGACGAAGCTCACTGGTCGCTCCCGTCGTGGTTGCCGGCCTCGGCCGGGCTCACGGTGCTCACGGTGGGCTGGCTGTCCTGCACGCCGACATCCTCCAGGGACTGGCCGGCCGGCTCACGGAAGAGGTCGAGCGCCGGGGCCGGGTAGAAGCCGAGCACGAGCATCGCCGCGAGCAGCGGGCCGACGACCCACTTCTCACGCGTCGACAGGTCGCGCGTCGCGACCAGCTCGGGACGGGTGGGGCCGGTGAAGACGCGCTGGTACGTGAGGAGCACGTACAGCGCCGCGAGCACCACGCCCGTGGTCGCCACGATCGCCGCCGCGGGGTGCCGCGTGAACGTGCCGACGAGGACGAGGAACTCGCTGACGAACGTCGAGAGCCCCGGCAGCGAGAGTGCGGAGAGGCCTGCCACGAGGAAGGTGCCGGCGAGGACCGGGACGACCTTCTGCAGCCCGCCGAAGTCCGCGATCCGCTGCGAGCCGCGCCGCGCGACCAGGAAGCCTGCCAGCAGGAACAGCGCACCCGTCGAGAGGCCGTGGTTGACCATGTAGAACGACGCGCCCTGGATGCTCACGGAGCTGAACGCGAAGATCCCCAGCACGATGAACCCGAAGTGGCTGACCGACGTGTACGCGATGAGGCGCATGAGGTCGGCCTGGCCGATCGCGAGCAGCGCGCCGTACAGCACCGAGACGACCGCGAGCACGATGATCACGGGCGCGGCCCACCGCGACGCCTCGGGGAACAGCGGGAGGCACAGCGTCAGCATGCCGAACGTGCCGACCTTGTCGAGGACGCCGACGAGCAGCGCGGACGTGCCGGCCGGGGCTTGCTCGGCCGCGTCGGGCAGCCACGTGTGGACGGGCCACATCGGCGCCTTGATCGCGAAGGCCAGGAAGAACGACAGGAAGATCAGCCGCTCGGTCCAGGTCGACATCTCCGCGCCGACGAGCGTGTCGACGAGGAAGCCCTGCTCACCACCGGGGCCCTGCAGGTACAGCGCGATGACGCCGACGAGCATGACGAGCCCGCCCGCGAGCGAGAACAGCAGGAACTTGACCGCGGCGTAGCGCCGCTGCAGCCCGCCGAACATGCCGATCATGAAGTAGACCGGGATGAGCATCGCCTCGAACAGCACGTAGAACAGGAAGACGTCGCGCGCGGCGAAGATCGCGACCATGAACGCCTCGAGCAGCAGCACGAGCGCGACGTAGGTGCGGATCCGGTTCCCGTCGACCACGGGGGCCGTCGTCGCCGAGGTGACGGTCGCCGCCTCGGCCGTCGCGGTGCCCGGACCCGGGCGCCCTGCGGCGTTGTCCGGGTGCTCGCGCCACGCCGCGAGCAGCACGAGCGGGACGAGCACGACCGACAGCAGCACGAGCGAGAGCCCCACGCCGTCGACGGCGAGCGCCCAGCTCACGCCGAACGCGGGGATCCACGGCACGAGGTCGGCGAGCTGGTGCGTCGCCGCGGCGCCCGTGTCGAACTGCAGGAGCGCGCCGACGCCGAGCGCCAGGACCAGGAGGGACACGGCGAGGCCGACGTGCCGCGCGTGGCGGCGGACGCCCGCGGGCAGGGCCCACACGGCGAGCGCGCCGACCACCGGCAGCACGACCATCGCCGTGAGCCAGGGGAAGGTGGAATCCGTCATGTGTGTCTCTTCCCCTCAGAGCTGGAACGCCAGGACGACGGCGGCCAGGACGACGACACCGAGCACCATGGTCGCGGCGTAGGACCGCACGAAGCCGTTCTGGAGCCGGCGGACCAGCTCACCCGAGCCGGCGACCGTGCGGGCCAGGCCCGTCGCGGCACCGTCGACGACCTGACGGTCCCCGAAGACGAGCGAGCGCGTGAGGTACTGGCCGGGGCGCATGAGCAGCGCCTCGTTGACGTCGTCCTGGTACAGGTCGCGGCGTGCGGCACGCGTGAGCACCGAGCCGCGCGGGGCGACGACGGCGACGGGCGCGGCGCCGTACTGGCGCCACGCGAGGAACGCGCCGGCAGCCACGAGGACGAGGGTCAGCGCCATGATCAGCCAGATCGGCAGGACCGGCTCGTGGTGCTCGACGTGGCCGGTCACCGGCTCGAGCCACCCGGCGAACGCGTCGCCGATCGCGAGCAGGCCGCCGAGCGCGACCGACCCGACGGCGAGCACGATCATCGGCCACGTCATGAGCGCGGGCGACTCGTGCGGGTGCCGCACGGGGGCGTCGGCATCCACGTCGGAGCGCCCGTGGCCGTCCGACCAGCGACGCCGGCCGTGGAACGTCATGAAGAACAGGCGCGACATGTAGAACGCCGTGATCCCCGCACCGACGAGCGCGACCAGACCGAAGACCCAGGGCTGCCAGCCGTGGCCGTCGTTGGTCGCGAAGGCCGACTCGATGATCTTGTCCTTGGACCAGAAGCCCGAGAACGGCGGGACGCCGAGGATCGCGAGCCACCCGAGCCCGAAGGTGATCCACGTGACCTTCATCAGGCCCGAGAGCGCGCCGTAGCGGCGCATGTTCACGTCGTCGTCCATGCCGTGCATGACGGAGCCTGCGCCGAGGAACATGCCGGCCTTGAAGAAGCCGTGCGTGAGCAGGTGGAAGATCGCGAACGCGTACCCGATGGGGCCCAGACCGGCGGCGAGCATCATGTAGCCGATCTGCGACATCGTCGACGCGGCGAGCGCCTTCTTGATGTCGTCCTTCGCGGTACCGATGATCGCGCCGAACAGCAGCGTGAACGCCCCGACGATCGCGACGACGAGCAGCGCGGTCGGTGCGCCCGCGTAGACCGGGCCCGAGCGCACCACGAGGTAGACGCCCGCGGTGACCATGGTCGCGGCGTGGATGAGCGCCGAGACGGGCGTGGGGCCCGCCATCGCGTCGCCGAGCCACGACTGGAGCGGGAACTGCGCGCTCTTGCCGGTCGCGGCGAGCAGCAGCATGAGCCCGGTCGCCGTGAGCAGGCCCTCGCTGGCCCCGGGCGAGCCGGCGAAGACCGTCTCGAAGTCGGTCGCGCCGAACGTCGCGAACATGAGCCCGATCGCGACGATCATGCCGACGTCGCCGACGCGGTTGGCGACGAAGGCCTTCTTCGCGGCGACCGCGTTCGGCATCTCGTGGTTCCAGAACCCGATGAGCAGGTACGACGCGAGACCGACGCCCTCCCAGCCGACGAACAGCAGCAGGTAGCTGTCGGCGAGGACGAGCAGGAGCATCGCCGCGACGAAGAGGTTGAGGTACGCGAAGAAGCGGCGACGGTCGTGGTCGTGCTCCATGTACGCCACGGAGTAGACGTGGATGAGCGTGCCGACGAACGTCACGAGCAGCACGAACGTCATCGACAAGGGGTCCACGCGCATCCCGGCGTCGAGCGTGAACTCGCCCGCGGGGATCCACGAGAACAGGTGCAGGTCGCGCACGCGCTCCTCGCCCGGCTGGCCGAGCATCGTGAGGAGGATCGACGCGCCGACGACGAACGACGCGGCCGACGCGAGCACGCCGAGCCAGTGGCCCCAGCGGTCGGTGCGGCGTCCCGCGAGCAGGAGCACCGCCGCGCTGACGAGCGGGATGGCGACGAGCAGCCACGCCGACGAGTACACGCCGTCCGCGGCCTGCGCGGTCACGTGCTCCTCGGTCGCGGCGAGCACGGGCAGGACAGCAGGGAGGGTCATCGCCGGGTCCTCAGCTCTTCAGGAGGTTGACGTCGTCGACCGAGGCCGAGCGCCGGGTCCGGTAGATCGCCACGATGATCGCGAGCCCGACGACGACCTCCGCCGCGGCCACGACCATGACGAAGAACGCGACGACCTGGCCGGTGAGGTCACCGTGCATGCGCGCGAAGGTCACGAAGGCCAGGTTGGCGGAGTTGAGCATGAGCTCGATGCCGAGGAACACGATGATCGCGTTCCGGCGGACGAGCACCGTCGTCGCGCCGATCGTGAAGAGGATCGACGCGAGGACGAGGTAGTTCGCCAGGGTCATCGCACCTGCTCCTCACCCGTGATGGACCGCTGCGGCGGGGTCGAGCCCACGCCCTCGGGACCGCCGAGACCCTCGTCCGCGTCGCGCAGGTGGCGCGCCGCGCCGGCCGCGGTCGCGTCGAGGTGGACCTCCTCGACCGCGCGCTCCTGACCGCGGACGCGCAGGACGCGCGACACCGAGGCGTCGAGCGGGCGTCCGTCGGGTCCGAGCGCCGGCACGTCCATCGCGTTCGAGCGCGCGTACACACCCGGCGCGGGCAGCGGCGTGAGCGTCTCGCCCGCGAGGATGCGCGCCTCGGAGCGCTCGCGCTGACCGATCCGCCGCGTGATCCGCTCGCGGTGCGTCAGCACGAGCGCGCCGAGCGCCGCGGTGACGAGGAGGATGCCGACGACCTGGAGGTCGAACACGAAGTCGCCGAAGATCACCTGTGCGACGCCCACCGGGTTGGTCTCGGCGTTCGCGGCCTCGAGCCCGCGCGAGGCGAAGTCGCCCGCGTTGAGCACGACGCTGACGAGCACCACGCCGAGCCCGATCCCGAGGAGCGCGCTGATCCAGCGCTGGCCCTTGATCGTCTCGGTGAGCGAGTCCGACGGGTCGACGCCGACGAGCATCAGGACGAACAGGAACAGCATCATCACGGCGCCCGTGTAGACGACCACCTGGACGACGCCGAGGAACGGCGCCTCCTGGGCCACGTACAGCACGGCGAGGCAGATCATGACGACGACGACGCTCATCGCGGCGTAGACGGTCCGGCGGGCGAACAGCAGGCCGAGCGCCGCGAGGACCATGACGGGGCCGATGACCCAGAACAGGACCGCCTCGGCCGACGACGTGCGGCCCGTGTCCGCGAGGGCAGTGCCGACGGGCCCGGCGGCGACGCCGCCGAGCGAGAGGAGTGCGCTCATCGGGTGGCCTCGCTCCGGGCGTCGGCGCGCCGCACGCTCTCCAGGGTCGGGTCGTCCGGCCGGAACTGCGCGACCCAGTCGATCTGCTCGGGCGTCGGGCCCGTGACGGCACCCGTGTAGTAGTCGGTGTCCTCGGTGCCGGGCACCATCGGGTGCGGTGCCGCGAGCATGCTGTCGGACAGCGGCGCGAGCAGGTCCTGCTTCTCGTAGATCATGCCCGCGCGTGACGGGCCCGCGAGCTCGTACTCGTTGGTCATCGTGAGCGCGCGCGTCGGGCACGCCTCGATGCACAGCCCGCAGAAGATGCAGCGCAGGTAGTTGATCTGGTAGACGCGGCCGTACCGCTCACCGGGCGAGAACTGCGCGTCGGGCGTGTTGTCGGCGCCCTCGACGTAGATCGCGTCCGCGGGGCACGCCCACGCGCACAGCTCGCAGCCGATGCACTTCTCGAGACCGTCCGGGTACCGGTTGAGCTGGTGCCGGCCGTGGTACCGCGGCTTGGTCGGCGTCTTCTCGAACGGGTACTGCTCGGTGACCGTCGGCTTGAACATGTTGGCGATGGTCACGCCGAAGCCGGCCACGGGTGCGAGCGCGCGCGCGACGGGCCCGCGCTCCTCGATGAGCGACTCGTAGGGCTCCGGGCTGCCGGCGCCGCCGACCTCACGGCCCCCCTCGTGCCGGCTGATGTCCTGGTCAGCCACGTGGCACCTCCTCCTCGCCGTCGGTGTCGTCGGTCGTGCCGTCCGGTGCGGGTCCGGCGGCCGTGATGGTCGCGGTGCCGGTCGTGCCCGCGCCAGCGTCCTGCGCCCGCTGCTCCGCGAGCCGCGAGCGCCGCGGCGACGGCGGCAGGACCTGACCGGGCAGCGGCGGCACAGGGTACCCGGCGGCGAACGCGTCGAGGACCTCGGGCTCGTCCGGCCGCTCGGGCTCGGGCCGTCTGCGCTCGGGCAGCAGGAACGTGATCCCCACGACGACGAGCGCGGCGACGGCCAGGCCGATCAGCAGCGTGCGCAGGTCGACGTCCGTGAACTGGCGCACGCCCTGGATGATCGCCACGGCGACGATCCACGCGAGCGCGACCGGGATGAGGACCTTCCAGCCGAACGCCATGAACTGGTCGTAGCGGAAGCGCAGCAGCGTGCCGCGGATCCAGACGAACAGGAACATGAAGAACCAGAGCTTGGCCAGGAACCACAGGACCGGCCACCAGCCCTCGTTGAACATGCCGTCGTTGATCGCCGACAGCGGCCACGGTGCGCGCCAGCCGCCGAAGAACAGCGTCGTCGCGATCGCCGAGACGTTGAGCATGTTGATGTACTCGGCGAGGAAGAACCACGCGAACTTCATCGACGAGTACTCGGTCATGAAGCCCGACACGAGCTCGCCCTCGGCCTCGGGCAGGTCGAACGGCAGCCGGTTGACCTCGCCCACCATCGAGATGAAGTAGATGACGAAGGCCGGCAGCAGCGGGATGAACCACCAGATCTGCTGCTGAGACCCGACGATCTGCGACGTCGACATCGATCCCGCGAGCAGGAAGACGCTCACGAGCGACAGGCCCATCGCGAGCTCGTAGGAGATGACCTGGGCGGTCGAGCGCACGCCGCCGAGCAGCGGGTAGGTCGAGCCCGAGGACCAGCCGCCGAGCACGATGCCGTACACGCCGAACGACGCGGCAGCGAGGATGTACAGGACCGCGACCGGGAAGTCGGTGAGCTGCAGCGGCGTCACGACGCCGAAGATGTTCACCGCAGGACCCAGCGGGATGACCGCGAAGATCAGCAGCGAAGCGAACACCGAGATCATCGGCGCGACGATGTAGACGACCTTGTCGGCCGCCTTGACGTTCATGTCCTCCTTGACGAGGAGCTTCATCGCGTCGGCGAGCGACTGCAGCAGGCCGAAGGGGCCGTGCACGTTGGGCCCCGGGCGGATCTGCATCCGCGCGACGACCTTCCGCTCGAACCAGATCGCGAAGAGCACGCTCGTCAGCAGGAAGACGACGATGCCGACCGCCTTGATCGCGACGATCCACCACGTGTCGTTGCTGAAGTCGGCCGCGGCGGCGGTCTCGCCGACCTGCGCCAGGACCCCCGGGCCCATCCCCATCACAGCCCCTTCCCGTCCGTCGTCGCCGGCGCGAGGCGCGCCGCCTCGACCCGGACGACCGTGCCGGCGTCCGCGCCGAGCGTGGAGCGCACCATGGACCCGGTCGAGTGCAGCGGGAGCCACACCACGCCGTCGGGCATCGGCGTGACCACGAGCGGCAGCGACACCTGGCCGCGGTCCGTCCGCACCGTCACGACGTCACCCGTGCCGACGCCGAGCTCGGCGGCGTGCGCGGGCGACAGACGCGCGACCGGGCGCTGCGCCGTCCCGGCGAGGAACCGCTCGCCGTCCTGGCAGCGGCCCGCGTCGAGCAGCAGGTGCCACGTCGCGAGGACTGCCTCGCCCGCCCCGAGGGCCGGTGGCTCGGCGTACGCGACCTCGGGGGCCGCGCCGCGCGCGCCGTCCCAGGCGGCCAGCTGGTCGATCTCGCGGTGCACCTGCGCGACGGTGCGCGTGCCGAGCGGGACGTCCATCGCGTCGGCGAGCGCGTCGAGCACCCGGTGGTCGGCCATCGCGGTCGACGTGAGCGCCTGCGGGAACGGCCGCGGGCGACCCTCCCAGTTGAGGAACGTGCCGGCCTTCTCGACGGGCGGCGCGACGGGCAGCACCACGTCCGCGAGCTCGCTCACCGCGGAGGACCGCACCTCGAGCGACACCAGGAAGCCGACCTGCGCGAGCGCCCGCAGCGCGAGCGCCGGGTCGGGCAGGTCCGCAGGGTCCACGCCGCCGACGACGAGGCCGCCGAGCGAGCCGTCCGCGGCTGCCGCGACGATCGCCGAGGCGTCGCGCCCCGGCGTCGACGGGAGCTGGTCGACTCCCCACACGGCACCCATGTCGACGCGTGCGCGGGCGTCCTCGACGAGGCGCCCGCCCGGCAGGAGGCCGGGCAGCGTGCCCATCTCGACGCCACCGCGCTCGCCCGCACGGCGCGGGATCCACACCAGGCGCGCACCCGTCCGCTCGGCGAGGCGCAGCGCCGCGCTCAGACCGCCCCGCACACCCGCGAGTCGCTCGCCGACGACGACCACGGCGTCGGGGCCGAGCGCCGCGGCCGCCTGGCCGAGCACGCCGTCGGCGCCCGCGGCCAGCGCGTCGAGGACCTCGGCCTCGGTGCCCGGGGCCGCCGGGACGAGCGTGCCGTCGAGCCGCGCGAGGCCGCGGCCCGCGAACGGCGCGACCGAGAACACGCGGGCCTTGTGGCGCTGGACCGCCTTGCGCAGGCGGAGGAAGACGATGCCGCCCTCGTCCTCGGGCTCGAACCCGACCAGCAGCGTCGCCGGGGCCTTCTCGAGGTCCGCGAACGTCACGCCCATCGGCGTGCCGGCGACGTGGTGCGCGAGGAACGCCTCCTCCTCGGCGGAGTGCGTCCGCGCGCGGTGGTCGACGTCGTTCGTGCCGAGGACGACGCGGGCGAACTTGGCGTACGCGTAGGCGTCCTCGACGGTCAGGCGGCCGCCGGGCAGCACCCCCACGCCGCCGGCGGCGCGTGCCGCCGCGAGGCCCGTGGCCGCGGCGTCGAGCGCCTCGGACCAGCTCGCGGGCCGCAGCTCGCCCCGCGTCCCGTCGGGCAGCGTGTCGCGCACGTGCGGGACGGTGAGGCGGTCCGGCATGCCCTGCCACGTGAACGCGAAGCGGTCCTTGTCGGAGATCCACTCCTCGTTGACCGCGGCGTCCTCGAGCGCGAGCCGGCGCAGGACGACGCCGCGGCGGTGGTCCACGCGCAGCGCGGCGCCGCTGCTGTCGTGCTCGGAGACGCCGGGCGTCGACACGAGGTCGAACGGGCGCGAGCGGAACCGGTACGCGGCGTTCGTGAGCGCGCCGACCGGGCAGATCTGGATCGTGTTGCCCGAGAAGTAGGACGCGAACGGGCGTCCGGACGTGTCGACCGTGGCCTGGCCCGCGGGGCCGGCCGGGTCCTGGGCCGGCAGGCCCATCGCGGCGTCGACGGGCGTGCCGTCGGGCTGCGCGCCGCGGTACACCTGGACCGGCTGGGCGCCGCCGAAGCCGAGCACACCCGGGTCGAAGACGCCGACCTGCTGCTTGACGCCGCGCATCTGCAGGTCGATGAACGGGTCGCCCGCGATCTCCTCGGAGAAGCGCGTGCACCGCTGGCACAGGACGCAGCGCTCGCGGTCGAGCAGGATCTCGGTGGAGATCGCGACCGGCTTGGGGAACGTCCGCTTGGTGTCGTGGAACCGGCTCGTCGCGCGGCCGTTGCTCATCGCCTGGTTCTGCAGGGGGCACTCGCCGCCCTTGTCGCAGGTCGGGCAGTCGAGCGGGTGGTTGATGAGCAGGAGCTCCATCACGCCGTGCTGCGCCTTGTCCGCGACGGCCGACGTGCGCTGCGTGCGCACGACCATGCCGGGCGAGGCCTCGAGCGTGCACGACGCCTGCGGCTTCGGCATCGGGCGGACGTTGCCCTCGCGGTCCGGCGTCGCGACCTCGACGAGGCACTGCCGGCACGCGCCGACGGGCTGCAGCAGCGGGTGGTCGCAGAAGCGCGGGATCTGGATCCCGATCTCCTCCGCGGCGCGGATCACGAGGGTGCCCTTGGGCACCGACACCTCGACGTCGTCGATGGTGAAGGTCACGAGGTCGGCGCGGGCCACCTCGGACGAGGTCTTTCCGGTGGTGGTCGTCATGCTCCTGCCGTTCCTGCGGAGGCACCCTCGAGCGCGGCGGGGCGCCGGCGCGGGGTGTAGGGGAACAGGGCCGAGGCGGCCGGGTCGAACGGGCAGCCCGCCCCGTCGATGTGCGCCTCGAACTCGGCGCGGAAGTGCTGCAGCCCGGACGTGATCGGCGAGGTGGCGCCGTCGCCGAGCGCGCAGAACGCGCGGCCGAGGATGTTGTCGCAGACGTCGAGCAGGGTGTCGAGGTCCTCGCGGGTGCCCTCGCCGTCCTCGATGCGGTGGAGGATCTGCTTGAGCCACCACGTGCCCTCGCGGCACGGCGTGCACTTGCCGCAGGACTCGTGCTGGTAGAAGTCCGTCCAGCGCGAGATCGCGCGCACGACGCACGTCGTCTCGTCGAAGATCTGCAGCGCGCGCGTCCCGAGCATCGACCCGGCCGCGCCGACCGACTCGTAGTCGAGCGGGACGTCGAGGTGCTCGGCCGTGAACAGCGGCGTCGAGGACCCGCCCGGGGTCCAGAACTTGAGCTCGTGGCCCTCGCGGACGCCGCCCGCCATCTCGAGCAGCTCGCGCAGCGTGATGCCGAGCGGGGCCTCGTACTGCCCCGGCCGGACGACGTGGCCCGAGAGGGAGAACAGGCCGAAGCCCGCCGACTTCTCGGTCCCCATCGAGCGGAACCAGTCGACGCCCTTGCCGATGATCGCGGGCACCGACGCGATGCTCTCGACGTTGTTGACGACCGTGGGCCGCGCGTACAGGCCCGCGACGGCGGGGAACGGCGGCTTGAGGCGCGGCTGGCCGCGACGACCCTCGAGCGAGTCGAGCAGCGCCGTCTCCTCGCCGCAGATGTAGGCGCCCGCGCCCGCGTGCACCGTGACGTCGAGGTCGTAGCCCGAGCCGAGCACGTCCTTGCCGAGGTAGCCCTTCTCGTACGCGTCCTCGACCGCCTGGAGCAGCCGGCGGTAGACGTGCACGACCTCGCCGCGCAGGTAGATGAAGGCGTGGTTGCAGCCGATCGCGAACGACGTGATCGCGACGCCCTCGAGCAGCAGGTGGGGCGCCGCCATCATGAGCGGGATGTCCTTGCAGGTGCCCGGCTCCGACTCGTCGGCGTTGACGACGAGGTAGCGCGGCCCGCCGTCGGGCTGCGGGAGGAAGCTCCACTTCAGGCCCGTCGGGAACCCCGCGCCGCCGCGACCGCGCAGGCCCGAGTCCTTGACCGCGGTGACGATGTCCGCCGGAGCCATCGTGAGGGCCTTGCGGAACGCCTGGTAGCCGTCGTGGGACTCGTACGTCGACAGGCTCCACGGCCGCTGCGCGCCCCACGTGGCGCTGAGCACCGGGCTGAGGGTCGTCGTCATCACGCCTCCTCGGACTTGCCGGCGTCGCGGCCGGTCTCGGTGTCGGCGGTGCCGCCGCTCGGCGGCGCGGCCGGCTGGTCGACGCTCGAGTGCTCGCCGCCGGTGCCGGCCGTGGTCGGGACCTGCGACGCGACGGGCTCGGGCACGGCCGGCGACGACGGCAGCGACGGCTCGTCGCCGCCACCCGCGTCGACGTGACCGGGCGCCGTCCAGCCCTTCTCGTTCGCGAGCCGCAGGCCCACGAGGGTCGCGTCCCCCGCGCCGACGCCCTCGTCCGCGCGGCCGTCGTTGAAGCCCGCGAGCACGCGTGACATCTGCTTGAAGGTGCACACCGAGGACGCACCGCGCGTCGGCGCGACGGGCTCGCCCGCCCGCAGGCGGTCGGCGACCTGCTTGGCCGACTCGGGCGTCTGGTTGTCGAAGAACTCCCAGTTGACCATCACGACCGGCGCGTAGTCGCACGCCGCGTTGCACTCGATGCGCTCGAGCGTGATCGCGCCGTCGGGCGTGGTCTCGTCGTGGCCCACGCCCAGGTGGTCCGAGAGCTCGTCGAAGATCGCGTCGCCGCCCATGACGGCGCACAGCGTGTTGGTGCACACGCCGACCGTGTACTCGCCGTTCGGGTGGCGCTTGTACTGCGTGTAGAACGTCGCGACGGCCGACACCTCGGCCGTGCTCAGGCCCAGGACCTGCGCGCAGAACGCGATGCCGTCAGGGCTGACGTAGCCGTCCTCGGACTGCACGAGGTGCAGCAGCGGCAGGAGCGCCGACATCGGGTCCGGGTACCGCGCCTTGGCGGTCTCCGCGTCGCGCGTCATGCGCTCGAGCTTCGCGCCCTCGTAGGGCTCGTACGACGTGGTCGCCATCAGCGGTCCACCCCTCCCAGCACGGGGTCCAGGGCTGCGACCGCGACGACGACGTCGGCCACCTGGCCGCCCTCGCACATGAGCGACACGCCCTGCAGGTTGTTGAACGACGGGTCGCGGAAGTGCGCCCGGTACGGCCGCGTCCCGCCGTCGGAGACGAGGTGCGCGCCCAGCACGCCGCGCGGGTGCTCGACGGCCTGGAAGACCTGGCCGGCGGGGACCCGGAAGCCCTCGGTCACGATCTTGAAGTGGTGGATGAGCGCCTCCATCGAGGTGCCCATGATCGTCCGGATGTGGTCGAGCGAGTTGCCCATGCCGTCCGAGCCGATCGCGAGCTGCGCCGGCCACGCGATCTTCTTGTCGGCGACCATGACGGGGCCCGGGCCGATGGCCTGGAGCCGGTCGAGCGCCTGCTCGACGATCCGCATGGACTGGTAGCACTCCTCGATCCGCAGGACGGTCCGCGAGAAGGAGTCGGCGTCCGTCGACGTCGGGACGTCGAAGTCGTACGTCTCGTAGCCGCAGTACGGGTCGGCCTTGCGCAGGTCGTACGGCAGGCCGGCGGACCGCAGGACCGGTCCCGTGATCCCGAGCGCCATGCAGCCCGCGAGGGACAGGTGCCCGACGCCGACCGTGCGCCCCTTGTAGATCGGGTTGCCGAGCATGAGGTCCTCGAGCTCGCGGATGTACCCGCGCATCGTCCCGAGGGCCTCACGGATCGTGTCGAGGGCACCCGGCGGGATGTCCTGCACGACGCCGCCCGGACGGACGTACGCGTGGTTCATGCGCAGACCCGTGACCAGCTCGAAGATCTTGAGGATCTCCTCGCGGGCCGTGAAGCCCGTCGTCATGATCGTCGTCGCACCGAGCTCGTTGCCGCCGGTCGCGAGGCACACGAGGTGCGACGAGATCCGGTTGAGCTCCATCATCAGGACGCGGATGACCGTCGCGCGCTCGGGGACGTCGTCGGCGATCCCCAGCAGCCGCTCGACGCCGAGGCAGAACGCCGTCTCCTGGAAGAAGCTGGCCAGGTAGTCCATGCGCGTGCAGAACGTGGGGCCCTGGGACCAGGTCCGGTACTCCATGTTCTTCTCGATGCCGGTGTGCAGGTAGCCGATGCCGCAGCGGGCCTCGGTGACCGTCTCGCCGTCGATCTCGAGCATGAGGCGGAGCACGCCGTGCGTCGACGGGTGCTGCGGACCCATGTTGACGACGATGCGCTCCTCGCCCAGGCGCGCGGCCTCCTCGGCGATCTCGGACCAGTCGCCGCCGGTCGCCTCGAACGACGGGACGTCCTCGACGCCGTCGTCGACGATCGAGCCCGCGGCCCGCGGGGTGCCCTGAGCGCCGTGGGCGCTCGACGTGGTGGAAGACATCAGCTGTACGACCTCCGCGTGTCGGGCGGCGGGATGTGCGCGCCCTTGTACTCGACGGGGATGCCGCCGAGCGGGTAGTCCTTGCGCTGCGGGTGGCCGGGCCAGTCGTCCGGCATCTCGATCCGCGCCAGGCCGGGGTGACCGTCGAAGACGATCCCGAAGAAGTCCCAGGTCTCGCGCTCGTGCCAGTCGTGGCCCGGGTACACCGCGACGCTCGAGGGGATGTGCGGGTCCTCGTCGGGGACCGCGACCTCGAGCCGGACGCGGCGCGAGTGGGTCACCGAGTACAGGTGGTAGACCGCGTGGAGCTCGCGACCCGTGTCGTGCGGGTAGTGCACGCCCGAGACGCCCAGGCCGAGCTCGAAGCGGAGGTCCTGGTCGTCGCGCAGCGCGCGGCAGACCGTGACGAGGTGCTCGCGCCGCACGAAGAGCGTGAGCTCCTCGCGGTCGACGACGACCTTCTCGACCGCGTCGTCGAACGCCGTGCCGCCCTCGCCGAGGACCTCGGCGAGGACGTCGACGACCTCGTCGAAGTACCCGCCGTAGGGCCGCTCGCTCGGGCCGGGCATCGCGATCGTGCGGACGAGCCCGCCGTAGCCGCTCGTGTCGCCGCCCTGCGCGCTGCCGAACATGCCCGTCCGGACCGCGACGACGTCGAGCTGCGCGCGGGCGCCCGGGTCGGCCGGGAGGTTCTGCGAGCCGCCCTCGTGCGCGGCCTCGGTCGCCGTCTGGGGCGTGTCGGCGGCCGGCGTGCCGACGGGGCCGTCGCCCACCTTGGCCGCCGCGGCGGCGTCCTTCGCCTCGCGGGGTGCGTCGGTCGCGTCGCTCACCGCAGCAGACCCTTCATCTCGGAGGTGGGCGTGGCCCGCAGGGCGGCCTCCTCCGCGGCGCGCGCCGCGGCCTCGCGGTTGACGCCGAGGGGCTCGTTGCGCACCTGCTCGTGCAGCGTGAGGATCGCGTTGAGCAGCATCTCCGGCCGCGGCGGGCAGCCGGGCAGGTAGATGTCGACCGGGACGATGTGGTCGACGCCCTGGACGATCGCGTAGTTGTTGAACATCCCGCCGCTCGACGCGCACACGCCCATCGACAGGACCCACTTCGGGGCCGCCATCTGGTCGTAGACCTGGCGGACGACGGGCGCCATCTTCTGGCTCACGCGCCCGGCGACGATCATGAGGTCGGCCTGGCGCGGCGACGCGCGGAAGACCTCCATGCCGAAGCGCGAGAGGTCGTACCGCGGCGTGCCCGCGGCCATCATCTCGATCGCGCAGCAGGCGAGGCCGAAGGTCACCGGCCACATCGACGCCTTGCGGGTCAGGCCGACGGCCTTCTCCAGGGTCGTCAGCAGGAACCCGGACGGAGCTGCTTCCTCGATGCCCACGGTGTCCTCCTTCCTTCGTCAGCGCTCGTGCGCGTGCTGGGTGCGTGCTCGCGTGCCCGCGGGTCGTGGCCGTCCGCCGGGGCGGACGCCTCCGCGCGCCGGTGGTCGTGCGCCGGGGTCAGTCCCACTCGAAGCCGCCGCGCCGCCACTCGTACACGAACGGCACGGTGATCAGGGTGAGGAACGTCAGCATCGAGACGACGCCGAAGAGCCCGAGCTGGCCGAACGCGACCGCCCAGGGGTACATGAAGACCACCTCGATGTCGAAGATGATGAAGGTCATCGCGACGAGGTAGTACTTGATCGGGAAGCGGCCGCCGCCGACGGCGTGCGGCGTCGGGTCGATGCCGCACTCGTAGGCCTCGAGCTTGGCGCGGTTGTAGCGCCGCGGGCCGATGATCCAGCTGGCCCCCACGCCGCCGAGCGCGAGGACCGCGGCGACGCCCATGAGGACGAGCAGCGGGACGTACGGGTTGCTCATCGTGCCCTCCAGTGGTGCCGGCGACCGGCGTCGGTCCTGGCCGAGTCTCGTGCGCTCATGCCGCAGGCGCAATTCTCGACAGCGCGCTGATCATGCGGTCCGAGACGTCGCCGCCCCGGGGCTCGTACACGTCGGCGAGCAGCTTGAGCGTCAGGCGCATGAGCGCCGGACGCGGCAGGCCGTACCGCGTGAGGAACCGCATGATCTCCGGCTTCTCGATGATCGCCGTGAAGACGCGCCCGAGCGAGTAGTACCCGCCGAGCTCGTCGGACATGATCCGCGGGTACGTCCCCAGGGTCGCCTCGCGCGCGGAGTCGGTGCGGCGCGAGCGGGCCTGCGCGACGACCTCGGCCGCGATGCGCGCGGCCTGCATCGCGTACGCGATGCCCTCGCCGTTGAACGGGTTGACCATGCCGCCCGAGTCCCCGACGAGCAGGACGCCGCGCGTGTAGTGCGGCTTGCGGTTGAACGCCATCGGCAGCGCGGCGCTGCGCACCGGGCCGACCTGGTTCTCGGGCGTGAACTCCCACTCCGCGGGCGTGTTCGCGACCCAGCGCTGGAGCAGGTCCTTGAAGTCCGTCTTCGTCGTCGTCGCGCGCGAGCTCACGGTCCCGAGGCCGACGTTCGCGGTGCCGTCACCCAGGCCGAAGATCCAGCCGTAGCCGGGCAGGAGCTTGGACCGCCCGGGCTCGCCGTCCCACAGCTCGAGGTGCGACTCCATCCAGTCGTCGTCGTGCCGCGGGGTGCGGAAGTACGTGCGGACCGCGACGCCCATCGGCCGGCGCGGGTCCTTCTCGATGCCGAGCGCGAGCGCGAAGCGTCCCGAGACGCCGTCGGCGGCGATGACCACGGGGGCGCGGAACGTCTGCTCGTCGCCCGCGCGCCGGCCGTTCGCGTCGACCGGACGGGCCGTGACGCCCACGACGCGGCCCGTGCGCTCGTCGAGGACCGGCCCCGTGACGTTCATCTGCTCCTGGATCCGGGCGCCCGCCTTCGCGGCGTGCCGGGCGAGCGTCTCGTCGAAGTCCTTGCGCGTACGGCACACGCCGTAGTCCGGGAACGACTCGAGCTCGGGCCACGGCAGCTCGATCCGGTGCCCGCCGCCGATGACGCGCAGACCCTTGTTGCGGATCCAGCCGTCCTCCTCGCGGAGCGGCACGCCCATCGCGACGAGCTCGCGGACCGTCCGGGGCGTGAAGCCGTCGCCGCAGACCTTCTCGCGCGGGAACGCCGTCTTCTCCAGGACGAGGACGTCGAGACCCGCCATCGCGAGGTAGTACGCCGCCGTGGACCCGCCGGGACCTGCTCCGACGACGATGACGTCGGCGTCATCGATGCGAGCACTCACCACGCGGCCGTCCTTGTGAAGACCTTCACGAACACAACGTCCCCAAGTCTAACCGCGACCTCCCAGCGTGTCTGGTGAGGCTTGCCTTCCTCAAGGGACCAGGGTCCCCGTGGGAAACAGCGCCCGGCGGCCCGGACGCAGTCGTCACGCAGGCCTCACGCGGGCCGCGTCGCTCGGTGCATCGCGACGACGCCGCCGGTCAGGTTGCGGTACGCGACGTCCGTCCAGCCAGCGCGGCGCACGAGCCGGCCCAGACCCTCCTGGTCGGGCCACTGCTGGATGGACTCGGCGAGGTAGACGTAGGCGTCGGGCTCCTTCGACACCGCACGCGCGAGCGGCGGCAGGGCGCGCATGAGGTACTCCATGTAGACCGTCCGGAACGGGCCCCAGGTCGGCGTCGAGAACTCGGTCACGACGAGCCGGCCGCCCGGGCGCGTCACGCGGAGCATCTCGCGCAGCGCGCCCTCGGTGTCCACGACGTTGCGGAGGCCGAACGAGATGGTGACCGCGTCGAACGAGGCGTCGGCGAAGGGCAGCCGCGTCGCGTCGCCCGCGGTGAAGGGCAGGTCGGGCCGTCGCCGCTTGCCCTCGCTGAGCATGCCGAGCGACAGGTCGCAGGGCACGACGTGCACCCCGGCCGTCACGAACGGCTCGCTGGACGTCCCGGTGCCCGCCGCGAGGTCGAGCACGCGGTCACCCGCGCGCGCGTCGACCGCCATGATCGTCGCCGTGCGCCACCGTCGGTCCTGACCGAGCGAGATGACGTCGTTCGTCAGGTCGTACCGGCGGGCGATCCCGTCGAACATCGCGGCGACCTCGTGGGGTCGCTTGTCGAGGCTGGCGCGCATGCCGGTCAGTCTCTCAGGCGCCAGGACCTACCCTTGTCGCGATGAGCACCCACCCCTCCTCGGGCCGTCACGCCGAGGAGCTCGACGCGGACCAGGCGGCCGGCCCGCTCGTCGCGCGCACCGTCGCGGTGGACGTCGACTCGCTCCCCGCGGACCTCCTCGACCTGCTCCCCGCCGACGGCGGCCTCGCGTGGCTGCGCCGCGGCGACGGCATGGTCGCGTGGGGCGAGCTGCTCCGGGTGCCGACGGCGGGTCCCGAGCGCTTCGCGGCCGCCGAGGGCGCGTGGCGACGCCTCGTCGCGCACGCCGTGGTGCGGGACGAGGTCGGCGTGCCCGGCTCTGGCCCCGTCGCGTTCGGGTCCTTCGCGTTCGCCGCCGGGTCGCCCGCAGGCGGCGTGCTCGTCGTGCCGCGCGTCGTCGTGGGCCGCCGTGGGAACGTCGCGTGGGTCACGACCCTCGCGCTCGGCGGCGTGGCCGCACCCCCCGTCGTCGTCGTGCAGGACCCGCCGGCCTCGCCGGGCGCCGTCGCCTACGCGGACGGCTCGCTCGACGCGACCGCGTGGCAGGACGCGGTCGCGGCCGCCGTCGCGCGGATCCGCGCGGGTGAGCTCGAGAAGGTCGTCCTCGCGCGCGACGTCGTCGCCCGCACCGCCGAGCCGCTCGACGCGCGGTGGGTGCTGCACCGCCTCTCCGACGACTACCCGACGTGCTGGACGTTCTCCGTCGACGGCCTGCTCGGGGCGACCCCCGAGCTCCTGCTGCGCAGCGAGAAGGGCCTCGTCACCTCGCGCGTGCTCGCGGGGACCATCCGCCGCACGGGCGACGACGAGGCCGACATGGCGCGCGCCGCGATCCTCGCGCACTCCTCGAAGGACCTCGAGGAGCACGAGTACGCGGTCGAGTCGCTCACGCACGCGCTCGACCCGTTCTGCTCGTCGACCAACGTGCCCGAGACGCCGTTCGTGCTGCACCTGCCCAACGTGCTGCACCTCGCGACCGACGTCACGGGCGTCCTGCGTGGCGTCGACGGCGACCACCCGACGAGCCTCGCGATCGCGGCGGCCCTGCACCCGACGGCGGCCGTCGCGGGCACCCCGACCACGGCGGCGTGCGCGCTGATCGGCGAGGTCGAGGGCCTCGACCGCGCCCGGTACGCGGGACCCGTCGGGTGGATGGGGGCCGACGGCGACGGCGAGTGGGGCATCGCGCTGCGCTCGGCCGAGCTCCACCCGGAGGACCACCGCCGCCTGCGGCTGTTCGCGGGCTGCGGGATCGTCGCGGCGTCCGACCCGCGCGCCGAGCTCGCCGAGTCCGAGGCGAAGCTCGAGCCGATGCGGCACGCGCTCGCCGCCGACTGACGTGGGGCGGCGACCCGTCGTACGGTGGCGGCCCGCGCCAGCCCGAGGAGCCGCCGTGCCCGCCGACCAGCCGACCCCCGTGCGTGCCCCGTCGGACCGCGTGCGTCCACCGTCGGACCCGGCCCGCACCGTCGGCAGGGTGCTGCTCGCAGCGGCGCTCACGTTCGCGGGGGTGAGCCACCTCGCGTGGGCGCGCGAGGAGTTCCGCGCGCAGGTCCCGCCGTGGTTCCCGGCCGACGCCGACGACGTCGTCGTCGTGTCCGGGGTGGTCGAGGTGGTGCTCGGGGCGGCGCTGGTCGTCGCGCCGCGCCGGCTGCGACCCCTCGTCGGCGCGGTCGTCGCGGCGTTCCTCGTCGCGGTGTTCCCGGGCAACGTCTCGCAGTGGCTCACGGGGGCCGACGCGTTCGGGCTCGACACCGACACCAAGCGGCTCGTTCGCCTGCCGTTCCAGCCCCTGCTCGTGGTGTGGGCGCTGTGGTCCACGGGCGCGTGGGCCGCGTGGCGCTCGCGCCGCCACCGCTGACGGCCCGCACGGGCACGTCGGTTCCGTCCGGCGGCACGGACGCTCCCCCGGTGGGGCCGGGCATGACGGGACCCCGGCCCGGCGGAGGGAGTGGCCGCCGGGCCGGGGTGCCGTCGCTCCGCCGGGTGGGCGGAGGTCGGGCCCGAAGGGGAGACGGGCCCGGGCTGTCCCTGCGCCGGAGGGGAGCCGGTGCAGAGGGGTCGTGCCCGGCCCGACGGTGGGGGACCCGCCGGGCCGGGGGCGTGCAGGGCGCCGTGCGGCACGCCCGCGTGCGGTGCGAGCCGCTCAGCGGCCGAAGAGCTCCTCGAGGTCCTCGGGCGTGACGCCCGGCGGGAGCTGCGGGGTGCTCTCCTGCTGCTGGGGGGTCGCGGTGGTCTCGGGCCGCTCGGCGAGCGTCACCTCGACCTCGGTCGACGTGCCGTCCCGGACGACGGTGAGCGTCACGTCGCTGCCGACGGCGCGCTCGCGGACGAACGCCGTCAGGGACTCTGCGCCGCTCACCGCGTCGCCGTCGACCGCGACGACGACGTCGCCGACGCGCATCCCGGCGTCGGCCGCGGGAGTCCCGTCGGACACCTGCTCGACGACGGCGCCCCGTCGCGCGACGCCGTCGGCCTCGGCCGTGCCGTCGCTCAGGCCCACGCCGAGGTAGGCGTGCGACGCCTCGCCCTCGGCGATCAGCTCGGCACCCACGCGGTCGGCGAGGTTCGACGGGATCGCGAAGCCCAGCCCGATCGACCCGGTGGAGCCGCCGGCGCCGGTCGGCATGCTGGCGATGGACGAGTTGATGCCGATGACGCTGCCCGAGGCGTCGAACAGCGGGCCCCCGCTGTTGCCGGGGTTGATCGCGGCGTCGATCTGGATCGCGTTGGTGACGACCGTGAGGTCGCCCCCGTCGCTCGTCGTCACGGGCCGGTCGAGCGCCGAGACGATGCCCGTGGTCACGGTCGAGTCGAGGCCCAGCGGGTTGCCCACGGCCATGACCGGCTCGCCCACCTCGACGTCGTCGGAGTCGCCGAGGGTCGCGGGCTCGAGGTCCGACGGCGGGTCGGTGAGCACGATGACCGCGAGGTCGGTGGTCGCGTCGGTCCCGACGACCGTCGCGGCGAGCACCCGCCCGTCGGCGAGCGTCACGCGCAGGCCGCCGTCGACCGCGCCGGAGACGACGTGGTGGTTGGTGAGGATGTGGCCCTCGGCGTCGATGACGACGCCCGAGCCGGCGCCGCCGCCCGACGACGTCCGCACGTCGATCGCGACGACGCTCGGACGGACCGTGTCCGCGACGGCCTGCCAGTCCGGCGTCCCGGTCGACGAGGTCGGCACCGTCGAGGACTCGGCCGCCTCCTCGCCCAGCGTCGGGACGACCGCCGTCGTCTCCTCGGGCTCGAACGCGCCCGTGAGACCAGCGGTGAGCAGGCTCGCGCTGAGCGCGGCGGCCGTCGCGGTCGCGGCCATCGGGACCCACCCGGGGCGACGGCGCGGTGCGGCGGCGACCGGTGCCGTCGTCAGGGGCGGTGCCCCGTGCGCGCCGTACGGGTCGGGCCGGACGCCGAAGGCCGCTCCCGGCGGCGGCGGGGCCGGGGACGTGTGCGGGGCGCCCTGCGGCGCGGGCTGGGGGTGCGGCGCGGACTGCGGGCCGGCCTCGGACGCCGGTCGGGGGGCGTGCGGCGCGCTCCAGCCCTGGGCGGGCGTCGCCGCGCCCCAGGGGGTGCGCTCGTCGTGCTGCGGGGTGGTGGTCATGTGTCCTCCTCTGTTCCGGGAACCACGACACACCACGGGGCTTGCGCACCGCTGAGAGGCGCCTGGGAGTTGCCTGGGACGGCCGGGGCACGGTCTCGAAGGCCGGGAGCCGGCCTCCCAGGGCCGGGGGCCGGCCTCCCAGGGCCGGGGCCCGTCGCGGACCGGCTCGTCGAGGCCGGCCGGGTGGGGCCACCGGGAGGGCGCCGTCGGCCGCTCACCGCACGGGCGCGTCGACCTCCGCCTGCGGGTCCGTCCCCGACGGCTCGGGGACGGATGAGGTCACGACCGAGCCGTCTGGACGCACCGTGTCGTGCTGCGCGTAGGGGTCCGGCCTGCCGGGGATCCGCGGCCCCTGCCCGTCGAGCGCGACGACGACGGCGCCGGTGCCCGCAGCGCCGACGGCGTGCTCGACGCCACGCACGAGGACGGTCGCACCCTCGCCCGCCTCGGTGACGAGCTCCATCGCGTCGGCACGCACGGTCACGCGCAGGCGCGTCTCGTGCAGCGTGACCCGGAACGTGACGGCCTCCCACCGAGCGGGCAGCCGCGGGTCGAACGACGTCCGGCCGCCGGGGAGCCGACGCATGCCGGCGAACCCGTGCACGAGCATGCTCCAGACGCCGCCCGCGGACGCGACGTGCACGCCGTCGGAGGTGTTCCCGTGGCGGTCGGCGAGGTCGACGAAGAGCGCGTCGTGGAAGTAGTCGAGTGCGAGCTCGTGGTACCCGACCTCGGCGGCCATGATCGACTGCACGACGGCGGAGAGGCTCGAGTCGCCGGTCGTGATGGGCTCGTAGTACTCGAAGTCGGCGCGCTTGAGCTCGGGGCTGAAGTCCTCACCCCGCAGGAACGTCGCGAGGACGACGTCGGCCTGCTTGAGCACCTGGAACCGGTAGATGACCAGCGGGTGGTAGTGCAGGAGCAGCGGCCGACGGTCCGCGGGGGTGCTGCGCAGGTCCCAGACCTCGCGCTCGTGGAACTGCGCGTCCTGCGGGTGGATCCCCAGGTGCTCGTCGTAGGGGATCGCCATCGCGTCCGCGACGCGGAGCCACTCGTCGACCTCGTCGGGTCCGAGCCCGAGGCGCACGACCATGCGCGCGTGCTGCTCGGGCCAGGCGCGCTCGAGGTGACGCACCGCGGACGCCGCCGCGCGGAGGTTCATGCGTGCCATGACGTTCGTGTACAGGTTGTCGTTGACGACGGTCGTGTACTCGTCCGGGCCGGTCACGCCGTGGATGTGGAAGCTGCCCGCCCCCTCGCCGCGCCAGAAGCCGAGACCGGCCCACAGACGGGCCGTCTCGACGAGGACGTCGACGCCCTCGCGCGCGAGGAACTCCTCGTCGCGCGTCACGTCGACGTACGCCTGGAGCGCGTAGGCGATGTCGGCGTTGATGTGGTACTGCGCGGTCCCTGCGGCGTAGTACGCCGACGCCTCGGCGCCGTTGATCGTCCGCCACGGGAACAGCGCCCCGCCCTCGTTGAGCTCGCGCGCCCGGCTCTGCGCCGCGGGCAGCATCGTGTACCGGAAGCGCAGCGCGTTCCTCGCCATGATCGGCGACGTGTAGATGAGGTACGGGACGACGTAGATCTCGGTGTCCCAGAAGTAGTGACCGCCGTACCCGCTCCCCGTCAGGCCCTTGGCCGGGATGCCGCTGCCCTCCGCACGCCCCGCCGCCTGGGCGACCTGGAAGAGGTTCCACCGGACGGCCTGCTGCACCGACGGCTCGCCGGGCACCTCGACGTCGGACCGCTGCCAGTAGCCGTCGAGCCAGGTGCGCTGGTCGGCGAGCTGCTTGTCGACCCCCACGGCCCCGACGCGGTCGAGCGTGCGCTCGCACCGGTCCGCGAGCTCGCTCGCGGGCACCTCGCGCGAGGTGTGGTAGCTCACGAGCTTGGTGACCGTGAGCGTCCGGCCGGGCTCGGCCTGCGCGCGGACGTCGGTGGTCGCGAGGTCGCCCGTGACGACGGTCGTCGTCGTCGCGCCGTCCCCCTCGACGAGGTGGTGGACCCCGACGCCCAGCGTCATCCCCGAGGTCGCGCAGCGGTAGGCGAGGACCGCGCGGTCGCCCGCGCGCCGGTGCTCGACCGGTTCCAGGACGCGGTGCGCGAGGCGCTCACCGCGGCGAGGGTCGGCGGGCCCGTCGCCCCCGCCGCCGTTGCCGTCGCCGTTGCCGCTGCCACGCCCGCCGCCGTCGCCGTGCAGGCCGCCGTGCAGCTCGTCGGTCGCGTACCTGTTCACGACCTGCGACGTCACGACCACCGGCGCGGGCGCGTCGAGGAGCGTCACGGACAGGGTGAGCACCGCGAGGTGCCGCTGCGTGAAGGACACCATGCGCTGGGAGCGGACGTGCACGCGGTTGCCGCTGGGCGTGCGCCACACGAGGTCGCGCGTGAGCACGCCGTCGGCCATGTCGAGGGTCCGCTCGTAGTCGACGAGCTCGGCGACCGACAGCAGCAGGGGCTCGTCGTCGACGTGCAGGCGCATGACGGTCGCGTCGGGGACGTCGACCATGGTCTGGCCCACCTCGGCGAGCCCGTAGGCGGCCTCGGCGTGCTGGATGCGCCACGTCTCGTGGAACCCGTTGACGTACGTGCCGTGCTGGTGCGCGGGGCGTCCCTCCTCGAGGGTCCCGCGGATGCCGAGGTAGCCGTTGCCGACGGCGAACAGCGTCTCGGTGCGCCCCAGGTCGTCCGCGTCGAAGACGCGCTCCGTGAGCCGCCAGGGGTCGACCGGCATGCGCGACCGGTCGAGCGGGTCGGGCCCGCCCACGTACCGGCGGTAGCCGGCGACCCGCTCCGTCGACCCGTCGGCCTCGGGCAGGTGCCGGTGCTCCTCGCGCGCGGCGCTCATGCGAGGAGCTCGGCCAGGTCCCGGACGACGACGTCGGCCCCCGCGGCGAGCAGCACGTCGGCACCGGCGCCGCGGTCGACGCCGACGACGAGCCCGAAGCCGCCCGAGCGACCGGCGGCGACGCCGGACACCGCGTCCTCGACGACGACGGCGCGCGCGGGCGGCACGCCGAGCCGCGCCGCTGCGCGCAGGAAGGTGTCGGGCGCGGGCTTGCCCGGCAGGTGCTCGGCAGCCGCGACCGTGCCGTCGACGACGACGCCGAAGCGCCCGGCGAGCCCCGCGGCGCCGAGCACGGCGGGCGTGTTGCGCGAGCTCGACACGACCGCCATCGGGACGCCGCGCCGCTCCAGGTCGTCGACGACGCGCACCGACCCCGGGTAGGGCTCGACGCCCTCGCGCTCGAGGACCTCGTTGACCATCGCGTTCTTCGTGTTGCCGAGGCCGCACACGGTCGGCGTGCCCGGCGGGTCGCTCGGCAGGCCCTCCGGCAGGCGCACGCCGCGCGACGCGAGGGTCGCCCGGACGCCGTCGTACCGGGGCCGGCCGTCGACGTGCGCGAAGTAGTCCTCGTCGCTGTAGGGCGGCTCGATCCCGTGGGTCGTGAAGTACCCGCGGAACATGAGCTCCCACGCCCGCATGTGCACCGCGGCCGTCGGCGTGAGCACGCCGTCCAGGTCGAACAGCACGGCCTCGGCCTCGTCCCAGCGCACGAGCCGACGGTACTGCGACCTGGCCCGGTGCGCGGGTCGGGAGCGGGACGGCCCGTGGGGTGGGGCGGGAGGTGGGCGCGTCCGGGGGCGGGGGGGGTGGGCGCGTCCGGGGGCGTGAGGCGCGTGGGCGTGGCGGGCCGGGGGGTGCGCGGCGTGGGCGCGCGGGCGGGGCGTGGGCTCGCCGCCGCCGGACGTCCGCCGTCAGGGCCGGCCGCGGCCCTGACGTACGCCGTCGGGCGCACGCCCGGCACCCCGCACGGCCCGCTCCGCCGCGGCCGCGACCGCGGCGTGCAGGTCGCGTCGGCCCGCGCGGTCGACGACGACCTCGACGACGGACCTGCCCGGGACGGGTGCGGCGAGCGCCGACGCGAGCTCCTCGAGCGTCGTCACGCGCCGGTGCGGGACGCCGTACCCCGCGCAGAGCGCGCCGAGGTCGGCACCGTGCGGCGTCCCGAAGACGCGCTCGAACGTCGCCGCCCGCGCGGGCTCCCCGTGCTCGAGCGTCGCGAAGATCGAGCCGCCGTCGTCGTTGGCGACGACGAGCCGGACGTCCGGCTCGCGCTCGAGCGGACCGACGAGGAGCCCGCCGACCTCGTGCAGGAAGGTGAGGTCGCCGAGCAGCGCGACGACGGGGCGGCCGAGCGCGAGCGCGACACCGGCGGCCGTGGACACCGTGCCGTCGATCCCGGCGAGGCCGCGGTTCGCGACCACGGCGGGCGGCTCGTCCCACGCCGCGACGAGGTCGAGGTCCCGCACGGGGTTGCTCGACCCCACGACCAGGACGTGGTCGGGCCCCACCGACGCGGCGACCGCGGCGGCGACCGCGAGCCCCGACAGGCCCCGGGTCCCTGCGCCCGTCGCGGCGGGGGCGCTGTCCCCCACGGCCCCCACGGCCCGCGCGGCCGCGAGCGCCGCCCCGCCCGCCGTGCGCCACGCCTCGAGCCACGGCCGGCCGGACGGCGTGACCGCGCCGTCGCCGAGGCGACCGCGGAGGAGCCCGGGCGGGACCTCGGCGAGCACCTGCGTGGCGTTGCGCGACGCGTCGGGCCAGTCGCCGCCGTGCGGCGCGACGACGAGGGACTCGACCTCCGGCCGCGCGAGCAGCGCCTGCACGGGCCGCGACAGCGTCGGGCGCCCGAGCACGACGGCGCGTCGCACAGCCCCGCCCAGACCGGGGTCCGCGAGCAGGAGCCGGTACGCCGCGACCGCGTTCGGTCCGCCGCGCGCACCCGACGACGGCTCGGCGAGCAGCGGCCACCCGTTCGCCTCGGCGAGCCGACGCGCGAGCGGGCCGGCCTCGTCACCGGCGACGACGACGGTCGGCACGCCGTCCGGCACGAGGTCCGCGGGCGGCACCGCACCGGGGGCGGCCGTCACCGGGACGGCCGTCAGCCAGGTGGCCGGGGGCGCACCGGCGGACGGCGGGCCACCGACCGCGGCCCCGCGGCGCAGGACCTCGGTGAGCCCGTCGCGCGACGGCTCGGGCCACGGCTCGTCGTCGGGCACGAGCGGGTCGCGGAACGCGAGGTTGACGTGGACGGGTCCCGGGTCGCCCGTCCGTGCACCGGTCGCGAAGGCCACCGCGCGCGCGGCGACGTGGCGCAGGTCGCGGTCCTCCCCCGGGCGGCCGGTCGGTGCCGGCACGTCGACCGTGAGGCGCACCGGCTCGAGGAGACCGACCTGCTCGGTGGTCTGGTTGGCGCCCGTGCCGCGCAGCTCGTGCGGGCGGTCGGCCGTGAGGAGCAGGAGCGGGACGCCGCTGTGGTGCGCCTCGAGGACCGCGGGGTGGAGGTTCGCGACCGCCGTCCCCGAGGTCGTCACGACCGCGACGGGGCGCAGGTCCCCCGCGAGGCGTGCGCCGCGCGCGAGGCCGAGCGCGAGGAAGCCGGCGCTGCGCTCGTCGACGCGTACGTGCAGGTCGAGGCGCGGGACGCGCGGCGCACGCGCGTCGTCGTGCCCGCTGCCGCCCTCGTCCCCCTCGCGGTGCGTCGCGGCCTCGGCGAGCGCGTACGCGAGCGGAGCGCTCCGCGACCCGGGCGACAGCACGACGTCCCGCACCCCGAGGGCCGCGAGCGCCTGGAGCAGCACGCGCGCCGCGCGCGTCGAGGCGCTCATGCCCGCACCGCGTCGAGCCGTGCGACCCAGCGGGCCGTGAGGTCGTCGTCGGCGGCGTGGGCCGCGAGGAGCGCGTCGTCGGGCGCCGGCCGACGCACCGCGATCGCGCCGTCGACCGGCAGCAGGGGTTCCGCGACGACGTCGTCGGCCAGGAGCTGCGCGGTCGCGAGGCCGCACGCGTGGTCGAGGTCCGGCAGCGCGGCCGCGAGGGCGACGCCCGCCGCGAGCCCGACGGACGTCTCGAGCGCGGACGACACCACGACGGGCAGGCCGACCTGCTCGGCGAGCCGCAGGCACGCGCGCACCCCCCCGAGCGGCTGGACCTTGAGCACGACGACGTCCGCCGCCGCGGCACGCACGACCTCGAGCGGGTCCTCCGCGCGGCGGATCGACTCGTCGGCCGCGACGGGCACCGCGGTGCGCCGCCGGACCGCGGCGAGCTCGGCGACCGTCCGGCACGGCTGCTCGACGTACTCCAGCCCGCCCGCGGCGCGGTCGAGGGCGACGAGGCGGGCGACCGCGGTGTCGACGTCCCAGGCGCCGTTGGCGTCGACCCGCACGCGGCCGCCCGGTCCGAGCGCGTCGCGCACGGCCTCGAGGCGCTCGACCTCGTCGTCGACCGTCTGCCCGGGCTCGGCGACCTTGACCTTCGCGGTGCGGCAGCCGGCGGACCGCTCGACGATCCCGCGCGCGGTGGCGCCGTCGACGGCGGGCACCGTGACGTTGACGGGGACGGCGTCGCGCACGGGTGCGGGCCAGCCCTCGTCCGCGGCCTCGCGCGCGGCCCGCCACCACGCACGTGACTCGGCGACGTCGTAGTCCCAGAACGGCGAGAACTCGCCCCAGCCCGCGTCGCCCCGCACGAGGACGCCGTCGCGCGAGGTCAGGCCCCGGAAGCGGGTGCGCAGGCCCACGCGGTAGACGCGGGTCGGGGCGGGCGCGGTCACGAGGGCCACCGTAGTGCCGGGTGCCGCGCACCTCGCGGCCGCGGCTCGCTCGGAGAGGCCCCACGCGCCGGGGCTGCTCGGCCGACGCGTGCGGCCGGCCCGCGTGGCCCGCGTCAGCCGCGGCGGACCTCGTCGAGCACGACGACGCCGCGGTGCCGGACCCCGCAGAAGCCGCCGAACGAGGAGAAGTAGGAGTCCCCGCCGTCCTGGTAGTCCGGGAGCGCCTCGGGCTCGACGTGCGCGCCCGTCGCGACGAGCAGGTCGCCCTGGCCGACCGACGTGCCGTCCGGGAGGGTCACGTGGTCCCCGTCGTGCTCGCCACCGGACGGCCACACGATCCACGGCCTGGACGCCCCGTCGCCACCCTCGGCCACCCACGTGAAGCAGCCGTCGTCCTCGACGTGCAGCGTCCCGCGCAGCTCCTCGCGCTCACCCGGGACGGGGTCGTCGGGCGGCTGGGTCGGGAGACCGAACCCGGCCTCGGTGCTCGCGTCGCCCGTCGCGCACGAGACCGCCCCGGCGCCGAGGAGCAGGACGAGGGCACCGAGGGCGACGCTCCTGCGCACGGGTCCTCCTGGGCGGCGGGACGGCCTGCGCCGTCGTCTGACGTGAGCGTCCCGGTCGGAGCCGCCCGTGCGCAACGCCGGGACGATCACGATCACGCGGCGGTCAGGTCACGCGCCGGTCAGGTCACGCGCCGGGCACGCGTCCGATGCGGCCGCTCACCGCGAGCGCCGCGAGCCCCGCGACCGGGGCCACCGCGAGCACCGCGGCGTACGCGCCGACGGGCGCGACGGGCAGCAGCACCGCGACGAGCACGCCCCCGAGCGCGAGCCCGACGGCCTGCACGACGGCGTCGCTCGTCTGCATGCCTGCGCTCGCCGCGCCGTGCTCGCCCGGCGCCGCGCGCTCGAGCAGCAGCACCGACAGCGTCGACGACGCGACGCCCATCCCGAGCCCCGCGAGCGGCCACAGCGCGGCGACCACCGCGAGCGGCGCACCGGCCACCACGAGGACGCCGGAGACCGCGCCGAGCGCGACGAGCCCCGTCCCGAGCCGCACGCGGCGCACCGCGTCCGCGAGCGCGGGGAGGTTCGCGGCGAGCCACGACCCCGCGAACCACAGCACCGCCCCGCCGGTGAGGAACAGGCCCGCCTGGGTCGGGGTCAGCGAGCGCTGCTCGACGAGCACGAGGGGCAGGTACGCCTCGACGCCGAAGAACGCGAGCGACACGACGCTGCGTGTCGCGATCACGGCGGGCAGCCCGTGGCGCCCCGTCCACGTCCCGCGCGGCAGCAGCGGCGGCACGACGACGGCGACGACCGCGAGCGACGCGACCAGCACGACCGGCCACAGCGCCGAGTCCTGACGGGCCGCGGAGCTCACGCCGAGCACCCCGACCGCCGCCGCGGACGCGAGCAGCACGCGACCCGGGCGCAGCCGCGCACCGGGGTGGGCACCGGGACGCCGCGCGACGCCGACGAGCAGCGACACCGCCACGAGCGACGGGACGACGGCGCCGAGCAGCGCCCACCGCCAGCCGAACGTCTCGGCGACCCAGCCGGCGACGAGGGGCCCCACGAGCGCGGGCAGCACCCACGCCGACGTCATCACGACGAAGACCCGGGGCCGCAGGTGCTCGTCGAACACCTGCCCAACGAGCACGTACAGCGCGACGGTGACGAGACCCGACCCGAGGCCCTGCACGATGCGCCCCGCGAGGAACGCCTCCATGGTCGGCGCGAGACCTGCCACGAGCAGGCCGACGACGAAGCCCCCGACCCCCGCGAGCAGCGGACCGCCCGGGCCGCTGCGGTCGGCCCACGGGCCCGCGGCCGTCATCGTCGCGACCGAGGCCGCCAGGGGTGCGGCGAACGAGACGGCGTACAGCGCGACGCCGTCGAGGTCGGCCGCGACCAGCGGCAGCGCGACGGCGACGGCGTACGCCTCGAACGCGAAGAGGAAGGCGGTCGCGAACACCCCCGCCACGACCGTCCCGAGGGGGCCGGTCCAGAGCCGTTCCCGCACGACGGCGGCGCGCGCGGGCGCGGGTGGTGCGACGGTCACGCGGTTCCTCCCGTGCTGGTGCCGGTGCGCGACAGGGCTCCTGACGCGCGACCGGGGCGGCGTCGACGATCGGCCGACCGTCGGACGACCGTCAGCGGGTCGTCACCCGCCGGCCGGCCGTCGGGTCCGGCGCGCGGCCGAGGGGAAGGGTACGTCGACCCGCCGCGCACCCACCTACCCTGACGCCCATGAGTGCGCTTCCGGAGAAGGTGTCCGAGACGTTCGACCCGACCCGCTGGCGGTCGGTCGCCGGGTTCGAGGACCTCACCGACCTGACCTACCACCGTGGCGTCGACGGCGACCGGGACCTGGGCGTCGTGCGCATCGCGTTCCACCGTCCCGAGGTGCGCAACGCGTTCCGCCCGCACACCGTCGACGAGCTCTACCGGGCGCTCGACCACGCGCGCATGACCTCCGACGTCGGGACCGTCCTGCTGACCGGCAACGGCCCGAGCCCGCGCGACGGCGGCTGGGCGTTCTGCTCGGGCGGGGACCAGCGCATCCGAGGGCGCGACGGCTACCGGTACACGTCCGACCCGGGCGCCGAGACGGCCGACGCGATCGACCCGGCGCGGGCGGGCCGGCTGCACGTCCTCGAGGTGCAGCGGCTCATCCGGACCATGCCGAAGGTCGTCGTCGCCGTCGTCGACGGGTGGGCCGCGGGCGGCGGGCACTCGCTGCACGTCGTCGCGGACCTCACGATCGCGTGCCGCCAGCACGGGCGCTTCAAGCAGACCGACGCGAACGTCGGCTCGTTCGACGGCGGCTACGGCTCGGCGTACCTCGCGCGCCAGGTGGGTCAGAAGCGCGCCCGCGAGATCTTCTTCCTCGCGCGCGAGTACTCCGCCGACGACGCCGAGCGGTGGGGCGCCGTCAACGAGGTCGCCGACCACGAGGACCTCGAGGGGCTCGCGCTGGAGTACGCGCGGACGATCGCGACCAAGTCCCCGCAGGCCGTCCGCATGCTCAAGTTCGCGTTCAACCTCCCGGACGACGGGCTCATGGGCCAGCAGGTGTTCGCCGGCGAGGCGACGCGCCTGGCCTACATGACCGACGAGGCGGTCGAGGGCCGCGACGCGTTCCTCGAGCGCCGCGACCCCGACTGGAGCGGCTTCCCGTACGCGTTCTGACCCGCGGCGCCGCACCCGGCGCCCGGCGGACGCCCCCTCCGGCCGGCCCGACCCGCCGGGGTGCGGCCCCGGACGTGAGGAGGGCGGGCGGCGACCCTCCGTCGCCGCCCGCCCTCGTGCGCCCCCCGGCGCCACCGCAGCGCGCCCACGCGCCGCTCACCGCGACCGGAGCCCGTCGACGCGCCCCCCAGCGCGCCCGGCTCCCGCGGTGGCCTACTGCGCGCTGACCAGCAGCACGCCGACCTCGACGACCTCGCGGAGCGCGAACGCGACCGCGGCGAGCACCCCGAACAGCATGAGGACCGCCGTGAGGACGGGTGCCGCGGCGCGCAGGTGCGCGGCCGTCGTGCGGGCGTCGTCGTCGGTCCGGTTCGCGGTCGTCGTGCTCATGGGACCAGCCTCGCGCCGAGGGCGGCCCGCGCGGATCGCCCGGTGGTCGGGACCTCGCCGCGGTCGCCCTCACCCCTCGGTCGCACACCGGCCCCGCCGCCTCATCCCCGGGACGGAGGACGCGCGCGGGCCGTCCCAGGGTCCTCCCCGACCGGCGCGGGGCCGGGCCGTCGCCTAGCGTGGCGAGGGACCCCGTCCCCCCGGCCCGGGAGCAGCCATGACGCAGCGGAACCACGACGTCGTCGTCGTCGGCGGCGGCAACGCGGGCATGTCGCTCGCGGCGAGGCTCCTGAGGTCCGGGTGCCGCGACGTCGCGCTCGTCGAGCCCAAGGCCGTCCACCACTACCGGCCGCTGCTGTCCTACGTCGCGTCGGGGATGGCGACGCTCGAGGACCTGCGGCGCCCGCAGGCCGACGTCGTGCCCGACGGCTGCCGCTGGTACGCCGACGAGGCGGTCGAGGTCGACCCGGCGCGCCGCGTCGTGCGGCTCGCGGGGGGTGACGAGCTCGGGTACGGGGACGTCGCCGTCTGCCCCGGGTCGCAGGTCGACTGGGACGCGATCCCCGGGAGCGCCGAGGCCGTCGGGACGCCGCACGCGTCGACCAGCTACCTTCCCGAGCACGCGCCGGCGACGTGGGACATGCTCGCCGGGCTCACCTCGGGGCGTGCCGTGTTCGTCGTCTCCGACCGGCACGTGCCGTGCGCGCCCGTCGCGCTCAAGCCGCTGCTCACCGCTGCGGACCACTGGCGCCGCACGGGCGTGCTCGACGCGATCGACGTCGAGCTGCTCGTCGAGGGCGACGTCCTCGTCCGGCACGGGCGGGCGGACCGCGTGCTGCGCGACGCTGTGGCGTCGTACGGCGTCCGCACGCGGTTCGGCACGACCGTGGAGAGCGTCGACGCCGCGACGCGCTCGCTCGCCCTGCGCACGCCCGACGGCGCCGCGACGGCGTCGTACGACGCGCTGTACCTCGCGCCGCCGCACCGGGCACCGGCCTGGGTCCGCGGCCTCGCGGCGCCCGGCAGCGACGGGTTCGTCGCCGTCGACCCCGGCACGCTCCAGCACGTCGAGCACGCCCGCGTGTGGGGCCTCGGCGACGTCGCGACGGTCGGCACGCTCCCGTCGGGCGGTGCGCTGCGCAAGCAGGTGCCGGTCGTCGCGCACAACATCGCCGCGCGCCGCACGGGCCGGCCGATGCGCCGGTACGACGGCTACTCGGTCGCGCCCGTCGCGACGTCGCGCCGTCGGCTCCTGCTCGCGGAGTTCGACCGCGACGGCCGGCCGGAGCCGACGATCCCGTTCCCCGACCTGGTCCGGCCGCGGCTCGCGACGCTGCTCTTCGACCGCTACCTCGAGCCGCCCGTGTACTGGCACCGCCTGCTGCGCGGCAAGGTGTCGTGACGCGTCGCGGGCCGTGACCCGCGCACCTTGCCGCCCCGCGCCGCGTCAGGAGACGGTGAGCGAGCCCTTGCCCGCGGGGATCATCTCGACCCACGTGTTGCCCGGTGCGAGCAGGAGCGGCGCGCCGTCGGCCGTGAAGAGCTGCAGGGGCGCGTCGAGCGCGGTCTTGCGCCAGCGGCCCGCGACGGTCGCCGGGCCGCTCGCGACCACGACGTCGCCCTCGCCGACCAGGGTGTACGTCGGCACGGGCGCGCCGCCCTGCGCCCCGTACGGGCTGTTCGGGTGGTCGGCCGTGAGCGCCACGACGTTGACCGCGGACAGCCGCGCCCCGCTCGCGGCCGTCGCCGGTGTCGACCCCTCGGAGCGCAGCCACGTGCCCGACGCGCCGTCGAACGTCCAGGCCGGGCTCGACTGCGCCGAGAGCCGGAACGCGAGCGTGCCCGCGGGCGTCCCCGCGACGCGCGCGGTCGCCTGCTCGGGCCGCAGCGCGAACGCGAACTGCTCGGCGGGAGGCGCCGCGTGCTCGGCGTCGGCGGACGCCAGGAACGTCGGCAGCGAGCCGTAGACGTTGTGCGGCGCGCTGCGGAAGCCCACGCGGTACAGCCCGGCCGCGCCGGCGTCGTGGCTGATCGACTGCACGCCGCTCGCGCGGACCTCGTCGAGGATGCCCTGCTGCCCGCCGGAGTAGGCGAGCAGGCCGCGCAGCGGCGCGACGATGAGCGGGTCCATGGGGCGCACGGACCGGATCGGCCCGACCTCCTCCGGGACCTGCGAGTGGAAGACCGCGACGAACCGCGAGACCTCGAACTCGACGATCGTCTCCCACACCACGTCCGCGGACTCGAGCCCCGTCTGGGGACGGGCGACCGACGTGTTCTCGACCTTGACGGCGACCGCGGGCCGCGCGGCGACCTCGGCCGTCTCGACGCCCGTGAGCGGCCACGTGAGCGGGACCTCGGGCTCCGGGGCGGGGGTCCGGCTCGGCTCGATCGACGGCGACACGGTCACCGGCTCCGGCACCTCGGGCTCGGCTACCTCCTCGCCGCCGCTGCACGCCGTCAGCGCGAGCGCTGCCGCGACGGCGACGACCGCGAGGCGCCCGGGCAGGCCCGGCAGCGCGCGCCGCGAACGCGGGCGAGGCGCGCGGCCGGGGTGGGTCGCGTCGAGCCGGGCGGGGCGACGGGGCGTGGTCGACTGGGCCACGGGGAGCTCCTTCGGTGGACCCGGGCGCACCCGGTCCGATCACGTGCAGGGGCGCCGTCCGCACGGGGCGCCCGGGACACTGTACGGCGCACCTAGGCTGACGACGTGGACCTCCCGCTCGTACCGCTGCCGGTGGGTCCGACGGACCGCGCGACGGCCGACCGGGTGGCCGAGGCCCTGCACGTCGCGCTCGCGGGCGGACCCGCGGTGCTGCCGCACCCCGTCGACGAGCCGCCCGACGACGCCTCGCGCGTGCCCGACGGCGTCGCGCTCGTGGTCCGGACGTCGGGCTCGACGGGTCGCCCGCGCGGCGTCCTGCTGGACGGCGCGGCGCTGAGAGCCTCGGCCGACGCGACGCACGCGCGGCTCGGCGGTCCCGGTCGCTGGGTCCTCTCGCTGCCGCTCGTCCACGTCGCCGGGCTGCAGGTCCTCGTGCGCTCGCTCGTCGCGGGGCTCGACCCCGTCGTGGGGCCGCCGGGCCCGTTCGACGGCGGCTCGTGGCTGCGGTCCGTCGCCGGCGCGCCGTCGGGCGCGCCGCTGCACGGCTCGCTCGTGCCGACGCAGCTGCACCGCGTCGTCGCCGCGGCCGAGGCCGACGCGGGCCTGGCCGCCGCGGCGCGCGCGCGTCTCGGCGCGGTGCTGCTCGGCGGTGCGGCGACCCCTGCACCGCTGCGGGCGCGCGCGACCGCGCTCGGGCTCCCGGTGGTCCGGACCTACGGGATGACCGAGACGAGCGGCGGCTGCGTGTACGACGGCGTGCCGCTCGACGGCGTGTCCGTGCGCCTCGTCGACGGCGCCGTCGAGCTCTCGGGACCCGTGCTCGCGCGCGGCTACCTCGGTCGGCCCGACCTGGACGCGGCGGCGTTCGCGCCCGACGGCGGACGTCGCTGGTTCCGCACGCAGGACCTCGGCTCGGTCGACGACGCCGGCCGCCTAACGGTCCTCGGCCGGCGCGACGACGTGCTGGTGACGGGCGGGGCGAAGGTCGCACCCGCCGCGGTCGAGGTCGAGGTCGCGACCCTGGACGGCGTCGGCGAGGTGTGCGTCGTCGGCGTGCCCGACGCCGAGTGGGGTCAGGCCGTCACGGCCGTCGTCGTCGGAACGTCCGGGCGGACCCCGACGTTGGAGGAGGTGCGTGCGCACGTGGCCCGTACCCTGGGCGCTGCCGCCGCCCCCCGGCACCTCGTGCTCGTCGACGCGCTCCCCCTGCGGGGCCCCGGCAAGGTCGACCGTGCCGAGGTCGCGCGGCTCGCGGCGGCCGCGCTGGGGCGCGACGGGGCCCCGCAGGGGGAACGCGGCGACGGGGGCCCGGCCCGGCACCACCACTGAGCACGACAGGGCATCACCGGCAGGACCGAGCAGACCGAGCAGACCGGCAGGGGTGCGCAGCGCGCACGCGCGACCCCACGACAGGACGGAGCACCGATGGCGACGGCGGGCGAGTGGATCGAGGGCGCGCGGCTGCGCACGCTCCCGGCGGCGGTCGCCCCGGTCGCGGTCGGCACGGGTGCCGCGGCCGAGCTCGGCTCGGCGTCCCCGGTCCGCGCGCTGCTCGCGGCCGGCGTCGCCCTCGCGCTCCAGGTCGGCGTCAACTACGCCAACGACTACTCCGACGGCGTGCGCGGCACGGACGTCGACCGCGTGGGGCCCATGCGGCTCACCGCGTCGGGCGCCGCACGCCCCGGCCAGGTGAAGGCCGCCGCGTTCGCGTCGTTCGGCGTGGCTGCGGTCCTCGGGCTCGCTCTCGTCGCGCTGAGCGGGCACTGGTGGCTGCTCGCCGTCGGCGCGCTCAGCGTCCTCGCCGCCTGGTACTACACGGGCGGGCGGCGCCCGTACGGCTACCGCGGCCTCGGCGAGGTCGGCGTCTTCGTCTTCTTCGGCCTGGTCGCGGTGCTCGGCACGACGTACACGCAGGCCGACACCGTCTCGTGGCCGGCCGTCGTCGGCGCCGTCGCGGTCGGGCTGCTCGCGTGCGCGCTGCTCATGGTGAACAACCTCCGCGACATCCCGACGGACGTCGTCGCGGGCAAGCGGACCCTCGCCGTGCGGCTCGGCGACCACCGCTCCCGGCGCGTCTACGCGGTGCTCGTCACCGCTCCGGTCGTGCTCGGGACGGTGTGCGCGCTCGCCAACCCGTGGGCCTCGCTCACGCTCCTGCTCGGCGTGCCCGCCGGCCTGCTCGCCGGGACCGTCCTGCTGGGCGCACGCGGACGCCTGCTGCGGCCCGTCCTCGCGGGCACGGGCATGCTCGAGCTCGCGTTCGGCCTCGTGCTCGGGCTCGGTCTCGCGATCTGAGCCCTCGGGCCCGCCGTCCGACGCGTCGGCGGCGTCGCGTCAGGCGCGCGGGTCGTCCGGGTCGGGGGCCGGCCGGTCGGAGCGGTCGTCCGCCGGCGGACCGTCGATGTTCTCCCCCGGGGCGGCGTCGTCCGACGCACCCGCACCCGCCTCGCGGCGCCGGCGCTCGCGCTCGATGCGCCACAGGAAGTCCGGGTCGTCGTCGGGCGCGACGGGGCCGCGGCGTCGGGGGACGCCCCGCGGCCGGCCGGGCCGCTGGGGCGCGGCGGAGGGGGCCTCCTGGCTGCGCAGGTACCGGCTCGTCGCGATCCACGCGACCGGCCCGAGCACGGGCACGAGCACGACGACGACCGCCCACAACCACGGCCGGAGACCCGCGCGCTCCTGGGGACGGCTCTGCGACAGGTCGATGAGGGCGTAGATCGCCAGACCGATCGGGACGACGTACACCAGGTACCGCATGCCTCCAGGGTAAGCCGCGCGCGGCCGGGCGGCTCCGGCGGGAGGCCAGCGGCGCAGCGGCGGGCGGGTCCGACCGTCCTGGCCGGCGTCGCGGCACCGGTCCGTGGGCCCAGGACACGGGCCTACGCTGGCGCTGTGCCCGTCGTGACCTACTCCCTGCTCCGCCTCGCGGTCCTCGTCGTGGCCGCCGCCCTCCTGTGGTGGGCCGGCGTCGGCGGCTGGCTGCTCGCCGTCCTCGCCGTCGTCGTCGCCTGGGCCGTGTCCTACCTGTTCCTGCGCCCGCAGCGCGACGCGGCCGCGGCCTGGCTCGCGGCGCGGGCCGAGCGCCGCGCGGCGCGTCCGGCCGAGGTCGACGACGACACCGCGGCCGAGGACGCCGCGGCCGACGGGATCCGGCGCACCGAGGGCGCGTGAGGGTCGGTCAGGACACGCCGCTGTAGGCGTGCAGCCCCTGGAACAGCAGGTTGACCACGGTGAAGTTGAAGATCACGGTCGCGTAGCCGACGAGCACGAACCAGGCTGCGCGCCGCCCGCCCCACCCGCGCGTCGTGCGCGCGTGGAGGTACGCGGCGAAGACGACCCACACGACGAAGCTCCAGACCTCCTTGGGGTCCCAGCCCCAGTAGCGGCCCCACGTGTGGTCGGCCCAGATCGCGCCCGCCATGATCGTGAAGGTCCACAGCACGAACGCGACCGCGTTGATCCGGAACGACAGCGCCTCGAGCTCACGGACGGGCGGCAGCATCTCGAGCGCGCGCCAGCGCGGGCCCGCGAGCCGTGGCGACCCCTGCTCGCGCGAGTCCTTGAGCAGCTGCAGCGTGCTCGCCGCGAACGCGACCGTGAACAGCCCCGTCGCGATGGTCGCGATCGAGACGTGGATGACGAGCCACGGGCTCTGCAGCGCGGGCTCGACGCCGCGCGCGGGCGTGTAGAAGCCGACGAGCGCGACCCCCAGCGCGACGACGGCGAGCCCCAGCACGATCGTCCCGAGGAACCGCACGTCGCGACGCCGGACGAGCGCGAGGAACGTCGCGACGGCGACGAGCGTCCCGACGAGCGTGAACTCGTACATGTTCGCCCACGGCACGCGACCCGCGGCGAGCCCGCGCAGCACCGTACTCGCGACGTGCAGCAGCAGACCGACGGTGGTCACGGAGACGGCGATCGCGGCCGCGCGGCGGGGCAGCGGGCGGTCGTCGTGGTCCGCTCCCCCGGCCGCCGCACGGTCGGTCGTCGAGCGTGCGATGCCGGGCCGGGCGGACACCCCGGCGAACGCCCCGACGCGCTCCTGCGCCGGGCGGCGGCGCTGGGCCGCGTGGTCCGCGAGCGTCGCGAGGTCGGCCGCGAAGGCGACGAGCGCGACCGCGTACGCGGAGGTCGCACCCCACGCCAGCAGGTGGCTCAGCTCACCGAGGTCCATACGTCATGCCTTTCCCAGGGGTGCCGACTCCGGCACGTCGTCCGCGGTCTCCGCGTGGCCGCCGGTCCCGCGCGCGTCGGGCACCTCGCCGAGCGCACGCACCGCCGTCATGGTGCGCTCGAGCTCGGCGGCGAGCCCGAGGTCGTCGCTGCGGGCGAGCGCCGCGGCGCGCACCACTGTACGTCCGTCGCCCGAGGGCACGACGCGGAGCCACACGCGCCGACGCGGCGTGAACAGCGACACCGCGAGGCCGAGCAGCGCCGCGACCGACGACGCGAGCACCCAGGGCAGCGAGGGGTCGTGGCGCAGGTCGAGCGCGACGAAGCGGGGCAGCCCGTCCCACGTGAGCGTGCCGAGGCCCGCCGGCAGGTCGACCGTCTGGCCCGGCCGCACGACGAGCGTGACGGGCTGGCCCTCGGCGTCGAGCACCTGGTCCATCCCGCTCTCGTCGAGCTGGTAGACGTTCTGCGGGATGCCGTCGTCGAGGCCGAGGTCACCGGACCAGACCGTGAGCACGAGCACCGGGTCCAGCGGCTGCGGGTGCACCGAGCGGGCGCCCGCCTCGGTGACCTCCGCCGAGGGCAGCAGGTACCCGACGAGGCCGATCTGCTCGCCCGTCGACACGTCGGGCACCTTGACGACGCCGCGCGACGTGTAGACCGCGTCCTCCGGGAGGAACGGCACCGCACCCGCGAACGCGACCTCGCCCGCCGCGTCCTCGACGACGACCTCGGGCGCGTACCCGTTGCCCTGGAGGAACACCTTGGCGCCGCCCACCCGCAGCGGGTGGTTGACCCGGATGGTCGTCGCCCGCACGTCGTCGCCCGGCTCGCGGACCGTGACCTCGGCCGTGAAGTCGACCGCACGCGCGTCGGGCGTGAACTCGGACGTGAAGCGGTCGAGCGTCATCGTGAACGGCACGAGGGACCGGGGGTCGAACGCCGTGCCCGCCTCGAACGTGTCGTAGTCCGTGACCGCGTTGGCGAAGCCGCGCCCCTCGACGACGATCGCCTGGCCGCGGTAGTGCTGGAGCTGGCCCCATGCGACCGAGACGAGCAGCCCGACGAGCGCGAGGTGGAAGAGCAGGTTGCCCGTCTCGCGCAGGTAGCCGCGCTCGGCCGCGACGGTGCGCACGCCCTGCGGCTCGTCCCCGGTGTCGACCCGGAAGCGCGGGAGGAGGCCGAGCGGCCCGCGCAGCGAGGCCCGCGCGGCGCGCACGACGTCCTCGGCGGGCGCGGCGACCACGGCCTCGTCCCGCACCGCGAACCGGTCGAAGCGTCGCGGCGTGCGGGGCGGGCGCGTCCCGACCGAGCGCAGGTGCGCCCACGTGCGCGGCAGGATGCAGCCGATGAGCGAGACGAACAGCAGCAGGTACACCGCCGAGAACCACACCGACGCGTAGACGTCGAAGAAGCCGAGCCGGTCGAGCCACGTCCCGAGCGTCGGGTTGTCCCGGACGTACTCGGCGACGGCGGCGGGGTCCACCGGACGCTGCGGCAGCACCGACCCGGGAACCGCGACCACGGCGAGGAGCATGAGCAGCAGGAGCGCGACGCGCATGCTCGTGAGCTGGCGCCACACCCACCGCAGCGAGCCGCGCACGCCCAGGCGCGGCAGCTCGACGGGCCGGTCCGGACGGCCGTCCGGACGGGAGCCGCCCGCCCCGGACGGCGCCGTCCCGGCCGTCTCGAACGGTGCGACGTGGTCGTCCGGACGCCGTTCGCGCTCGCTCATCACACCACCGTCTCGAAGCCGCCGACGAGGCCCTGGAGCGACTGCGTCCACAGGCTCCACAGCCCGCTGACGAGCGCGATCCCGACGACGACGAGCACCGCACCGCCGATCCGCATGACGAGCACGCGCCGCTCGCGCAGCAGGCGCAGCGCGCGGGCCGACCGGTCCAGGCTCAGCGCGATGAGCAGGAACGGCAGGCCGAGGCCGAGGCAGTACGCCACGGACAGGACCGCGCCGCGGCCCGCGGACGCCTCGTCCAGCGCGAGCGTGTAGACCGCGACGAGCGTCGGGCCGATGCAGGGCGCCCACCCCAGGCCGAACACCACCCCGAGCAGCGGCGCACCCCACAGGCCGGCCGTCGGCGCGAGGTGGATCCGCCGCTCGCGCTGGGCGAAGGGCACCCAGCCGAGGAACACCAGCCCCATGAGGACGACGACGACGCCGAGCACGCGCGTGATCGGGTCGCTCCACTGCGCGACGAGCCCGCCGAGGGACCCCGCGAGCACGCCGAACAGCACGAAGACGACGGTGAACCCGGCGACGAACAGCGCGACCCCGGCGAGGACGCGGCCGCGCGCGACGGACGAGAGCGTCGCGACGCCGCCCGGGCCGCGCGAGCCGTCGGTCCCGCGCGTCCGGCGTCGACGCGTGTCCGCCCCGCTGCCGGCCATGCCCGACACGTAGCCGAGGTACCCGGGCACGAGCGGCAGGACGCACGGGGACGCGAACGAGACGAGGCCGGCCAGGAGCGCGAAGGGCACCGCGAGCAGCATCGAGCCGCTCAGCACCGTGCGCTGGAACAGGTCGCCGACGTCGAGGGCCAGCACCTAGGCGCTCCCGCCGGGACCCTCGGCCAGCGCGTCGTCGACGAGGGCGCGCAGCGTGCTGCCGTCGACCTTGCCCAGGACGCGCGCCGCGACGTTCCCCTCGCGGTCGAGCACCACGGTCGTCGGCACGGCCTGGACGGGCACGACGCCCTGGAGCGCCGCCACGGCCGCACCGTCGGAGTCGTGGACCGACGGGTAGGGCACCTCGAACGTGCGCTCGTAGGCGAGCGCGGCACCCGCGTCGTCGTGCGAGTTGATCCCGAGGAGCTGGACGCCGTCGTCGGCGTAGTCGGTCGCGAGCGCGACGAGGTCGGGCGCCTCGGCGCGGCACGGCGGGCACGACGCGTACCAGGTGTTGAGCACGACGACGTCGCCGCGCCAGTCCGCGACGTCGACGGCCGCGCCGTCGTACGCGGTCCCCGCGAGCTCGACCGGTCCCGTCCGGTCGCCCGCGTCCCACGTCGTGACGGAGCTGTCGCCCGAGACGTACCCGGTCTCCGCCCCGCTCTCGTCCCAGCCGCCCGTGACGCTCGGCGAGCACCCTGCGACGCCGAGGGCTGCGGCCGCTGCCACGACGACGGCGAGACGGCGGGGCGCCGCGCGGTGCCGACGGGTCGAGGAGCGCACGTCAGGCCCCAGGGATGATCGGCGCGTCCGGGAGGAGGTCGGCCGCGGGCTCGGAGTAGGTGATGCCGGTGAACCGGTCGCCGTCGTAGTGGACCGACGTCAGCGATGCGACCGTGCACTCGCGCTTGCGCGGGTCGTGCCACAGCCGGCGACCCTCGAGCGCGGACCGGGTGACCCAGATCGGCAGCTGGTGGCTCACGACGACGGCCTCGTGACCCTCGGCGGCGTCCCGCGCGGCCGACACGGCGGCGAGCATGCGCGCGACCTGGACCCGGTACGGCTCGCCCCACGACGGCAGGAACGGGTTGTACAGGTGGCGCCAGTGCGACGGACGGCGCAGCGACCCGTCGCCCACGCCGAAGGTCAGGCCCTCGAAGCGGTTCTCGGCCTCGATGAGCCGCGGGTCGGTGGTGATCTCGAGCCCGAACGCCGCGGCGATGGGCGCGGCGGTCTCCTGCGCGCGCTGGAGCGGTGAGGCGACGACGTGGACGACGTCGCGCTTCTCGGCGCCCGACGGGCCGGTGCCCGCGAGGTGCGCGGCGACGCGCTCGGCCATGGCCTGACCGCGCTCGGACAGCCGGTAGCCCTCGAGGCGGCCGTACAGCACGCCGGCGGGGTTGTGGACCTCGCCGTGGCGCAGCAGGTGGACGGTCGTGATCGGCATGGGTCCAGTCTCGCCCACGACGCCGGGTGCTCGCGCACGGCCCCGGCCGCGGCTCAGCCGCGAGCGGTCGCCGGGCCCGGGCGCGGGGCGCCGTCGTCGGCCGGCCCCTCGGCGACGAGCCCCATGACGGCGCCGAGCGCGCGGAACTGGTCGTCGGTGAGGAGGTCGACGAGGTTCCGCCGGACGGCCTCGACGTGACCCGGGGCCGTCCGCTCCAGCAGCGCGTACCCGGTGTCCGTGAGGGTGCAGTTGACGCCGCGACGGTCGTCCGCGCACGCCGTGCGGACGACGAGGCCGCGGCGCTCCATGCGCGAGACCGTGTGGGTCAGGCGGCTGCGGGAGTGCATGACGGACGCCGCGAGCTCGGACATGCGGACCGTGCGGTCCTCGACCTCCGAGAGGCGGACGAGGATCTCGTACTCGCTGAGCGACATGTCGGCGTCGTCCTCGAGCTGGCGGTTGAGGGCCTCCTGGAGGCGCGCGGAGCCCAGGAGGTAGGCGCGCCAGTGCCGCTGCTGCTCGGCGGAGAGCCAGCGGGCAGGCACGGGCTCCGCCGACGGCGTCGCGCCGACGACCGGGCGCTCCTGCTCCTCGGCGGCGGCGACGTCCCCGCCCGCGTGCTGCGTCATGCGCCACTCCTCTCCACCGCGGGAACCGTAACAGGGGGTTGCGGGCCGCTCCGGGCTGTAGTAGAAATGTCAACTAGTTGGTTGATGCTTCAAGCATAGCGTTCCTGCGGCGCCCCGCCGAGGACGCGGACGCGGACCACACGCACGCAGACGCACGCAGGCAGACCCCGCACGACACCACGCAGACACCACGTACGCACCACGCCCCACGCACACGGAGGACCCACCATGACCACCACCACGCTCCCCACCGAGCTCGCCACCGGCACCTACGTCATCGACGCGTCGCACTCGGAGGCCGCCTTCACGGTGCGCCACGCGGGCATCGCGAAGGTCCGCGGGACGGTCGCGATCACCGAGGGCACCATCACCGTCGCCGAGGACGGCGTCGCGTCGGTCACCGCCACGCTCGACCCCACGACGGTCGACACGCGTGACGCGAACCGCGACGGCCACCTCAAGAGCGCCGACTTCTTCGAGGTCGAGACGTACCCGACGTGGTCCTTCGCCTCGACCTCCGTCGAGCGCGACGGCGACGACTGGGTCGTCACGGGCGACCTCACGATCCACGGCGTCACCAAGCAGGTCCGCCTCGAGACCGAGTTCAACGGCACCGCGACCGACCCGTTCGGCAACGCGCGCGCCGGGTTCTCGGCCACGACCGAGATCTCCCGCAAGGAGTTCGGCCTCACCTGGAACGCCGCGCTCGAGACCGGCGGCGTCCTCGTCGCCGACAAGGTCCGGATCGGCCTCGAGATCTCGGCGATCCGCCAGGCCTGATCTCCGGTGCCGGCCGCCCGTCCGGGCGACCGGCCGACCCCGGGCGCAGGGCCGGACCCCGCACCCTCCGAGCACCCCCCCGCTCGGAGCGCCGACGCCGCCGGTACCCCCCACCGGCGGCGTCGTGCTGCCCGGGGTGCGCTGGGCGGGAGAGGGCGGCCCGGGGCGGGCCTGGGCTCGCCCCGGCGCCACGCGGCCGGAGGTGCCGCCCGCGGCTCCGCCGACCAGGCTGCTGCCATGCCCGACGACGCCCCGCTCCTGACGACGTTCGGCCACGGCACCGCCGGCGCCACGACCATCGCCGCCCTCCTGCGGGACGCCGGTGTCGCCCTCGTGGTGGACGTGCGGCGGTTCCCGGGCAGCCGGCGCCACCCGCACGTCGCGCGGGACGAGATGCTCCGCTGGCTGCCGGAGGCCGGCGTGGCGTACCGGTGGGAGCCCCGCCTGGGGGGTCGGCGCGCGGCGCCCGACGGCCGCGACACGTGGTGGCGCGTCACGGCGTTCGCGGCCTACGCGGCCCACATGCGCACGGCGGAGTGCGCCGCCGCCCTCGACGACCTCGTCCGGGACGTGCACGAGCGGCCCACGGCGGTGATGTGCAGCGAGTCGCTGTGGTGGCGGTGCCACCGACGCCTCGTCTCGGACGCCGCCGTGCTGCTGCGCGGCCTGCGCGTCGAGCACCTCGGCCACGACGGGCGGCGGACGGCGCACGAGCCGTCCGCGGGCGCACGCGTCACGGCCGACGGGCTCGTCTACGACGGCTGACGGCCCCGCTCGTGGAACGCGAGGATCTGCAGCTCGCGCGCGAGGTCGACCGAGCGCACGTCCACCCCGGCCGGCACCCGCAGCACGCGCGCCGCGAAGGACAGGATGCTCCGCACGCCCGCGCCGACGAGCCGGTCGCACACCTCCTGCGCGACCGACGCCGGCGTCGCGAGCACCGCGACCGTCGCCGCCTCGCGCTCGACGACCTTCTCGAGGTCGGGCGCGTCCTCGACGACGAGCCCCGCGACGCGGGTCCCGACCACGGCCGGGTCGGCGTCCACGAGCGCGGCGACCCGGAACCCCTGCCCGCCGTCGGCGGCGTACGCGTGCACGTAGTTGGCGAGCGCCTGGCCGAGGTTGCCGAGCCCCACGATGACGACCGCGAGGTCGCGCGTGAGCCCGAGCACCGCGGTGACCTGCTGGCGCAGGTGCGCGACGTCGTACCCGACGCCCCGCACGCCGTGCGAGCCCAGGTAGGACAGGTCGCGGCGCAGCTGGGCGGGCCCGACGCCCGCGAGCGCCCCGAGCTGTCCCGACGACGTCGTCGTGACGCCCTGGTCGACGAGCTGGTCGAGCGCACGCAGGTAGATCGGCAGCCGGGCGACCGTCGACGGGGGGACGTCCGTCATCGCGGCCCGTCCGCGAGCGCGCGCACCACGCGGTCCGCGTCGATGCGCCAGAAGCCCTGCTGGACGCCGTCGACGCTGACCACCGGGACGAGGTCGCCGTAGCGGGCGACGAGGTCGGCGCTCTCGGGTCCCGTGTCGACGTCGACCTCGGTCCAGCGCACCCCGGCGACGGCGAGCGCGGCGCGCGCGTCGTCGCACAGGTGGCACCCGCTGCGGACGTGGAGCACGACGCGGGAGGCGTCGTCGTCGGGCTGCGTCGTCACCAGACCACCCTAGAGGCGGTGGCTAGAGTGACCGGGTGGCCGAGCGGACGAGTCCCGAGGACGTCGAGGCCTCGGGTGCCGCGGCGGCGCGCGCGAGCCTCCAGCACGTGCACGGGGTCCGCCCCACGACGACGGCGGCCTTCTTCGACCTCGACAACACGATCATCCGCGGCGCGAGCGCGTTCCACCTCGCCGTCGGGCTGCGCCGACGAGGGTTCGTCCGCGGGCGGGACGTCGTCACGTTCGCGTGGCAGCAGGCCCGGTACCTGCTGGTCGGCGAGAACCTCAAGGACATCGCGGTCATCCGCGCGCGGGCGCTGTCGATCGTCGCGGGCCGCTCGGTCGCCGAGATCACCGCGATCGGCGAGGAGGTCTGGGACGAGGTCCTCTCGCTGCGGATCTTCCCCGGGACGCAGGCGATCCTGTCCGAGCACCTCGACCAGGGGCACCAGGTCTGGATCATCACCGCGAGCCCCGTCGAGATCGGCGAGCTCATCGCGGCCCGCCTCGGCGTCACGGGCTGCCTCGGCACGGTCGCCGAGCACAAGGACGGCTTCTACACGGGGCGGCTGATCGGCGACATGATGCACGGTCGTGCGAAGGCCCGCGCCGTCGAGGAGCTCGCGCGCACCGAGGGTCTCGACCTGCGGCGGTGCTACGCCTACGGCGACTCCGCGCACGACGCCGCGATCCTCTCGGCCGTCGGCCACCCGTTCGCGATCAACCCGGACCTGCGGCTCAAGCGCACCGCGCGCGACCACGGCTGGCCGGTGCACGAGTTCCGGGGGCGTCGCCGCGCGGCGACCCGGCGCGGCGTGCAGACCGCGAGCGTCGCGGGGCTGCTGTGGGCCGCACGCGTCGTCTTCCGCGCCGCCCGCCGCACGCTGCGCGGGTAGGGCGCCCGACGAGGCCGGCCGCACCGCTGGCGCACGCCGTCGTGCGGCGTGACAGTGGGTCGTGAGCTCCGAGCCGTCCGCGCCGGGTGCCGTCCGGTCGCTGCGCCGTCGTCCCGCCGTGCTGCTCGCCCTCGGCGTCGTCGTCACGGCCGCCGCGACGGGAGCCGCCCTCGGCATCCGCGCAGCGCTCGCGCCCACCGCACCGCCCGAGCCCACGGTCGCCGCGCTCGCCCCGACCGACGACGGCGCGGCCGCCTTCCCGGTCCCGGGCACGACGGTCGTCCACCCGCGCGCGCAGCTCGCGTTCCGCGGGGTCGACCCGGGGGTCGTCGCGGACGTCGAGGTCGTCGGCTCGGTGTCCGGTGCGCACCGCGGGGAGGTGCTCGAGCACCCGGACGGCCGCGGTGCCTCGCTCGTCCCCGACGAGCCGTTCACCGAGGGTGAGGAGCTCACGGTCCGCCTGGGCGTCCCCGTCGCGGGCGCCGACGACGGCACCTGGACCCTCACCGTCGCGCGTCTGGCGGAACGGCCCGAGACGCGCGAGCCACCGGTGACCGACGTCGAGGACGCCGAGCCGGACGGGGACCTCGTGGTCGAGCACGTCCGGACGTTCGCGTCGGCCCCGGACCTGGAGCCGCCGCGCGTCGACGTCGCCGGACCCGAGGCCGGCACGACCGGTCCGGGCGGCTCCTCCCCCGGCTACACGCTGCTCGGCGTGAAGAACGGGTTCGGGCACAAGGGGCCGCTGCTGCTCGACGACGCGGGCGAGCCCGTGTGGTTCCTCCCCCTCGACGGCGTCGACGCGCGCGACGTCCGCGTGCAGCGCTACCGCGACGAGCCCGTGCTCACCTGGTGGGAGGGCAGGCAGGCGAGAGGCTACGGGTGGGGCGAGGGCGTCGTCGTCGACGCCTCCTACCGCGAGGTCGCGCGCGTGCAGATGGCGGGGTACGAGGCCGACTCGCACGAGATGCTGCTGACGGACGCGGGCACGGCGCTGCTCATCGCCTACGAGCCGGTGCGCCTGGACCTCACCGCCGTCGGCGGTCCCGCGGACGGCGTGGTGGTCGACAACGTCGTGCAGGAGGTCGACGTCGCCACCGGTGCCGTGCTCCTCGAGTGGCACGGCGTCGGGCAGGTCGCGCTCGACGAGTCCTACGTCGAGGTCGAGGACGGCGAGGCGTTCGACTACCTGCACCTGAACTCGGTGGACCTCGACGACGACGGGGACCTGCTGGTGTCCGCGCGCCACACGTGCGCGGTGTACTCGATCGACCGCGGGACGGGCACGGTCGAGTGGCGCCTGGGTGGTCGCGAGTCCGACGTCGCGCTCCCGGCCGACGCGGTGTTCCTCAAGCAGCACGACGCCCGGCGCGCCGACGACGGCACGCTCACGGTGCTCGACAACGGCGGGACGTGCGGCGAGGCGGTGCGCGAGGTCAGCCGCGGCATCGCGCTCGACGTCGACGAGGAGTCCGGGACCGCGCGCGTCGTGCGCGAGGTGCGCCACCCGGACGGGGTCTTCGCCGAGAGCCAGGCGAACTTCCAGGAGCTCGACGACGGCACCGCGTTCCTCGGCTGGGGCAGCGTCCCGCGCGCGACGCTCCTCGGACCCGACGGCGAGGTGCTGCTCGACCTGACCGTCCCGGACGCGCTCTCCGTCACCACCTACCGCGCCTACCGGGTCGAGTGGACGGGACGCCCGCTGACGGACCCGTCGGCCGTGGTCGTGGACGGGCCCGAGGGGCCTGCCGTGCACGTGAGCTGGAACGGCGCGACCGAGGTCACGTCGTGGCGCGTCGTCGACGGAGCCGGGACCACGGTCGCCGAGGCGTCGAGGGAGGGCTTCGAGACGGTCCTGCCGCTGCCCGGGGCGGACGCGGACGCCGCGACGGACCTCGCGGTCGAGGCGCTCGACGACGACGGGGAGGTGCTGGGCTCCGCGGAGGTCCGACGCTGAGCCGCCGCTCGCGGCGCGTCGCAGGACCGTCCGACGTGCCGCGCGGGCGGGCCCGGGCCAGGCTGGTCGGCCTGCGAAGGGAGGCTCATGCAGGAGCTGCACGTCGTCCTCGCCGTCCTCGGCGTCCTGACGCTCGCGCTCGCGCTCACCAGCCGCGCGGTCCGGGAGCTCCCGCTGAGCGAGCCGCTCGTCGCGCTCGTCGCGGGCACGCTCCTCGGCCCGCACGTGCTCGGCCTGCTCGTGCTGACGCCGGACACCGAGGAGCTGGTGCTGCTCGAGGGCGCGCGCGTGCTGCTGGCCGGCTCGGTGATGGCCGCCGCGCTCCGCTTCCCGGTGCACTCGCTGCGGCCGCTGGTCCGGCCCCTGCTCCTGCTCCTCGCCGTCGTGATGCCGGTCGCCGCGCTCGTGACGGGTGCCGCCGCGCTCGCGCTCGGCCTGCCGCTCGCGCTGGCCGCGGTCGTGGGCGCGTGCCTCGCGCCGACCGACCCGGTCCTCGCGGCGTCGGTCGTGACGGGCGAGCCGGCCGAGCGCGACCTCCCGGGCCGCGTGCGACGCGTCCTCACCGCCGAGAGCGGCGCGAACGACGGCCTCGCGCTGGTCCTCGTCGGCTTGGCCGTCGCGGCGGCCCTCCCGGGTGAGGGCCCCGGCGACGTCGTCGGGCGCATCGTGTGGGAGGTGACGGGCGGGACGCTCGTCGGGATCGTCCTCGGCACCGCGACGGGGTACGCCCTGCGCGCGGCGACGCGGCGGCACGAGCTCGAGCCGGGCCCCGAGCTGCTCCTGTCGCTGCTGCTCGCCGTGGCGACGCTCGGCGTCGCTCGGACCGCCTCGACCGGCGGTGTGCTCGCCGTCTTCGTCGCGGGGCTCGCCTACAACCGCGTCCTCGGGGAGGAGGAGCGCGGCGGGCAGGACAGCATCGACGAGGCCATCAACCGGTACGCCGTGCTGCCCGTCCTGGTCGCTCTCGGGTCGGTGCTGCCGTGGGACCGCTGGGCAGAGCTGGGACCACCCGCCCTGGCGTTCGTCGCGGCCGTGCTCGTGCTCAGGCGCCCGCCGCTCGTGCTCGCCGTCGGACGCCTGCTGGGCCTGCGGCTGCGGGACACCGTCGTCGTCGCGTGGTTCGGGCCCGTCGGGCTCAGCGCCGTGTTCTACCTCGCGCACGTGCGGCACGAGGGTGTCACCGACCCCCGGGTCTTCACCGTCGGCAGCCTCGCGGTCGCGGCGAGCGTCCTGGCGTTCGGGCTCACGGCGTCGCCCGGACGTCGGCTCTACGCGCGGGTGGCCGGCCCGCAGGGCGGCAGGTGACGCCGTCCGTCCGACGCGCAGGAGCGCCGGCCCCGCAGGACCGGCGCTCCTCGGTGGCCCCCCAGCCACCCTCCCGTGCAGGCTCGCCCGGAGGCCCGGGAAGGATCAGTCGCGCACGAGTCGCAGCACGGTCCACGACACGGGCGGCAGGGTGATGCGCGCGGTCCCGCCGTCGAGCACGGCCGACGTGTTCGGGCGCGGCGCGAGGCTCTCGTCGTCGTCGATCGTCGCCCGGGCGTACGCGTCCGGGTTCGCGAGCGTGAGGGCCTCCTCGACGCGCAGGCCCTCGAACCCGCGCAGGTCGACCTCGAGCGTGGTGTCCTCCGTGAGCGACCTGTTGACCGCGAAGACCGCGACGGCACCCGACTCGGGGTCGTGCGTCGCGACGCCGTCCACGAGCGGCGTCTCGCCGAACTTCGCCGTCTCGTGCGTGGGGGTCCGCAGCTCGGTCCGCAGCACCTCACCGACCGCGTACCGCGACGTCAGCGCGAACGGGTGGAACGTCGTCTGTCGCCAGATGCGGCCGCCCGGCTCCGTCATGATCGGCGCGATGACGTTGACGAGCTGCGCGAGGCTCGCCGCGTGCACCCGGTCGCTGTGCCGCAGGAGCGAGATGAGCAGGTTGCCCACGACGACGGCGTCGGCCACGTTGTAGTGGTCCTCGAGCAGCACGGGGGCGACGGGCCAGCTGTCCTTGGGCGGGACCGACGGCGCCGCGTGCTGGTACCAGACGTTCCACTCGTCGAACGAGATGTTGATGCGCTTGGTGAGCTTGCGTGCGGCACGCACCGCGTCGGCGGTCGCGACGACGTCGTCGATGAACGCGTCCATGTTCATCGCGGAGGCCAGGAACGAGGCGAGGTCGCCGTCCTCCTCGTAGTAGTACGCGTGCGCGGAGACGTAGTCCACGAACTCGTACGCCTCGGTCAGGACGGTCGACTCCCACGCCCCGAACGTCGGCATCGCCGAGCTCGACGAGCCGCAGGCGACGAGCTCGAGGTCGGGCTGGACCATCCGCATCGCGCGTGCCGTCTCGGCCGCGAGGCGGCCGTACTCCTCGGCGGTCTTGTGGCCGATCTGCCAGGGGCCGTCCATCTCGTTGCCGAGGCACCACATGCGCACGGCGTGCGGCTCGGCGGTGCCGTTCGCGCGCCGCAGGTCCGACCATGCGGTGCCCGACCCGACGTTGCAGTACTCGAGCACGTCGAGCGCCTCCTGCACGCCGCGCGTGCCCAGGTTGACGGCCATCATCGGCTCGACGCCCGCCTTGCGGCACCAGCGCATGAACTCGTCCACCCCGACCGTGTTCGGCTCGGTGCTGTGCCACGCGAGGTCGAGGCGCGCGGGGCGGTCCTCGACGGGGCCGATGCCGTCCTCCCAGCGGTAGCCGGAGACGAAGTTGCCGCCCGGGTAGCGGACCGTCGTCACGCCCAGGTCCTGGACGAGCTGGATGACGTCCTTGCGGAAGCCGTCCTCGTCGGCGGTGGGGTGCGCCGGGTCGTGGATGCCCGTGTACACGCACCGGCCGAGGTGCTCGACGAAGCTCCCGAACGTCCGGCGGTGGACGGGCGACACCGTGAAGGCCGGGTTGAGGGACATGGAGGCGTGCGGCATGACGATCTTCTCTCCGGGGTGTGTTTCTGGTGGTGGTCGTGTGGGGCGGGCGGGCGCCGGCTACTTGATCGCGCCGAGCGTGAGGCCGCCCTGCCAGTACCGCTGCAGCGAGAGGAACGCCACGATGAGCGGGAGGATCGAGACGAAGGCCCCGGTGACGATGAGGTTCCAGACCTGCTCACCGCCCGCGCCCGCGTTGGACAGCATCTGCCAGTTGTTGAGGCCGACCGTGATGGGCAGCAGGTCCGGGCTGCGCAGCATCGCCAGCGCGAGGAAGTAGTTGTTCCACGTCGCGACGACGGACAGCAGCAGCACCGTGACGATCGCGGGGCGCAGCAGGGGCAGCGCGACCTGGAAGAACAGGCGCAGCTCCCCCGCGCCGTCCACGCGGCCCGCGTCGAGCATCTCGTCCGGCACGACGTCCTGCGCGTAGACGCGGATCAGGTACACGCCGAGCGGGCTGAGGAGCGACGGCAGGATGACCGCCCACCGCGTGTTGACCAGCTGGAACTCGCTGAGCAGGACGAACGTCGGGATGACGAGCGCGGTCAGCGGCACCATGACGCTGCCGAGCAGGAGCGCGAACGAGAAGGTGCGCCCGCGGAAGCGGTACTTCGCGAACCCGTACCCGGCGAGCACCGCGAGCACCGTGGCCCCGACGCCCGCGGAGAGCGCGTACAGGAACGAGTTGCCGAGCCACGTCCAGTAGATGCCGCCCTGGTGCGTGCTCAGGTCGCGCAGGTTCTGGAGGAGGTTGAACTGGTCGTCGAACCACAGCGGACCGCCCGTGCCGGTGAACAGGCCCGAGTTGGTCTTGGTGCTCGCGACGACGAGCCACCACAGCGGCGTGATGAAGTACAGGACCAGCGCGAGCAGGAACAGGTGCGACCCGATCCGGCTGCTGCGCGGCCCCCGGCCGGTGCTCGCCGCGGCGGTGCGCGCGCCACGGCGGGGACGGCGCGCGGTCTCGGTGGTCTGCGGTGCGCCGGCGTTCCCGCCGGCCGTCTGGAGGCTCATCACTTCAGTCCGCTCTTCTTGCGGGTCAGGTACAGGAAGACGTAGGAGAAGACGAAGACGACGATCCCGAGCGCGAACGCGATGGTGGACGCGTAGTTGAACTGGCTGTAGGAGAAGGCCAGCGCGAACGCGTACATGTTCGGGGTGTAGTCCGCCGGGATCGCCCCGGGTGCGACGGTGCGCAGGACGGCCGGCTCGGTGAAGAACTGCAGCGTCCCGATCAGGGAGAAGATCACGACCATGACGAGGGCCGAGCTGATCATCGGCACCTTGATGCGCAGCGCGGTCTGCCACCCGTTGGCGCCGTCGATGCGCGCCGCCTCGTAGATCGCGGGGTCGATGCCGCGCAGGGCCGCGAAGATGATGATCATGTAGTAGCCCGACCACTGCCAGGTCACGATGTTGACGAGGCTGCCGAACACCGTGCCCGAGGCCAGGAAGCTCGGGGCCGTGGCGCCGAACAGCTCGAAGAGGTCCGTCGCGGGGCCGAAGCGCGGGCTGTAGAGGAAGCCCCACATGAGCGCCCCGATCATGCCGGGGATCGCGTACGGCGCGAAGATCATGAGTCGCGAGAACTTCGACAGCCGCGTCGCGAGCGTGTCGAGCACGAGGGCGGCCGCGAGGGCGATCCCGATCTGGATCGGCACCATGACGACGACGAACTTGCCGACACGCAGCAGCCCCTCGAGGAAGAGCGGGTCGGTGAACGCCCGCTGGTAGTTCGCGATGCCCGTGAAGGACTCGCCGGCCGCCAGCGTGCTCGTGTGCAGGCTCATCCAGAACGCGTAGCCGAGCGGCGCCACGAGGAAGACGAGGAAGACGATCGCGAAGGGCGTGAGGAAGAACCAGCCCCAGCGCTGCCGGTTGTGCTCGATCCGGCTGCCGCGGCCGCGGCCGGGCTCCGTGCGCGTCGCACCCCGACCGGGGGCGGACGTCGTGACCGTGGAGGTGGTCATCGTTGACTCCAGGGGTGAGGGGCCGGGCCGGACGCGTGTCCGGCCCGGCCCGGGGTCACTCGGTGACGGTGAAGCCCTGCGCCGTCGCGTAGTCGACGAGGCTCTTCTCGAAGTTGGCGAGCGCACCCGCCGAGTCGACCGAGCCCTCGACCATCGCGAACAGCTGCTGCGTCTGCTGGTCGTAGACGTAGGTCTGGAACGGCGCGAACGTGAAGCCCTGGTAGCCGGACGCCGCCTCGAGGAAGACGTCCTGCTGGATCTGCTGGCCGTCGAAGAACTCGTACTCGCGGGTGGCGAACTCCTCCGACTCGAGCACCGGCTTCCACAGCGGGAACAGCGCGGCCTCCCCGATGCCGATCTCCCACGCCTCCTCGGTGCCGAAGATGCCCATCGCGACCTGCGCCGCGAGCTCCGGGTCGTCGGCCTGGCTGGTCACCGCGAACGTCGAGCCGCCCCAGTTGATCTGCGTCGGCTCCTCGCCCTCCCACTGCGGGATGGGCGCGGCGCGCCAGGTCGCCTCCTCGTCGGCGTCGGACAGGCCCTGCAGGTAGCCCGGGCCCCACGCGGCCGCGAGGTACACCGCGTAGGTGCCGTCGACGAGGCTCGTGTTGTAGTCGGCGGTGAACGCCTCGTCGGTCGAGACGAGGCCCTCGTCGACCAGGCCCTCCCAGTACGAGAGCACCTCCTGCGCGGGCTCGGTGTCGACCGCGATGCCGATCTCGGTGGGCGCGGCGGCGTCGTACGTGAACGGCTCCCAGCCCTTCTGGGCCATGAGCGCGTGGATGAACGCATTGCCGTTGGTCGGGAAGTTGGTGATGTAGCCCTCGTAGCCCGCGTCCTTGAGCGCCTGCGCGGCGGTCGCGAACTCCTCCCACGTGGTGGGGACCTCGACGCCGTACTCGGCGAAGATGTCCTCGCGGTAGAGCATGCCCATGGGCCCGCCGTCGACCGGGACCGCGTAGATCGCGTCGCCGTTCGTGACGTCGCTCCACGCACCCTCGGTGAACTCGCTCTCGAGCTCGCCCGCGCCGTACTCCGACAGGTCGACGAGGCCGTCGCGGATCGTGAAGGTCGAGAGCACCTCGGCCTCGAGCATGATGACGTCGGGGGCGCCCGAGCCGGCCTCGAGCGCGGTCGAGAACTTGGTGTACTCGTCGGCACCCTGACCGGCGTTGGTCCAGCAGATCTGGACGTCGTCGTTCGTCTCGTTGAAGTTGTCGACGACCTGCTCGAACGCGGGGTACCAGGCCCACACGCTCACCTGCGGTGCGTCCGCGTTCACGATCTCGTTGGTGCAGCTCTCGCCGGAGGCCGAGCCGCTGCCTCCCGAGCCGCCGTCCGAACCGCCGCAGGCCGCGAGCGCCGTGACCGCGACCGCGCTGGCAGCGACTGCCATGGGCCGACGGGCGGAGCGACGAATGCCCTCCATGCGAATCCTCCTTGATCCGACCGGCGCGGCGAGGTGCCGTCCGGGGCCGCGTCCTCGGACGCGTCTACATCGTTGTAGACGAGAGTTTGCATCGATGTAGAGACGGCGTCAACCCCCTGAGGTCACGGGATGTTAACGCTCACTTCTGCGCGTGGAGTGACGGCGCCGGGACGGCGCGTGGGGACGGGGGCGAGCGATGGCGTCCCAGGGACCGAGGAGGGCGTCGCGACGCGCCGCAGAGGTCGGGCCGGGAGGTCGGGGAGGGGCCGGGCATCGTTACCGAGCGGGGGCGACGCTCCCCGTCCACGTGACGAGCTCGGCCCGACCTCCGACCCGAGGCCTTACCGAACGCCACCCCTGAGCCGACTCTGCGGAGCGCGACGGTCGCGAGGCGACCGCCCGGCTCCGCACACGCCGCTGTGCGCGAGTGCCGCCACCCCCGACCCCACCGCTCCCCCGACCCCGGCAAGCTCCGCGGAGCGCGACGGTCGCAAGGCGACCGACCGGCTCCGCACGGGCCGAGGCAGGGCCATCACCGCCGCCCCGCGGGCCCGCCCTCAGCGGGGCGCCGGGACCTCGACGTCGTCGGACGCGGGCGTCGTCGTCTCGCCGGGCTCGGGCGATGCCGTACGACGGCTCGGGTCGGTCGAGCCGCCCACGTCGATCCGGTACGCGGCGACCACGAGCTGGGGCTCACCCGCGCCCGCACCCGACGTCCGCTCGTGCAGCAGCCGGACGGCGGTCTCCGCGATGACCTCGCGCCCGGGGTCGACCGTGGTGAGCGTCGGGTTCGAGTACCGGCCCTCGTCGATCGCGTCGAAGCCGATCACCGCGACGTCCTCGGGCACGCGCAGGCCGCGGACCTGGAGCTCGTGCATCGCGCCGAGCGCGAGCGCGTCGTTCATGCCGAACACCGCGTCGGGCGCCGCGCCGTCGTCGAGCAGCCGCGCCATGGCCGCGGCACCCGTCGCACGGTGCCACAGACCGGCCTCGCCCTCGAGCGCGGGGTCGGGTGCGATGCCGGCCTCCTCCAGGGCGGCGCGGTAGCCCGCGAGGCGCAGGGCCGCCGAGCCGACGACCTCGCCCGGGTGCACCCCGACGACGGCGATCCGCCGGCGGCCGAGCGCCAGCAGGTGCCGGGTCGCCGCCGCCGCGGCGTCGACGTTGGCCATCGTCACGTGGTCGACGGGACCGTGGAAGATGCGCTCGCCGAGCAGGACCAGCGGGTACCCGACGTCGAGCAGGTGCTCGTCGCCCGGCCCCAGGCCGAGCGGGCTGTAGATGAGGCCGTCGGTGAGGTGCCGGCGCGCACCGGTCAGGACCTCGATCTCGCGCTCGCGCCGCCCGCCGTGCTGCTCGATGAGCACCGTGAGACCGCACTCCTCAGCGGCGTCGATCACCGAGTCCGCGAGCTCCGCGAAGTACGGCAGGCTCAGCTCCGGGACGGCGAGGCCGATGATCCCCGTCCGCCCGGTGCGCAGGTTCCGCGCGGTGAGGTTGAGCTGGTAGCCGAGCTCCTCGATCGCGGCGAGGACGCGGTCACGCGTCGCGGGCCGGATGTGCGGGTAGCCGTTCACCACGTTCGACACGGTCTTGACGGACACGCCGGCGAGCCGGGCGACGTCCTGCATCGTGGCCGCCATGGCCCCCCTCTCGCCGGTGCAACCGGCCGCCGTCGCGACCTGCGACGACTCTACATCGTTGTAGAAGAGCAGACGAGGATCCGGCGCGCCGGCCGGGTCGGCAGCCCGGACTCCGGGTACGCCACAGGCCCGGCACCTGGCCGGGCCTGCGTGGGTCGCCCGGGATCCACCCGGGCGACGGGTCACTTCTTGTTGCGACGCTGGTGGCGCGTCTTGCGAAGCAGCTTGCGGTGCTTCTTCTTGGCCATGCGCTTGCGGCGCTTCTTGATGACGGAGCCCACGGGTCCTCGCAGATCTAGATCGGTACCGGGGTCCCGCCGAGGCCGGAGCCCGGCGCCGCCCCGAGGTCGGGAAGGTCCGCGCTCACTGTACCCGGTCACGCCGACGCCCGCGTACCCGGGCGTGTCGTCCCCCGACCGCTCGCGCGTGCCGGAGGTGTGCGCGCCTCAGCCGCTGAGCCGGTCGCGGTCGACCGACGACGCCTCGAGGTAGGCGTCCAGCGCGTCCTGCGGGACGCGGAACGAGCGACCGACGCGGACGGCCGGCAGCTCACCGCCGTGGACCAGGCGGTAGACGGTCATCCGGGACACGCGCATCGTGTCGGCGACCTCCGCCACGGTCAGGTAGCGCAGGCGCGGCTGCTGCGGCCCGTTCGACATCTCGCCCCGATCTTCCCTGCCCACCCGGGCCCGGTGCCCGCGCAGGCGCGCGACTGCGCCGATGACGAGCCTAGGGGCTCGGCGTGACGGGTGGGAAGGCGGTGACTGCTGTGACGCCTGGGACGTCACCCGACCGGCCCTCAGTCGTACAGCGGGTCGAGGTCGTACCAGTCGAAGACGGCGCGCCGGGCGGCGAGGATCACGCGGTCGACGTCGTCCGCGGGGTCGTAGCCGTCGGCCCACGGACGCGGGCGCGGGTCCTCGTCGTCGGTCATCGTCGTGGGGGCGTCCTGGCCGGTCACGTGGTCGACGTGGTCGAGCCACGCGTCGGGCACGCGCGTCGCCGGGTCGAGCGGCGCGTGCGTCGCGATCGCGAGCAGGTGCGTCCACACGCGCGGGACGACCGACGCGACCGCGTACCCCCCGCCGCCGAGCGCGAGCCAGCGCCCGCCGCAGACGTCGTGCGCGAGCTCGTGGACGCGCTCCGCGGCACGGCGCTGCGCGTCGACCGAGACGTCGAGGTGCGTGAGCGGGTCCATGCCGTGCGCGTCGCAGCCGTGCTGGCTCACGACGACGTCGGGCGCGAACGCACGCGCGACGGGAAGGGCGACCGACTCGACGGCGCGCAGCCACGGGACGCCCGGCGTCCCCGCCGGCAGCGCGACGTTGACGACCGTCCCGCGCGCGTGCGGCCCCCCGACGTCGGTCGGGTGGCCCGTCCCGGGGAAGAGCGTCAGCGGGCTCTCGTGGACCGACACCGTCAGCACGCGCGGGTCGTCCCAGAACGCGGCCTCGACGCCGTCGCCGTGGTGCGCGTCGAGGTCGAGGTAGGCGACGCGGTCCGCGCCCAGGTCGAGCAGACGACGGATCGCCGCGACGGCGTCGTTGTAGACGCAGAAGCCCGCCGCGTGGTCGCGCATCGCGTGGTGCATCCCGCCCGCGACGTTGACCGCGTGCACGACGTCGCCGCGCCAGAGCGCCTCGGCGGCCTCGACGCTGCCCGCGACGACGCGCGCCGACGCGTCGTGCATGCCGGGGAAGCACGGGTCGTCGGTCGTGCCCAGGCCGTGGTCGGGGTCCGGGTCACCCGTCTCGTCGGCGACCCGCACGGCCTTCACGTAGCCCGGGTCGTGCGCGAGCGCGAGGACGTCGTCGGACGCGGGCTCGGCGGCGACGACCTCGACGCCCGGCGCGTCGAGCACACCCAGCGCGGACGCGAGGCGGTGGGTGAGGTCCAGCCGCAGGGGTGTCATGGGGTGCCCTGGCCCGAAGTCGTACCTCAGGAGCTCCGGGGACCAGACCACCCGCGTCAGCATGCTTCACCGTAGCGCCCGCACGACCGGGGGCAGGCCCCGGGGCGCCGCCGCACGCGCCCGCGTCCCGTGGTGCACAGTAGGTTCCCGGCGCGGGGTCCCCCGCCCCGCCGGCGCAGGTCCGTCCGGCGTCGGAGCCCGGTCGGGAGGAGGTGGCGGCGGTGGAGATCCCCGCACCGCTGCTCACCGCGCGCGAGTGGGTCGACGACGTCGCGCGTCGCTCCCCCGCGCGGCTCGCGATCTCGGTGTTCGCCGCGATCGTCGCGGGCGTCACGGGCCTCCTCATGCTGCCGATCGCGACGGCCGGGAAGGCCACGACCAGCTTCGCGGACGCGCTGTTCACGGCGACCTCCGCCGTGTGCGTCACCGGCCTGACGGTCGTCGACACCGGGACGAACTGGTCGGGCTTCGGGCAAGCCGTGATCCTCGTCGGCATCAAGGTCGGCGGCCTCGGTGTCATGACGCTCGCGTCGATCCTCGGCATGGCCGTGTCGCGGCGCATCGGGCTCACGCAGCGGCTCCTCACGGTCGCCGAGACCAAGACCGAGTCGCTGGGCGAGGTCGGCTCGCTCGTCCGCGTCGTCATCATCACGTCGCTGAGCCTCGAGGCCGCGATCGCGCTCATGCTCTTCCCGCGGTTCCTCACGCTCGGCGAGGAGGCGGGCACCGCGCTGTGGCACGCGGTGTTCTACGCGGTGTCCGCTTTCAACAACGCGGGCTTCGTGCCGACGCCCGAGGGCCTGGGCCCCTACATCGGCGACTGGTGGATGAACCTGCCGCTCATCCTCGGGGTGTTCGTCGGCTCGCTCGGCTTCCCCGTGATCCTCAACGTCGCGCGCCGCCGGACGCGCGTGGGCAAGTGGAGCCTGCACACCAAGCTCACGCTGTCGGTCTCGCTCCTGCTGGTCGCGGTCGGCGCGCTGCTCATCGGCTCGGCCGAGTGGAACAACGAGAAGACGTTCGGCGGGCTGGACGTCCCGACAAAGCTCCTCGCGACGCTGTTCGCCGCGGTCATGCCCCGCTCGGGCGGGTTCAGCACGGTCGACGTCGGCGACATGACCGAGGCGACGTGGCTCATGACCGACGCGCTCATGTTCGTCGGCGGCGGGTCCGCGTCCACCGCGGGCGGCATCCGCGTGACCACGCTCGCGGTGCTCCTCCTCGCGATCCTCGCCGAGGCGCGCGGTGACCACGACGTCGAGGCGTTCGGACGACGCATCCCGCGCGACACGCTGCGGCTCGCGATCACGGTGACGTTCATCGGCGCGACGGCGGTGCTCCTGGCGAGCCTGCTCCTGCTTGAGATCACCGGCGAGAAGCTCGACCGGGTGCTCTTCGACGTGATCTCCGCGTTCGCGACCGTAGGCTTGTCGACGGGCCTGACGGCCGAGCTGCCCGACACCGGGAAGTACGTCATGACGGCCCTCATGTTCATCGGCAGGACCGGGACCATGACGGTCGCCGCGGCGCTCGCGCTGCGCGACCGTCGTCGTGTCATCCGGTACCCGGAGGAGAGGCCGATCATTGGGTGACGCGCTGGACACGCCCCGTCCCGGGCTCGAGCAGCCCCGCCCCGCGGGGCTGGGTCGAGGAGGCCCCGCCGAGCGGCACGGGGCCGACCTCGCCCGTGCACGGGGTCGCGGCCGCGAGAAGGAGAAGGAGCGCGAGGCGGGCGTGCTGCTCGTCGGGCTCGGGCGCTTCGGCTCGTCGATCGCGCTGACGCTCGACCGGCTCGGGCACGACGTCCTCGCGGTCGAGCGCGACCCCGATCTCGTCGCGCACTACACGGGCCGCTTCCCGCTCGTGCAGGCGGACGCGACCAACCCCGAGGCGCTCGTCCAGCTCGGCGCCAAGGAGTTCGGTGTCGCGGTCGTGGGCGTCGGCACGTCGCTCGAGGCGAGCGTGCTCGTGACCGGCAACCTGGTCGACCTCGGCACGCCGCAGATCTGGGCCAAGGCGATCTCCAACGAGCACGCGCGGATCCTGCACCGCATCGGCGCGCACCACGTCGTGCTGCCCGAGGCCGACGCCGGGAACCGCGTCGCGCACCTCGTCTCGGGCAAGCTCCTGGACTACATCGAGGTCGAGGACGGCTTCACGATCGTCAAGATGCGCCCGCCGCGCGAGACGCAGGGCTTCACGATCGGGCAGTCCGAGATCCGCAAGCGCTACGGCGTCACCGTCATCGGCGTGAAGCCGCCCGGCGAGGAGTTCGTGTACGCGACCGAGGAGACGCGCATCTCCGCGAACGACCTCCTCATCGTCTCGGGTCACGCCGACCTGCTCGAGCGGTTCGCCGCGCGCCCGTAGCCCGCCCGGTCGCGCCTGCGCAGGAGGCGACAGCCTGCGCCTTCCCCCCCACGCCACCGCATCACCGACGCCGCAGGGCGGGGTCCACGCCGACCCCGCCCTGCGGCGTGCTCGTGGGCGGTCCGGCCGCCGGGCGCTCAGCACCCGACGGCCGGAGCCGTCACCTCACCCAGGACCGACCCCACGGGGCGACGACGCGCAGGACGACCGTGGTCGTCGACGGCGCGTGCAGCCCGTCGCCCAGGTACCGGACCTGGAGCTGGTGCCGCCCGGGCTCGAGCCCGCTCGTCGTGACGACGGCACCGCCGACGCCCCAGCCGACCGAGCCCGTGCCGACGACGACGCCGCCCGCACTCACCTCGAGCGTCCCGGCGGGCAGGGCCGCCTCGCGCTCGGCGGGTCGCACGGTCGCGACCACCGCGCTCGGGAGACCGGCCGGGACGGTGCTCGGGACCGCGTAAGCACGGACCGTCGTCGCCGTCCGGGTCTCGAGGACCGTGACGACCGCCCGGGCACGCACGCCCACGCCGCCGTCGAGCGTCCCCGCGACCACGACCTCGCCCGGCTGGGCCCAGGCCGTCGGGTCGACCTCGTCCCACGTGACCGCGCGCTCCTGCGTCGAGCCGTCACCCATGTGCGCGGTGACGGTGGCCGGCAGCGTGGGCGCCTGACCCATCGGGGTCTCGACGAGCACGTCGTCGACGGACTCGACGAACGCGTCCGGCTGGTACGCCTCGACCAGCCGGTCGAGCTCGCTCTGCGTGATCGGCAGGACGGTGCCGTGCCGCGGGCTCGTCGGCAGGTCCGCCCCCTCGGTCGGGGTCCAGACGCCCGAGTCGAGGTCGGTCGTCTCGAACGGCACGTACCCGTTCCCACCGCCGTACGGCGGCCAGTCCTGGAAGAGGTACCACTTCTCCTCGGTGTTGGACTTGAACACCGTCGGACCCTCGCCGTGCGTGATGGTGCCCTCGCCGATCCGCTCGGTGACGAGCTCCCACGAGGTGCCCATGGCGCCCGTGGTCGGCAGCAGCAGGTCGTCGGACTTCTCCTGGAGCACCATCATGACGTCGTTCCGCTCGTCCTTCGTGAAGCGGTGGTACGTCCCCTCGTGCTCGACGACGGTCGAGTCGATGGTGCCGCGGCCCGCCTCACGCCGGACGTCGATCCACACCTGCGGCTCCGTGAAGGTCACGAAGTCGCGCGTCGTCGCGTACATCATCCGGTTGTAGCTGTCGGCGGTCCGTCGGCCCTCGACCTCGGTGGTCGGGTAGAGGTTCGACGCCCAGTACACGACGTAGGCGCCGAGCTCGTCGCTCCAGAACGCCTCGGGCGCCCAGGTGTTGCCCGCGAAGTCGGACGACACCTTGACCATCCGCTGCTCGCCCCAGCTGACGAGGTCCGTGGACTCCCACACCATGAGGTGCTTCGAGCCGCTCTCCTGCGCCTCGGCGAAGTTCCCGCCGCCGTAGATGCGCAGGTCGGTCGCGAGCAGGTAGAACCGGTCGCCCTCGGGCGAGCGGATGATGAACGGGTCCCGCAGGCCCTTCTCGCCGAGCGTCGACGTGAGCACGGGCTCGCCGTCGTTGAGCTCCTGCCACTCGAGCACGGTGTTGCCCTCGCTCGCCGCGAAGTGGATCTGCTCGCCGTCGGCGGTCGACTCCCCCTCGAAGTACGGGAAGAAGTACGCCTCGAGCGGCTCCTCGGCGGGCAGCGGCTGCACCGTCGCGGTGTAGGTCCGCGTCGCGCTCGCGGCACCGCGCGTGGCGGTCACCGTGAGCTCGACGACGACGGCGTGGCCGCCGTGGGCCGGCCGCGTCACCTCACCCGTCGGGCTGACGACGTCGGGCGCCGACGACGACCACGCGAGCGTGGTCCCCGTGGGGCCGGCCGTCGGCAGCGTGATGTTGCCCCGCACGTCGTCGAGGTTCGGGATGACGACGCCCGCGGCGTCCGCCTCGACGGCCTCGGCGTCGTCGGGCTCGGGGACGACGGTCACCTCGAACGTGCGGGTGCCGGACTCGGCGCCCCGCGTGACGGTCGCGGTGAGCGTCACCGTGACGGGCTCGGCGTCGGGCGTCGGGCGCGTGACCGCGCCGGAGTCCGAGACCACGGCCGGGTCGGACGACGCCCACGTGACGCGCGAGCCGTCCGGCGCCGACGTCGGCAGCGTGAGGTCGGCCTCGACCGCGGACGTGTCGCCCAGGTCGAGCGACTCGAGGTCGGCCGCGACCGCCGCCGACGCGACCGGCTGTGCGAGCACCCGGGCCTCCGCGGCGGTGAGGGCGCGGTCGTGGATGCGCACGTCGCGCACCGTGCCGTCGAGGTACCGGTCGCCGGAGTAGACCGACCGGCCGACGTGGTTCGCGGTGGTGGAGCCACCGCCGATGTCACCCGGCGTGATCGTGACGGGCGCGCGGCCCACCTCGACCCCGTCCTCGTACAGGACGGACACGCCGTCCTCGACGGTGTACGTCAGGTGCTTCCACACGCCACGGTCGAGGCGACGGTCACCCGAGGCCCGGACGCCCTGCTCGGTCGTCCAGCTCCCCGACGCGATGGCGGCCCGGTAGGGGTCGCCGGTCGAGAAGAGGTACCCGTCGCCGGAGCCGCCCGTCGAGTTGCCCAGGCCGTACAGGAAGTACGGCGTGCGCTGCTCGGGGTCGATCCGGACGTCGACCGACACGGAGATCCCGTCGAGGCCCGCCATGACGTCGTCCGGCAGGTCGACGAAGTCGTCGACGCCGTCGAGCACGAGGCCCTCCGGCCCGAGCTCCGCGCCGCCGAGCACCGCGCCGTCGCGGCCCGAGCCGCTGAGGTCGGTCGCCGTCGTGCCGCCGTCGCCCGTGAGCGCGTAGTGCAGCACGAGGCCGCGCTGCGGGTCCGGCTCGGGCGCCGCGACAACGGTGACCACGGCGCGCGCGCGCACGCTCGTCCCGCTCACGGTGCCCTCGACGACGACCTCGCCCGGCTGCTGCCACACCGCCGGGTCGACGGCGTCCCAGGTCACGACGACCTGGCGCGACGTCCCGTCGCTGAGGTGCGCGGTCGCCCGCGTCGGCAGGGTCGGCGCCTCACCGACGAGCGTCTCGACCACGACGTCGTCGATCGCCTCGACGACGGCACCGCCGCTGCCCGTGGCCAGCCGCAGGATCGTGACCGACTGCGCAGGCAGCTCGTACGTGAACGAGCCCGAGACGCCGTCGAGCGTGCGCTCGACCGGCACGACCCGGTCGGGGTCGGCCTTGGTGTTGGTGTCCGCGAGCGACGCCGCGGTGAGCTCGGTGACCGTCGCCGTGCCCTCGAGCGCGACGTCGGACACCTCGACGGTGGTCCGCATGACCGTGTCGGACGTGTTGACGACCTTGGCGACCAGGTCGCCGGTCTCGACGTCACGCGTGACGACCTGGTGCACGACGTCGGCCGGGGCCGGCTCCGTGTACTCCATCTGGAGCACGTCGTCGAGGTAGAGACGGATCGACCGGCCCGCGACCTCGACGCGGACGCGGTAGTCGCGACCCGTCTCGACCGAGTGCCCCTCGACCGCCATGACCTCGTTCGCCGTGCCGCCGCTCGCGCGCTGGAGGGCCTGGCGGGTGTTGTTCCAGCCGCCGACGTTCCACCAGTAGAAGTCGTTCGCGCCGCCTGCGGCGAAGCCGATCAGGAAGCCCTCGGAGCCCGCGAGCTTGCGGGCGTCGACCTCGAGCGTGTAGCTCGACCAGTCCTTCGCGTACGCGTCCGTGACGATCGAGCGGGCGTCCGTGACCGTCGTCGACGACTGGACGTACTCGCCGTCGGCGACGGCCCACTCGCCCGCGACGGGCTGCCACTGCGAGGCGTCCGAGAAGTCGTCGGCGAACAGGACCTCGCCCGTGCCACCCGCCGTGACCCGCACTTCGTCGTACGCCGCGCTCGTCGCCCACGTCGAGAGGAAGACGCCGCCGTCGATGTCCCGCGGCGCGACCGCGGGCCCGTCGAAGGCGCTCGGGACGACCTCGTCGCCGACGTTGTTCATGAACATGTGCTGCACGTGGTAGTTCGGCGTGAGCCACGACTCGTCGTTGTCGAACCAGATCGCGTCGGGCGACCACTGCACGTAGTCCTCGTTCGCGAACAGCGGCGCGTACGACGCCATGCGCACCACGTCGGAGTTCCGCTCGAGGCCCGTCATGTACGCTGCCTCGGCGAGCGCGTTCCCGAACGTGTTGCCGCGCGACGCGTACTCGCCGAGGAACACCTCGGGACCGTTCCGGTCGTACGAGTCGTAGCGGTTCGTGTTCGCGAGGAACCAGGACGGGTCGTTGTAGTAGTGCTCGTCGACCATGTCGACGCCCTGCGCGCGGTTGAACTCCCACAGCTGCTCGAAGCGCGCTCCCGCGTCGTCCGGACCCGAGTTGGAGATGATCGTGACGTCCGGGTACGCGGCCTCGATCGCCGCGCGGAACCGCGGGAAGTTGGCCTCGAACGTCGTCGTGTTCTCCTCGTTGCCGAGGCCGATGTACCGCAGGCCGAAGGGCTCGGGGTGGCCGAGCGCGGCACGGACGGCGCCCCACTCGGTGGACGCGTCGCCGTTGGCGAACTCGATGATGTCGACGGTGTCGGCGACCCAGCGCTCGATCCGCTCGTCGTCGGTCATCTCGGGGATCGAGCTGCCGCAGCCGTTCGCGCCGACCGAGACGACCGGGAGCGGCGTCGCGCCCAGGTCCTCGGCGAGCAGGAAGTACTCGAGGTAGCCGATGCCGTACGACTGGTTGTAGCCCCAGAAGTTCCAGTTGGTCGGGCGCTCCTCGACCGGGCCGAGGGTCTCCTTCCACTGGTACGTGCGCTGCCGGTCCTGGTAACCGCTGTCGGCGTAGGAGTCGAACGTGCCGACGTTGGTCACGCAGCCGCCGGGGAAGCGCAGGAACGACGGGTCGAGGGCCGCGAGGTGCTCCGCGAGGTCCTTGCGCAGGCCGTACCTCCCGTTGACGGGGCCGACCCACTGGTCCTGCGGGAAGAGCGACACCATGTCGAGGCTCAGCGCGCCGGGCGCGCCCGCGAGGACGTCGAGCCGTCCGGCCGTCGTCGTCGCCGTCGCGGTGAGGGTGACCTCGTGCTTCGCCCAGGCGTCGGTGCCGTCGACGGTCACGGTGCCCGTGGCGACGACGGCGCCGCCGGGCCCGTCGGTGACGCGCACCGTGAGTTCCTGCGCCGTCGCGGTGCGGGCCCACACGGAGAAGTCGTAGGCGTCTCCCTCGGTGAGCGCGAGGCCGGTGTTGTAGCCCGCGTTGCGGATGCCCGCACCGGCTGCGGGCGCGTCGAGCCGCAGGTAGAAGCGGTTCGTCTCGTTGAGGCGCCCGTCGTCGGAGACCACCTCGGCGGCGGCGCCGTCGACCGGCTGCCACGCCGTGAGGCCCGTGAACGACGCGTTGTCGCTGCCGTTGAACTCGAACGACCGGTTGCGCACGAGCTCGGCGTACAGGCCGCCGTCCGCCGCGTAGTTGATGTCCTCGTAGAAGAGGCCGTAGAGGTCGTCGCTGACCTCGATGTCCGTCGCGTCGCCGTCGATGCTCAGCGTCGCCTCGGCCTCGCTCACCGCGGCGAGCGTGAGGCGCACCGCGTCGTCGCGCGCACCGATCACCAGGTCGCCGTCGACGGTGCCCGCGTACCCCTGCTCGGCCGTCGCGTCCGCGAGCCGCAGGACGAGGCGCCCGCCGCCCGCGTCCGTGAGGCGCAGGGGCGTCCCGGGGACGTCGCCGTCGGCCAGGGTCAGGCGCCCCGTGTCGTCGACGACGACGGCGCGGCCGTCCGCCGCGAGGGTGAGGGCGCCGTCCGCGCCGTCGACGGGGGACGCGCTCAGCCGCACCGACGACGTCGGACGCTGGGCGGCCAGGCCGAGCACGCCGCCGTCGGCGGTCAGGTACGGCGCGTCCGCCTCGCCGCGGAGCGTGAAGGTGCCCTCGGGCACGACGTCGTCGCCCTCGGCGGCGACGAGCGCGACGAAGTCGAAGACCGCGGTGTGCGACGGCGCCGCGCCGGCCGCCAGCGCGTACAGGCCGACCTGCGTCGTGGGGAAGGTGACTGTGACCTCGGCGGCCTGCTGCCACGCGCCGTCGGCCCAGTAGCTCGTCGTGATGGTGTCGCCCGTGCGCTGCAGGCGCAGCGTCTCACCGGTCGACCCGGGGCGCGCCGTCGTCGTCGAGGCGTAGCTGCCCGCGGTCTCGACGCCGTTCTCGAGGACGACGGGCCCGCCGTCCGCGAAGCTCACGTGCGTCAGACCCGCGCGGACGTAGCTGTCCATGTCCTGCCACGCGATGACGCCGGCGCCCTGGAAGTCCTGGGCCACCGGGGCCTCGACCGAGGTCACGAGCGTGAAGTCGCCCGCGGGCACGTCGAGGAGCATGACGTTCCGCGCGGTGTTGGAGTCCTGGTAGGTGTCGCCGGGCTGCGACGCGAGCGTCAGCGTCCCCGCGGCGGGGTCGACGCTCCACGCGTCGGGCTGCTCGTTGACGACGGTCCAGCGCGGGTCGAGCCCGTCGCCGGTGAACTCGTCGACCCAGGCGCCCTCGGGGACGACGCCGTCGGGGGCCTCGGCGGCTGCGGGGACCGCGCCGACGAGGGACGCGGCCAGAAGGGTGAGGACGGTCGTTGAGGCGGCACCCGCTCGTCGGCGGGCGTGCGGCCAGGAGATACTCATCGTGCTCCAACCACTCGGCAGGGTGGGACAGGGGCCCGGCATCGGGCGTGCTTCGGACCTCCTTTCCGGGGCATCCGGTGACGAGCCGCACGCCAGGAGGTCGCACCCTCCTGGCGTGCGGTGGGGATCAGGTGGGGCGGTCGGGGCCGCGGGCGGGCTCCTCGGGGCCGACGAGCGGCAGGGCCCGACGTCGACCGGTCACCGGACCTCCTCGTCCTCGGCTCGTCGTCCGTCCCGCGGGAGGGGCCGCCGGCGGGAGGCCAGGCCGCACCCACCGGGTCCCCTCGCACGGGGTGGGCCGTCCGGCCCAGGTCACCGACGGCGCTCGCCGAGGGTGGGTGGTGGGTGCTGCGTGCTCTCCGAGCCGTGGGTCCCGCTCCCTTGCGGGGCGGGCCGCCGTCGGCCCGCTGCGCGCGATGTTAGCGCTCACAATTTGTTCAGACAATAGGTCTGAACGGTTCTGGACGGTCGGATCTCCATCGGTGTAGAGGAGGCGGCGAGGCATGTCCACGACCGCTGTGCGGATCGTGACGACCGCCGTCCGACCGCCCCGCTCCGCACAGGACGGACCGCCCCGAGTCAGGCCCGGGCGCGGCGTGCTGTGCGGAGGCTCTCGGTCGACCGCCGACCGTGCCGCTCCGCACTGCGCCGAGGCGCGGGACGGCGGCGGTCCACAGGCTGGCGCCCGCGGCGTCGTCCACAGTCGAGCGGACGACTGCGACGTACGGCTCCGGCCGGAGGGTTCGCTCGCGTCATGCGTCTTGACCCGTCGGCCGTACGAGCACTCGCGGCGCCCCAGGCCGACGTCGTCACGGTGGGCCAGCTCGTCCGTGCGGGTGCCGACCACGCGTGGATCGGTCGGCGTCTTCGCGCCGGCAGCTGGCAGCGGATCCATCACGACGTCCTCGTCGTGCACTCGGGACCGATCCCCTGGCCGACGCGGGTGTTCGCCGCGCTCCTGCACGCCGGCACGGGGGCCGCTCTGAGCCACACGACCGCGGCGCACGTGCTCGGGATCAGCCCCGTCAGGGACGACGCGACGATCCACGTGTCGATGCCGGAGCACCGCCGTGTCGTCCCGGCCGACGGCGTCCGGCTGCACCGACGACGCGTGATGCCGCCCTCCACGCCGGGGTCGCCGCCGGCCACCGGGGGCACCCGCGCGCGCCGGGCACGCCCGTCGTCCTCCTCCCCCACACCGTGCTCGATCTGGCCTCCACCGCCCGGACGGCTGACGACGTCGTCGGCTGGCTCACGGACGGGGTGCGCGCCGGCCTGCACGTCCCCGACCTCCGCCGTGCGATGGCCTCGCGCTCCCGGCTGCGGAACGGAGTGCTCCTCCGCGAGCTGGTGGGTGAGGTCTCCGCAGGGGTCGAGTCACCCCTCGAGCTGAGGTACGCGCGTGATGTCGAACGCCGGCACCGGTTGCCGCCGTCCCGGGCGCAGGCACGACACGTCGTCGGGGGGACGTGGGTGCGCGCCGACCGCCTCTACGAGGCGTGCCGACTGCGGGTCGAGCTCGACGGCGTGGCCGGCCACCCCGGCGGCCGTACCGACCGCGACACCTGGCGCGACAACGCCGCGCTGCTCGAGCGTGGGGACCTCACGCTCCGGTACCGGTGGCGTCACGTCGCGGTGACCCCGTGCGCCGTCGCCGAACAGGTCGTCGCGGCGCTGCGAGCCAACGGGTGGGCCGGCACCCCTCGCCGCTGCGCCCCGGGCTGCGCCGCCGTCTGATGGTGCCAAGGCTCCGGCGTTCCGCGGAGCGCCACGGTCGCGAGGCGACCGGCCGGATCCGCACAGCCGCCGCCGACCAGACCGCAGCGCTGCAGAGACCACCTCCGCGGAGCGCCACGGTCGCGAGGCGATCGGCCGGATCCGCACAGCCGCCGCGGGGGCCACGAGCAGGCTGAGGGGCAGCGCCCGCGGCGCACGCGCGAGGCCCGGCCCCGCGGAGCGGGACCGGGCCTCGACGGGTGCGGAAGGGGTCAGCGACCCGAGCCCGCCTTGCGCTTGTTCCAGACGTCGAACGCGACGGCCAGGAGCAGGACCAGGCCCTTGACGACCTGCTGCACCGACTGGTCGATGCCCATGAGCTGCATGCCGTTGGACATGACGGCCATGATCAGACCACCGACCATCGCGCCGGTGACCTTGCCGACACCGCCGGTGACGGCCGCGCCACCGATGAAGCACGCCGCGATCGCGTCGAGCTCGAACATGTTGCCGGCCGCGGGCTGGGCGGCGTTCGACCGCGCCGAGAAGACGACACCGGCGAGCGACGCGAGGAAGCCCATGTTGACGAAGATGAAGAAGTTGACCCACTTCACCTTGACGCCGGACAGCTGGGCCGCCGACAGGTTCCCGCCGATCGCGTACACGTGACGGCCGAAGACGGTCCGGCTCGTGATGAGCGAGTACGTGATGATGAGGAACGCCAGCAGGATCAGCACGTTCGGCAGGCCACGGCTGCTCGCGAGCTGGTACGCGAACCACATGACGACCGCAGCCACCACGAGGATCTTCAGCACGAACAGCGGGAAGGCCTCGACCGACTGCTGGTACGCGAGCCGCGCCCGGCGCGAGCGCCACTGGCTGAACGCGTAGCCCGCGACCGCGATGCCGAAGACGACGAGCGTGAAGACGTCGTACCCGGGACCACCCAGCAGCCCGTTCTGGAAGCCTGCCGAGATCGTCGTGTACGGCTTGCCGAACGGCGACAGCGAGATGTTGTCCAGGACGAGCAGGGTCAGACCGCGGAAGAGGAGCATGCCCGCGAGCGTCACGATGAACGCCGGGATGCCGACGAACGCGACCCAGAAGCCCTGCCACGCACCGATCAGGAGGCCCGCGCCGAGGGCGGCGAGCACGCCGACCCACCACGGCAGGCCGTTCTTGATCACGATGGTCGCGGAGATCGCGCCCGTGACGGCGACGACCGACCCGACCGACAGGTCGATGTGACCGGCGATGATTACGATCACCATGCCGATCGCGAGGATCAGGATGTAGGAGTACTGCAGGACCAGGTTGGAGATGTTGTTGGGCGCCAGGAGCAGCCCGTCCGTGATGACCGCGAACAGCGCGATGATCACCACGAACGCGATGTAGATACCGCTCGTCCGCATGTTCCGGGTGACGAGCTCCCGGATGTTCGCGACTTGAGTCATTGCACCTTGTCCGTTTCCTTCTCCATGGTCATGAGCTCCATGAGGCGCTCCTGGGTGGCGTCCTGCACCGGCAGCTGACCCGTGATCCGGCCGAACGCCAGCGTGTACACGCGGTCGCTGATGCCGAGCAGCTCGGGCAGCTCGGAGGAGATGACGATGACGGCCTTCCCCGCAGCGACCAGCCGGTTGATGATCGTGTAGATCTCGTACTTGGCGCCGACGTCGATGCCACGCGTCGGCTCGTCGAGGATGAGGACGTCCGCGTCGGTGTAGATCCACTTCGACAAGACGACCTTCTGCTGGTTGCCGCCCGAGAGCTTCCCGACGACGGCGAGCACGCTCGGCGTCTTGATGTTCAGGCTCGCTCGGTACTCCTCGGCGACCTTGAGCTCCTCGTTGCCGTTGACCCAGCCGCGCCGCGACATCTTGTGCAGGCCGGCGGCCGAGACGTTGCGCTTGATGTCCTCGATGAGGTTGAGGCCGTACTTCTTGCGGTCCTCGGTCGCGTACGCGATGCCGTGGGCGATCGCCTCGCTCACGGTCCGCATCTGGACCGGCTCGCCGCGCTTGAAGATCCGACCGCTGATGTTGCGGCCGTACGAGCGCCCGAACAGGCTCATCGCGAGCTCGGTGCGACCGGCGCCCATGAGGCCGGCGATCCCGACGACCTCGCCCGCGCGCACGGTGAACGACGCGTCGTCGACGACCTTGCGGTCCTGCGTGGGGTGCCAGACCGTCCAGTTCTCGACGCGGAGCACCTCGGACCCGATGTTGGGGGTGCGCTCGGGGTACCGGTGCTCGAGGTCGCGGCCGACCATGCCCTTGATGATCCGGTCCTGGGTGGACTCGGGCCGCGACATGTCGATCGTCTCGATCGTCCGCCCGTCGCGGATGATCGTCGTGCGGTCCGCGATCTCGGCGATCTCGTTGAGCTTGTGGGAGATCATGATCGACGTGATGCCCTGGCCCTTGAGGTGCCGGAGCAGGTCGAGCAGGTGCTCGGAGTCGCTGTCGTTGAGGGCGGCGGTCGGCTCGTCGAGGATGAGGAGCTTGACCTCCTTCGAGAGCGCCTTGGCGATCTCGATGAGCTGCTGCTTGCCGACGCCGAGCTGGCCGACGGGGGTGACCGGGTTCTCTGAGAGGCCGACGCGCGCGAGGAGCTTGGCCGCCTCGGCGTTCGTCTTGTTCCAGTCGATGAGCCCGCCGGTACCGCGCTGCTCGTTGCCGAGGAAGATGTTCTCGGCCACCGACATGTAGGGCACCAGGGCGAGCTCCTGGTGGATGATCACGATGCCCTTGTGCTCGCTGTCGTTGATCGACCCGAAGCTCACGATCTCGCCGTCGAAGACGATGTCGCCCTCGTAGGTGCCGTGAGGGTAGACGCCGGACAGGACCTTCATGAGGGTCGACTTGCCTGCGCCGTTCTCCCCGCAGATGGCGTGGATCTCGCCACGCTGGACCTCCAGCGTGACGTCCTGGAGCGCCTTGACTCCCGGGAAGGTCTTGGTGATGGAGCGCATCTCCAAGATGTTGCTGCTCATGCGGCCTCAGTCCTTCACGTCTCGGGTGGCCACGGATGGGTGCCGACCCGGCGGGGAGAGGCTCCCCGCCGGGTCGGCAGTCAGATCACTCGGCGACGCCGGAGGCGACCTCTTCGGCCGTCCAGTAGCCCGACTCGACCAGCAGCGACTCGATGTTGTCCGCGTAGACGATGTCCGACTCGAGCAGGTACGAGGGGACGACCTTGACGCCGTTGTCGTACGTCTCGGTGTCGTTCGCCTCGGGCTCCTCGCCGTTCAGGTACGCCTCGGCGGAGACGATGGCCTGCTGCGCGAGCTTGCGGGTGTCCTTGAAGATCGTCGAGAACTGGACGCCGTCGGCGATCAGCTTGACCGACGCGATCTCCGCGTCCTGACCCGTGATGACCGGCATCGGCTTGTCGGCCGAGTCCACCGCGTAGCCCGCGTTCTGCAGCGCGGTGATGATGCCGCGCGACAGGCCGTCGTACGGCGAGAGGACGCCGTGGACGATCGAGCCGTCGTTGTACTGCGCCGTGAGGAGGTCCTCCATGCGCTTCTGCGCGGTCTCCTGCTGCCAGCGCAGCGTCGCGACCTGCTCGATGTCCGTCTGGCCGGACTTGACGACGAGCGTGCCGTCGTCGATGAGCGGCTGGAGGACGGACATCGCGCCGTCGAAGAAGAAGAACGCGTTGTTGTCGTCCAGCGAGCCCGCGAAGAGCTCGATGTTGAACGGCCCGGCGGGCGCGTCGGCGACCTCGTTGCCCTCGGCGTCGAGCAGGCCGAGGCCCACGAGGAGCGAGGTGGCCTGCTGGACGCCGACCTGGAAGTTGTCGAACGTGACGTAGAAGTCGACGTTCTCCGAGTCGCGGATGAGGCGGTCGTACGAGATGACCGGGATGCCCGCGTCGGCAGCGGCCTGCAGCTGGCCCGAGAGGGCCGTGCCGTCGATCGCGGCGATGATCAGCGCCTCGGCGCCCTTGGTGATCATCTGGTCGATCTGCTGCTGCTGGGTGGGGATGTCGTCGCCCGCGAACTGCAGGTCGACCTCGAACCCGGCCTCGGTCAGACCCGCCTCGACGGCCTCGCCGTCGGCGATCCAGCGCTCCGAGGTCTGCGTGGGCATCGCGACGCCGATGAGGCCGCCGGCCTCGGCGCCACCCTCGGTGCCGCCACCGGTCGTCGTGTCGTCGTCGTTGGAGCCCGCGCCGCCACCGCCGCACGCGGCGAGGGTCATCGCCAGCGTCAGGCCCGCCGCGGTCACGGCGAACTTCTTGGTGCTCATTCTTCTCCTCCTCGAGAGAACTGCTCTTCCTGAGTGGGCTGGTCGTCGACCGGGCCCTGCTGCCCTGACCAGGACCGGTCAGGAAGTGTGTGGTGCATCTGGGGGGTCACTCGACGCGGACCACGTCCACGTCGGCCCGTCGCAGCCGGGCCAGCTCGTGCGCCGGGGCCGAGGCCCCGGTCACGACCGTGTCGACGTCGCGGACCGAGCCGATCCGGCCCAGGTGGACCTGACCGAGCTTCGAGCCGTCGGCGACGACCACGGTGCGGTCGGCGGCGGCGATCATGCGCTGCTTGATCTCCGCCTCCGGGAGGTTCAGGTTCGTCACCCCGTGCTCGGCGTCGACGCCGTTGCACCCGATGACGGCCAGGTCGGCGTGCAGCCGGCCCAGCAGGACGGTGGCGAGCGGGTCCACCAGCGAGTGCTGGAGTCTCCGCAGCGTCCCGCCCGTGACGACGACCGTGAACCGCCCCAGCGCCGGCTCGAGCTCGAGCGCGATGTTGAGGCCGTTCGTGATCACCGTGACGTGCTCCAGGTCGGCACGGGCCACGAGGGCCCGGGCCACCGCCGTCGTCGTCGTCCCGACGTCGAGCAGGATGCTCGACCCCGAGGCGACCACCCCGGCGACGTACTCACCGATGCGCTGCTTCTCACCGGCGAACTCGACGAGCGCCTCCTCGAAGGAGGGCTCGGCGCGGTTGGAGCCTGCGGCGGGCGCCATCGCGCCGCCGCGGACCCGCCGCACTGCATGCGTGCTCTCGAGAGCCGCGAGGTCCGCACGGACCGTCACGTCGGAGATCCCGAAGGCCCCCGCGAGGTCGGCGACGCGGACGAACTGCCGTTCCGCGATCACCTGGAGCATGCGCTCGCGACGCGTCGTCACGGGCAGCGGCTCCGTCTCGTCCTTGAGCACGCCCCTACTGTCGTCGGGCCGGTCGCCTTGCGTCAACTTCTTGAAGCCAACTTTTGATTGCGAAACTGTAACGGCCGGATCGACAGTTCCGAAGCGGGCCCTAGGTCCCGGCCGTTCCAACATCATCGCAGGTCAGAGGGCAAAACGGACCCTCCGGGCACCTGTCACGGAGCTCGTCAACTGCGGGTCACGCTTTCGTTTGTGAAAGTAGATGCAACCGTTTCACAACCTCTGGACGCGCTCCACCGGACGACGGCGGTGTGCACCGCCCTCGCCGGACATCACCCGGACGGGTGGTCCGGCGCCCCTCGCGAGGGCACCGGACCGGCCCGCCGGGCCAGCACCGCGACGGGTCAGAGACCCTGGGCGACGCGGTGGTAGACCTGGTTCCAGCGCAGCTCGTTGGCGAAGCCGCGCGACGTCGTCCCCTCGTCGATCACGAGCAGCTCGGTGCGCGCGATGTCCGCGAAGTCCGCGAACACGTCGACGCCGACCTGAGTCGAGAGCACCGTGTGGTGCGCCGCGCCGGCCATGAGCCACGCCTCGGCGGACGTCGCGAAGTCCGGCTTGGGCTTCCACACCGCCCGCGCGACCGGGAGGTTCGGCAGGTCCTGGTCCGCGCCGACGACGTCGACCGCGTTGGCTGTGAGCCGGAAGCGGTCCCGCATGTCGGACATCGCGACGACGACGCCGGGGCCGGGGTCGGTGTCGAAGACGAGCCGGACCGGGTCCTCCTTGCCGCCGATGCCGAGCGGGTGGACCTCGAGCGACGGCCGCGACGTGGTCAACGTCGGGCAGATCTCGAGCATGTGGGCGCCGAGGATCTTCTCGTCACCCGGGGTCAGGTCGTACGTGTAGTCCTCCATGAGCGACGCGCCGCCGGGCAGCCCCTCGCCCATGACCTTCGCGGCGCGGACGAGGATCGCGGTCTTCCAGTCGCCCTCGGCGCCGAAGCCGAAGCCCTTCGCCATGAGGCGCTGGACCGCGAGGCCCGGGAGCTGCCGGAGCGCGCCCAGGTCCTCGAACGTCGTCGTGAACGCGGTCGCGCCGATCTCGCCGAGCAGCGCGAGCAGCGCGAGCTCCTGCCGCGCGCCGTAGCGCAGGGAGTCGTGGCGGTCGCCGCCGCGCCGCAGCTCGGGGACGACGTCGTACAGGTCCTCGTACTCGGCGACGAGCTCGTCGACCGCGGAGTCCTGCACGGCGTCGACGGCCGTGACGAGCTCGTTGACGCCCCACGTGTTGACGGAGACGCCGAACCGCAGCTCGGCCTCGGTCTTGTCGCCCTCGGTCACCGCGACGTTGCGCATGTTGTCGCCGAAGCGCGCGAGGCGCAGCTCGTGCGTCGCCGCCCAGCCCGCGGCCGCGCGGGCCCACGTGGCGACCTTCTGCTGCACGGTCGGGTTCGACACGTGCCCGACGACGGTCTTGCGCGCGACGCCGAGGCGCGTCTGGATGTACCCGAACTCGCGGTCGCCGTGCGCGGCCTGGTTGAGGTTCATGAAGTCGAAGTCGATGGTCGACCACGGCAGCTCGACGTTGGCCTGCGTGTGCAGGTGCAGCAGCGGCGTGCGCAGCGCGTCGAGGCCGAGGATCCACATCTTCGCGGGCGAGAACGTGTGCATCCACGCGACGACACCGATGCAGCGGGGGTCGGCGTTCGCCTCGAGCGCCATGCGGTGGATCGCGTCGCGGTCCTTGAGGACCGGCTTCCAGACGATCCGCACGGGCACGACGTCGGACTCGTCGAGGCCGCGGGCGATCGCCTGCGACTGCTCCGCGACCTGCCGGAGGGTCTCCTCGCCGTACAGGTCCTGGCTCCCGGTCAGGAACCACACCTCGCGGTCGGCGTAGGGCTTCGTCATGGGGGTCTCTCCTCCAGCGCGGTGGGCGCTCGTCGGTGTCTCGTGAGGCTGGGTGGGTGCCGGGGGGTGCCGCGTCAGCGGCCGTACACGTTCTGGTAGCGGTCGTAGAGGCTGTCGACGTCGGCCTGGGCGATCGGCAGCGGCTCGCCGAGCTGACGTGCGACGTGGATGGTCCGGGCGACCTCCTCGCACATGACCGCGGCCTTGACGGCGGCCTTGGCGTCCTTGCCGATCGTGAAGGGGCCGTGGTTGCGCATGAGGACGGCGGGGCTGCGCGACCCGCGCAGCGTCTCGACGATCCCGCGACCGATCGAGTCGTCGCCGATCAGCGCGAAGGGGCCGATGGGGATGGGCCCGCCGAACTCGTCGGCCATCATCGTGAGCACGCACGGCACCTCCTCGCCGCGCGCGGCCCAGGCGGTCGCGTACGTCGAGTGCGTGTGCACGACGCCGCCGACCTCGGGCATGTTCCGGTAGACGTACGCGTGCGCCGCGGTGTCCGACGACGGCGACCGCTCGCCGTCGACGAGCTCGCCGTCGAGGTCGCACACGACCATCGCCTCGGGGGTCAGCTCGTCGTACGTCACGCCGGACGGCTTGATCACGAGCAGGTCGCGCTCGCCCGGCCCCGCCGCGGGGTCCACGACGACGCGCTGGGAGACGTTGCCCGCGGTCCACACCACGAGCCCCCACCGCGGGAGCTCGGCGTGCAGCGCCGAGACGACCTCGCGCGTGCGGGCCACCGCGTCGCGGACGGCCTGCGGGTACGTGTCGAGCTGGGCGGTCATGGCCTGTCCTCCTGCGTCGGGCGTCGTCCCGCGGTGCGCGGGACCTCGGGGGTCACGGGGGTGATGGGGCTGCGGGTCACACGCGGTCGTCGTTGCCGGTCGCCTCGGTCGCGGCGCGCTCGACGGCGAGCCCCGCGACGTACCGGTCGAGGAACACCGCGTAGCCGCGGACGTCGTCGGCGTCGGGCTCGACCACGTCGACCTCCGCCCCGGCGAACACGCGGTCGTCGAGGTAGGACCCCAGGTCCTGCCCCTGCCCGGCCACGAGGTAGCCCGCCAGCACGGCCATGCCCCACGGGCCGCCCTCGCTGGCCGTCCGGGCCACCGCGACGGGTGCCCCCACCGCCGCCGCGAGCAGCCGCTGCGCGACGCCCGCGGTCCGGAACAGGCCGCCGTGCGCGAACAGGGTGTCGATCTCGACGCCCTCGCCCGCGAGCACCTTCATGCCCAGGCTCAGCGTCGCGAAGGCGCCGTAGACCTGCGTCCGGACGAAGTTCGCGAGCGTCAGCCGGCTCCCGGGCGTGCGGACGACGAGCGGCCGGCCCTCGGCGAGCCCCGTGATCGGCTCGCCCGAGAGGTAGTTGTAGGCGAGCAGGCCGCCGCCGTCGACGTCGCCGTCGAGCGCCTCGCGCAGCAGCGCGCCGAACACCTCGTCGGGCGCGGCGGGGCTGCCGAGCACGGTCGCGAAGCGGCCGAACACCTCGGCCCACGCGCCGAGCTCGCTCGCGCCGTTGTTGCAGTGGACCATCGCGACCAGGTCGCCCGCGGGCGTCGTCACGAGGTCGAGCTCGTGGTGCACGCTGCCGAGCGGGCGCTCGAGCACGACCATCGCGAAGATGCTCGTGCCGACGCTCACGTTCCCGGTGCGGGGCGCGACGGCGTTCGTCGCGACCATGCCGGTCCCCGCATCGCCCTCGGGCGGGCACAGCGGCACGCCCGCCCGGAGCGTGCCGGTCGGGTCCAGCAGCGCGGCGCCCTCCTCGGTGAGCCGACCGGCCTCCTGGCCGGCGACCAGCACCTCGGGCAGGAGCTCGGCGAGGCGCAGCCCGGGACGGCGGCTCGCGACGCGCTCGTCGAAGGCGGCGAGCATGCGCTCGTCGTACGCGTGCGTCGCCGGGTCGACGGGGAACATCCCGGACGCGTCGCCGACGCCGAGGACGCGGCGGCCCGTGAGGCGCCAGTGGACGTAGCCCGCGAGCGTCGTGACGAAGCGGACGTCGGGCACGTGCGGCTCGTCGTCGAGCACGGCCTGGTAGAGGTGCGCGACGGACCACCGCAGCGGGATGTTGTAGCCGAAGAGGTCGGTCAGCTCGGTCGCCGCGCGCTCGGTCGTCGTGTTGCGCCACGTCCGGAACGGCACGAGCAGCTCGTCCTGGGCGTCGAACGCGAGGTAGCCGTGCATCATCGCCGAGACGCCGAGCGCGCCGAAGGTCGTCGGGCGGACGCCGTGGCGCCGCTCGGTGTCGGCGAGCAGCTCGGCGACGCACTCCTGCAGGCCCGTCCAGACGGCGTCGAGCGAGTAGGTCCACATCCGGTCGACGAACTGGTTCTCCCAGTCGTGCGCGCCGGTCGCGAGGACCGTGCCGTCCTCGGCCACGAGGCACGCCTTGATGCGCGTCGAGCCGAGCTCGACGCCCAGCGAGGTGCGGCCCTCGGCGACGGCCGCGCGCAGGTCGGTGGTGGGGGGCTCGACGGCCATGTCGCTCCGTCCGGGACGGCGTGTGCACCCGCCGCGGGGGCGCGGCGACGGTGCGCCGCCCGCTGGTGCCGGCGGCTCAACGATGTTAACGCTCACACGGGAGGGGTCAAGGTTCCGGAGGTCCTAGATGGCCCGATCGGGGCAACCTCACCCGCCCGGCTCCGACCCGGACGCGCGCCCGCCCGCGCCGACCCGGACCCGCCGCCCGCGCCGACCCGGACCGCGTCGACCCCGTCGTCCGGTCAGCCGTCGCCGTCGTGCCGCGGCGGGCCGGAGCTCGCCCGGACCACGAGGTGCGGCTCGACGACGCTCGCGGGCGCGTCGTCGCCCTCGATGAGCCCGAGCAGCATCGCGAGGCACCGGCGCCCGAGGTCGCCGAACTCCTGCCGCACCGTCGTCAGCGGCGGGAAGAAGTGCGCCGAGCCCGCGACGTCGTCGAAGCCGACCACCGACACGTCGTCGGGGACCCGCACGCCGCTCTCGGCGAACGCGCGGAGCAGCCCGAGCGCGAGGAGGTCGTTCGCCGCGAAGACGGCGGTCGGCAGGCGACCGCCCGCGACGAGCTCGCAGCCCACCTCGTACCCGCGGTCGGCGCCCCAGTCCCCGCTCAGCGGCGCACCCGGCTCGACGCCCGCCGCGCGCAGCTCGTCCTGCCAGCCGCGCACGCGGTGCCGCGCGTCGAGCCAGTCCTGGGGCCCGGCGAGGTGCGCGACGTCGCGGTGGCCGAGGTCGATCAGGTGCCGGACCGCGAGGCGCGCGCCGCCGTACTGGTCGACCGCGACGGCGTGCAGCTCGGCGCCGGGCAGCTCGCGCGGGCCCACCATGACGACGGGGACCGGCGAGGGGAACTCGCGCACCGCCTCGACCGCGTCGTCGTGCGCGGCCACGACGACGACGCCGTCGGCGCCCTGGCTCAGGAAGTGCTCGAGGACGGCGCGCAGCCCGTCCTGCTCCCACGCCGCGACGGTCGCGAGGCTCACGAAGTAGCCGGCCTCACGGGCCGCGTTCTCGATCGCGATGAGCGTGCTCGTCGGGCCGAACAGCGCCGAGCCCGACGTGACGACCCCGATGATCCCGCTGCGCCGCGTGACGAGCGCCCGCGCGGCGGTGTTGCGGCGGTACCCGAGCTCCGCGATCGCGGCCTGGACGCGCTCCCGCGTCTCGTCGCGCACCGACGGGTGGCCGTTGAGCACGCGCGACACCGTCTGGTGCGACACGCCCGCCAGGGCCGCGACGTCGCTCATGGCCGGTGGCCGCGCGGCGCTCATCCCTCGAGCTCGGCGCTCAGGGCACGGGACCGGTCCCGTGCGGCCTCCGCCGCCGCGACGACCGCGGCCCGCACGGCGTGCGCGTCGAGCTGGCGCAGGCCCGCGGCGGTCGTGCCACCGGGCGACGTCACGCGCTCGCGCAGGACGACGGGGTGCTCCCCCGTCTCGTCGAGCAGCGCGACCGCACCGCGGAACGTCGCGGTCGCGAGCTCGAGCGCGCGGTCGCGCGTGAGCCCCAGGACCACGCCGGCCTCGGCGAGAGCGTCGACCAGCGCGAACACGTACGCCGGCCCCGAGCCCGAGATGGCCGTCACCGCGTCCATGTCCTTCTCCGCCGCGGGGACGACCAGACCCGTCGCGGCCAGCAGCGCGGTCCCGGTCGCGACGTGCTCGGGTGTCGCCGAGCGACCGGGCGCCACCGCGGACGCCCCCGCGCCGACCAGCGCGGGCGTGTTCGGCATGACGCGCAGCACGGGTGTCCCCTCGGGGAGCAGCCGCTCGTAGAACGCCGTGGTCAGGCCCGCCGCGACGCTCAGCACGACGGCCCCGGGCGCGAGGTGGTCCGCGACCTCCGTCAGCGCGGCCCGGACGTCGCCCGGCTTGAGCGCGACGACGACGACCTCCGCGTCGCGCACGGCGGCGGTGAGGTCCTCGGTCGCGCGCACGCCGTACCGGTCACGCAGCTCGTCGGCACGCTCGACGCGGCGCTCGCACACGGCCACGCCGTCGGCGGGGACGCCCGCGCGCAGGACCGCCGCGAGGATCGCCTCGCCCATGACGCCGCCGCCGAGCAGGGCGACGGACCGGACGGGAGCCGCGGGTGGCGCTTCGCTCATGGGGGCCTCCGGTTCAGGACGACGGTGCCGTGAGCGTAGCGGCGCGCGCGCGTCAGCCGGCGGGACGCGGGCGACCCGTCACAGCGGGAACGCGGCGTAGACGTCACGCACGGCTGCCGCCGGGCCGTCGAGCTGGAGGAGCGCGGTGCCGTTGGTCCAGTGCACCGTGCCCGAGCCGTCCGGTCGCGTCACGAGCAGGTAGCGCCCGACCTGCGTCCCGTCGACCTCGACCGGACCCTGCTCGAGGGTCGGCTCGGCCGGGGCGGCGGTCTCGGTCGGCTCCCCGGTGGGCGCGTCGGGGGCCTGCGTCGCGTCGCCCGCCGCGTCGTCGTCGGCCGACGACGTCGGGGTGCCCACCTGGTCCACGGGGACGCCCGCTGCCGCCGCCTCGGCGGCGAGCAGCTCGTCGAACGCCGCGCCCGCCGCGTCCGCGTCGCGCCACTGGCTCGCGAGGACGACGACCTCGGTGGTCCCGCCGTCGCTCAGCACGAGGCGGTACGCCTCGACCGCCCCGGAGGCGACGGCCGCCTGGTCGGCCGCGCTCTCGGTGAGCGCGTACTCGAGCACGGTCCGCGGCAGCGACTCGAAGAAGCGCGTCCCCGGCTCGACGTCGATCGGGTCGATCGTCGGCGTGGGGACGGGGAGCGTGACGACCTCGGGGTCGGGCGGCTGCGGCGCCGCCTCGGGCTCGCGGTCGTTCGCGAGGAACAGCACGGCGACGACGACCGCGACGACGACGGCGAGCACGAGGACGACCCACGGCCATCTCCGCCGCCTGGTCAGGCCGCCCGCTCGGTCGTCGCCGTCCGCCGGGACGCGGGTCGCCTCAGTCATGCACCTCTCCTGCCGCTGCCGTCCGGTCAACCCTAGGCGGACGCGGCGGATCGCGCCGGTCGCCTCGCCGCGGCGGAGACGGCGGTGGAGGTGGAGGCGGCCAGCGGGGAGGCGGAGAGCGCCCGCCCCGTCAGCCGCCCACGTACTCCGCGAGGTGGCGCCCCGTCAGCGTCGGGCGCGCGGCGACGAGGTCCGCCGGCGTGCCCTCGAAGACGACCCGGCCGCCGTCGTGGCCGGCGCCGGGCCCGAGGTCCACGATCCAGTCCGCGTGCGCCATGACGGCCTGGTGGTGCTCGATGACGACGACCGACGTGCCGGAGTCGACCAGGCGGTCCAGCAGCCCGAGGAGCTGCTCGACGTCGGCGAGGTGCAGGCCCGTCGTCGGCTCGTCGAGCACGTAGACGCCGCCCTTGCCGGCCATGTGCGTCGCGAGCTTGAGCCGCTGCCGCTCGCCGCCGGACAGCGTCGTGAGCGGCTGGCCGAGCGTGAGGTAGCCGAGGCCGACGTCGGCGAGGCGGTCGAGGATCGCGTGCGCCGCCGGGGTGCGGGCGTCGCCGACCCGGAAGAACTCCTCCGCCTCGGTCACGGGCATCGCGAGGACCTCGCTGATGTCGCGGCCCCCGAGCGTGTACTCGAGCACGGACGCGTCGAAGCGGCGCCCCTCGCACTGCTCGCACGTCGTCGAGACGCTCGCCATGACGCCCAGGTCCGTGTAGATCACGCCAGCGCCGTTGCACACCGGGCACGCGCCCTCGGAGTTGGCGCTGAACAGCGCGGGCTTGACGCCGTTGGCCTTGGCGAACGCCTTGCGGATCGGCTCGAGCAGACCCGTGTAGGTCGCGGGGTTGCTGCGCCGCGACCCGCGGATCGCGCCTTGGTCGACCGTCACGACCCCGTCGCGCCCCGCGACCGAGCCGTGGATGAGCGAGCTCTTCCCCGAGCCCGCGACGCCCGTGACGACGACGAGCACGCCGAGCGGGATGTCGACGTCGACGTCCTGGAGGTTGTGGGTCGAGGCACCGCGGATCTCCAGAGCGCCCGTCGGCGTGCGGACCGCGGGCTTGAGGGACGCCCGGTCGTCGAGGTGCCGCCCGGTGAGCGTCCCGCTGGACCGGAGCCCCTCGACGGTCCCCTCGAAGACGACCTCGCCGCCGGCCGAGCCCGCACCGGGGCCGAGGTCGACGACGTGGTCGGCGATCGCGATCGCCTCCGGCTTGTGCTCGACGACGAGCACGGTGTTGCCCTTGTCCCGCAGGCGGAGCAGCAGCTCGTTCATGCGCTGGATGTCGTGCGGGTGCAGGCCGATGGTCGGCTCGTCGAACACGTACGTGACGTCGGTCAGCGACGAGCCGAGGTGGCGGATCATCTTGGTCCGCTGCGCCTCGCCGCCCGAGAGCGTGCCGGAGGGCCGGTCGAGCGAGAGGTAGCCGAGCCCGATCTCGACGAACGAGTCGAGCGTCCCGCGCAGCGCGGCGAGCAGCGGCGCGACGGACGGCTCGTCGAGGCCCCGCACCCACGCCGCGAGGTCGGTGATCTGCATCGCGCACGCGTCGGCGATGCTCACGCCGCCGATCCGGGACGAGCGGGCGGCCTCGCTCAGACGCGTGCCGTCGCACTCGGGGCACGTCGTGAACGTGACGGCACGCTCGACGAACGCGCGCACGTGCGGCTGCAGCGTGTCGACGTCCTTGGAGAGCATCGACTTCTGGATGCGCGGCACGAGCCCCTCGTAGGTGAGGTTGACGCCCTCGACCTTGACCTTGCGCGGGGACCCGTGCAGGAACTCCTGGAGCTGCTTCTTCGTGAACCTCTCGATCGGGACGTCGATCGGCACGACGGCACCGAAGATGCGCCCGTACCAGCCGTCGGCGCTGTAGCCGGGGACGGTGATCGCACCCTCCGCGATCGCCTTCGTCGCGTCGTACAGCTGCGTCAGGTCGACGTCGTTGACCGACCCCATGCCCTCGCAGCGGGGGCACATGCCACCCGTGATCGAGAACTCGCGCTTCTCGGCGCGCGCGACGCCGCCCTTCTCGAGCTTGACCTGCCCGACACCGCTGATCGACGCGACGTTGAACGAGAACGCCTGCGGCGAGCCGATGTGCGGCTGCCCGAGGCGGCTGAACAGGATCCGCAGGAGCGCGTTGACGTCCGTCGCGGTCCCGACCGTCGAGCGCACGTTGGCGCCCATGCGCTCCTGGTCGACGATGATCGCCGTGGTCAGCCCCTCGAGGACGTCGACGTCGGGCCGCGCGAGGTTGGGCATGAAGCCCTGCAGGAACGCGCTGTACGTCTCGTTGATCATGCGCTGCGACTCGGCCGCGATGGTGTCGAACACCAGCGAGCTCTTGCCCGACCCCGAGACGCCCGTGAACACCGTGAGCCGGCGCTTGGGGATCTCGATGCTCACGTCCTTGAGGTTGTTCTCGCGAGCGCCGTGCACGCGGATCAGGTCGTGGCTGTCCGCGACGTGCGCCTGCGAGGACGACGTGGGGGCGGCCGGGCTCGCGGCCGTGCTCCCGGCCGTGGTCCCGCCCGTGCTCGCGGACGTGCTGGTGGAGGTGCTCGTGACCATGCGGGGCTCTCCGTCCTCGGGATGCGCTCAGGCCCACGCTAGGGCGGGCCGGTGACACCGTGCTTCTCCGTACCTGACTGGTGGGACGTCGCGGACTGAGCGGGCCGCTCACCAGCCCGCGCCGTGCACCGCGAACGACGTGCGCACCCCGAGCGCCCCGGTCGCCTCGCGCAGCGCGTCCGACGGCGCCCGGCCGCGCGCCAGGCGGCGGTGCACCTCGGCGAGCAGGTCGCCCGCGACGGCGTCGTTGACGGCGGACCCGGCGGCGACGACGCAGCGCGCGCCCGCGTGCAGCCACGCCTGCGCCATCCCGAGCGCCTCCCGGCCCCAGCCCTGCGCCGAGCGACCGAGCTCGCACGCCGACAGCACGACGACGGCGGGCACGCCGTCGAGCCGGTCGACGTCGTACCCGAACCACGGCCCGTCGCCCAGCTCGAGGCCCGAGAACAGCGGGTTGTCCGGCGAGTGCCGCCCGTGCGCGGCGACGTGCAGCACGTCGACGGACCGCGCCACGGCCGCGACCGCCTCCGTGGACGCGGGGACGTCGAGCACGATGGCGTGCGGCGCCCACGCGGCCGCCGCGGCGCGGACCTCCTGGGCGGCCCGCGGCACGTCGGGCCCGGCCGCGAACCCCGCGCGGCGGGGCGGCCCGGGTGCGTGCCCCTGCTCGAGCCAGCGGCCGACCGACGTCGGGCGCGTGAGCGAGCGGCCGCGGAAGGTC
>JAUZVJ010000012.1:0-89167 GCA_031844515.1 Actinotalea sp. AC32 | reverse complement strand
CGAGCCTGCTCGGCAGGCTCGCGGCCCCGGCGTCGCGCGCGGCTGCCGTCGAGGCGCTCCGTGCGGCGGGCGACGTCACGCTCGACGCGGAGGCGCTCGCGGCACTGGCCGGCGAGTGGCTCGCGTGGTGGGTCGCGAGCGTCCCCGCCGACGTCCCGCCCGACGAGGACTGCTGGGACGAGCACCGCCTCGAGCACGCGTTCGCGCTGCGGTCCTCGACGCTGCCGACCGTCGAGCTGCGGTCCGAGGAGTACCCGGGCGGTCGCCTGGACTGGTCGGCCCTGGACGCCCTGGACGGCGTGGACGCCGACGGGGCCGAGGCGGGAGCGCCCGAGGTCGTCGAGCAGCGCGCCCTGCCGGCTCCCGCCCGCTTCGGCGGGATGCCAGCACCGCGCTTCTGGGAGATGGAGGACGCCCGGTTCGACCCCGGCGCGGTCGACGCCGGACCCATCGACCTCGGCCGCCTCATGCTCGTCTCGTTCGCGACCGTGTACGGCAACGACTGGTTCGTCCTGCCGGTCCGGACGCCCGTGGCGAGCCTGAGCCGCATCACGCGGTTCACGGTGCACGACGTGTTCGGGGAGGTCACCGAGCTCTCCGCGGTCGGTGCGGACCAGGACGGCTGGAACTTGTTCGCGCTCACCTCGGCCCGTGCCGACCTCGAACCGGGTCAGGAGCGGCCGACGAGCCCGTGGTTCCTGCTCGCGCCCGCGCTGCCCGACTGGCTCGAGAGCCCGCCGACCGACATGGCCTTCCTCATGAGGGACGAGATGGCGAACGTCGCGTGGGCGGTCGAGGCGGTCGTGGCCGACGACCACGGCCGGCCGCGCGACCTCGACCGACCGGCGTCCGCGGAGCCCGGGACTCAGGCGGGTGACCACCCGCTCTACCGCGTCGTGAGCGAGGTCCCGGACCACTGGTTCCCCCTGGTGCCCGAGCAGCTCGCCGACCAGGAGTCGGTGCGGCTGCGGGTCGTCCCGGTGACGCGGCTCGTGGACGACCACGCCGTCGAGGCGGCGCCGCTCGGGCCGCTCGTGCCCCCGCTCGGCTCGTGGCTGCACGAGGAGGAGGTGCCGCGCGCGGGCGTCCAGGTGGTCCGCACGTGGCAGCTCGCACGGTGGCACGACGGGTCACGGCACGTGTGGCGGTCGCGCCGGAAGGTCACGGGACGCGGGGAGGGCGCGAGCGGGCTCGCGTTCGACCGGCTCCTCCCGGTCGTACGACGCGCCTGACGCCGAACGAGGAGGTCACGATGGAGCAGCAGGCCGGGTGGCGCGTGTGCCGACGCTGCCAAGGGCTCATCAGCACGCGGGTGCCGCCCGGCGGGTGCCTCGACCAGGACATGCACGACTTCACGTTCGGCGCCGACTACCGCGTCCACGTCACGGGTGAGCAGCCGCCGGACCTCCAGCCCGGATGGAGCGCGTGCACGCGCTGCGCGCGCCTCGTCTTCACCGGTGCCCCCGGCGTGTGCCACGACGGTGCCCCCCACGAGCACGCGCCCTTCACCGCGCTCAGCGTCCGCTTCGGCACCGCCACCGACGGCGAGGAGGCGGGCTGGCGCTGGTGCAGCCGCTGCCAGTGCCTCAACGACACGGCCGTCGAGTCCCGGCGGTGCTTCGCGGGCGGCGACCACGACCTGTCCACCAGCCACGCCTACTCCGTGCCCGTGGTCCCGGCCGGCGTCCAGACCTGGTGGGCGTGGTGCTCGACGTGCCAGGGCGTGGTCATCACGTTCGGCGCGGGCGTGTGCCACGACGGCGAGCAGCACCGCCTGACCGGGGTCGAGCTCTACGCCGTGCCGTTCGGCGCGGGGCCGCCCGGCTCGGAGGGGGGCTGGCGGGCCTGCACGGGGTGCGGTCTGCTCGCCCAGGTCGAGGCGGCCGACGCCGCCGCGGGGCCGTGCGCGGCGGGTGGCCGGCACGCGCTCACGGGCGCCCTGGCCTACCGCGTCGGCACGGGGCCGGCACCGCCCGGTGCGCAGGGCGGCTGGCAGGCGTGCGTCGCGTGCCGGGTGCTCGTCTTCACCGGTTTCGACCCGGGGCCGTGCGTCGCGGGTGGGACGCACCAGCCGGACGAGCTCGACCGTCACCTGCACCTCAGCTCGGTGCTCGCGGGCGAGCCGGGCTGGCGACGCTGCGGGGCGTGCCACGTGCTGACGTCGCTGTGGCTCGGTGAGGGACCGTGCGCCGTGGCAGGGACGCACGACCTCACGGCGAGCGTCGCCTACGCGGTACCCCAGTTCGGGGCGCCCGAGGGCGGCGAGACCGGGTGGCGCTGGTGCCGCAGGTGCCAGGCCCTCGTCCAGGGCCACGAACCCGGCGTGTGCGTCGGGAGCGCACCGCACCTGACCGTCGACAGCGAGCTGTACGGCGTCCACCAGAGCGCCCCGCCCGAGCGCGCCGAACCGGGCTGGGCGATGTGCCGCAGGTGCCGCTCGCTCGTCCGACCACCGGGCGAGGGAGAGGCGGGGGGTACCGGCCTGTGCCCCGACGGGGTCGCCCACGACCTCACGGCGAGCGACGCGTACGCCGTCGAGGTGCTCCCCGGGCCGGTCGTCGAGGAGACGTCGACGGGGCCGCGGCTCGGGCTCACCGAACGCGCGGACGGCGTCGTCGTCGAGGGCCGAGGCTTCCCGGCCGCCGCCGCGGTCGAGCTCACGGTGGTCGCCGAGGTGGACGTGACGACGGCGGCGACCACCGCCGACGCGGACGGCGCCTTCACGCACACGTTCGTCCCGGTCGTGCCCGACCCGGCGGGGGCGACCCTGCTCGCGCGCGCCGACGACGGCACGGTCGCGTCCGGACGCCTCACGACCTTCGTGCCCGGCACGCCCGCACCGCCCGGCCCAGCTCCCGGCCCAGTTCCCGGGCCAGTTCCCGGCCCCGTTCCCGGCCCCGCCGGCTGACCCAGGAGGACCCCGTGCTCGTCTCCCAGCTGTTCGCCGGCGACCCCGTTCTCGAGGCCGTGGCCGCGGACACCGACCGGATCTCCCGCACCCGCCACCGGAAGGCCCCGGCGGTCGGCAAGCTCCAGCAGGCGCTGCTCCTCCACGACCCGACCTGCCTGCCCCGGTTCGGCGCGGACGGCGACTACGGGGACGAGACCGCCGGCGCCGTCCGCCGCTTCAAGATCGAGGTCCTGGGCGTGCCGGAGGCCGAGGTGATCGACGACGTCGGGCCCCGCACGGTGGTCGCGCTCGACGGGATCCAGGCCGCGGCGGAGGCACCGCCGCCTCCCCCACCGCCACCACCACCGCCGCCGCCTCCCCCGCCACCACCACCGCCGCCGCCCCCACCACCTCCGGAGGTGCCCCGCGTCGAGGACTGGCTCCTGGACGAGTCGGTGATGAGCCCGTTCCGGAGCCCGGCGTTCACCTCGGACAACTCGGTGACGTTCGAGGTGGACGGTCAGACGTACATGGGGATCCTGGCCGACCGCCTCGACGCGCTCACCGCCGGCGACCAGGTGCTCCTCGCCGGCTGGCGGTTCAGCGCCGAGCAGCGGCTCCGTGCGGAACCCGGCCCGGGGATCGCCGAGCGGCTCGCGGCGCTGAGCGCGCGCGGCGTCGTCGTCCGCGCCCTGGCCTACGGCTCGGCGTTCTCGACGCTGCCGTTCCGGCGGCCCGCGGTTCCCGCGCTCCCGTCGCGCGACAACGCCGAGTTCCGGTCGGCCGTGCGGACCGGTGGCGGCCACGCCGTCCTCGACGCCCGCGTCCCGCTGTTCGGGTCGCACCACCAGAAGGCGGTCGTCGTGACGAGCGCCGCCGAGGGCCCGTTCGCCTTCGTCGGGGGCATCGACCTGTGCCTGGACCGCATGGACAACGCCGCGCACGTGGACCCGCCGTTCCGGCAGCGTGAACCCGAGGTCGCGGGCGTCACGATCACGCTCCCCGGGTGGCACGACGTGCAGTCCCGGGTCCAGGGGCCCGCCGTGGGCCAGGTGTGGCAGGCGCTGGTCCAGCGCTGGAACGACCCCACGACGCCGAGCGTGCACGACCCGGTCCCGGTCCCGGTCGACCCGTCCGAGGCGCCCGGACCGCCGGTCACGGGTGGTACGGCCGCGGTCCAGGTGCTGCGGACGCTCGCGTGCCGCGGCATCTACTCGTTCCTGCCCGGCGGCGAGCACACCGTGCTGGCGGCCTACCGCAAGGCGATCGCCGCAGCACGGCACGTCGTCTACGTCGAGGACCAGTACCTGTGGCCCTCGGAGGTCGTCGACGACCTGCGCGACGCCGCCGCGCGCGGCGTGCACGTCGTGCTCCTCACCAGCCGGGACTACGACATCCCGGGGCTGTCGGCCGTCCATCAGCACATGCGCGCCGAGACGGTGCGCCGCATCGCCTCGGTCGCACCGGGGAACGTCCACGTCTTCCACCTCGAGCGAGCCGGGACGTCCCTGCAGATCTACGTCCACTCCAAGCTCATGGTGGTCGACGACCTGTACGCGGCCGTGGGGTCCGCCAACCTCAACTTCCGGTCGCAGACCACGGACTCGGAGCTCCACCTGGGCGTGTTCGACCGCGAGCTCAGGCCCGGGACGATGGCCGGTGTCCCCGTGCACGTCGGTGCCGGGGTCGCGGACCTGCGCATGCAGCTGTGGGGCGAGCACCTCAACGTCGACCCGGACTCCCTCGCCGACGCGGTCCAGGCGCTCGCCGCGTTCCCGCAGGCGCCGGGCGAGCGGAGGGGGCACGTCGTGCGGCCGGTGGACGCGACGACGGCACCACCCGCCGACTTCGGGGCGGCGCTGCGCGAGATCCTCCGGGTCGTCGGCATGACGGAGGCCTCGCACGTGCTCGCGACCGCTCTGCTCGGCCCGTTCGCACCTCCCGTGCTGCCCGTGGACCTGTCGAGCCTCGCGGCGCTCGTCCCGGACCCCGAGCGGCTCGTGCGGGACTTCCTCAACCCCCGCACGACCTGCTGACCCGGCCGCGGGACGGCCCCCGCCGGACCGCCCCGGGCACCGCGACCTGGACCCCTGTCCCGCCCACCCCGTCCGAGGAGACCCCATGGCTCTGCAGTCCGTCCGTTTCGCCGGGGTGCCCGAGCTCGAGGCATGCGCGGTCGACCACGCGGCGCACCTGCTGCACGGCCACAGCGGCCCGCACGTCGCGCTGGTCCAGGAGGCCCTGGTCGACCTCGGCGAGGACCTCGGCGCGGGCGGTGCCGACGGCGTCTACGGGGACGACACGTCCCGCGCCGTCACGTCGTACAAGACCGCACGCGGGATCCTGAACGCGTCCGGTGCGATCGATCCGGTCGTCGGCAAGCTGACCATCGCGGCGCTCGACGACGAGATCGCCGAGCACGACGCGACGCTGCCCGTGCACGACGGGTCGACGTCGCCGCCGGACGCCGGGGCGGTCGACCTGGCCGGCGTGCCCGAGCCCGCGGTCAACGCGCTGCTCGGCCGCGTCGCCGCGGGCACCGTCGTCGAGGTCGACGCCGAGGGCGTCACGTCGACGCGGCTGGGCACGGCGGCCGACGCCGGGACCACCGAGCTGCTCGTCGGCGTCGCGCGTGCGGTCGCGGGCGCGCTCGGTGCCGACCCCGAGCCGTCCCGCTCGGCGCTCGTCGGGATGCTCCCCCAGGTCGCCGGGTCCGGCGTCGCGGTGTTCCCCGACGTCGTGGGGACGGTCCTGGCCCGGCTGCCCCTGCTCGCGGCCATGCCCGTCGGCGCGAGCCTGCTGGGTGACCTCCTCGCGCAGGTGTCGTCGCCGCACGTCCCCGCGCGCGACCTCACGAAGCCCCAGGCGCTCGCGATCGCCGCGGCCGCGCACGCCGCGGGCGTCATCACCATGACGCCCGCGCCGGTGCTCGACGCGTCAGGGGCCGTCGTCTCCCCCGTCGCGACCGACCCCGTGAGCATCGGCAGCACGATCGGCCCCGTGACGTTCCGGACGGTCGCCTTCGGGGACCGGAGCAGACCGCCCGGGACGCGGATGGGGTACGACCCCGTGACGACGAGCCTGCTGGCGCTGGACGTCCGGCACCTCGTCGGTCTCCTGCGGCTCGCCGACCACGTCCACCGCAGCGGCGGCGTCACGGAGATCCACCACGTCGGGATCAGCGGCGCGCGCGACCCGCGCGGCGACTGCCACCGCCAGGGGCGGGCGATCGACCTGGTCGGCCTGCGCGGGGTCGCGGCCGACACGCCCTACACGCTCACGGTCCTCAACGACTGGGGCCGCAGGTCGGTCCCGAACCTCGCGCACCCGACCAGGCCGCGGCTGCCCGACTGGCCACCGGGAAGCCGCCCGCTCGAGTACCGGCTCACCTCGCTGCCGGACGCCGACGGCTTCGCGCGGAGGGTGTTCGCCGAGCTCTACGCCTTCTTCACGTCCGAGTACCAGGACCGCACCGCGGGTCCCGGCCAGACCGAGCCGGCGTCCGTGATCGGCACCTCGTCGTTCGTCATGCACCCGGACCACCCCACGTCCTCGCCGGGCACCAAGCACGGCCGCGAGGCGCACGCCAACCACGTCCACGCGCAGATCGGGCCGACCGGTACGCAGGCCCCGTGATGCCCGTAGCGCGACGGACCCGCGGACTCACACCGCGACGCGGTGCCGCCTCCCCGCCCGGGACGGAGCGGGGCGACGCGGTCCGACGGGACGGTGCCGCCGGACGGCCTCCGCGCGCTCGAACCGCCACGCGACCACCGCGGCCCCCGCCACGGTCCACGCGGCGATCACGAGCAGGTGCTCCGCGGGGACCGCGCCGCCGACGACGGCCGCCGTCGTCGCGCTCGCGGCGTGCCGCAGCGGGAAGACCCATGAGAGCGCGTCGAGCCAGGGCGGGAAGGTCGCGCCCTGGACGAAGACGTCGGACACGAAGCACAGGGGCAGGAGCGAGCCGAGGGTGACCCCGACGACCGACTCGCCCGAGCGCACGAGCGAGACGACGGCGAGGCCGAGCGTCGCGAAGCACACGGCCGAGAGCGCCACGACGCCCGCCGCCGCCGCCCAACCCGGCGGCACGCCGGTCCCGAACACGACCGCACTGACGCCGAGCACCAGGGCGGTCGTCCAGAGAGCGATCGCGACCGCACCCGCGACCCGCCCGGCGAGGAGCGCGCCGAGCGGCAGCGGGGTGCCGCGCAGACGCTTCAGGACCCCGCGCGCCCGGGCCTCCGCGAGCGACTCGGGCATGTTGACGTACGCGGTCACCGCCGCCCCGTAGACCGCCATCGTCGCGGCGAACCAGGTGCCCAGCAGGGCGCCGTCCTCCAGCTCGACGTCGCCGCCGCCGTTGACCAGCGGGATCACCACCGCGAGCAGCACGGGGAACGCGACGGCGAAGAACGTCGACGACGGGTCCCGCCACAGGGCCCGCTGCGTGTGCCCGACCTCGTCGAGCACGAGCCGGCCGACGGTCGGTCGCGCGGTGCGACGCGGGCGCGCGTCGGCCGCGCGCGGGTCACGTCCGGGCACGGCCGCGGCGGACCCGGCCCGCGTGGCCCGCGTGGCCCGCGTGGCCCGCGTGGCCCGCGTGGCCCGCGTGGCACCGTCGGCGGTCCGGCGAAGGCCCCATGCCGCCAGGAGGGCACCGGCCACGCCCCACGTCGCGAGCGCGGCGAGCCGGTCGGGCTGGAACCCCGAGCCGGTCAGGAACGGGTCGAACGCGTCGCCGAGCACGACGACGAGGTGCTCGAGCGGGAACAGCGAGCCGATCGTCGACATCCACGTGGGCGTCTGCGCGCCGAACGTGAAGACCCCCGAGAAGAACGACAGGACGACGACCAGGCCGTTGGTGACCGCGAGCGTGGTCTGCGGCGTGGGCAGCACGGTCGCGAGCGCGAGCCCGAGCGCGCTGAACGTCGCGGAGCCGAGCACGATCGTCACGAGGACCGCCGCGACCGACCGGGCCTGGACCTCGATCCCGAACACGGCGACGCCGACGCCCACGACGAGCGCGGTGGCGATCAGGCCGAGCAGCAGCGCCGCCCCGACGCGCCCACCCAGCAGCGCCCAGCGCGGAAGCGGCGTGCCGCCGAGGCGCTTGAGCACCCCCGTGGCCCGCGCCTCGGAGAACCCGTACGCGAGGAACGAGAACGTCGCCATGACGACGCCGAACGCGGCGAAGCCCGGGGCGACGAGCTGCGCCACGCGCACGCCCCCGCTCCCCGCGACCTCGACGTCGCCGACGAGCGCCGCGACGAGGACGAAGAACAGCAGCGGGAAGCCGACGCTCAGGATCAGCGTGACGGGCGACCGCACGAGGGCGGCGAGCTCGTGACGGACCTGACGTGCGAGCAGGGCCGCGCCGCCGCTCATGGCGCCGTCGCCTCCTCGACGAGGTCGAGGTAGACGTCCTCGAGGGTCGGGCGCGCGACCGTCAGGGCCTCGAGCTCGCCCCCGCGCGCGACCGCCCCCGCCGCGAGCGCGGCGACGTCGGCGGTGGCGGTCCGGGTCCGGACCTCGACGACCGCACCCGAGACCCGTACGGCGTCACCCAGCGGGGGCAGGTCGCTCGACGAGGTGCCGCCGGGAAGGCGGAACGACACGACGGTCGCGAGGCCCGCCGCGGCCGCGAGCTGCTCGGGCGTGCCCGTCGCGACGACGCGCCCGCGGTCGACGACGACGAGCCGGTCCGCGAGGTGCTCGGCCTCGTCGAGGTAGTGCGTCGTGAGCAGGATCGTCGCACCGAGCCCCCGCAGCGCGTCGACGAGGTCCCACGCACGGCGGCGCGCCGACGGGTCGAACCCCGTCGTCGGCTCGTCCAGGAAGAGCATCTCGGGGTTGCCGACGATCCCCAGGCCGAGGTCGAGGCGCCGACGCTGCCCGCCCGAGAGCGTGCGCACGCGCGCGTCGGCCTTGCCCTCCAGCCCGACGAGCGCGAGCACGTCGTCGACGGCGCGCGGCGTCGGGTAGTAGCCGGCGTGCAGGCGGACCAGCTCGCGCGGGGTGAACAGCTCCTCGAACCCGGCCTCCTGCAGGACGACCCCGATGCGCTCACGGAAGGCCCGTCCGCCCGTGCGCGGGTCGTGGCCGAGCACGCGGACCTCGCCCGCGTCCGGGGTGCGGTGACCCTCGAGCATCTCCACCGTCGTGGTCTTCCCGGCCCCGTTCGGCCCGAGGAGGGCCACCACCTCGCCCTCCTCGACCGTGAGGTCGACCTCCTCCACGGCGACGACGTCGCCGTAGGTCTTGCGCAGTCCGCGGGCGACGACGGCAGGCATGGCTCAGCTCCTTCGCGGGTCCACCTCCCGGTCTACTCCTCCGCGGCGGCCGGCGGGAGCCCTTCGCACGACGGCCTTCGCCGCCTCCATCACGAGGAAGACGACGACGGCGGCCCCGGCGGTCAGGAGCCACCCGTGCACGCCGATCGGCGCGGACCCGAACCAGCCGTGCATGAACGGCGCGTACGTGAACACGAGCTGCAGCGCGACGAGCGCACCGGCCGAGACCCACAGCCCCGGGTTGCCGGTGAGGACGCGGACCGTGAAGGCGGACCCGTTGAGCAGGCGGCAGCTGAGCAGGAACGCGAGCTGGCCGAGCGCGAGCATCATCACCGCGGACGTCTGCGCGACGGCGTGGTCGCCCGTGCGCGCGCTCTCCAGGAGGTAGACCAGCAGCGTCGCACCCCCGATGACGACCGAGGCGACGAGCACGACGGCGGTGGCGCGCCCCGACAGGACCTGCTCGTCCGGCGACCGCGGCGGCCGTCGCATGATGCCCGGCTCGGCGGGCTCGCCTGCCAGCGTGAGGGACAGCGTGAGCGCCGTGACGAGGTTGATCCAGAGGATCTGCACGGGCGACAGCGGCAGGGTGAGCCCCGCGAGCACCGCGACGAGGACGACGAGCGACTGCGCCCCGTTGGTCGGCAGGAGGAACACGACGGCCTTGCGGATGTTGTCGTAGATGCGCCTGCCCTCCTCGACCGCCCGCTCGATGGTCGCGAAGTCGTCGTCCGCCAGGACGATGTCGGCCGCCTCCTTGGTGGCCTCGGTGCCCTTGATCCCCATCGCGACGCCGACGTCGGCGCGCGTGATCGACGGCGCGTCGTTCACGCCGTCGCCCGTCATCGCGACGACCTCGCCGTGCGACTGCAGCGCGCGGACGATCCGCAGCTTGTGCTCGGGCGAGGTGCGTGCGTAGACGTCGACGTCGCGCACGACCTCGCGCAGCTCGTCGTCGTCCATCGCCTGCAGCTCGGGGCCGGTGAGCGCACGGACGTCGCCCTCCCCGGGTGCGATGCCCAGCTCGCGCGCGATCGCCGTCGCGGTGCCGCGGTGGTCGCCGGTGATCATCTTGACGCGGATCCCCGCGCCGTGGGCCTCGGCGATCGCCGCGGTCGCCTCGGGTCGGGGCGGGTCGACGATGCCCACGACGCCGAGGAACGTGAGGTCGTCGTCGACGTCGTCCAGCGTGATCGTCGCGACGCCGTCGGCCGGCCGGACGGCCGCGGCGAGCACGCGCAGCCCGCGTGCCGAGAGCGCGTCGACGCGCTCGTCCCACGCCGCCCGGTCGAGCGCCGCCGGCTCGCCGTCGGCCGACCACTCGGTGCGCGCGCGGTCGAGCAGGCGGTCGGGCGCCCCGACCACGTGCACGAGCCGCACCGCGCCGTCCGACCGCCCCAGCGGCGCGCGGTCCGACCTGCCGCCGGCGGCCCCACCGAGCGCGGCGGCGGGGACGTCGTCCAGCGTCGCGGCGAACTTGTGGCTCGACTCGAACGGCACCACGTGCACGCGTTCCGCCGCGTCGGGCACGCCTCCCGCCTTGGCCGCGAGGACGACGAGCGCACCCTCGGTCGGCTGGCCCACGACGCGCCATCCGTCGTCGGCCCGCTCGACCCGCGCGTCGTTGCACATGCCGACCGCGAGCACGAGGGCCGCGAGGTCGGGGTGCGCCCGCGGGTCCGCCGTCGTGCCGTCGGCCGCGACGACGCGTCCGGCCGGGTCGTAGCCCGTGCCCTCGACCGTGTACGAGCCCGCGGACGTGACCACGGCACGGGCCGTCATCTCGTTCTGCGTGAGCGTGCCGGTCTTGTCCGAGCAGATCGTCGTCGTCGAGCCGAGAGTCTCGACGGCCTCCATCCTGCGCGTGATCGCCCGACGCCGGGCCATCTGCTGCACGCCGAGCGCGAGCGTGATCGTCACCAGGGCCGGGAGCCCCTCGGGCACGGCCGCGACCGCGAACCCGATGGCCGCCGAGATGAGCGCGTCGACGTCGAGCCCGTGCACGAGGCGGCCGACGAGCAGCATGACGACGGCGAGGACGGCGATGAGCACCGACAGCTGCTTGCCGAGGTGGTCGAGCTGGCGCGCGAGCGGCGTGTCCGTGGTGGTCTGCTCGCTCACGAGGGTCGAGATCCGGCCGATCTCGGTGTCCCGCCCGGTCGCGACGACGACGCCCTCGCCGTTCCCGGCGGTCACGATCGTGCCCGAGAACAGCATGGGTGTGCGGTCGCCGACGCCCGCGTCGGGGTCGACGGCCTCGACCGACTTCTCGGCGGGCACCGACTCGCCCGTCAGGGCCGACTCGTCGACCTGGAGCTGGGCCGAGGTGAGCAGCCGGACGTCGGCCGGCACCCGGTCCCCGCTGCGCACGCGGACCACGTCCCCCACGACCAGGGTCGCCGAGTCGACCACGCCCCAGTCGCCGTCGCGGCGCACCTGCGCGTCGAGCGACTGCATCCGGCGCAGACCCGCGAGCGCGGACGCCGCCCGGCCCTCCTGGACGAAGCCGATCAGACCCGTCGCGACGATGACGACGACGATCACGACGAGGTCGACCCAGTCGCGCGTGAACGCCTTGAGCGCCGCCGCGACGACCAGGATGTAGATGAGGACGTCGGCGTACTGGCTCAGCAGGCGCCGGACCGCCGACGGCCGCGGCGGCTCGGGCAGGGCGTTGCGGCCGTGGCGGTCGAGCCGCTCCTCGGCCTCGCGACCGCCGAGACCTTCCCGGCTCCCGGCGACCTCGCGCAGGACGTCCTCGGCCGCGAGCGACCAGGGCGCGCCGAGCCCGTGACCGACCTCCTTCGCGCTGGGACGGATGTCCGGCTGGTCGGCTTCGGCGGTCGTCATGCGGCGTGCTCCTCGGCTCCGGCGGGCCCGGTGGGGTGCGGTCGGGGGTGCGGTCGGCGGTGCGGTCGGCTCCGGTCGGCGCCGCCGGGACCCGCTGCCAGGATCCGGCGCCGCCGCGGTGCGCGGGGCGGGCTTCGCCGACGTCGTCGTCGCCTGACCAACGCGCCGGCGGCCCGGGCGGTTCCGCCGCGAGCCGCGCCCGGCGGGAACACCGGGTCCCTACGGACTGTTGTCGTCCTCGTCCCGGGTCGACGGCGCCCCGGTCCCGTACCCGCCTGCCCCGGAGGACCGCATGACCTCGCGCATCGCCCCCCGCACCGCCGCCACGCTCACCGCCCTCGTCGGCCTGGCCGTCGCAGGCTGCTCCTCCCAGCCCGAGGCGGCACCCTCACCGGGCGCGGAGTCCGTCGAGGGCCTCGCCACGCCCGGGACGCTCGTGGTGGCGACGGAGGGCACGTACCGCCCGTTCTCGTTCCACGAGGGCGGCTCGGGCGAGCTGACCGGGTACGACGTCGAGATCGTCCAGGCCGTCGCCGACGAGCTCGGGCTCGAGGTGCGCTTCGAGGAGACCCAGTGGGACGCGATCTTCGCCGGCCTCGACGCCGGTCGCTTCGACGTCATCGCGAACCAGGTGTCGATCACGCCGGAGCGCGAGGAGCAGTACACCTTCTCGACGCCGTACACGGTCTCGACCGGCGTCGTCGTCGTGCGGGCCGACGACACGTCCATCTCGTCGTTCGAGGACCTCGACGGGCGCACGGCGGCGCAGTCGCTGACGAGCAACTGGAAGGCGCTCGCAGAGGAGAGCGGCGCGACGATCGAGGCGGTCGAGGGCTGGGCCCAGTCGGTCGCGCTGGTCGAGCAGCGCCGCGTGGACGCGACGATCAACGACAGGCTGACGTTCCTCGACCACGCGAAGACGTCCGATGCGTCCGGCCTGAAGATCGCGGCGGAGACCGAGGAGGAGTCGCTCTCGGCGTTCGCGTTCGCCAAGGAGGACACCGCGCTCGCCGAGGCGTTCGACGAGGCGCTCGAGACGCTGGCCGAGGACGGCACCCTGGCGGAGATCTCCGAGAAGTACTTCGGCGAGGACGTCTCGGGCTCGCGCTCCTGAGCCGCCGCTGCCGCCTCCCGGGACCCGTCCGGCGGCCCCGCGCTCGCGCGGCCGCCGGACGACCGGGACGCTGGTGACCATGGGCGAGACGAGCTGGGACCTCTTCTGGTCGTCGCTGTGGCCGATCACGGCCGGCGCCCTGCGCGGGACGATCCCGCTCACGCTCGTCTCCTTCGCGATCGGCCTGGCGCTCGCGCTCGTCGTCGCCCTGATGCGGCTCTCGGGCCGGTGGTGGCTGTCGGGCCTGGCCCGCGGCTACGTCTCCGTGATCCGTGGGACGCCGCTGCTCGTGCAGCTCTTCGTGATCTTCTACGGCCTGCCGTCCATCGGCGTGGTGATCGACCCGTGGCCGAGCGCGACCGCAGCGTTCGCGCTCAACGTGGGCGGGTACGCCGCCGAGGTCATCCGCGCGGCGATCCTCTCGGTCCCCAAGGGCCAGTGGGAGGCGGCGTACATGATCGGCATGTCGCGTCGCACGGCGCTGCGCAGGATCATCCTCCCGCAGGCGGCGCGCGTGTCGGTGCCTCCCCTGTCGAACACGTTCATCAGCCTCGTCAAGGACACGTCGCTCGCGTCGCTCATCCTCGTCACCGAGCTGTTCCGGCAGGCGCAGCAGGTCGCGGCCTTCAGCGGGGAGTTCATGCTCCTCTACCTCGAGGCGGCGCTCGTGTACTGGGTCCTGTGCCTCGGGCTCTCGGCGGTGCAGGACCGGCTCGAGACCCGATTGGACCGCCATGTCGCCCGCTGAGCCCCTCGCCCCTCGTCCTGTCGGCGTCGGACGCCCGGCGCCGCTGCTCACCGTCCGGGGGCTGCGCAAGCGATTCGGTGACCACGAGGTGCTCCGCGGTGTCGATCTCACCGTGCCCAGAGGCGGGGTGCTGGCGCTCGTCGGCCCCTCCGGCTCCGGGAAGACGACCGCTCTGCGCTGCCTCAACGGCCTCGAGGTCGCCGACGGCGGCACGATCGCCGTCGGAGACGACGTCACGGTCACGTTCGGCGCCGTGCCGCCGTCGGCACGCGCCCTCACGGCCCTACGTGACCGCTCCGCGATGGTCTTCCAGCACTACAACCTGTTCCCGCACCGCACCGTCCTGGAGAACGTGCTCGAGGGTCCCCTCGTCGTGCAGCGGCGCCCCCGGGAGGAGGCAACCACCGAGGCCCTCGGTCTGCTCGAGCGGGTCGGGCTCTCGGACAAGCGCGACGCCTACCCTTTCCAGCTCTCCGGGGGTCAGCAGCAGCGCGTCGGGATCGTCCGTGCCCTCGCCCTGCGGCCGAGCCTGCTGCTCTTCGACGAGCCGACCTCCGCGCTGGACCCCGAGCTGGTCGGCGACGTGCTGGGCCTCATCAAGGAGCTCGCCGACGAGGGTTGGACCATGGTCATCGTCACGCACGAGCTGCAGTTCGCACGTGAGGTCGCGCACGAGGTCGCCTTCGTCGACGGCGGCGTCATCGTCGAGCACGGGCCCGCCGCCCAGGTCCTGCGAGAACCCGCGCACGAGCGCACGCGGCAGTTCGTCCGTCGCCTGCTCCACCCCTTCTGAGGGTCTCCGGGACCTGGGGAGGACGCAAAGCCTGCAGCCTGTCTGGCGGTGGCCCGCACGACGCGTCACAGTTGCTCATGGCCTCCCCCGGGCGGGGCGATCTCGAGCGTTTCTTCGCCCTCTCGCTCGACCTGCTCTGCGTCGTCGACGCCGCGGGCCGCTTCGTGCACCTCAACGATGCGTGGGCCACGACCCTCGGCCGTCCGGTCCCCACCCTCGTCGGGCGGCGCGTGCTGGACCTGGTGCACCCCGACGACGTGGACGCGACGCACGAGGTGCTCGCCGGGCTGGCCGCGGGTCAGCGGTTCGTCGGCTTCGAGAACCGGTACCAGGACGCGACGGGAGGCTGGCGGGACCTGGTGTGGAGCGCCTGGGCCGATCCGTCGACGGCCCTGTGCTACGGGATCGCCCGCGACGTGACCGAGGCACGACGCCGCGAGGGCGAGCGTCGAGAGGTGCACGACGCCGTCCTCGCGGTCTCCTCGGGCGGCACCTACGCGGCGACCGTCTCGGCGATCTCCGAGCAGGTCCGCGGCGTCACGCGCGCCCTCGGGGTCGTCACGTCCGCGGCGCCACCCACCGTCGCGGGATGGGCGGGGACCGACGTCCGCCCCTACCGCGCGACCGCCGGCGCACCCGACGTGGCCGTGCCGCCGGTCGACCTGCCGCTGCTGGGTCGTGACCAGCGACCGCTCGGCAGGGTCGCCGTGTGGCTCCCGACCGGGCTCGACGACGCCGAGCGCGCCCGACGCGTGGTCCTGCTCCACGAGGTCGCGGGCGCGGCCGCCCTCATCCTCGAGCGGTCGCGCGCCGAGCTGTCGGCAGAGCTCGCCGCGGCGCGGACCCGGGAGCTGCTCGACAGCGTGGCCGACGCGTTCTACGCGCTCGACCGCCACTGGCGCTTCACCTTCGTCAACCCCGCGGCCGAGCGGCTCCTGCGCCGCCCGGCCGACGAGCTCCTCGGCACGTCGATCTGGGACGAGTTCCCCGAGACCGTCGGCTCGTCGTTCGAGCGCGCGTACCGCGAGGCGATCGCGACGGGCCGCCCCGTGGCGTTCATCGAGTACTACGCGCCGCTCGAGGGCTGGTTCGACGTGCGCGCGCGACCGTCGGGGACCGGCCTGTCGGTGTACTTCCTCGACGTCACCGCGTCGCACGTCGCGGCGCGCGCGCTCGAGCGGCGCGCGGAGCAGCAGCGTGCCGTGGCGGAGCTCGGCCGGGAGGCCGTCACGGCGACCGACCCGCGCACGCTGACGGCCGCGACGGTCGAGCAGGTCCACCGCGTGCTCCGACCGCCGCTGGCGGGCGTGGTCCGGCTCGTCGACGGCGCGCGGGTCGTGCTCGACGCGGCGGCCGGTCCGCTCGCCGCGGGCCTCCCGCCCGCCCTCGACCTGGACGGCGTCCGGGGCACGGCGCTGTTCGGGGCCCTCACCAGCGGCGTCGCGACCGCCGTCGCCCGCATCCCCGGCCCGGGCGACGTGCAGCCCGGCCCCGTCCTGCCGCTGGGCCTGCGCAGCGATGCCGCGGTCCCCGTGATCGCGGGTGGCGTGGTCCACGGCGCGGTCTTCGCCGCGGCGACCGACGACGACGCGTTCCCCACGGACGACGTCGTGTTCCTGCAGCAGCTCGCGCACGTGCTCGGGGCCGCGGTCGAGCGCCACGACGCCGAGGAGCGGCTGCGCGAGCTGGCCGAGCACGACGCGCTCACGCGCCTGCCGAACCGGGTCGTGCTCCGGCGCGAGGTCGACGCGGCCGTCGCGGCGGCGCTCGAGGACGGCTCCACGACGGCGCTCCTGCTGCTGGACCTCGACGGGTTCAAGGACGTCAACGACTCGCTCGGCCACCACGCCGGCGACCTGCTGCTCGAGGTCCTCGGCGGCCGGCTGCACGAGGTCGTCGGCGACGCCGGGACGGTCGGGCGGCTCGGCGGCGACGAGTTCGCGGTGTGCCTGCCGGGCCCGCTCGCCGACGACGCGCTCACGATCGTGGCCGAGTCGCTCCTCGCGGCCGTCGAGGAGCCCGTGCGGCTCGACGGCCTCGAGGTCACGCTCTCCGCGTCGATGGGTGCCGCGGTGGGGCCCGCGCACGGGACGGACGCGTCGACGCTGCTGCGGCACGCCGACGTCGCGATGTACCGGGCCAAGCGGACGTCCGGCGGCCACTGGGTCGTGTACGACCCGACGGTCGACGCTGCGCCGGCCGAGCGGCTCACGCTCATCACCGAGCTGCGCTCCGGCATCCGCAACGGCGAGCTCGAGGTCCACTACCAGCCCGTGGTCGACATGGCGTCGGGCGACCCCGTCTCGCTCGAGGCCCTGGTGCGGTGGCGGCATCCCGCGCGCGGCCTCGTGCCGCCCGACCAGTTCGTCCCGCTCGCCGAGCAGACGGGACTCATCGGCGAGCTGACGCTGTGCGTCGTCCGTCACGCGACGGCGCTCGCCGAGCGGCTGCGCGGGCTCGGCGTCACGCTCCCGATCGCCGTCAACGTGAGCGTCGCGAGCCTCACCGACCGCGAGTCGGCGGAGACCCTCGTCGACGAGCTCGCGCGCGCTGCGGACGTCCTGTCCGTCGAGGTGACCGAGTCGGCACTCGTGGAGCGGCGCGCCCGCGCCGTGCTCCAGCGGCTCGCGTCGGCCGGGGTCATGTGCGCCGTCGACGACTTCGGCACCGGCTACTCCGCGCTGACGTACCTGCGCTCGCTCCCCGTGAGCACCCTGAAGATCGACCGCGCGTTCGTCGCCGAGGTCGAGGACGGCGACGTCGACCTCGCGATCATCCGGTCCGTCGTCGACCTCGCGGGGTCGCTCGGCCTGGACGTGATCGCCGAGGGGGTCGAGTCCCAGCCGGTCGCGGTCCGGCTCGCCGAGGTCGGCGTCCACCACGCCCAGGGCTTCCACTACGCGCGGCCCGTCGACGGCGAGCACCTCGTGGACTGGCTGACGTCGCGCGCCGCGGGCTGAGGCGTCCTAGCCCTCGCCGACGTCGGGCAGCACGTGCGCGAGGAGGTAGGGCGGCGCGCCGTCGCGTCCCTCGACGAGCGCCGCGCGGACCCGGGCGGGCACCGGCCGGCCCGTGGCGTGGCGGTAGCGCTTGCGCACGTCGTGCACGTCGGCCTCGCCGCGACGCACCTGCGCGAGGTTCGTCCGGTCGGTCTCGAGGTCCTCGTCGACGGTGAGGTCGGCGACCGTCCGGATCATGACGTCGTCCGGGGACAGCCCGAGCATCGCCGCGAACGCCGTGTTGACGCGCAGGAACGCTCCCTCGAGGGTCGTCATCGCCATGCCGATCGGGGCCTCGTCGAACGCACGACGGAACCGCTGCTCGCTCTCCGCCAGCTCGAGCTCGGCGTTCACGACCGCGGTCACGTCACGCGCGACGCCGAGCGCCTCGCGCGGGCGGCCGTCGTCGTCGCGGAGGACCCGGGTGGTCACGTCGAGCCACCGCCGGGCACCCCCGACCGCGCGCCGCGCCTCGTGCCGCCGTGTGCCGTCGGTCGGCACCGAGCCGCCGTCGCCGGCCGCAGGCGCACCCGACGAGGGACCGTCCGCCGGGGCGAGGTGGTCGTCGAGGCGCGTGCCGAGGAGGTCGCCGGGCGCGGTCCCCAGGAGCTGCACGGCCGCGGCGGACGCGAACGCGATCCGGCCGTCCGCGCGCGTCACCAGCAGCAGCTCCTCGCTGCCGGCGAGCGGCAGCGACGCGTCGTGGTCGGTGATCGGCCGTGCCACGAGCGGCGTGCCCCGGACGGCGTCCGCGAGCCGCGGGTCGTCCGGGCGGAGGGCCGCGGAGAACAGCCACCCCTGCGCCCGGTCGCAGCCGAGCGCGACGAGCTGCCGCGCCTGCTCGGTCGTCTCGACGCCCTCCGCGCAGACCCGCATCCCCATGGCGTGGGCCGCGTCGACGATCAGCCGTGCGAGCACCGCGTCGCGCGCGTCGGAGGTGATGTGGGCGACGAACGCGCGGTCCATCTTCACGACGTCGACCGGCAGGTCGCGCAGGACCGTGAGCGAGGAGTAGCCGGTGCCGAAGTCGTCGAGCGCGACCTGCACGCCGAGCTCACGCAGCGCACCGAGCCGCCGGTCGGTCAGGCAGAGGTCCTCGACGGCGGTCGCCTCGGTGATCTCCAGGCACAGCCGCGCAGGCGCCAGACCCGTGCTCGCGAGCGCGTCGGCGACGACGTGCGCGAAGTCGGGGTCGGTGAGCTGGATCGGCGACACGTTGACGTTGACGACGATCGCGTCCGCGTCCGCCCACGACGCCGCGTCACGGCACGCCGCGTGGAGCGCGCGGCGCCCGAGCTCTCCGACGAGACCCGTCCGCTCGGCGACCGCCACGAACCGGTCGGGCGGGACGGGACCGAGCTCGTCGTCGTGCCAGCGCGCGAGCGCCTCGAGCGCGACCGTCCGCCCCGACGGCAGGTCGACGATCGGCTGGAGGTGGAACTCGACACGGCCCGCCGCGAGCGCGGCGGCGAGGCGGCGCGCGACGTCCTCGTCGGACGTCGCGTCCGGCCGCCCCCCGGCCTCGGGCCGGCCCCCTGCGGACACCATGCCCCCATGCTCCCCCACCGACGGCGTGCTCGCGTCCCCGCCCGGATGCGGACGCAGCGGGACGACGCGCGCCGTTAGGGTTCGGGCCGTGGACGGCACCTTCCCCGGCATCGGCACGGTCATCAACGTCGCCACCGTCGTCGTCGGGGCGCTCGCCGGGATGGCGGTCGGGCACCGCCTGCGCGAGCGGACCCGCCACGTCGTCACCGACGTCCTCGGGCTCGTCACGCTGCTCGTCGCAGCGCTGTCGGCAGTCGCCGTGACCGACCGCGCGCTGACCGGCGCGATGCCCTCGGGCGTCCCGGTGCTGGTGGTCCTGGGGGCGCTGCTCGTGGGCGGAATCGCCGGCTCGGCCCTCGGCCTCGAGGAGCGGCTCGCGGGACTCGGCGGGCGCGTCCACACGTGGGCCACGCGCCGGTGGAGCGGTCCGGCCGCGGAGGGACGGGAGCGGTTCGTCGAGGGATGGCTCGCGGCGTCGCTGCTGTTCTGCGTCGGGCCGCTCGCGGTGCTGGGCCCGATCTCCGACGGTCTCGGGACCGGCATCGACCAGCTCCTCGTCAAGTCGGTGCTCGACGGGTTCGCGGCGCTCGCCTTCGCGTCGACGTTCGGCGTCGGCGTCCTCATGTCGGCACTGTCCGTCGCCGTCTACCAGGGCGTCATGACCGCGCTCGGCGTGCTGCTCGGCTCGTTCCTGCCGGACGCGCACGTCGCCGCGCTGACCGCGACGGGCGGCCTCCTCCTCGTGGGGATCGCCCTTCGGCTGCTGCGGGTCCGCGAGGACCTCCCGGTCGCGTCGCTCCTGCCGGCGCTCGTCGTCGCGCCGCTGCTCACCGAGGTCGTCGTCCGGCTCGGCTGACCGCGTGCACGCGGCAGGACCTCAGGCAGGCAGCGCGACAGGCTGCGCGGAGAGGCACGCGGCAGGGCGCGCGCCCGGTCAGACCGGGTCGACGCCGTCGAGCTCGATGCCCAGCAGGGCCGCGACCGTGCGGACCACGCCGTTCTCGGCGTTGGCCGGGGCGACGTACCGGGCCCGCGCGACGACGTCCGGGTGCGCGTTGGCCATCGCGAACGACAGCTCGGCCGCGTCGAGCATCTCGAGGTCGTTGAGGTAGTCGCCGAACGCCATGGTCTGCGCGGGCGTGATGCCGAAGGCCTCCTGGACGCGGCGCACGGCCGCACCCTTGTGCGTCCCCGGGTTCATCACGTCGACCCAGTGCTCACCCGAGACGACCACCTGGTGCGCCTCCGCGAACCGCGCCAGTGCGGGCGCCGTCGTCCGCGCGGCCGAGCCGAAGTCGAAGACGGCGACCTTGAGCACCTCGTCGTCGACCGCGAGCAGGTCGTCGACGACGGCGAGCAGCGCGTAGTAGCGGTCGGCCTCCGCGCGGAAGCGGTCGTCGGTCCGCTCGACGTACGCCGACCGCTTGCCGCACACGACGACGCCCACGTCGGCCCCGGACGCGGTGAGCGCGCGCACCTCGGCGACGATCTCGTGGACGACGCCCCGGTCGAGGGTGTCGGAGCTGACCTCGACTCCGTCGCGGACCACGTAGGAGCCGTTCTCGGCGATGTAGAGGAGCCGGGCGCCGGCGTCGCCGAAGCGCGCCGCGAGGTTGGCGTACTGCCGGCCGCTCGCCGGGCAGAACAGCACGCCGCGACGCTCGAGCTCGGCGAGCAGGGGCCACAGCGCGCGCGGCAGCTCGTGCGCGTCGTCCAGCAGCGTGCCGTCCATGTCGACCGTCACGAGCCGCACGTCGGACGCGACGTCGGGGGCGGGCAGGACCGGGGTGAGGGTGGGCGTCACCCGAGGATCATCCCAGGAGTCGCCGGGAGAACGCCCCGTAGGGACCCACCGCGCCGCCCGGCCGCCCCCTACCGCCCGGACCCGCCGGGTGCCACGATGAACGCCATCCCCCTCCTGAGCCACGCCGCTCCGGCCGCGTGAACCCCGGTCGACGTCCGCCGGCCGGTCGGCCTTCGTCAATGGAGATGAGATGCCCACCATCCCGGTCGAGACGTACACCCTCGGTGTCGCACGCAACGCGAGCAACCCCTACGCCCACGTGACGATCACGGGTCCGGTCCTCGCGCACGGCATCCAGAACCGCGCGACCCTCTACTTCTTCCCGACGTACGCGCAGCTCGGCGGGTACGCGCTCAACGTCGGGGGGCTGAACTTCGACGGCATCCACGTCATCGGGCTCATCCCGTTCGGCGACTTCGACCGGATGTACGACGTGCTCCGCAACGAGGCACCCGTGCACGTCTACTACTCGCACGGGTCGAGCTCGACGACCACGAAGCCGCTCACGAACATCGCGATCCAGACCGGTCCCGAGCAGCCGGGCGAGGGCCCGGCCGACGCCGACGCCGTCGACTCGATGATCAGCATGCTCGTGGGCGACCTCAAGGCACCGCTCAGCTGACGCCGGCTCGCGGTCCGCGCACCAGCGGCGCGCGGACCGCGAGGGCACCGAGGGCACCGAGGGCACCGAGGGCACCGAGGGCACCGAGGGCACCGTCGGCGCTCTTGGCACCGTCGGCACCGTCGGCGCCGTCAGCGCGCCACCAGCCCCCGCACGCGCACCGACAGGCACGTGACGCAGCCCTCGAGCTTCTCGAACTCGCCGATGTCGACGGGGACGGGCGTCCACCCGAGGTCCGCGAGCAGGTCGGCCGTGCGCGGTGCCGCGGCGGACAGCAGCAGCCGCCCCCCGCCCAGGTCGACGACGGCGGTGCCGTGCGGCTCGGGCACGGGCAGGAACCGGTCGAACAGGCGCGGCTCGTCGACGAACGGCTCGTACCCGATCACGGTGCCGTCGGGCAGCGCCGTCACCGCCGTCTTGAGGTGCAGCACGCGCGTGACGGGCACCGCGACGACCGTCGCGCCGAGCGGGGCGAGCACGGCCCGCAGCTGGGCGACGCCCGAGGCGTCGGTGCGGGCGCTGCGACCGACGTAGACGGTGTCGCCGACCTTGAGCACGTCGCCGCCCTCGAGCGTCCCGGGCGCCCGGATCGCCGCCGACGCGCAGCCGAGGTCCGCGAGCACGCGTGCCGTCGCCTCCTCCTCGCCGCGGCGGCTCGGCCGAGCGGGCCGCGTGACCACGGCGACGCCGCGGAACATCACGACCGTGTCCTCGACGAAGACGCCGTCGGGGTGCTCGTCCGACGCCGGCACCTCGACCGTCTCCCACCCCTCGGCGACGAGCGTGCGCACGTACGCGTGCCACTGCTCGAGCGCGAGCGCGGGGTCGACCGGGACGCGCTCGGAGTTCTCCACGAGACCCTCGGCGACGCGCGGCGACGGGCGGCGGACGAGGGCGATGCGGGAAGTCGTGGGCACGTGCGCTCCTTGGGTCGGTCCGGGGCGTCAGTCGGTCGTGCGGAGGGCCCTGCGCTGCTGCTCGAGGGCGACGAGCTCGCCGAACGCCGCGCCGTACGCCTCGGCCTCGCGCTCGGGGTCCATGCGCTGCAGGCGGCTCCTGCTGTCGGCGATGCGTCGCGTGAGGCCCAGGTCCAGCAGCGCGTCGACGACGCCCCGGACGTACCCGTCGACGGCGTCGGGCCGGTCCTCGGGCAGCGGCGTCACCGCGAGCTCGGTGACGAGCTCCTGGACGGGCCCGGCCGCCTCCTCGTGCACGCGCTCGACCCACGCCGCGGGGCTCTCGCCCACGGCGGACGCGAGGCCGCCGGCCGCGCGGATCGCCTCGTGCACCGCGCGGAACGCGGGGACGCTGAACGTGTCGCCCGGCAGGCCGTCGACCGTCGCCGGGTCGAGCGCGGCCGGGTGCTGCAGGAGCACCTCGAGTGCCGTCCGCTCGAGCTTGGCCACGGGGTCGGCGCGGTCCGGCGCGAGCAGACGACGACGCTCGCCGCCGGGCTCGCCCGTGGGTCGCTCCCCCGGTCCGGGCATCGTCGGGTGCCGCCGCGGGTCGCCGCCCCCGCCGTGCCCCCCAGCGTGCCCGCCCGCGTGCGGGCCCGGACGCCCCCCGTCCGGCGCACCCGACCGACCGCCGTCGCGCGCTCCCCGGTCACCGCCCGGACCGCCACCCGAGCGGGCGGCCGCCGTCACGGAGCGCTGGACGACCTCGGCCTCCATCCCGAGCCAGCCCGCGAGCATGCGTGCGTACTCGGGGCGCAGCGCGGTGTCCCGGATCCCGGCGACGACGGGTGCGCACGCCCGCAGCGCGTTGACCCGGCCCTCGGCGGTGTCGAGGTCGAAGCGTCGCAGCGTCGAGCGGATGACGAACTCGAAGAGCGGCTGACGGCCGCGCACGAGCGCCTGCACGGCCTCCGGGCCGCGCTCCTGGCGCAGCTCGCACGGGTCCATCCCGCTCGGCTCGACGGCCACGAACGTCTGCGCGTAGAACCGCTGGTCCTCCCCGAACGCGCGCAGCGCGGCCTTCTGCCCGGCCTCGTCGCCGTCGAACGTGAACACGACCTCGCCGCCCACGGACGCCCCGGACGCGAGCTGCACGCCGCCGCCCGTCGAGGTGTCGCCGAGCAGGCGGCGCACGATGCGTGCGTGGTCGGACCCGAACGCCGTCCCGCACGTCGCGACCGCGGTCGGCACGCCCGACAGGTGCGCGGCCATGACGTCGGTGTAGCCCTCGACGACAACGACCTGCCGGCGTCGCGCGATCTCGCGCTTGGCCAGGTCGATCCCGTAGAGGACCTGCGCCTTCTTGTACAGCGCGGTCTCGGGGCTGTTGAGGTACTTGGGCCCCTGGTCGTCCTCCAGCAGGCGGCGCGCGCCGAAGCCGACGACGTCCCCCGTGACGTCGCGGATGGGCCACACGAGGCGTCCCCGGAAGCGGTCGTACAGCCCTCGGTTGCCCTGGCTCATGAGCCCGGACGCCGTCAGCTCGGCCTCGGTGAACCCCTTGCCGCGCAGGTACCGCAGCAGGTGGTCCCAGCCCTGGGGAGCGAAGCCGACGCCGAACTGCTCGGCGGCGGTCCGGTCGAACCCGCGCTCGGCCAGGAACGTCCGCCCGACCGCCGCGGCGGGCGTGAGCAGCTGCTCGGCGTAGTACGCGGCAGCGTGGCGGTGCGCCTCGAGCAGCCGCTGACGGCGTCCCGGCTCCTCACCGGGACGTGCCGCGCCGCCCTCCTCGTACCGCAGCTGCATCCCGACGCGGCCCGCGAGGTGCTCGACGGCCTCAGCGAAGGCCATGCCGTCGATCTTCTGCAGGAACGAGATGACGTCGCCGCCCTCGCCGCACCCGAAGCAGTGCCAGAGCCCCACCTGGGGCCGCACGTGGAACGACGGCGAGCGCTCGTCGTGGAACGGGCACAGGCCCTTGAGCGACCCGACGCCGGCCGGCTTGAGCGTCACGTGCTCCCCGACGACCTCGTCGATGCGCACGCGCTCGCGGACGGCCGCGACGTCGTCACGAACGATCCGGCCTGCCACGGGCGTGAGTCTAGGCCGCGAGACCGGTGCGCCGGGGTGAGCCCGGCTCGCGGCGGTCCGGTCAGTGTCGCGGCGGGTGCACGAGGCGTGCGTGCCACTCCGCGGCGCTCACGTCGGTCAGGGAGGCGACCTGGTCGACGACGACGCGCAGGCGGGCCGCGTCGTCGGCCGCCGCGGCCCAGTCCGCCGCGAAAGTCGGCTCGAGCGACACGGGCGCGCGCCGCCCGACGACGTCCACGAGGTCGGCGATGACCTCGCGCTGGCGCCGGTACAGGGGCTCCTGCTCGCGCGGCGCCATGACGTAGGTGACGGCGAGGCCCTTGAGGACGAGGATCTCGGCGGTCGTCGGGACGGGGACCACGAGCTCGGCGCCGTACCGCACGAGCGGGCCGGGACCGAACCGCTCGCGCGTCGCCGCGATCGCCGCCCCGCAGAACCGCCCGATGAGCTGGCTCGTCATGTCCTTGAGCGCGGCGAGCGCACGACGGGACCCGTCGTAGCCCCGCACCCAGGACGGCCAGGCCGCCAGGCGCCCCATGGCGAGCCGCAGCTCCTCGGCCGGGACCGCGCCGCCGTACCACGCGACGATCTCGCCCAGCACGCGCTCGCGCTCCTCGAGGTCGTCGAGCACCTCGAGCTCGAGCCGTCCGCCGACGACGGCGTCCTCGACGTCGTGCACCGAGTACGACACGTCGTCGGCGAGGTCCATGACCTGGGCCTCGAGGCAGCGGACCCGGCCGGACGACCCCGCGCGCAACCACGCGAAGACCTCGACGTCGTCGTCGTACACCCCGAACTTGAGCGACCCCGCGCGCACGCCCGAGCGCCGCGCGTCGGCGGCCGACCACGGGTACTTGACCGACGCGTCGAGGCTCGCCCGCGTGAGGTTGAGGCCGGCGGGGCGGCCCGTGGCCCGGTCGACGACCTTCGGCTCGAGCCGGGTCAGCAGGCGCAGGGTCTGGGCGTTGCCCTCGAAGCCGCCGATCCCGGCGGAGACCTCGGCGAGCGCACGCTCGCCGTTGTGCCCGAACGGCGGGTGGCCGAGGTCGTGCGCGAGGCACGCCGCGTCGACGACGTCCGGGTCGCAGCCGAGCGCCTTGCCGAGCTCGCGCCCTACCTGGGCGACCTCGAGCGTGTGCGTCAGCCGGGTGCGGACGAAGTCGTCGCTCGCCGGGCCGAGCACCTGGGTCTTCGCGCCGAGGCGTCGCAGCGCCGACGAGTGCAGGATGCGCGCACGGTCGCGCTCGAACGGCGTGCGCTGCGGGTTCTTCGGCTCCTCGGGGAACCAGCGCTCCTGGTCCGCGTCGTCGTAGGTGCCCCGGGCGGCCGCCGGGCCCTCGGGCACGACGTCCCGGACCGCGCCCCGAGGCGCGCCGGGAACCGTCGCGTCGCTCACGTGATCACCCTAGCCAGCGGTCCCGACGGCGGCACGTGCCTCCCGCACGCACCGGCACCCCACGCCACGGCACCGCACGGCACCGCACGGAACCGCACGGCACGCACCGCGCGGGAGCGGTCGTCACGGCCGGCTCAGGCGAGACGCCAGACCCCGACCCCCGGACCGACGCCGCCCACCTGCAGGCCGGCGTCCCCGACGGACAGCGGCAGCGACCCGTGCAGGGCCTCCGGCTGCCCGTCCGCGAGCGACGCGGGCAGCGTCACGCCCGACCACGGTGCGCGTGCGGCCACGACGAGGACGCGCTCGTCCGCGGTCTCGCGCAGGTAGCCCACCGCGTCGTCGTCGGCGAGCACCCAGCGCAGCCCGCCGTGCCTGAGGGCGCGCGACGAGCGGCGCAGCGCGACGAGCGCACGGTACGTCGCGAAGGTCGCGTCGTCCCGGTCCGCGGGCCGGCCCCACGGCATCGTCGTGCGCGCGTGCTCACCCGTGGTGCCCGTGGCCCCGACCTCGTCGCCCGCGAAGACCATGGGGGTCCCGGGGTAGGTCATGAGCAGGGCGACCGCGACCTCGACGAGCTCGGGCGAGCCGACGAGCGTCCGGATGCGGGCGGTGTCGTGCGAGCCGAGCATGTTCCACTGCGCGGCCGTCACGGTCCACGGGACGGCGGACGCGAACTCGCGCATCGTCGCGACCATCGACGTTCCCGGACGGCGCGGACGCGCGACCGGCAGGCCGAGCATCGGGTGCTCGCCCGGTGGGGTCAGCCACGTCCAGACGGGGCGACTGAACCCGTTGTAGTTCATGTTGGCGTGCCAGCCGTCGCCCGTGAGGTCGTCGCTCGCGTCGTGGAAGTGCTCGCTGACCAGCAGCGCGTCGGGCGAGACGTCGGTGAGGGTGCGGCGGATGCGCCGCGCGACGTCGTGCGTCAGGTCCTGGTCGGCGTAGCGGCCCGTCATGTTCGCGACGTCGACACGCCAGCCGTCGAGCGCGTACGGCGGGCGCAGCCATCGCCCGATGACCGAGTCGGGTCCGTCGACGAGGCGCGGGCCCAGGGCCGGCGCCGAGTGGTCGAGCTTGGGCAGGCTCGCGTGACCGAGCCAGCCGACGTAGCCGTCTCGCGTCCACAGGTAGAAGGACGCCTCCTCGCTGCCGCGGTCGTCACGCGCACGCTCGAACCACTCGTGGCCGACGCCCGTGTGGTTCGTGGTGATGTCCCCCATGATCCGCATGCCGCGCGCGTGCACCGCGGCGGACAGCGACGCGAGCGCCTCGTCCCCGCCGAGCAGCGGGTCGACGTGGTCGAACGTGCTCGCGTCGTAGCGGTGGTTCGACCGTCCGGGAAAGAAGGGCGTGAGGTACAGGACGTCGACGCCCAGCAGCTCGAGGTGGTCCAGGTGCTCCTCGATCCCGGCGAGGTCGCCGCCGTAGAGCTGACGGCCGACGTCGGGGCCCGCGATGAGCGGCTCGTCGTCCCAGGCGGCGGGCACGGCCCACGCCGGGACCGGGCGCTCGGCGCCGGACCGGGCGAACCGGTCCGGGAACACCTGGTAGACGACGGCGTCGCGCGCCCATGCGGGCGCGGGTTCGTGCACCGTGAGCCGGAAGTCCCCCGCGTCGGGCACGTCGCGGTCGTGCACGCCGCGGGCGTTGAGCCAGCGGTAGCCGCCGGGCTCGTCGAGCAGGAAGCGGTACCGCGTGACGGGGTTGTGCACCTCGACCTCGGCGACGAACCAGCGCTCGTCGCCGTCGGTCCGGTCCAGGCGCGCGGGCGTGATCTCGGGCTCGCCGTCGCGGACGGTGCGCACGTGCACGGCGCGCGCCGATGACCCGGCGGGCACGCGCACGCGGACCGGGACCCGGTCCCCGAGCGCCGGCGTGCCCGCCGGGACGTACAGCTCGCTGCCGTCGTGGTGCGCCTCGAGGAGGCGTGCCGTCATCCCTTGACCGACCCCGCCGTCAGGCCGCCCACGATGTACTTCTGCAGGAAGAGGAAGAGCGCGAGGACCGGCACCGCCGAGATCACGGCTCCCGCCGCGAACAGGCCCCACTGCGCCTCGAGCAGGTCGGACACCCAGCCGAACAGCCCCACCGCGAGGGTCCAGTTGCTCTCCGACTGCAGGATCACGCGCGCGATGATGAACTCGCCGAACGTCGCGATGAAGGACAGCAGCCCGACCACGGCGAGGATCGGCGACACCAGCCGCAGGATGATCGTCCAGTAGATCTGCGCGTGCGACGCGCCGTCGATCTTCGCCGCCTCGTCGAGCTCGCGCGGGACCGTGTTGAAGAACCCGTACATGAGGAACGTGTTCACCCCGAGCGCGCCGCCGAGGTACACGCAGATCAGGCCGATCTTGCTGTTCAGGCCGAGCGTCGGGACGACGTTCCCGAGCCCGATGAGCAGCAGGAAGATCGCGACGAACGCGAGCATCTGCGGGAACATCTGGATGATCAGCAGCGCCGTCAGGCCGGCACGGCGACCCGTGAAGCGGAAGCGCGAGAACGCGTACGCCGCGGCGGCGCCCATGAGCACCGTGCCGATCGCCGTGATCCCGGCGATGAGCAGCGTGTTGCCGAACCACGTCCAGAAGAGCGTGTCGCCGAGGTTCGCGTAGTTGTTGAACGACACGGTCGAGAACAGGTCGTTCGACCCCGTGAGCGTGCCCCGCTCGGCGAGGGACGCCGAGATGAGGTAGAGCAGCGGGAACGCGGCGTAGACGACGGCGACGACGCCGACGAGGTGCCGCCAGCCGAGCTCGGTCATGTACCGGCCCGGGGACATCCTCTTGTGCGGCGCGACGTCGCCGCGCTGCCCGGCACGCGTGCCGGCCACCTGGGTCCGCATCTGCGTGGCCATGTCAGTTGATCTCCTCGAGCGAGCGGGTGCGACGGAACGCCAGGGCCGAGATGGTCGCCACGATCACGAAGATGACGATCGAGAGCGCGCTCGCCAGGCCGTAGTTCTTCGCCGCCGTGCCGTCGAGGCCGGAGACGGAGTAGACCATCGAGATGAGGATGTCGGTGTGGCCCAGCGGCACCGAGGCGTCGGTGAAGCGCGGACCGCCGCGCGTGAGCATGTAGATCAGCGTGAAGTTGTTGAAGTTGAACGCGAAGCTCGAGATCAGCAGCGGTGCGGTCGACACGAGCAGCAGCGGCATCGTCACCGACCACCACGTCCGGATGCGGCCCGCGCCGTCGATCTTCGCGGCCTCGAGCACGTCAGACGGGATCGCCTGGAGCGCGCCGGTCGCGATGAGGAACATGTACGGGAAGCCGAGCCACAGGTTGACCCCGAGCACCGACAGCTTGGCGAGGGTCGGGTCGGTGAGCCACCCGACCTCCGCGCCGCCCAGCAGCATCTCGTTCACGAAGCCGTAGCGCCGGTTGAGCATGCCGGACCACAGCAGCGCCGCGAGGAACCCGGGCACGGCGTACGGGAGGATCAGCAGCGTCCGGTAGATCTTGCGGCCACGGAGCCTCGGGTCGTTGAAGACGATCGCGAGGAAGAGGCCGAGGAGGAAGGTCGTCAGGACCGAGAGGATCGCGAACGCGAACGTCCAGGCGAGGATCTTGAAGAACGGCGTCGCGTACCGCGCGTCGCCGAACGCCGTCGCGAAGTTGTCGAAGCCGACGTTGACGCGCCAGCCGGTCTGCAGCCGCGTGCCGTCCTCGGCGACGAAGTACCCCTCGTCGCTCGGCGTGTAGACCGCGCCGGTCGAGAGGTCGCGCATGACGTCGGCCTCCTCGTCGTACTCGAGGAAGGACTTCGCGACGAACGCGTTCCGTGCGTCCTGCGTGCGCAGCGAGCCGTCCTCGGCGTCCTCGGAGACGGGGACGCGCAGGGCCGTCACGTCGTCCGCGTTCTCGAGGATCTCCTGCCGGCCGAGCACCTCGTAGCCGGGGACCTCGCTCGCGACGCCGTCGGTCGCCGTCCCGTCGACGGTCTGCAGTGGCTGCTCGGAGGTGCCGACACGGACGTCGCCGTCGTCGTTGACGATCGCGAACCCGAGCTGGTCGCCCGCGCGGACGACCGTGACGGGGTAGGTGGGCGACCCCTCGACGCGGCGCTCGTTGGAGATGAGGAGGAACTCGATCGCGTCCTGCTTCGTCGAGTTGTGGCCGTCGCCGTAGTTGGTGAAGGCGACGACGCCCGTGTAGACGACGGTGAAGATCTGGTACGCGAGCAGGAACACGAGCCCGGGGACGATGTACTTCAGGGGCAGCGCCCGGCGCGAGAAGTACACGTAGTCGGCCACGACGAGCATGGCGACCATCGACCACATGATCCCGTAGGACTCCTCGCCCCACGCCGCGAGGACGACGTAGACGCCGAGGGCGTTGACGAGCGCCATCAGGATCAGCTTGACGACGAAGCCGCGGCCGAAGTCCCTCGCGTGCGACGTCCGTCGCGGGGTCCCGGCGGCGGGCGGCTGCTCGGGCGCCATCGCCCGCGCTGCCTCGACCTGGGGTGGGTGGGGGGTGCTCATCGATACCTCCGTGCTGCGGGCTCGCCGACGCGGACGCCGGTCACCCGTGCTCCGGTCCGGGGAGGGCGGCGGCTCGCACGCGAGGGCGGCACGTCGTCGTGCCGTCGTCCCGCATCATGCCAGCAGGCGCCGGGGAAAAGGGGTCATGCGCGCGTGGCGCGCAGCCGTGGTGGTACCGGCTGCGCGCCACGCGGTCGTGCTGTCCTCCCGGAGGAGATCAGGAGGCGTCGAGCGCACCCTGGATGTCCGAGACCATCTTCTCCCAGGCGGCCACCGGCTCGGCGGCACCGGAGACGATCTGCGCCTCGGTCACGCCCCAGAACGCCCAGACCGAGCCCATCTCGGGGATCGACGGCATCGGGACGGCCTCGGAGCCGACCTCGCGGAAGCCCGCCGTGATCGGGTCGGACGACGCGGCGTCGGCGGCGGCGACGAGGGCGGGCGGACGGCCGCCTGCCTCGTAGAGCGCCATCTGCGCCTCCTCCGTCGCCATGAAGTTGACGAGGAAGTCGTTCGCGAGGAGGGCGTTCTCCGACTGCGCGGAGATGTAGAAGCCCTGGACGCCGACGAACGGCTGGGCGGGCTGCCCACCCGCGCTCGGGATCGGGTCGATCTCGAGGTTCAGGCCCTCGAAGGAGCCGAGCATCCACGGGCCGCCGATGATGAACGGCGACTGGCCGTTGGCGAACGCCTCGACCGCGACGTCGTACGTCACCGCGGTGTCGAGCACGCCGGCCGCACCCTGCGCCTGGAGCCACGTCGCGAACGCGTTGCCGGCCTCGCCGCCGAGCGCGAGCTCGGGCTTGTACGAGCCGTCCTCGTTCTGCGCGAAGACCGGGGCGCCGAACGACGTCTGCAGCGGGTACATCGTGTAGGGGTCGCCCTCCTCACCCATCTGGATGAGGATCGGGTACTCGGTGCCCGCCGCCTGGCCGGCCGCGACCGCGTCGTCCCACGTCGCGGGCGCCTCGGCCGCGAGGTCCGTGTTGCGGATGAGGGCGATGTTCTCGACGGAGTACGGCAGGCCGTAGACCTGGCCGCCCTGGGTGAAGGCCGCGACCGCGACCTCCTCGAACGCGCTGCTCGCCTCGCCGAGCTCGATCGGCGCGACGACGCCGTTCGCGGTGAGCTCGCCCAGCCAGTCGTGCGCACCGACGGTGATGTCGGGGCCCTCACCGGTCGGGACCTGGGCGAGGAAGTCGGGACGGATGTCGTCGAAGTTCTTCTGGACGAGCTCGACGGTCGTGCCGGTCTCCTCCTCGAACGCCGTCGCTGCGGCCTCGACGGCCGCCTGGCGGGTCTCGTCGACCCAGATCGTCAGGCTGCCACCGTCGGTCTCGGTGGTCTCCTCGGCCGTCGGCTCGCTGGCCTCCGGCTCCTCGGTGTCACCCCCGCCGCAGGCGGTGAGGGTGAGCGCGGCGCCCAGGGCGACCGCGACGAGTGGGATGCTCCGTCGCATCGTGGGTGTCTCCAAACACGAGTCTCCAACCGGCTCCGGGCGGCATCCCTGCCGTCCGGAGCCCTGATGAACGCGACGCTAACCGCCGGGTTCGCCGTCGTGCAAGCCGTTGCGGTAACTTTCATGCAACGCTTTCGGGACCGGACGTCCGGAGCGGCGACCATCACAAGGAGGTGCTGTGTCTTCTAACCTTCCGCACGTGCGGACACGGTTGAAGGACCTCGCGGAGCAGGCTGGAGTCAGCACCGCGACCGTGTCGCGCGTGCTCAACGGGAAGGCCGGCGTCTCCTCGCAGACACGCAAGTCGGTCCTCGCCGCGCTCGACGTGCTCGGCTACGACCGCCCCGAGAAGCTGCGCACGCGCTCCGAGGGGCTCGTCGGGCTGATCGTCCCCGAGCTCACGAACCCGGTCTTCCCCGCGCTGGCCCAGTCGATCGAGAACTCGCTCGCCGAGCGAGGTTTCACCCCCTTGCTCTGCACGCAGTCACCCGGAGGGACCACCGAGGACGAGTACGTCGAGATGCTCATCGAGCACGGCGTGGACGGCATCGTGTTCGTCTCGGGGCGCCACGCCGACACCTCGGCGAGCGACGATCGCTACCAGCGGCTCCGCAGCCGCGGCCTGCCGATCGTGCTCGTCAACGGCTTCGCCGAGGGCGTCGACGCCCCCGCGGTGTCGGTCGACGACACGGTCGCCGTCGAGCTCGCGTGGCGGCACCTGGTGTCGCTCGGGCACGAGCGGATCGGGCTCGCGATCGGTCCCGACCGGTACATCCCGGCCCGGCGCAAGCTCGCGGCGTTCACCGCGGCCCTGCGCCGCCGCGACCCGGGCGCCGTCGTCGCCGAGCACGTCGTGACCACGCTGTTCACGGTCGAGGGCGGTCAGGCGGCCGGCGGTGAGCTCATCGACTCGGGGCACACAGCGATCATCTGCGCGTCGGACCTCATGGCGCTCGGCGCGATCCGCGCGGCCCGGTCGCGCGGGCTCGCGGTCCCCGAGGACGTCTCGGTCGTCGGCTTCGACGACTCGCCGCTCATCGCGTTCACCGACCCGCCGCTGTCGACCGTGCGCCAGCCGGTCACGGGCATGGGCGAGGCGGCGGTCAGCGCGCTCATCTCGGAGATCAGCGGGACCCGCGTGCCGCGCACCGAGCTGCTGTTCCACCCCGAGCTGATCGTGCGCGGGTCGACCGGGGTCGCCAAGCCGTACGCTGACATGCGGAGCGGAGCGGCGTCCTCCGCCTGACGACCCGCCGGCCAGCCCGGCCAGCCCGGCACGCAGAGGCCCAGGTCCGCCGACCTGGGCCTCTGCCCGTGTGGCTCCCGGCCGGCGCCCACCCGCCCATCACCCGCCCATCACCCGCCCGCCACCCACCCGTCCCACCCGTGCGGTCCGCCGGACCCGCCAGACCCAGGAGAGCCGTGACGTCCACCCAGCCCACCGGGCTCGCCCCCGCCTCGACCACCACGACCCTCGTCCACCGCGCCTTCGAGCAGGCGACCGACCGGTCCCCCGAGCAGGCCGAGTGGTGGCGCGACGCCGTGATCTACCAGGTGTACCCCCGCTCGTTCGCCGACGCCGACGGTGACGGGGTGGGCGACCTCCCCGGGATCACGGCCCGCCTGGACCACCTGGCGCGGCTCGGGGTCGACGCGGTGTGGCTCTCGCCCTTCTACCGCTCGCCGCAGAAGGACGCCGGGTACGACGTCGCGGACTACCGCGACGTCGACCCGCTGTTCGGGACGCTCGAGGACTTCGACGCGCTGCTCGAGCGCGCGCACCGCCTCGGGCTGCGCGTCGTCGTCGACCTGGTGCCCAACCACACCTCGTCCGAGCACGCGTGGTTCCGCGCCGCGCTCACGGCGGCGCCCGGCTCGCCCGAACGCGCGCGCTACCTCTTCCGGGACGGGCGTGGACCCGACGGCTCGCTGCCGCCGAACGGGTGGACCTCGGTCTTCGGCGGGTCGGCGTGGACGCGGACGACGGACGCCGACGGGACGCCCGGCCAGTGGTACCTGCACCTGTTCGACCCGAGCCAGCCCGACCTCGACTGGTCGAACCCCGAGGTCCGCGAGGAGTTCGAGCAGGTGCTCCGGTTCTGGCTGGACCGTGGGGTCGACGGCTTCCGGGTCGACGTCGCGCACGGCATGGTCAAGGCGCCCGGCCTGCCGGACTGGGACGGCAGGTCGTCGATGATCGAGGGGGCGCACCAGGGCGAGCTCGGCTCGGAGGACGGCGCGACGGGCGCGGGCACCGCCGGGCCGATGTGGGACCAGGAGGGCGTGCACGACATCTACCGCGCGTGGCACCGGGTCCTGGCGGAGTACGAGGGCGACCGCGCCCTCGTCGCCGAGGCGTGGGTCGAGCCGCTCGCGCGCCTCGCGCGGTACGTGCGCCCCGATGAGATGCACCAGGCGTTCAACTTCGCGTTCCTCACCACGCTGTGGGACGCCGACGCGCTGCGGTCGGTCGTCACCGAGTCGCTCGAGGCGTCCGACGCCGTGGGCGCCCCGACGACGTGGGTGCTGTCCAACCACGACGTCGTCCGCCACGCGTCGCGCCTGGGCCTCGCCGTCCCCGGGTCGCGCCCCAACGGGATCCGCGCCGAGGACCCGCAGCCCGACGCCGAGGCCGGCCTGCGCCGGGCCCGCGCCGCGACGCTGCTCATGCTCGCGCTCCCCGGCTCGTCCTACCTCTACCAGGGCGAGGAGCTAGGGCTTCCCGAGCACACCACGCTCGACGACGACGAGCGCCAGGACCCCTCGTGGTGGCGCTCCGACCACACCGAGGCGGGACGCGACGGCTGCCGGGTCCCCCTCCCCTGGTCCGCCGACGAGCCGGGACTGGGCTTCTCGCCGACGGGCCGCACGTGGTTGAGCCAGCCCGAGTCCTTCCGCGCGCTCGCGCTCGACCAGCAGCGGGACGTCCCCGGCTCGACCTACGAGACGTACCGCACCGCGTTGCGACTGCGCCGCGAGTTCGCGCTGGGCACGGGCTCGCTCGCGTGGGTCGACGGTCTCGACCGCGCCCCCGGCACCGAGGTCGTGGCCCTCGTCAACCGTGAGGTGCTCGTCGTGACGGTCGTGGGGGACGGGTCCGTGGTCCTGCCCGACGGCGAGGTCCTGCACGCGTCCGGGCCGCTCGCGACCGACGAGCACGGCCGGGTCGTCGTGCCGGCCGACACGACCGCCTGGGTGCGCCCGGCGTCCTGATCAGCCCCAGCCCTCGACGCCCGCACGGGTCTCGACCACGAGGCCCGAGCCGACCGGCTCGACCGCACGCGCGTCGTCGGGCAGGGGCGTGCGCCACACCTGGTGGCCGTGGACGACGTCCACGGCCACCAGGTCCGGGCCGCCGTCACCGGGCACCGCGAGCAGGAGCACGCGGCCGTCGGTCACGGGCAGGGCGGGCACCGACGCGAGCGTCTCGACGTCCCAGCGCGGTGCCCCCGAACGCGCGTCGAGCGCAGCGACGCGCACAGGTCCGGCGAGCAGCACCACGCCGCCCAGCTGCGTGAGGACCGACGAGGATCGGTGCACCGTCGTGCGCCACAGCTCACGACCGGACGCGACGTCCACCACCCGGACCCGGTCGGAGCGCGACTCGACGTCGGGGCGCAGCACGAGCACGTCGTCGCGGTCCCCGCGCAGGAGCGGCACCAGCGGGACGCCGAGCCTCGACCACCGCGTCCCGTCGCCGTCCAGCACCGCGGTCCGGGTCCGGCTCCCCACGGTGACGAGGACGCGCGCCCCGTCCCGCAGGAGCCCGGCCTCGGCCGTCGTCGCCACGCCGTCCCGGCGGTCCGGGGGGACGTCGCCGTTCTCGAGGTCGAGGACCAGCACACCGCGACCGCGGACCACGAGGGTCGCGCTGCCGATCACCGAGGCCGTCCCGATCCCGCCGGTCGCGGCCACGACGCCCTCGCTGCGCACGTCCCAGCGGGTCCGGCCGTCGGTCGGGTCCCACCGGACCACCCGGACGCGACCGTCGTCCTCGGCGAGCACGTGCACCAGGTCGCCGTCGACGGCGTGCACCATCACGAGCCGACCCGTCAGCACGTTCGTGGCCGCGCGGTGGCCCGACACGGGGTCCACAGACACGACCGTCGTGCGACGGCGCAGCACGTCGTCGCCCGGCACGGTGTCCCAGGTCGTCGAGTGGCAGACGGCACGGTGCAGCGTGGGCAGCCACGCCGTGCGGTGCTCCATGACCGGGCCCGAGGTGCGTGGCCCGAGCACGGCGCACCAGCCACGCTCACGCCGCTCGCCGACCGTCCACCGGATGTCGCCCGTGCCGGGGTCCACCCCGTGGAGCATGTGGGCTGAGGTCGCGACCAGCACCGTGCCGTCGGCGGTGCCGACCAACCGGGCGCCGTCGAGCGACCAGCGGTGCTCCAGGACCCCGTCGACCGTCTCGAGGAAGCCGGGCAGCTCCGCGAGCGCCGCGAGCCGGGCGCGCTCGCCCCGGGCGACGCCGAGGTTGAGGCCGACTACGGCGACGGCCGTCGCGACCACCGCGGTCACGAGCGCCCGCGCACCGTGCCGGCGTCCCCCGTGCGCACCCCGCACGACGTCGGGTCGCGCTCGGCGTGGAGCGGCGGGGTGCCGCCCGGGCACCGCGACGGGCCCGTCGTCCTCGACGAGCTCGACCTCGACAGCCGTGGCTTCCGGCCCCGGCCGGCTGCCCCGCATGAGCCGAGGATACGTCCGCCTCGTCCCGGTTCCTCAGGGGCGACGGGGCGACGCGAGCATCACCAGCCGGGTCCCGCCCTGGAGGATCACGCCGCCCGGGGAGGGGACGAGGCTGCCGAACACCGACGGCAGCGGGACCCGCCACTCCTCGCGACCCGTGTCCAGGTCGAGCGCGACGAGGTCGTGCCCGAGGTCGCCCCTCGTCGCGACGAGCACGCGGGAGCCGTCGGTGAGCCCCACCCCCGAGACGTCGGGTGCGGCCTCGTGCGACCAGAGCTCGTCACCGGTGCTCGCCTGCAGCGCGGCGACCTCCGCCCCGGACGCGACGACGACGACGTCGCCCAGCTGGAGCAGCAGCTGGTTCACGCCCCGGTCGTGGCGCCACAGCTCCTCGCCGCGGGAGATCGAGTACGCCGTGAGCGCGACCCCGTCGAGGGAGGTGACGACGAGCACGTCCCCCGCGGGGTCGAGGACTCCGCCGAAGCCCGGGTAGCCCTCGACGTCGAGCAGCAGCTCGCCGTCGGGACCGAGCACCTGGGTCCGCGGCGTCCCGGCGTGGATGTCCGCGAGGCGGACGGTCCGCTCCCCCGAGAGCTCGCGGACGACGACGTCCGCCGGGTCGTCGGGGCCCTCCGTCCGGGTGCCGTCCGCGAGGAGCAGACCGGTCGAGCCGGAGGTCGCCCGCAGCACGAGGACGTCGCCGACGACCTCCGTGACGAGGCTGCTGCTGCCGTCCGGCGCACCGACGGGCTCGTCCGAGCGGTACGACCAGAGCACGGCGTCCGCTCCCGGGTCGTACCGGACGACCTCCGCGAAGCCCTCGCCGTCCTGCGAGACCACGACGACGTCGCCGTCGACGACGTGGTCGAACATCGGCTGCCCGGGCAGGGCGAGGTCGCCCGTCCGCCGGCGGCTCGCGACGTCGTAGACCTCGAGCACGCCCGGTCCGGGCGTGCCCTCGTCCGACCACCGGACCGTCGTGCACAGGATCAGGTCGGTGCCGGGCGTCCCGAGCGGGTCGACGAGTCCCCGCCCGCCCTCGCGACCGACGTGGCACCACGCGCCGTCGTCCACCGCGAGCTCGAGGAGCACCTCCCCGGTGGCGGCGTCGAGGACGCGCTGCCCGCCGCCGAGGCCACCGACGAGCAGGACGTCGTCGGTCTGGTCGGAGACCCACGCCCCCTCGGCGCTCCAGACCTCCACCGGCGGCTCCGGCATGGGGCGCATGACCCCGGGGACCTGCGCCCACCGCCGGACCTGGGCAGCGTCGCGCGCCACCTGGACGCCGTTGACCCCCACCACCAGCGCGGCGGCAGCCGCGCCGACGGCCAGCCACGTCCTGCGGCGTGGTCCGCGGGGCGGCGTCCCCGCACCGGCCGCGGGCCCGTCCCCAGGCCCGGCCCCGGGTCCGTCCCCGAATCCGCGTCCGGAGTCGTCGTCCGCCTCGACGAGCTCGACGTCGACGACGTCGCCCGACCCACCGCTGCGGCGCATGGGGGCAGCGTAGGTGCCCTCGGCCCGTCGCCGGGAGCGCACGGGGCCCGCTCAGCGCTCCGGGACCGGCTCACGCACCGACCGCGGACGCGTCAGCCGTCGAGCTCCGCGGCCCCGACGTGGACCGCGAGCGCCGTGTCGCCCGCGAGCTCGGCCGTGAACCCGCCGTCGTCGTCGACCTCGACCGTGCGTCCCGTGCACCGGCCGTCGACGAGCGCCCCCGTCACGACGTCGCAGTAGGTGCCGGCGGGCAGCCGCGTGGTGAACGTCTCCTCGAGCCGGGCCGCGTTGCCGTTGACGACGACGAACCCCGCACCGCCGCGGCCGAACGCCACGGCGCGGCGCCCGACCCACACGTCCTCGACGGCCCCGCCGGCGACCGCGTCCCGCCAGCCGACCATGCCCGCGACGGGGGCCCACCGGTGCTGGCACACGAAGGTCCCCACCGCGGGACGCGCGTCCGGTCCGACGTCGTCCGCGCACGTCGCGTCGACCACCTCGCCGCCCGGGGACTGCGGCGGGCCGGCGTCGCGGTCGACGAACGCGTACCCCGAGTGCACGACGGGCGTGCCGTGGTCCAGCGCCAGCAGCAGGACGAGCGACTGCACGTACGTCGCTCCGTCCTTGTAGCTCAGCGTCGACCCGTTGCGCTCCGTGTCGTGGTTCTCGACGAACACGACGGACCGGTCCGACGGCAGAGCGGTGTCGAGGTCGGCGAGCTCGAGCGCGCGGTGCACCGACCCGCCGCCGACGACGGCCGCGAGCTCCTGGCCGTGGAAGAAGTCGAGGACGTGGCCGTTGGGCAGGTAGTCCTCGGGGCGGATCGGCTCGCCGCGCGCACCGATCACCTCCTGCAGCACGACCGTCCCCTCGGGCAGCGCGCCGACGACGGCGCCCACGTCCTCGGCGGGCATGTGCTTCGCCGCGTCGATCCGGAAGCCCGCGACGCCGAGACCCAGCAGGTCCTCGAGGTACGCGACGAGGCGCTCGCGCACGCGCGGCTCCTCGGTCGCGAGGTCCGCGAGGTTCACGAGCTCGCAGCGCTGCACCTGCGCGGCGACCTGGTAGCTCTGGACGTCGTCCTCGGGCGTGAGGTCGCAGTGGTGGAAGTCGCCCTGGGCGTCGGAGTACAGCCCGGGGTACTCGTAGTGCTCGTACCGCGAGCCGGCCCAGCCCGCCCCCGGCTCGTCCTTGCCGGTCATGTGGTTGATGACGGCGTCCGTCAGCACGGCGACCCCGGCCGCGTCGCACCGCCGGACCATCGCCGCGAGCTCGTCGCGCGTGCCGAGGCGCGACTCGAGCAGGTACGACACGGGCTGGTACGCCGTCCACCACTCCTCGCCGAGGACGTGCTCCTGCGGCGGCGAGGTGAGGACGAAGTCGTACCCCGCCGGTCCCAGGACGTCCTCGCACTCGCGTGCGATCGCGTCCCACGTCCACTGGAAGAGCTGGACGCCCGTGCCGGGTCCGTCGCGCTCCACGGACGCGGACGCCGTCGGACCGGGCTGCGCATCGCCGTCCGCGCGGGTGCCGGCACCGCCCGGCGGGTCCGCCGTGCAGCCGACGACGAGCGCCGCAGCGACCGCGGCCGCCAGGGCGCGGACGAGCAGACGGACGTGCGGACGGCGCGGCACGACGTCGCTCAGCCGCCCGAGACGCTGAGCTCGGCCTCGGCGAGCGCCGACCGGAACGCGTCGTCGAGGTCCCGCGAGTCGAGCCAGCCCTCGGGGAGCACGGGTCTCTTGGGCGACCCGGCCCGCCCCCGCTGCCCCTCGGCCGCGGCACCCGGGTACGGCTGCGCGAGGTCGAGCTCAGCCAGGAGGTCCTCGAGCTGGGCGAAGGTCTCGACCAGGCCGAGCCGCGCACGCAGCGACCCGCCCACCACGTACCCCTTGAGGTACCAGGCCATGTGCTTGCGCATCTCGCGCATCGCCTTGAGCTCGTCGCCGAACTCGTCGATCATGAGCTCCCCGTGCCGGCGCACGACCGCCGCGACCTCGCCCAGCCCGGGACGCACGCGCTCGTCCGAGCCGTGGAACGCGGCGGCGAGGTCCGCGAACAGCCACGGCCGCCCCTGGCACCCCCGCCCGACGACGACGCCGTCGCAGCCGGTCCGCGCGACCATCTCGAGCGCGTCCTCGGCGGACCAGATGTCGCCGTTGCCGAGCACGGGGACGCCCGTGACCGTCTCCTTGAGGCGCGCGATGGCGTCCCAGTCGGCCGTGCCGGAGTAGTAGTCGGCCGCTGTGCGCGCGTGCAGCGCGACCGCCGCGACGCCGAGGTCCTGCGCCACGAGGCCGGCCTCGAGGTACGTGAGGTGGTCCTCGTCCACGCCCTTGCGCATCTTCACCGTGACGGGCACGCCGCCGGGCCGCGCGGCCTCGACGGCGGCGCGGACGATCGCGGCGAACAGGTCCCGCTTCCAGGGCAGCACGGCACCCCCGCCGCGGCGCGTGACCTTGGGCACCGGGCAGCCGAAGTTGAGGTCGACGTGGTCGGCGCGGTCCTCCTCGACGAGCATCCGCACGGCCGCGCCGACGGTCGCCGGGTCGACGCCGTAGACCTGGACCGAGCGGGGTCGCTCGTCGTCGTCGTGCCGGATGATCCGCATCGACTCCTCGGTGCGCTCGACGAGCGCGCGCGAGGTCACCATCTCGGCGACGTAGAGCCCCGCGCCGTGCTCCCTGCACAGCCGGCGGAACGCCCGGTTCGTCACGCCCGCCATGGGAGCGAGCACCACGGGGGTGTCGACCGTGAGCGGCCCGATGCGCAGCGGGGGCAGGACCGGCTCCCCGGCCCGGGCGGGGCGCCCCGGGACGGCGGGAGGGGTCTGCGGCTCGGCTGTCACCTCGGCTGTCACCGCACGATTGTCCCCCACGTCCCGGGACGGCCCGGTCCGGGGCTCAGGCACCGACGAGGCGCGCACCGAGGTAGGCGGTCACCTGGTCCAGGCTCACGCGCTCCTGGGCCATGGTGTCGCGGCTGCGGATCGTCACGGCCTGGTCCTCGAGGCTGTCGAAGTCGACCGTGATGCAGAACGGCGTGCCGATCTCGTCCTGGCGGCGGTACCGGCGGCCGATCGCGCCCGCGTCGTCGAAGTCGACGTTCCACGCGCGGCGCAGCTCGGCCGCGAGGTCGCGCGCTACGGGCGAGAGGTCCTCGTGCCGCGAGAGGGGCAGCACCGCGGCCTTGACGGGTGCGAGCCGCGGGTCCAGGCGCAGGACCGTGCGCTTGTCGACGCCGCCCTTGGTGTTGGGCGCCTCGTCCTCGGCGTACGCCTCGATCAGGAACGCCATGAGCGACCGGGTCAGGCCGGCTGCCGGCTCGATGACGTACGGGACCCAGCGCTCGTTCTTGGCCTGGTCGAAGTAGGAGAGGTCCTGACCCGAGTGCTCCGAGTGCGTCCTGAGGTCGAAGTCGGTGCGGTTCGCGATGCCCTCGAGCTCACCCCACTCCGAGCCGGTGAAGCCGAAGCGGTACTCGATGTCGACGGTGCGCGTCGAGTAGTGCGACAGCTTCTCCTGCGGGTGCTCGTAGAGCCGCAGGTTGTCGCGCGAGAGCCCGAGGTCGACGTACCAGTCGGTCCGCGCGTCGATCCAGTACTGGTGCCACTCGGCGTCGGTCCCGGGCTCGACGAAGAACTCCATCTCCATCTGCTCGAACTCGCGCGTGCGGAAGATGAAGTTGCCGGGCGTGATCTCGTTGCGGAACGACTTGCCGATCTGGCCGATCCCGAACGGCGGCTTGCGCCGTGCGGTCGACATGACCTGGGCGAAGTTCACGAAGATGCCCTGCGCGGTCTCGGGCCGCAGGTAGTGCAGGCCCGACTCGTCCTCGACAGGGCCGAGGTAGGTCTTGAGCATCATGTTGAAGTCGCGCGGCTCGGTCCACTGCCCGCGCGTGCCGCAGTTCGGGCACGGGACGTCGCCGAGGCCGTTCTCGGCGGTCCGGCCCTTCTTCTCCTCGTACTCCTCGACGAGCTGGTCCTCGCGGAACCGCTTGTGGCACGAGAGGCACTCGGTCAGGGGGTCGGTGAACACTCCCACGTGGCCCGACGCGACCCAGACCTGGCGCGGCAGGATGACGGACGAGTCGAGACCGACGACGTCGTCGCGGCCCGTGACCATGGTCCGCCACCACTGGCGCTTGATGTTCTCCTTGAGCTCCACGCCCAGGGGCCCGTAGTCCCACGCCGACCGGGTGCCGCCGTAGATCTCCCCCGACGGGAAGACGAAGCCCCGCCGCTTGGCGAGGTTGACGACGGCGTCGAGACGGGACGGTGCTGCGGCCACGGTTGCTCCAGGGGCGCTCGGCGGGTCCGCACGTGGCTCGCGCGGACGGGACCGACGGCGGTGCGGCGTCGCCGCGACGGGCGCGTGGGCGCCGAGCCGCCGTCAGCGGCCCAGGGTACCGGCCGGTCACCGCGGCGGCGGGTCGGCGACCCCGTCGGCGCGGACGTCGTGGTTTGACAACGGTTCTCAGGTTTCCTGAGAATGACTCTCATGCACCTCTCCCTCCCCGCCCGCCTGGGCCGGTCCGCCGGGTCCGCCACCACCGCCGCGCCCGGCACGCAGCCGCGGAGCCCCCGTTCGCGCCGGGTCACGGCGCTCCTGGCCGCCGGGACGGTCGCCTCGGTGACGGCGTGCGGCGCGACCGCCGGGACGGGCGACGCGGGCGGCGACGGCGACCTCCTCGTGCTGGCCGCGTTCTACCCCCTGCAGTACGTGACGGACCGCGTCGGGGGCGACCTCGTGACGGTCGAGTCGATCACGCCCCCAGGCGTCGAGGCGCACGACGTCGAGCTGTCGCCCAGCCAGCTGCGCACGCTCGGTCAGGCGGACCTGGTCGTCCACCTCGCCGACTTCCAGCCCGCGGTCGACGACGCCGTCGAGAGCCGCGGCCCCGAGCGCGTCCTCGACGTGACCGCCGCGGCGGACCTGCGCGAGGCCGACGAGCACGCCGAGGAGGAGGCCGACGAGCACGCCGAGGAGGAGGCCGACGAGCACGGCGCGCTCGACCCGCACTTCTGGCTCGACCCGATGCGCCTGGCCGCGGTCGGTGACGCGGTCGCCGAGGCGCTCGGCGAGGCCGACCCGGCCCACGCCGAGGCCTTCCGGGAGAACGCCGACGCCGTCCGCGCCGACCTCGAGGCCCTCGACGCCGAGCTGACGCAGGGCCTCGCGTCGTGCGAGCGGGACGTCGTCGTCACGGGGCACACCGCCTTCGGCTACCTCGCCGACCGGTACGGCTTCACGGAGGTCGGCATCGCGGGGATCGACCCCGACACCGAGCCCTCCCCCGCACGCATGCGCGAGATCGGCGAGGTCGTCCGCGAGCACGGCGTGACGACCGTCTACACCGAGAGCGCGGCGGCACCCGCCGTGGCCGGCGCGCTCGCGGACGACCTCGGGCTCGACGTGCTCGTTCTCGACCCGGTCGAGACCCAGGTCGACGAGGCCACGGACTACCGTGGAGCCATGGAGCTCAACCTCGAGGCCCTGCGGACGGGCCTGGGCTGCTCGTGACCGAGGTCGTCCGTGCGCAGGGGCTGCGCGTCGACCTCGGCGGCGCGACGATCCTGCACGGCGTCGACCTCGCCGTGGACGACGGCGAGGTCGTCGGCCTCCTCGGCGCGAACGGGTCGGGCAAGTCGACGTTCGTCCGGGCGCTCGTCGGGGCCGTCCCGTCCCAGGCCGGGTCGGTGCGCCTCTTCGGCACGCCGCTCGGTCGCGACGTCCCGTGGCACCGGATCGGCTACGTCCCGCAGCGCGTCTCGGCCGCAGCGGGCGTCCCGGCGACGGCGGCGGAGGTCGTGACGTCGGGCCTGCTGCACGGCCGACGCCTCGTCCCGCCGCGCGGCGCACGCCGTCGCGCGGTCGACGCGCTCGCCGTCGTGGGCCTCGCGGACGTCGCCGAGCGCGCGGTGCGCGAGCTCTCGGGCGGCCAGCAGCAGCGCGTCCTCATCGCGCGGGCGCTGGTCCGCCGGCCCGACCTGCTGCTCCTCGACGAACCCGTCGCGGGCGTCGACCTGCCGAGCCAGGAGGCGTTCGCGCGTGCGCTCGCGGGGCTCGTCGACGCGGGCACGACGGTCGTCGTCGTGCTGCATGAGCTCGGGGCGCTCCAGCCCCTCGTCCGACGCTGCGTCGTCCTGCGTCACGGCCGGGTCGTGCACGACGGCGCGCCGCCCAGGCCGAGCCCGGGTCACGACGACCCGCTCCACGAGCACGTGCACCCGCACGACGCGGTCCCGGCCGACGAGGCGGGCGGCCTCGTCCCCGCGGTGAGGTGGCAGGAGTGAGCGTCGTCGACGAGGTCGTCGGGATGCTGGGCGACCCCTTCATGCAGCGTGCGCTCGTCGTGGCCGCGCTCGTCGGCCTCGCGGCGCCCGTGATCGGCACGTACCTCGTCCAGCGACGGCTCTCGCTGCTCGGCGACGGGATCGGGCACGTCGCCCTCACGGGCGTGGCACTCGGCTGGCTCGTCGGCAACGCGATGGAGCTCACGCCGCACGACGCCCTCGCCGTCCCCGGTGCCGTCGTCGCGGCCGTCGTCGGCGCGGTGACGATCGAGCTCGTGCGCCAGCACGGGCGCACGAGCGGCGACGTCGCGCTGGCCCTGCTGTTCTACGGCGGCATCGCCGGCGGCGTGCTGATCATCTCGCAGGCGGGCGGGACCAACGCGAACCTCGTCGGGTACCTCTTCGGGTCGATCTCGACGGTCTCGACCGGCGACGTGTGGCTCACCGTGGTCCTCGCGGGTCTCGTGCTCGGCGTCGGGCTCGGGCTGCGGTCGGCGCTGTTCGCCATCTCGCAGGACGAGGAGTTCGCGCGTGCGTCGGGCCTGCCCGTGCGTGCCCTGAACCTCCTCGTCGCCGTCGTCGCCGCGCTCACCGTGACCGTCGCGATGCGCGTCGTGGGCGTGCTGCTCGTGAGCGCGCTCATGATCGTGCCCGTCGCGGTCGCACAGCTCGTCGCGTCGTCGTTCCGCCGCACGATGGCCGTCGCGATGGCCGCGGGCGTCGTGGCGACCGTCGCGGGGCTCAGCACGACGTACTGGTACGACGCGTCGCCCGGCGCGACGATCGTCGTCCTCGCGCTCGCCATGTACGCGCTCGCCGCCGCGGCCCGTCCCCTGCTGCGGCGGCGCACCTCGGGCCCGCACGACCCCCACCCGCAGCTCGACGACGACGTCCAGGTCGCCACCCCCGGGAGCCGATGATGCAGCGCATGACCCGCCAGCGGACCGCTGTCGCCGAGGCGCTCGGCACGGTGGACGACTTCCGCAGCGCGCAGCAGCTGCACGAGCTGCTGCGGGACCAGGGGCACGGCATCGGCCTGGCGACGGTCTACCGGACGCTCCAGTCGCTCGCCGAGGCAGGCGACGTCGACGTCCTGCGCACCGCGGAGGGCGAGAGCGTCTACCGGCGGTGCGAGCGGCGCGAGCACCACCACCACCTCGTGTGCCGCCGGTGCGGCGCGACGGTCGAGATCGAGGGGCCCGACGTCGAGACCTGGGCGGACCGGGTCGGGCGCCGCCACGGGTTCGTCGACATCGACCACACCGTCGAGCTGTTCGGCACGTGCGCCCGGTGCGCGACGGCGGATGCGGTCGACGGCACGGACCGGCGCTGACGTGCCCGACTGGCTCGCCGGCTGGCCGTTCGTCTGGATCTACCTGTTCTTCGTCCTCGGCGCGGCCCTGCGCTCGCAGGCGCTGTACTGGCTCGGTCGCGGCGCCGCGACGGGCGCCCTGCGGACGCGGTGGCGCGAGCGCCTCGACACGGCCGGGACGCGTCGCGCGATCGCCGCGATCGAGCGCTGGGGCATGCCGGTCGTGCCGCTGTCCTTCCTGACCGTCGGGTTCCAGTCGGCGGTGCACGGCGCGGCCGGCCTGCTCCGGCTGCACTGGGTCCGCTACACGCTGTGGTCCGTCCCGGGGTGGCTGGTCTGGGCGCTCGTGTGGGCCGGCGGCGGGACCGCGGCGGCGTGGGGCGCGGTGGCGCTCGCCGCGCGCTCGCCGTGGGCCCTGGTCGCGGTCGTGGTCGTCCTCGGGACGATCGTGGCGACCGTCGTGGTGCGCCGTCGTCGGCGCGTCGACGAGCTCAGTGGCGCGCGCTGACGCAGAACTGGTTCCCCTCGGGGTCCGCGAGCACGACCCACGTGAACCCGGGCGTCTCGTGGCGAGCGACGACCTGAGCCCCCTCGAGGCGCAGGCGCTCGACCTCGTCGTCGCGGTCGTGCGCCTCGAGGTCCAGGTGCACGCGGTTCTTGCCCGGTGTGGGGCGCTCGACGCGCTGGAAACCGAGGCGCGTGCCGGACGCGTCGACCACGACGAACTCCCCGTCGTGGTCCGCGAGGATCGTGCCGCCCGTCTGCCGCGCCCACCAGTCCGCGAGAGCGCGCGCGTCGAGCGCGTCGAACGTCACCATGCCGACCCGCAGGTCCCCCGTCGATCCCATGCGTGCCTCTCCCCTCACGACCCCGCGGGTCGGTCGTCGTCCGTGGTCGTGCCGTCGGTGAGCCCGCGGGACCGGAGCGCGTCCACGGCCCCGCCGTACCTGCGGTCGCGGCGCGCGTAGGTCTCGACCGCGCGCCACAGGTGGCGCCGGTCGACGTCCGGCCACAGCTCGTCGAGGAAGACCAGCTCGGCGTACGCCGCCTGCCAGATCATGAAGTTGGACGTGCGCTGCTCGCCGGACGTCCGCAGGAACAGGTCGACGTCGGGCAGGTCGGGCTCGTCGAGGTACCGCGCGACCGTGCGCTCGTCGACCCGCTCGGGGTCGAGCCGACCCGCCGCGACCTCACGTGCGATCGCCCGCGCGGCGTCCGCGACCTCCGCGCGCCCGCCGTAGTTCACGCACATCGTGAGCGTGCAGACGTCGTTGCCGCGCGTGAGCTCCTCGGCCGTCTCGAGCTCGGCGATCACGGAGCGCCACAGGCGGGGCCGTCGACCGGCCCACCGCACGCGGACCCCCCACGAGTGCATGGTGTCCCGGCGGCGCCGGAGCACGTCGCGGTTGAAGCCCATGAGGAAGCGCACCTCCTCGGGCGAGCGCTTCCAGTTCTCCGTCGAGAACGCGTACGCCGACACGTGGCGCACCCCGATCTCGATCGCCCCGGCGACGACGTCGAGGAGCGCGGCCTCGCCCGCCTCGTGGCCCGCGGTGCGCGGCAGGCCGCGCGCGTTGGCCCACCGGCCGTTGCCGTCCATGACGATCGCGACGTGCTGCGGGACGAGCTCGCGCGGGACGAGGGGTGGCCGGGCGCCCGACGGGTGCGGCGGCGGAGGCACGACGTGGCCGCGCTCGGGCAGCACGTCCCGTGACCGACGCGCCATCAGATGCGCTCCACGAGCCGCAGCGAGCGCAGCTGCCGCTCGATGTGGAACTGGAGGAACGCCGCGACCAGGCCGCTCGCCTCGGAGCGGTGCCGCTCGGCGCTCGTGTCGGCCGCAGGCCAGTCACCCGTGAGGAGCGCGGCGAGCAGCGCGAACGTCTCCGGGGCGGGCGCAGCGGCGCCCGGCGGACGGCACGCGGCGCAGACGGCGCCACCGGAGGCGACCGCGAACGCGCTGTGGGGACCCGGCGCCCCGCACCGCGCGCACTCGGTGAACGAGGGTGCCCAGCCCGCCACGGCGAGCGCGCGCAGGAGGTACGAGTCGAGCACGAGACCCGGTGCGTGGGCCCGCTCCGCGAGCGCGCGCACCGCGCCGACGAGCAGGAGGTACTGCTGGACCGACGGTTCCTTCTCCGCCTCGACGAGCCGGTCGGCCGTCTCGAGCATCGCCGTCCCGGCGGTGTAGAGCGCGTAGTCGGCGCACACGGCGCGGCCGTACGGGGCCAGCGTCTCCGCCTGGGTCACGATGTCGAGGCTCCGACCCGTGTGCAGCTGCGCGTCCACGACCATGAAGGGCTCGAGGCGCGACCCGAACCGCGACGACGTCCGGCGCACGCCCTTCCCGACCGCGCGCACCTTGCCGTGGTGCCGCGTCAGCAGGGTCACGATCCGGTCCGCCTCCCCCAGCTTCTGGGCACGCAGGACGATGCCCTCGTCGCGGTAGAGGCTCACCGACCCATTCTCCCCCTTCCGCGACCGCCGGGCCCACGCGCCGCACCGCGGGCCGCCCCACCCGCTCCGAAAATCGCGTGCGTCCGACGGGCGGCCGTCCGTAGCGTCGGGCGCGTGCCCAGGACCCGGTCGGGTCCTCACGAGCGGGAGGAGGTGCGTGGCCATGACCTGCTGCGCCGTGCCCGTCCACCTCCCGGGTCGGCCCCTCGGCCGTGCCCCCGCTCCCGAAGGACGCACCGATGACCTCCACGCACCACCCCGTCCGCTCGACCCCTGACGACCAGGACGGCCCCGGACCCGACGGTCCACGCACCGGCGCGGCCCGCGCCCTCGTGCCCACCGCGTCGCACGACGACGGCCCGCCGGCCGCGCTCTCGCGGCTCGGGTGGGACGCCGGCCGGCGCGGCACGCTCACCACGCCGCCCGAGACGCTCGCGCCCGACGTCCTCGTGGGACGCGTGTGCCGCGCCCACCTGCGCGCATCCGACGTCCTGGTCCCCGACGACGACGGGACCTCCCTGCGGGTCCTGACCGCGCAGTGGCACCCGCGCCTCGTCCGCGAGACGGCGTCGGACCCTCGTGCCGTGCCCGCGGCCGGGGACTGGGTGGTGCTGCGCCGTGCCGACCGCGAGCGCACCGCCTTCCAGCTCGACGCCGTGCTGCCCCGGCGCACCGAGGTCGTCCGCGCCGAGGCGGGCAGGACGTCGCACGGCCAGGTGCTCGCCGCGAACGTCGACGTCGCGGCGGTGGTGGAGGGCCTGGTCCCGGACCTCGACCTCGGGCGGCTCGAACGGCTCCTCGCCCTCGCGTGGTCGTCCGGCGCGCGACCGCTCGTCGTGCTGACGAAGGCGGACCTCGTGACCGACACGCGGGGTGCCGTGGCCGAGGTCGCCGCGATCGCCCCGGGCGTCGAGGTCGTCACGGTCGCGACGACGCTCGGGCGCGGCCTCGAGCCCCTGCGGGAGATCCTGGCGACGCGTGCGACGGTCGCTCTCCTGGGTGCGTCGGGCGTCGGCAAGTCGACGCTCCTCAACGCGCTCGTCGCCCCGACGACGACGCCTGCCGGTGGCGGCCCGATGGCCACACGGTCCCTCGGCGTCGAGGGCAAGGGGCGGCACACGACGGTGACGCGCGAGCTGCACCTCGCCCCCGACGGCGGTGCGGTGCTCGACACGCCGGGGCTGCGGACGGTCGGGCTGGCCGCCGGCACGAGCGTCGACGAGGTGTTCGCGGACGTCGCGGACCTCGCCGCGGGGTGCCGCTTCCGGGACTGCACGCACCGCACCGAGCCCGGGTGCGCCGTCCTGGAGGCGGTCGCGGACGGACGGCTGACGGCACGGCGGCTCGAGAGCCACCGCAAGCTCGAGCGCGAGGCGATGTGGGTCGCAGCGCGGACGGACCAGCGGCTCCGCGCCGAGCTCACCGACCGCTGGAAGCAGGTCGCACGGTCGCAGCGGCGCAGCCCCAAGCGTCGGTGAGCCAGGGAGGCCACCGCATCGGTCCGGAAGGGCCGGCTCGGCATCCGGACGCAGCGGCGGCGCGGGCCCCGGGGTGAACCCCGGGGCCCGCCTGCTCAGCCGCGGTGCGCGCGGTTGACCGCCGAGATGATGGCCTTGAACGACGCGGTCGTGATCGACGGGTCGATGCCGACGCCCCAGAGCACGGTGTCGCCGACGAGGCACTCGACGTAGGCCGCGGCGGTCGCGTCGCCACCCGTGGAGAGCGCGTGCTCGGCGTAGTCGAGCACCTCGACCTGCTGCCCGAGCGACGCGAGGGCGCGGACGAAGGCGTCGACCGGACCGTTGCCCGCACCCTCGGCGGTGACGGGCGCGCCAGAGTCGACGAGGTCGACCGACAGGGTGTCGGGCCCGCCCTCGCCACTGGTCGCGCGGCTGCCGCGCAGCGCGAACCGGCCCCACGGCGCGAGGCCGGAGCCGGGCTCGACGGGCAGGTACTCGTCCTGGAAGATCCGCCAGAGGTCGTCCGCGGTGACCTCGGAGCCGTGCTGGTCGGTGTAGGCCTGCACGACGCGGGAGAACTCGATCTGCAGGCGTCGCGGCAGGTCGAGGTGACGCTCGTTCTTGAGGAGGTAGGCGACGCCGCCCTTGCCGGACTGCGAGTTGACCCGGATGACGGCCTCGTAGGACCGCCCGAGGTCACGCGGGTCGATCGGCAGGTACGGGACCGCCCACACGAGGTCGTCGACCACGACGCCCTGCGCGGCCGCGCGGGCGTCCATCGCCTCGAACCCCTTCTTGATCGCGTCCTGGTGCGATCCCGAGAAGGCGGTGAAGACGAGGTCGCCGGCGTACGGGTGCCGCTCGGGGACCGGCATCTGGTTGCAGTACTCGACCGTGCGACGCACCCGGTCGATGTCGCTGAAGTCGATCTGCGGGTCGACGCCCTGGCTCGCGAGGTTCATGCCGAGCGTCACCAGGCACACGTTGCCCGTCCGCTCGCCGTTGCCGAACAGGCAGCCCTCGATCCGGTCGGCACCCGCGAGGTAGCCGAGCTCGGCCGCCGCGACGGCCGTGCCGCGGTCGTTGTGCGGGTGCAGCGAGAGCACGACGTTCTCGCGGTGCGCCAGACGCCGGCTCATCCACTCGATCGAGTCGGCGTACACGTTCGGGGTGGCCATCTCGACCGTCGCCGGCAGGTTGATGATCACCTTGCGCTCGGGCGTCGGCTCGAGCACGTCGAGCACGGCGTTGCAGATGCGGAGCGCGAACTCCAGCTCGGTGCCCGTGTACGACTCGGGCGAGTACTCGTAGAAGACCTCCGTGCCCGGGATCGTCTCCTCGTACTTGCGGCACAGGCGCGCACCCTCGAGCGCGATGTCGACGATGCCGTCCTCGTCCGAGCGGAACACGACCTCGCGCTGCAGGATCGACGTCGAGTTGTACAGGTGGACGATCGCCTGCTTCGCACCCGCGATCGCCTCGTAGGTGCGCTCGATGAGGTGCTCGCGGGACTGCGTCAGGACCTGGATGACGACGTCGTCGGGGATGCGGTCCTCCTCGATGAGCATCCGGACGAAGTCGAAGTCCGTCTGCGACGCCGAGGGGAAGCCGACCTCGATCTCCTTGTAGCCCATCTCGACGAGCAGCTCGAACATCCGCAGCTTGCGCTCGGCGTTCATGGGCTCGATGAGCGCCTGGTTGCCGTCCCGCAGGTCGACCGCGCACCAGCGCGGGGCCTTGTCGATGCGACGCCCGGGCCACGTGCGGTCCGGGAGGTCGACCGTGATCTGGTCGTGGAACGGCCGGTACTTGTGGACAGGCATCGGCGACGGCCGCTGGGCCGTCCGCTCCGCGTACGACGCGGCGCCGGTGGTGCTGACAGGGTTCTGGGTGCTCATGACTCGTCCTTCGCAGGTGGGCTGACGTCGACCGGGCACACCAGCCACCGCGGCGAGGGACCGGTCGTCGTCAGGCCCCGCCGCGGCATCGAAGGAGGAGCCCCCGTCGGAACGCACGCACCCGGTCACTGTACCGCGCGGTCCCGGGTGCGCCCGCCGGCGCCCGCCGCGGTGGCGCCGGCGCAGGGCCGTCGTCGTGCGTCTGCGCGCACGGTCCCACACAGCCCGCCGGCGCGCCTCGGCGTGGCCTGGTGCCGGCCCGGGTCAGTCCGTGCAGCTGTTCCCGCGCTCCTCGCGCCCGCCGCACGTCGCACCGAAGGTCTCGTACTCCGAGCCGATCGGGGCCTCGAAGTACAGGTCCTGGCACGCCGACCCGTCACCCGCGGCGCACGCGTCCCACAGCGCGTCCAGCTCGGCGTCGTCGCCGTAGGTCTGGGTGCCCGCGACCGAGCACCCGCCCTCGGTCTCCGCGGTCGTCCCGCCGCACGTGCTGCCGAAGTCCTCGTACTGCGAGCCGATCGGCGAGTCCCAGTACAGGTCGTCGCACGCCTCGCCGTCGCCGCCCGCGCACGCGTCCCACAGCGCGTCCAGCTCGGCGTCGTCGCCGTACGCCTCGCCCTCCTCGACGCCGCCGGAGACGTCGCCGCCCGCCATCTCCTCGACGCAGCCGCCCCAGGTCTCCTCGGTGCGGTTGCCGCACGTGGACCCGAACCGCTCGTCCTCCGAGCCGAACGGGGACTCGACGAAGAGGTCGTCGCACGCCTGCCAGTCGCCGTCCGTGCACGCCGCACGGTAGGCGTCGAGCGTCTCGTCCGGGACGTCCTCGACGGACCCGATGAGACGGCCGACCAGCACCGCGACCACCACGGCGCCGACGACGAGCAGGCCGCCGACCACCCCGAGCACGATCCACAGAACCCGCCGGGACCGCCGCGGCGCCGGCCCGCCGTAGGGCGGGACCCCGTAGGGCCCGGGTGCGCCGTAGGGCCCGGGGGCGCCGTAGGGCCCGCCCGGGGGTGGCCCGAAGCCGCCACCGGGCGTCCCGTGCGCGCCGGGGCCGTCGGCCGCGCCGAACGGTCCCGACGCCGGACCGGGCGGCCGCACGTCACCCGACGGGCCGAACGGGGGCAGCACGTGACCCGACGTCGGTGGCCCGCCGTACGCGGGGGCGTCGCCGTGCGGGGCGGCCGAGCCGTGGGGCGGCGCCGCGCCGAACGGCTGGGGCGCACCGTAGGGGGGGACGGCGCCGAACGGCTGCGGTGCGCCCAGGGGTGCCGCCCCGGCCGACGGCGCACCGGACGGCGGTGCGGCGGCGCCCAGCACGGCGGACCGGTCGTCACCGCCGGCCAGGTCACGGATCCGGTCGCCGACCGCGTCGGCGGGGTGGACCGCGGCACCGGCCGCACCGGCAGCACCGGCAGCACTGGCCCCAGCGGCACCGCGCGAGCCGTCCGTCGCACCACCGGCTGCGCGCTCGCGCCGCTCCCGCAGCGCGCGGTCGACCGGGGGCTCGCCGAGCGAGCCGAGCCACTCGAGCAGCCCGTCGTACGCCGACGGGTTGGCCGCGACGAGCGGTCGCAGGTCCTCACGCAGCGCGGCGATGTCCGCGAGCGTCTGGGCGGGCGTCGACGGGTCCGACGCCTGCTCGCGCGTGAAGTCCTCGGGCCGGCTCATCGTGCTCCCTCCCACCCTCGCGGGTGACCACCAGCGGCGCCTGACCGCGGCCCGGACACGCGTCCGGCGGCACGCCGCCCGCACCCTATCGCCGCGTGCACACGTCGCAGCGCCGCCCTCCGGGTGAACGTCCTCAGCCGAGGGTCGGGAACACGCCGAAGTAGGCGCCGAGGAGCAGCAGCATCGTCGACCCGCCGACCGCGCCCGCGAGCGCCCACTCCCCCGCCGCGGTCCGTGCGGCCGGCACGGCGCCACGGCGGCGACCGTCGAGGACGCGGAACACGAGCACGACCCCGGCGACGACCGTCGCGACGCCGGCCATCCGCACGCCGAGCCACCCGCCCTGGACGACCCACGCGTTGGTCCGGTAGTTCTGCGCCATGTTCGCGACCACGAGCAGGTAGGCCGCGAGCGCGACCAGCGTCGTCACGGCGCCCGCCGAGACCATCGCGAGCGGTGCGCGGACGCCGTCGGCCAGCATCCGCTCGCGCGTGCCCCGCAGCCGGCGCACGGCCCACAGGACCGGGCCGAGGACGACCGCCAGCAGCGCGCCGACGACGCCGGCGACCAGCAGGTCGCCCTCGGCGTACCACCGGGGTCGCTCGACGGGCTCGGCGACGTACCGCTGGTACGGCTCGTCGCCCGCGATCCGCGGTGCGGCGCCGGCCGTGGCGGGCAGACCCTGGATCCAGGTCGCGAGGTCCCGCGCGAACTCGGGCACGAGGCGGCGGTCGACCTTGATGCCGTGGTCGGCGCCCGCGTAGTAGCGCACCGTCCAGTCGTCGTTGCGCGCGACCTCGAGGTCGTCGATCACCTGGAGCGCACCCTGCACGGTCGGCATCGCGGCGTCCCCCGTGCCGTAGACCACGAGGACCGGCTGACGCATGCGCTGCTGGAACGGCTGGACGTCGAAGTCGGCGTACGCGAAGCCCCCGCCCGGGAAGTCCATGCCGACCATCCGCGGGATCGCGCGCAGGAGGTCCTCGGGCACGCCCGTCGCGCGCAGGTACGAGTCGACCGCGAAGGCGGCCTGCTGACGCGGCGGGACGACCGGGGCTGCGACGAGGACGACGAACGCGACGGCGTCGTTGTCGGCGGCCATGACGGGCACGACCCACGCACCCTCGCTCTCGCCGTAGACACCGACGCGGGCCGGGTCGACGCCGGGGAGGTCGCGCAGCAGCTCGACGCTGCGCAGGTAGTCGTTCGCCATCGTCACGTAGCTGCGGTCGCGCGTGCTGTAGGTGTCGAGCCGCTTGTTCGGCACCATCGTGACGACGCCCGCACTCGCGAGGGCCTCGGCCTGCGCGACGAACGCGCGGTCGTACCGACCGGTCCCGGCCCCGTGGACGAACACGACGCCGGGTCGCTCACCCGGCGCGTCGAGGGGCTCCATGATCCGCGCCTCGACCTCGGCACCCGCGAGCGGGACGGTGACGACCGACTCGACCACCTCGTAGGTCCCCACCGCGTCCGCGTCGGCGGCGGCCGACGGCGGACCGACCGACGTGTCGGACGTCTCGACCTCGATCGAGCGGGTCATGGGCGTGGGGTCCCAGCCCGGCCCGGAGACGCTCCCGACGAGCCCCAGCAGCAGGACGACGAGTGCGCTGCTCAGGGCGATCCGGTAGCGCACGGCGGGAGTCTATCGATCGGGCCCGCGCCGCCCGGCCCGCCCGCCGCCGGAGCATCGCAGCACCCCACCGGGGCGGTCGGGGTCGGTCAGCAGCGGTCAGAGGCGGTCAGCCACGGTCAGCCGCGGTCAGAACCCGAGCCGGCGCAGCTGCTTCGGGTCGCGCTGCCAGTCCTTCGCGACCTTGACATGCAGGTCGAGGTAGACCTTTGCACCCAGGAGCGCCTCGATGCCGCGGCGGGCCGTCGTGCCGACGTCGCGCAGTCGCGAGCCGCCCCTGCCGATCACGATCGCCTTCTGGCTGTCGCGCTCGACGAACAGGTGGACGCGCACGTCGAGCATCGGCGGACGCCCGTCGGAGCCGTCCCGGCCCTCGCGCGGGACGATCTCGTCGACCACGACGGCGAGCGAGTGCGGCAGCTCGTCGCGCACGCCCTCGAGCGCGGCCTCCCGCACGAGCTCGGCGACCATGACGGCCTCCGGCTCGTCCGTCAGCTCTCCGTCGGGGTACAGCGCGGGACCGGGCGGGAGGTGACCCACGAGGACGTCCACGAGGGTCCCGACCTGGTAGCCCTCGACGGCGCTCACCGGGACCACGTCGGCCCACTCCCCGAGGCCCGCGACCTCGAGGAGGTGCTCCGCGAGCCGGCCCTTCGGCACGAGGTCCGCCTTGGTCGCGACGGCGACGACCGGGGTCGCGGCACGGCCGCGCGCGAGGTCGGTGAGCTGCTGGGCGATGTAGCGGTCGCCCGGGCCGACGCGCTGGTCCGCAGGCAGGCAGAAGACGGCGACGTCGACCTCCGTCAACGTGTCCCGCACGAGGTCGTTGAGCCGTTCGCCGAGCAGCGTGCGCGGCCGGTGGAGCCCGGGCGTGTCGACGAGCACGAGCTGGGCGTCCGGGCGGTGGACGACGCCCCGCACGACGTGACGGGTCGTCTGGGGCCGGCCCGAGGTGATCGCCACCTTCTGGCCGACGATCGCGTTGGTCAGCGTCGACTTGCCCGCGTTGGGGCGCCCCACGATGCACGCGAAGCCCGACCGGAACGGCTCGCCCGTCCCGGGGCGCGCGCCGCCCGCGTCCGTGCCGTCGGGGTCGCTCATCGGTGGGCTCCTTCGTCGTGGTGCTGGTGGGGGTCGTCCGCGCGGGCGACGACGAGCGTCGCGACCTGCCGTCGGCGACCCTGGACGCGGTCGGCCGTCAGGCGCAGGCCCGCGACCTGCGCGCTCGACCCGGCGAGCGGCACCTTGCCGAGCGCCTTCGCGAGGAGTCCGCCCGCGGTGTCCACGTCGTCGTCCTCGAGCTCGATGTCGAAGAGCTCCCCGAGCTCGTCCACGGGGAGCCGCGACGGCACGCGGTAGGTCCCGTCACCGAGGTCCTCGACCTCGGGGCCGGAGCGGTCGTGCTCGTCGGTGAGCTCGCCGACGATCTCCTCGAGCACGTCCTCGATCGTCACGAGCCCCGCGACCCCGCCGTACTCGTCGACGACCATCGCGATGTGCGAGGACATGCTCTGCATCTCGCGCAGGAGGTCGTCGACCGGCTTGGACTCGGGAACGAAGACGGCGGGGCGCGCGAGCGGGCCGACGGGTTCGTCGTCGACGTCCCCCGCGTGGCGGTGCGTCAGCAGGTCCTTGAGGTACAGGACGCCCACCAGGTCGTCGACCGACTCCCCGACGACGGGCACGCGCGAGTACCCCGAGCGCACGAACAGCGAGAGCGCCTTGCGCACCGTCGTGTCGGCCGGGACGGTGATCATCTCCGTCCGCGGGACCATGACCGCGCGGACGCGCGTGTCACCGAGCTCCAGGACCGACCGGACGAGCTCACGGTCCTCCGCCTCGATGCGCTCGTACTCGTCGACGCGCTCGACGACCTGGCGCAGCTCGTCCTCGGAGCGGTCGGGGACGGGCGCCGCCGCGTGCGCGAGACCCCGGACCGGCGCGACGAGCGTGCGCGCGAGGACCATGAGACCGGCGGTGCGCCCCGCCGCCGCGAGCGCGTGCGACCGCGCGATCGACCGGGGCACGTACCGGACGACGAGGACGGCGATCACCGCGACGACGACGGCCGCGACGCCGAACGTCTGCCACCACGTCAGGCCCGCGGCGACGAGCGCGAGGGTCACCGCGACCGCACCGACCGCCTCGAGCACGACCCGGACCCACGCCGCCGCCGCGGCGGTTCCGTGCGGGTCGTGCTGGATGGCGCCGGCGTGCCGCGCGCGCCGACCGCGCGCGCCGTCGACCAGCGCGAGCTCGGCGAGGCCCGAGCGCCCGAGGCGCAGGACCGCGGCCTCGCCCGCGCTGAGCGCGACGGCCAGGACGAGCGCGAGCGCGGCGACCGCCACCAGCGCCCCCGTGGGGGTGTCGGTCATCGTCCGGCGAGGAAGGTGAGGAGGAGCTGCCGCTGCAGGGCGAACATCTCCTTCTCCTCGTCCGGCTCGGCGTGGTCGTAGCCGAGGAGGTGGAGGATCCCGTGCGTCGTCAGCAGCAGGAGCTCCTCGGTCGTCGAGTGGCCCGCGTCGCGCGCCTGCTTCGCGGCGACCTCGGGGCACAGCACGACGTCGCCGAGCAGGCCCGGCGGGGAGGGCTCGCCCTCGGCACCCGGGCGCAGCTCGTCCATGGGGAACGACAGCACGTCGGTGGGCCCGGGCTCGTCCATGTACTGCACGTGCAGGTCCGACATGACGTCGGTGTCGACCAGCAGGATCGAGAGCTCGGCCTGGGGGTGGACGTGCATCGCGTCCAGGACGTGCCGTGCGAGCGCGGCGAACTCGGCCTCGTCGACGCGGTGACCCGACTCGTTGTTGACCTCGACGCTCATGCCACGTCCTCCGGTGCACGCCCCTCGGCGCGACCGCGCGGGCCACGTCCGGCCCGTCCGGCCCCGTCACCACGGTCCTGCCGGTCCTGCCGGCCGGTCCGGTCCCCGTGCGCCGCGCCGTCGCCGACCCGCACGCGGTCGTCCCACAGCGCGTAGGCGTCGATGATCTCCCCGACCAGGCGGTGGCGGACGACGTCCTCCGACCCCAGCCGGCAGAAGGCGACGTCGTCGACGCCGCCGAGGATGTCCTGGACGACGCGCAGGCCGGACGTCGTCCCGCCGGGAAGGTCCACCTGCGTGACGTCACCCGTGACGACGATCCGCGAGCCGAACCCGAGGCGCGTGAGGAACATCTTCATCTGCTCGGTCGAGGTGTTCTGGGCCTCGTCGAGGATGATGAACGCGTCGTTGAGCGTCCGCCCGCGCATGTAGGCGAGCGGTGCGACCTCGACGGTCCCCGCCTCCATGAGCCGCGGGATCGAGTCCGGGTCGACCATGTCGTGCAGCGCGTCGTACAGCGGGCGCAGGTACGGGTCGATCTTCTCGCTCAGGGTGCCCGGCAGGAAGCCGAGACGCTCCCCGGCCTCGACCGCTGGCCGGGTCAGGACGATCCGGTTGACCTGCTTGCCCTGGAGCGCCTGCACGGCCTTGGCCATCGCGAGGTAGGTCTTGCCCGTGCCCGCGGGGCCGATGCCGAACGTGACGGTGTGCCGGTCGATCGCGTCGACGTACGCCTTCTGCCCGACCGTCTTGGGCCGGATGGTGCGCCCGCGGCTCGACAGGATGTTCTGGGTGAGCACCTCGGCCGGGCGGCTCACCGTCGCCGCGGTGAGCATCGAGACCGACCGGCTCACGACGTCCGCGTCGAGCGTCGTGCCGGTCGCGGCCACCTCGAGCAGCTCGTCGAGGAGCCGCGAGACGAGCGCGACGTCGGCCGGCGGGCCGAGCAGCGTGATCTGGTCGCCGCGGGCGTGGATGCGGACCGCGGGGAAGCCCTGCTCGACGGCCCGCAGCACCTCGTCACCGGGACCGAGGAGCGCGACGACCGGCAGGTGCGCGGGGACGACGATGCGGTGCTCGACGTCGGAGGCGGCGCGAGGGCGCCGCGAGGGTGTCTCGCTCATGGGAACGGCCGGGCGGCCTGAGGTCTCCTCGTCGTCGTGCTGTCCGGGTGCTGTCGTCACGCCTGCCGCCGTGCGTCAGGTCGCCCCATCGTACCGAGAGGCCCCCGGGCGCACGCGCCGGGGCCGCACGGGCCCCGGCCGGCGGCGGCCGTCCGTCAGGCGGGCGACCAGCCGAGGCGCGTCCCGCCGATCACGTGCCCGTGGACGTGGAAGACCGACTGGCCGGCCTCGCTCCCGGTGTTGAAGACGAGACGGAACGCGCCGTCGCACTCGTCCTCCGCCACCTCGTGCGCCAGGCGGACGACCGCGGCCAGCAGGGCCGGGTCGGCCGCGGCGAGCTGGCCGACGTCGGCGTGGTGGTCGCGCGGCACCACCAGGACGTGGACCGGGGCCTGGGGGTCGATGTCGCGGAACGCGACCGCGTCGTCCGTGCTCGCGACGAGCGTCGCGGGGACCTCGCCCGCGACGAGGCGGCAGAAGAGGCAGTCCGGGGCGGTCAGCGGTGAGCGCTCGGGTGTCATGCGGTCAGGCTAGCGAAGCGCCGCCGGGCCCCCGGCAGGCCACCGGAGGCCGTCCTCACCAGCGGCGCAGGCGCTCGGCGAGGAGCGCGAGCGCGACCGGCCCGGCGGTCGACGTGCGCAGCACGTGGGGGCCGAGGAGCGCCGTGACGGCCCCCGCCGCGGTGAGCGCCGCGACCTCCTCGTCCGAGATGCCGCCCTCCGGCCCGACGACGACGAGCACCTCGCCGTCCGACCCCGCGGCCGGCACCCTGACGTCGCGCAGCGGCGTCGCGGCCTCCTCGTGGAGCAGCACGACGGCACCGCCCGCGGCCACGACCGCCTCGACACGCGCGACGAGGCGCCGCAGGTCGAGCGCCTCCGCGACGGCGGGCACGTGGGCGCGGCGCGACTGCTTCGCCGCCTGGCGCACCGTCGCGCACCACTTCGCGCGGCTCCGCGCGGCGCGCTCGCCGCGCCACACGACGACAGCACGCTGCGCCTGCCACGGGACCACCTCGTCGACCCCGACCTCGGTCGCGGCCTCGATCGCCATCTCGTCCCGGTCACCCTTGGCGAGCGCCTGCACCAGCACGAGCCGCGGCGCGCCGAGGCGCTCCTCGACCCGCTCGAGCACGTCCAGGTGCAGCCGGCCGGGTTCGACGTCGGCCACCTCGCACCGCAGACGCACGCCGGCGCCGTCGACCACGTCGACGCGCTCCCCTGTCCGGCGCCGCTGCACGACGCCCGCGTGGCGGGCCTCCTGCCCCTCGAGCACGTAGCGGGACCCGGGCGACGACGCGTCGAGCATCCCCGGGTCGGCCAGGAAGACCGGTGCCGTCACCGGCCGGCGAGCTTCTCGCGCAGCTTGGCGAACATCCCGCCGTCGGCCCGGGCGAGGCGCGACGCGGGACGCTCCTCGCCGCGCAGCTCGGCGAGGCGCCGCAGGAGCCCGGTCTGCTCGTCGTCGAGGTTCGTCGGCACCTGGACGTCGACGTGCACGTGCAGGTCGCCGCGGCCGCCGGTGTGCAGGCGGCCGACGCCGAGCCCCTTCTGCACGACGACCTGACCTGGCTGCGTCCCCGGGCGCACGTCGAGCTCGAGCGGACCGTCGAGCGTCTGCAGCTCGACGACGGTCCCGAGCGCCGCGGCCGTCATGGGGACCGGCAGCGTGCAGTGCAGGTCGTCGCCGCGCCGGACGAAGACCTCGTGGGGCCGCTCGCGGACCTCGAGGTAGACGTCGCCGGCGGGCCCGCCGCCGGGCCCGACCTCGCCCTGGCCCGTCAGCTTGATCCTCGTCCCGGTGTCCACGCCCGCCGGGACGTCGACGCTCAGCGTGCGGCGGCTGCGGACGCGACCCTCGCCGGAGCACTCGGGGCAGGGCTCGGGGATCACGGTCCCGTACCCGTGGCACGCGGCGCACGGGCTGGACGTCATGACCTGGCCGAGGAACGACCGCGCGACGCGCTGGACGACGCCGCGCCCCCCGCACACGTCGCACGTGCGCGGCGACGTCCCGGGCCGGCAGCAGCTGCCCTGGCACGTCGGGCAGACGACGGCCGTGTCGACCTGGACCTCGCGGTGCGCCCCGAAGACCGCGTCGGCGAGGTCGAGGTCGAGGCGCACGAGCGCGTCCTGACCGCGACGCGCGCGCGGCACGGGCCCCCGCTGACCGGCGCCCGGCCCCGCGCCGAAGAACGTCTCGAAGATGTCCTGGAAGCCGAAGCCCGCGCCGCCGAAGCCCGCCGCGCCGCCGCCGGGGGCCGCCGGGTCGACGCCGCGGTCGTACATCTGACGCTTCTCGGGGTTGGACAGGACCTCGTACGCGCGGGAGACGTCCTTGAACCTCTCCTCGGCGCCGTCACCCGTTGCGACGTCGGGGTGGAGCTCACGCGCGAGCCGCCGGTAGGCCTTCTTGATCTGGTCCGGCGTCGCGTCCGGGCTCACACCGAGGATCTCGTAGTAGTTGCTGCTCACCAGGTCGCTCTCTGCTGGGGACCGGCGCGGTGCACCGGTCGGGGCGCGGGGTTGGGGCTGCTGGTCGGGGCGGGACGTCCGGCGGGTGGGTGCCGTCCGGGCACGGTCAGCCGGCCAGGATCCGGGTCAGGTACCGGGCGACCGCGCGGACCGACGCGATCGTCGCCGCGTAGTCCATGCGCGTCGGGCCGAGCGAGCCGATCCGCGCGACGGCCTCGCCGTCGCCGCCGTAGCCCGTCGCGACGATCGACGCCTCGACGAGACCGGCGTGCCGGTTCTCGCTGCCGATGCGGACCGCGACCCCGGCCGAGTCCTCGGCCATCTCGGTCAGCAGGCGCAGGAGGACGACCTGCTCCTCGAGCGCCTCGAGCACCGGCCGGATCGTGCCCGTGAAGTCCGTTCCGCTGCGCGCGAGGTTGGCGGTCCCTGCCATGACGATCCGCTCCTCGGTCGCCTCCGCGAGGGTGTCCTCGACGACGCGGATCACGCGGTGCACGAGCGGTCGGTCCGCCTCGGGGAACGCCGCCACCATGCGGTCGAGCGGCTCGGTGAGCTCGGCGAGGCGTCGGCCGGCGACGGCGGCGTTGAGGCGCGCGCGCAGCTCGGGGACGACGTCGGTGACCGGCGCCTCGAGCTCGAGCACGCGCTGCTCGACGCGGCCCGTGTCCGTGATGATGACGACGAGCAGGCGCGTGTCGCCCAGGGGCACGAGCTCGAGGTGGCGCAGCGCCGAGCGGCGCAGCGACGGATACTGCACGACGGCGACCTGCTGGGTCAGCTGGGCGAGCAGGCGCACCGAGCGGTCGACGACGTCGTCGAGGTCGACGGCGTCCTGCAGGAACGCCTCGATGGCACGCCGCTCGGGCGACGACAGCGGCTTGACGGTCGAGAGCCGGTCGACGAAGAGGCGGTAGCCCTTGTCCGTCGGGACGCGGCCCGCCGACGTGTGCGGCTGCGCGATGAACCCGGCGTCCTCGAGGTAGGCCATGTCGTTGCGCACGGTCGCGGGCGAGACGCCCAGCTGGTGGCGCTCGACCAGCGTGCGGGAGCCGACGGGCTCGCGCGTCTGCACGTAGTCCTCGACGATCGCGCGCAGCACCTCGAGCCGTCGTTCGTCGCTCACCGCACCTCCCGTCGCGTCGAGTGCCCGGGTCGCCGTGGCACTCGACGGCCCTGAGTGCCAATCGTACGACGACCACCCGCGGCCGGGCACGAGGGCACCCCGCGCGCCCGCCCCGCGACCGGCGACGGGCCGTCGCCCGCGGGCCGGGATCCCGGTCCTCGGTAAACGCGGGGGCGGCGCGCGCGGACGCGGGTGGAGGCGTGCGTCAGGCGGCGACCATCGCGCCCCGGACCGCGCTCACGAGGTCGGGCGTGACCTCGTCGACGCCATGGTCGTGCCGCGCGTGCAGCGCGACGGCGGCGAGGATCTCGTCCTCGGTGCCGGCGAACGTGGTCGGGCAGTCGGTGATGATGTCGCCGCAGCGGAACTGCTTCATGGTGTCGCTCCCAGGGTGTGGACGGTCCGGACGTGGACGTGCTGACGGGGTGGTGCGGGCTCGCCGTCGCGCTGGGCGAGCACGTGGTCGACGAGCGCTGCGACGGTGATGGTCCCGACGACGGCGCCCGCGGTGTCGGTGCAGACGACCGGCGCGTGCCGCCACTGCGCGACGCGCGCCATCGCGCGGCGCAGCACCTCGTCCGGCGGCGACGACGGCGCGACGACGAGCGCCGGCACGAGGTGGTGCCCGCCCGCGGGGTCCTGCACGACGACGGACACGGGCCGGCCACGGACGTCGAGCAGCACGTCACCCTCGCCGACGCCGCGGCGGACCGGGTCGGCGGCGGCGTGCGCACGGACCTCGGCGGGCCGGACCAGCGCGGCCACGTGGTCGCCGAGGCCGGCCCGCAGGCGGTGCGACGCGACGGCCGTGGCGGTCGCCGGCGGGAGCTCGGGCCACCCGGGCTCGGGACGGCCGACCGCCCAGCCCTGGACCAGCGGCACCCGCAGGTCGGCGAGCTCGGCGAGCTCGGCGTGGGTCTCGACGCCCTCCGCGAGGAGCCACGCGTCCATCCGCCCGGCGAGGTCGCCGAGCAGGCGCACGGCGGCGCGGCGCACGGGGTCGCGGTCGAGGCCCTGCACGAGCTCCCGGTCGACCTTCACGATGTCGGGGCGCACGGTGAGCATCTGGGTCAGGCCCGAGTAGCCCGTCCCGGCGTCGTCCATCGCGATCCGGCCACCCGCGGCGCGGACCGCGGCCATGACCTCCGCCAGGACCGCCTCGTCGCCGTAGCCGACGTGCTCGGTCAGCTCGACGACCGTGTCGTCGAGACGGCCGGAGCCGAGGAGCTCGGCCTGCACGAGGGGGTCGACGAGCAGGTGCGGCTCGACGTTGAGCGTCACGAAGGTCCCGGCCGGCCGGCCCGCGGCGACGTCGCGCAGCAGGCGGATCGCGCGGGCCGACAGCCGCGCGTCGAGCCCGTGGCGGCGAGCCGCGTGGAACCAGACGTCCGGGCTGCGCCGCGGCGGCCCCGTGAACCGGGACAGCAGCTCGTACCCGGCGATGCGCGCGCGGGCCACGTCGATGATCGGCTGGGCCACGACGTGCAGGCCCTCCCCCGCCACGACGCGCTCGAGCGCGTCGCGCCACCGGGGGTCGTCCAGGTCGACGAGGTCGTCGACGTCGTCGGTCCCGACGGACACGCGGCCTCCCTGCCTTGCCGGCGACGTCCGTGTGGCGCTGGCATGATCCGTGGCTCCCGGTCCGTCGGGAGCCTGCTCCCCTCAGGATCGGCCGGGACCCCCAGGTGGATGAGGAGTCATGACCGACAGATACGGACGCGACGTGCTGTCGTCGCCGCGCACGCCCGCACGCCCCGCGTCGACGCCGACCCCTGCCGAGCCCGGTCTCGTCGTGGAGGACGTGACGAGCGGCTGGGTCGGTGCCGTGGTGCGCACGGAGAAGTCCGGCGGGATGCACGTCGTGGTCCTCGAGGACCGTCGCGGGCGCACGCGGACCTTCCCGCTCGGGCCGGGCTTCTGGGTCGACGGCCGGCCCGTCGAGCTCGTGCCCCCGCGCGGGCCCGCGGCGCCCGCCGCGCCGACGCGCACCGCTTCGGGGTCGGTCGCGGTGCACGGCGCGCGGGCACGGGTCGCCCGCGGGAGCCGCATCTGGGTCGAGGGCAAGCACGACGCCGAGCTGGTCGAGAAGGTCTGGGGCGACGACCTCCGGGTCGAGGGCGTCGTCGTCGAGATGCTCGAGGGGGTCGACGACCTCGCCGCGGCGGTGCGCGAGTTCGCCCCGACACCCGACCGGCGCGTCGGGGTGCTCGTCGACCACCTCGTGCCGGGCAGCAAGGAGAGCCGCATCGCCGCGGACGCCGTGCGCGCCGCGCCGGCCGGGACGGTCCTCGTGCTCGGTCACCCCTACGTCGACGTCTGGCAGGCCGTGCGCCCCGAGCGCCTCGGGCTCGACGCCTGGCCGACGATCGAGCGCGGGACGGAGTGGAAGCGCGGCGTCCTGCACCGCCTCGGCTGGCCCGCCGCCGAGCAGGCCGACGTCGCGCGCGCGTGGCAGCGGATCCTCGGCTCGGTGCGGGACTACCGCGACCTCGAGCCGACGCTGCTGGGCCGGGTCGAGGAGCTCATCGACTTCGTCACGACGTGAGCACGACGGCTGCTGCGGGTCACGGCGACCCGCAGCGGCACCCGGCGACGCGCGAGCCCGCTCGACCGGGCGGGTCGTCGGCCGTCCGGGCGACACCCGGCGCGGACCCTCCACGCGGATTGTCCGGTTCGCTACTGTGCCGAGCACGGACGTCCATCGGACCGTCCCGGTGCGCGCTCGGGATCCCGGGGCGCGCACGACGACCCCCTTCGCGAAGCTGGTGGAGTGAGATGACGACCAACCCGTCCGACGCCCAGGAGCCGGGCGTGCCCCCGACCCCGCCGCCCTCCGGCGGCGCGTACCCGCCGCCCCCGGGCGCGGGTCAGGTCCCGCCCGCCGGCGGCTACCAGCAGCCCGGCGGCTACCAGCAGCCGGGCGGGTACCCGCAGGGCGGCTACCAGCAGGGTGGCTACCAGCAGCCCGGGTACGGCGCGCCGGCCGGGGCGCCGCTCAGCGACTCCGACCAGCGCATGTGGGCGACGCTCGCGCACATCGGCGGCCTGCTCGTGTCCTTCGTGGCCCCGCTCGTCGTCTGGCTCGTCTTCAAGGGCCGCGGCCAGTTCGTCGAGGACCAGGCCAAGGAGGCGCTCAACTTCCAGATCACGCTGGTGATCGTCGGCATCGCGATCTCGATCATCACGGCGCTCACCCTCGGGTTCGGCGCGATCCTCTACCTCGTGTTCATCGTCGCCCTGGTCTTCATGATCCTCGCGGCGGTGGCGGCGAACCGTGGCCAGTACTACCGCTACCCGGCCAACATCCGCATCATCAAGTGAGCCCTCCGTCGGGCGCCGGGCGCCCGACGGTCTCGCACGAGGGGCCGGTCCGCCAGGGCCGGCCCCTCGTGCGTGCGCGGGCCCTGCCGTCAGTCGGTGAGGTCGCGGACGACCGCGTCGGCGAGGAGCCGTCCGCGGCGCGTGAGGAGCACCCGACCGGACACCGCGGCGCGTCCGTCGAGGAGCCCGTCCGCGACGAGGCCGGCGACGGCGCGCCGCCCCGCCGCCGAGAGCGCCGTCACCGCAAGGCCCTCCGCGAGCCGGACCCCGAGGAGCACGCGCTCGAGCGCGGTGTCCCCCTCGCCGAGCAGCTCGCGGCCCGCCGCGGGCGTCCGGCCCGCGGCGAGGCGGTCGGCGTACGCGCGCGGGTGCTTGACGTTCCACCAGCGCACGGACCGCTCACCCGTCCCGACGTGCGAGTGCGCGCCGGGGCCGAAGCCCCACCAGTCGGCCCCGCGCCAGTAGGCCAGGTTGTGCCGGCACGCGTGGTCGGGGGTCCGGGCCCAGTTGCTCACCTCGTACCACGAGAGCCCCGCCGACGAGAGCACGTCGTCGGCGAGCTCGTACTTGGTCGCCTGGTCGTCGGGGTCGGGCAGCGCGAGCCGCCCCCGACGCACCTGCGCGGCCATCCGGGTGCCCTCCTCGACCACGAGCGCGTACGCCGACACGTGGTCGACCCCGGCCGCGACGACCGCGTCGAGGGACCGGCGCCAGTCGTCGAGGCTCTCCCCCGGCGTGCCGTAGATCAGGTCGAGCGAGACCGCGAGCCCCGCGTCCCGCGCCCAGCCCACGACGGCGGGGACACGGTCCGGGTCGTGCGTCCGCTCGAGCGTCGCGAGCACGTGGGGCACCGCGGACTGCATGCCGAACGAGACCCGGGTGAACCCGCCGTCCGCGAGCGCGCGCAGCGAGGCGGGCGTGACGGAGTCCGGGTTCGCCTCCGTGGTCACCTCGGCGTCCGGCTCGAGGCCCCACGTCGCACGCAGCTCGGCGACGAACCGCACGAGGTCCCCCGCAGGCAGCACCGTCGGCGTGCCGCCCCCGACGAAGACCGTCGAGACCGGGCGCAGACGTCCCGCGCGACGCAGGACGTCGTCGGCGAGCCGGAGCTCGGCCAGCGCGGTCGCGGCGTAGGCCGCCTGGTCCGCGCCGCCGCCGAGCTCGGCCGACGTGTAGGTGTTGAAGTCGCAGTAGCCGCACCGGACGGTGCAGAAAGGGACGTGGAGGTAGACCCCGAGCGCGCGTGCGGCACCCGCCCGGCGGTCGTCGGCGACCCAGTCCGGGAGCGCGCCGTCGTCGGGCACCGGCTCGCCGTCGGGCAGGGCCGGGCTCACGCGCGCGACCTCCGACCGGCCGGGCGCACGCTGGCCGTCGTCACTTCTTCGACTTGTCCTTGGCGTCCTTGCCGGCCGCGGCCTCCGACGACAGCGCGGCGATGAAGGCCTCCTGCGGCACGTCGACCCGTCCGATCGTCTTCATGCGCTTCTTGCCCTCCTTCTGCTTCTCGAGGAGCTTGCGCTTGCGGCTGATGTCTCCGCCGTAGCACTTGGCGAGGACGTCCTTGCGGATCGCGCGGATCGTCTCGCGGGCGATGACGCGCGACCCGATGGCCGCCTGGATCGGGACCTCGAACTGCTGGCGCGGGATGAGGTCCTTGAGCTTGCCGGCCATCATCACGCCGTAGGCGTACGCCTTGTCCTTGTGGACGATCGCGCTGAACGCGTCGACCTGCTCGCCCTGGAGCAGGATGTCGACCTTCACCAGGTCGGCGACCTGCTCGCCCGACGGCTCGTAGTCGAGCGACGCGTAACCGCGCGTGCGCGACTTCAGCTGGTCGAAGAAGTCGAACACGATCTCGGCGAGCGGCAGCGTGTAGCGCATCTCGACGCGATCGGCCGACAGGTAGTCCATGCCCTGCAGGTCGCCGCGCCGGGTCTGGCAGAGCTCCATGATCGCGCCGATGAACTCGCTCGGCGCGAGGATCGTCGCCTTCACGACCGGCTCCCGGACCTCCTTGATCTTGCCGCCCGGGAACTCGCTCGGGTTGGTGACCGTGATGATGCTGCGGTCCTCCATCGTCACGTCGTAGACGACATTGGGCGCGGTGGAGATGAGGTCGAGGTCGAACTCCCGCTCGAGCCGCTCGCGGACGATCTCGAGGTGGAGCAGCCCGAGGAAGCCGACGCGGAAGCCGAAGCCCAGCGCGACCGAGGTCTCCGGCTCGTACAGGAGGGCGGCGTCGTTGAGCTTCAGGCGGTCGAGCGCGTCGCGCAGCACGGGGTAGTCCGAGCCGTCGATCGGGTACAGCCCGGAGAAAACCATAGGCTTCGGGTCCTGGTAGCCGCCGAGGGACTCGGTCGCGGGCTTGCCCGCGTTGGTGACCGTGTCGCCGACCTTCGACTGGCGCACGTCCTTGACGCCCGTGATGAGGTAGCCGACCTCGCCCACGCCCAGGCCCGACGTCGGGATGGGCTCGGGCGAGATGACGCCGATCTCCAGCAGCTCGTGCGTCGCCCGTGTCGACATCATCGCGATGCGCTCGCGCGGGCTCAGGTGGCCGTCGACGACGCGCACGTACGTGACGACGCCCCGGTAGGTGTCGTAGACCGAGTCGAAGATCATCGCGCGCGCGGGGGCCGACGCGTCGCCGGTCGGCGCGGGGACCACGTCGACGATCCGGTCCAGGAGCGCCTCGACGCCCTCGCCGGTCTTGCCCGACACCCTCATGACGTCCGCGGGGTCGCCGCCCACGAGACCCGCGATCTCCTCGGCGTACTTCTCCGGCTGGGCCGCAGGGAGGTCGATCTTGTTGAGCACGGGGATGATCGCGAGGTCGTTCTCCATCGCGAGGTAGAGGTTGGCGAGCGTCTGGGCCTCGATGCCCTGCGCGGCGTCGACGAGCAGCACGGCACCCTCGCACGCCGCCAGCGAGCGCGAGACCTCGTACGTGAAGTCGACGTGCCCCGGCGTGTCGATCATGTTGAGCGCGTACGGCTGGGTCGCGCCGTCAGTGCCCGCGACCGCCCACGGCATCCGCACCGCCTGCGACTTGATCGTGATGCCGCGCTCGCGCTCGATGTCCATGCGGTCGAGGTACTGCGCCCGCATCGCGCGCGCGTCGACGACCCCGGTGAGCTGGAGCATCCGGTCGGCCAGCGTCGACTTGCCGTGGTCGATGTGGGCGATGATGCAGAAGTTCCGCAGCAGCTCCGGTGCGGTCGCCGAGGGCGTGATGCGGCCGGTCTGCGCCGTGCTGGGGATCGGGGACAACACTGCTCCGGTGCTCGGACGGACGGGGTTGGTGACGTGCGGGGCCCGCGGCGCGGCCCGCCCGGCGGCGTGCGGCGCCGGCCGCCACGCGGCAGGGACGACGACCGCCCGCGTGGGCGTGTCGGACGTCGCCAGCACCATGGTCCCATGAGCGCCGCCGACCTCGACCACCTCGAGCACCTCGTCGCGCTCCAGGAGGCGTTCTCCGGGACCGCCCGGGGCGCGGACCTGTCGGTGCGCGTGCCCTGGTGCGGACGCTGGCGCGTCCGCGACCTCGTGGTGCACCTCGCGCGCATCCACCACTGGGCCGCGGCGCAGGCCGGCCGGTCGCGGGAGGCGCCGCTCGGGCGTGGGCCTTTCGAGGACCCGGTCGGTCTGTACGACCGGTGCGCCGAGGAGCTGGGCGCGACGCTCCTCGCGCTGGGCCCGGATGCGATCGGCTCGACGCTCGTGGGGCCCGGGCCCGCGTCGTTCTGGCGGCGCAGGCAGCGCAACGAGACACTCGTCCACCTGTGGGACCTGCGGACCGCGCTCGGTCAGGAGGTCGACGCCCCGGCGGCCGCATGGCTCGACGTCGTCGACGAGGTGGCGCGCGTCATGCACCCGCGCCAGGTCGCGCTCGGCCGCATGGCCGCGACCGCTCTCGCGGTCGATCTCCTCCCGGAGGACGCCGACGGCGGTCCGGTCAGGCTCGGACGTCAGGAGGGAGCCGCCGACGTGCGCGTGGGCGGATCCGCGACGACGCTCGCGCTCCTGGTCTGGGGGCGCGCGGGCCTGGGGACGCCGGGGGTGACGGTCGACGGCGACCGCGCAGGCCTCGAGGACCTCCTCCGTCAGCGCATCACCCCGTAGCCCGTCCGCCCGCTGCGCGTGACCGCCCCGAGGCGTCACGCTGCGGCGCGACCCCGGGCCGGGTGCCGCCGATAGCCTGCGGTCGTGACGTCGATCCTCAGCCGCCTCGTGGGAGCCGCGCTGCGCACCGCCGCGTCGGCACGCCGGACCGCTCGGGGCTCGAGCGACCCCGGTGAGCCGGCTCCCGACGGGGGACGCGCTCGACGGGGACCGCGGACCGGGCGGCGGCGCCCCGGCGGCGCGGCGGCCCCGACCCCGGACGGACGGGGCCCGACCGGGACGTACCCCGGCGACCACCACGGACCGGTACGGCCGGTGTACTCCCCCGACCTCGACGGCGACGCCGACCCTGGCGAGATCGTCTGGACCTGGGTCCCGTTCGAGGAGGACCACGAGCGGGGCAAGGACCGACCCGTCCTCGTGATCGGGCGTGACGGACCGTGGCTCCTGGGCCTCGTCCTCACGTCACGCGACCGGGACTCCGCCCCCAACCCGCGCGGCGAGCGCTGGATGGACCTCGGCACCGGCGACTGGGACGCCCGCCGTCGCCCGAGCGAGGTCCGACTCGACCGTGTCGTGCGCCTCGACCCCGACCGCGTCCGGCGCGAGGGCGCCGTCCTGGACCGGGCTCGTTTCGACGCCGTCGCGCGCGCCCTCTGACCCCGGCGGCCGCTCGCCCCGGGCGAGGTGCGCCGCCTGCTAGACTTCTCGCTCGCGTGTCCGCCCGGGTCGGCGGGCACCTGTCCAGTGCCTCTCCGCGGGTGTCCCCACGCCCCAGTCCCGGCGCTGGACGCGCCCTCTACGACCTGTCAGCTCGCTTCGGCGAACACACAAGAGAGTTCTCACGTGGCCAACATCAAGTCCCAGATCAAGCGGATCCGCACCAACGAGATCGCCCGCCTGCGCAACAAGGCGGTCAAGTCCGAGCTCAAGACGCACGTCCGCCGCGTCCGCGAGGCCGTCGCCGCAGGCGACAAGGACGCCGCGGCGGAGGCGCTCCGCTCCGCGACGACCAAGCTCGACAAGGCCGTCAGCAAGGGCGTCATCCACGCCAACCAGGCTGCCAACCGCAAGTCGGCCCTGGCCAAGCAGGTCGCCTCGCTCTGAGCGACCTGCGCGCGGGCGACCCGCGCCGCTGAACCGACGACGAGGGCGGCGTCACCTCCACGGTGACGCCGCCCTCGTCGTGCCCGGGTACGGGCGAGGTCAGCGCTAAGCGCGCGTCCCTCCCACGCGTCCACGGTCCGCGTCGGGCGCGACCAGCGGGAACGTGGTGGGCCGGATGCCGGCCTGGCTCAGCGCGCTGTCGTACGCGTTGAGCGCACCTGCCACGTCACCGTGCTCGAGCAGCCGGTCCCCGATCGAGCGCCACACCGCCGCCGACTCACGCGCCGCGGTCATCATGCCCAGCATCTCCGCGGCCCACTGGTAGGTCGCGCGGGCCTGCTCGATGTCACCCTGCGCCGCGAGCGCGTCGCCCAGGAGGATCCGGCCGTTGCAGATGTCGAGGACCGCCTGCTGGTCGAGGAGCGCGAGCCCCTCCCTGGCCTCGCGCTCGGCGCGCGCCGCGTCGCCCAGCATCAGGTGCGCCCGGCCGGTCTCGAACGCGCAGCGGGCGCGCTCGGGCTCCGAGCCCACGACCGCGAGCTCACGCGCCGCCTGGTCGAGCTGCACGAGGGCGGCCTCGGGCTCGGCCGGCTCGCCGCGCAGCAGCAGCCAGCCGTAGTGCAGTCGGAGCCGCGGCACGTCGCGGCTCGCGGCGCCCTCGCTCAGGTACGCGAGAGCACGCTCGGTGAGCCGCCTGGCCTCGGCGAGGTCGCCGCGGCCCTCGGCCACGAGCGACGCGTTCCAGTAGATGCTCCCCCGGCCCCGCATCGTGCCCTTGGCCTCGGCGAGCGCGATGAGCTCGGACGCGCGGTGCGTCGCGTAGAGGAGGTCGCCGCGCTCGTAGTAGGACCAGAGGATCGTCGACGCGAGCCGCAGGTGCTCGTCAGTGCCCGCGATGCCTCCTCGCTCGATCTCGGCGAGCACCTGCTCGCCCAGCTCGATGCTGTGCCCGAGGTCACCGGCCTCGTGGTACGACGCGACGAGCTGGGTCGCGACCGTCGCGGCGTCGAGCCAGCGTCGGTGGTCGCGCGCGTTCGCCAGGAGCGGCTCGAGCACCGTCACGGCCTGGCCGAGCTCGCCGAGCGCCTCGTGGGCAGCCGCGAGGGTCTGCATGGCCTCGGTGTGGAACCGGGGCGAGATGGTCGCGAGGTCGAGTGCCAGCAGGCGCTCCTTCGCCTCGACCGCCGACCCGTTCGCGAGCGCGAGCCGCGCGAACCCGATCTCGAGACGCGCGCGCTCCTCGCTGGGTGCCTTGTCCCCGTGGCGCAGGTAGTCCGACGAGGTGCCCAGCCGCTGCGCGAGCACGCCGAGGGCATGGTCCGTCGGGATGCGCCGGCCCGCCTCGATGAGCGAGATGTAGCTCGGCGAGAAGTCGGCACCCGCGAGCGCCGTCTGGGACAGGCCGGCCCGGATGCGCTCGGCGCGAAGCCGCTCTGAGAGTTCTGTCACAGTAGGTCACTCTATTCATGACAGGTCGTCACCGACAGGGCCGTGCGTGGCACGGACGGGTGAAAATTCACCGACCGGCCGACGGGCGGTAGGGCTGACGCGTGGACGGACGCACGGGCCGCGCCTCGAGGCCGCCGCTCTCGCCGGTCCGCGGCCTCGCCCGCCCTCCCTCTGACCGCCCTGCGTACCGGGGACGCAGAGGGACGTCGCCCCTGCCGGCGTCACCGCCGACCGGGGCGACGCCCCACGAGGTCACTGCTTGCAGCAGCCGGTGCTACCGATCGTCTGCGGGGAGACCGTGCCCGGGCCCGACGCGAGCGCGGGGACCCCCGCGAGAGCGAGACCGAGGGTCACGGCGGCTGCGACGAGGGTCGTGGCGATGCGGTTCATGGTGGATCCTCCTGTGTGGCTGGCGGTGCCGTCTGTCATCTTGACTATGACAGTTGTCTCGCCGGCCCAGCAGCAGCGCCCGCAGGCGTTTCGACGTCGTTCACCCGGGTGCCGCGCGACGGACGTCCTCCGAGCCGCCGCGACACGGGCCGGGCCCGAGGCACGGCGACGCAGCCGCTCGACGAAACCTCGGCCCGGAGGACGCTGCCGGTCCCGGTGAGGCCGGCCGTGTCACACGTGGTTTGACCGCCGGGCCCGCGTCACCGCTGGGCGCGCGTCGACGACGCCACCCGGAGCACAGCACGCTCGACCGCGAACACCGGGTCGCGCCCGGCACCCTTCACCTCGGCGTCGGCCTGCGCGACCGCCGTGATCGCCGCGGCGAGGGCCTCGGGCGTCCAGCCCGCCAGCTCACGCCGCGCGCGGTCCACCTGCCAGGGGGCGAGGCCGAGCTGGCCGGGGTCGAGGCCCCGCCCCCGAGCGGCCCCGACCTTGGCGAGCGTGCGAAGCTTGGCGGCGAGCGCCGCGACGAGCGGGACGGGGTCCGTCCCGGCGGCCAGCGCGTGGCGCAGGAGCGCGACGGCCTCCCCCGCCCTGCCGGCCACCGCGGCGTCGGCGACGCGGAAGCCCGTCGCCTCGACCCGACCCCCGTGGTACTGCTCGACCATCGCGACGGTGATCCGGCCCGTCGTGTCGGCGACGAGCTGCTGGCAGGCCGCTGCGAGCTCGCGCAGGTCCGTCCCGCACGCCTCGACGAGGGCCCGGACCGCGGCCGGCTCCGCGCGGCGGGACGCCCGCTGGAGCTCGGCTGCGGCGAAGGCGACCTTGTCGGCGTCCTTCTTGACCGGCTCGCACGCCACGACCACCGCGCCGGCGGCCCGCAGCGCGTCGACCGTCCGCCGACCGCGCTGCCCGCCGCCGTGGTGGACCACGAGCGTGACGTCGTCGGCGGGGTCCTCGACGTACGCCGCGACGTCCGCGAGGGCTTCGTCGGTACCCGTGTGCAGCCCCTCGACGACCACGACGCGCGCCTCGCCGAACAGCGACGGGCTCGCGACGACGCGCAGGTCGCCCGGCCGGTAGGCCGCGGCGTCGATCCGGGTGACCTCGACCTCGGGGTCCTGCTCACGACGGAGGGCGACGACACGGTCGACCGCGCGCTCCGCCAGCAGGCTCTCGGTGCCGGTCACCAGGACGACGGGCGCCGGCTCGACCGCGTCCCAGGTCGGGCCGGAGGACGTCGGGGCACGGCGTGCGGGGGGCATGTGCTCAGCCTGCCAGGGACCGCGCGGCGGGCACGACCCGCCGACCCGACAGCTTCCCCCGCACGCGCGTGGCCACGCCGGAGGCGCGGCGCAGGCTCGTCCCGAGCGCCACGCCGGCCCCGGTGACGGCCGCGAGGAGGAGCGCGCCCCCGGGACCGGGCGGCCAGGGGACGACCGCGCCGGGCAGCCGTGCGACCGTCCGCGCGACCGTCGCGATCCACCACGTGGCGGGGTGTGCGCACCACGCAGCGGCCTCGGCCCCGGCGGGCCACACGGGCGACACGACCGTGGCGGCGACGCCGATCAGCGTGGCGGGCACGAGCGCGGGGCCGGCGAGGACGTTGGCGAGGACGGCGTAGGGCGTCACGACCGGCTCGAGCAGCACCAGGACCGGGGCGCACGCGGCCTGCGCCGCGGCGGGGACGGCCACCACGAGAGCCGCGTCGCGAGCCCGGCCGCGGGGGATCCCGTCCACGAGCGCGGGTGCGAGCAGCACGATCGCGGCGGTGGCCACGACCGAGAGCGCGAAGCCGTAGGACCGTGCGCTCCACGGGTCGACCACGACCAGCACGACCACGGCCGTCGCCAGCGCCGGGAGCGACGCGGCCGGCCGGCGCAGGAGGAGCGCCACGACCGCCACGGCGGCCATGGCCGCCGCCCGGAGCACGGCGGGCCCGGCCTGGACGAGCAGCACGAAGCCCGCGCCGGTGACGGCCGACGCGACCGCCCGCGCGGCTGGAGGCAGACGCGCGGCACCGCACGCGAGCGCCACGGCGGCGGCGAGCACGGCGAAGTGCCCTCCCGAGACGGCCGTCATGTGGGTCAGCCCCGCGGCGCGCATGGCGTCGTCGAGGGCGGGTGGGATGCGGGACGTGTCGCCGACCGCCGCGCCGGGGACCAGGCCCCTGCTGTCGGGCGGGAGACCTGCGGACGCCGCGAGCAGCCCGGCGCGGAGCGAGGCGGTCACGCGGTCCACGAGCGCGGGTGGGGGGCGTGCGTCGACGGGTCCCCTCGCCGCCAAGGACGCCACGGCTCCGTCGTCGGACCACGGGGTCCCGAGGGTGCCGACCGCCGTCACGTGCGAGCCCGGCACGAGGCGCGACCAACCCCGGTCACCCGTCACCAGCACGTCGCCCGTCGACGGCCCGGACGCGGTCTCGCCGGTGACGTGCCGGAGCGCCACCCGGACGAGCACGCGGTCCTCACCCGGACCGCTGAGGACGCGCGGCGGTGCCACGACGACGCCACGCACCTCGACGACGGCGCCAGCGCGCACCAGCGGCGGGATCGGGCCCGTGGCGTCGGCGCGGGCGCTCGCGGCGCTCGAGGCCGCGGCCGCCGCGCCCGCGAGGAGTGCGACGACGACGGTGAGGCGCACGCGGTCACCGACGCCGCTCGACGGTCCCGACACGAGCGTCGCGGCCGCGACCACGAGACCCCCGGCTACGAGACCCACCGCGACGAGGGCCGCCGTGCGCGGGGGCGCGCCCGCGGTCAGGGCCGCCGCGAGCCACGCGCACACGGCCGCAGGGAGCAGCCGGAGGTCGGTCGTCGTCGTCATCCGACGCGCACCTCCCCCGCGAGCCGTTCGAGGACGGCAGGCCCGATCCCGCTCACGGCCGCGAGGTCCTCGACGGCCGCGAACGGGCCGAGGGCCTCCCGGTGGTCGACGATCCGCTGCGCCAGGACCGGGCCGATGCCGGGCAGCGCCTCGAGCTCGACCGCGGACGCGGCGTTCACGTCGAGCGCGGCCGTCGCACCCGCTCCCCCGGCCGTTCCCGCGGACGGTCCTGCTGCGGTCCCCGGACCCGCGAGACCCGGATCGCCGTCGCCTCCGGCCGACGCCCCGACCTCCGGGACGGCGATCTGCTCACCGTCCACGACGGTGCGCGCGAGGTTGACCCCCGCGAGGTCCGCCTGCTCGGTCGCGCCACCCGCCCGGTCCACCGCGTCGACCACCCGCGCGTCGGTCGGCAGCGTCACCACACCGGGCGAGCGGACCGCTCCCACGACGTGGACCACGACGACGTCGTGGCGTTCCGGCGGGCCGCCCGACGTCGGCGCCTCTCCCGCCGAACCGGGCGCCGTGCCGGGCCCGGGAGCGGCGGAGGGCGCGGCGGCGCGTTCGACGGAGGTGAGGACCGGGGGCGTCGTCGGGACGACGACCGTCGCGGGCGCCGCGGCGAGCGCCCTGACCACGACGACGACCGTGAGCAGGGCGAGGGCCCCGGCGGCGGCACCGGCCACGCGCGCGCTCGTCCCCCAGCGCACCCTCCCGGGGGCGTCGTGCGTGAGCGGGTGCCCGTACGTCAGCGCGTACGTCGACGCCGCCGCGGCGAGAGCCCGGTGTCGCAGCCCCTGCGCATCGACGGCACCCGGCCGACTCCCGGCAGCGTCCCGGGGAGCGCCCTCCACCGGGCCCCCACCGCTCGTCGCGCTGTCGGGCCCGCTGTCGCCGCCGGCGGCTGCCTGGACCGTGCTCTCGCGGTCCGCGGGATCGCGGTCCGCGGGATCGCGCTCCGGACCGTCGGCACGTGCGCCGACGGGCGGTCCGTCCGCGTCGACCGCGGCCACGGGGGTGAGCTCAGCGAGGCGCCTGCGAACCTGCTCCTCGCCCGTCACGTCCGGGACCGTACGGAGAGCCCGTTCGTCGCCGTCCCCGGTCCCGCACGGCCTGAGGACGCGGCCCCGCGCGCGACGGTGTGGACGGACCCGGGGTCGGGCCGGCCGCGAGGGGCGACCGTCCGGCCCGCCCCCGGGAGCCGGCGTCAGCGCGTGACGTCGGCCACGACGGCGGCGACCACGCCCGGCCCGACGTGCGCGCCGAGGACCGCGCTGAGCTCCGCGACGTGCACCGCACCGGCTCCAGGCCCGCAGCGCTCCTGCAGCCGCTCCGCGAGCTCGCCGGCACGCTCCGGCTCACCGAGGTGGTGCACCGCGACCTCCACGTGCCGCCGCCGCGACGCCTCGGCGGCGACGAGCTCGACCACGCGCTCGCGGGCACGCGCCGCCGTGCGGACCTTCTCGACCACCTCGAGCCCGCCCGAGCGGACGCCGAGCACGGGCCGGACGCCGAGCATCGTCCCGACGGCGGCGGCGACCGTGCCGAGCCGCCCGCCGCGGCGGAGGTGCTCGAGGGTGTCGACGGCGAAGAGCACCTCGGAGCTGCGGGCCGTCACCTGGGCCGCCCGGGCGGCGTCCGCGCCGTCCTCGCTCGCGCGGGCCCGCCGCGCCGCGGCGAGGACGGCGAGGCCGAGACCCATCGCGACGGTCCGCGAGTCGACGACGTGCACCGGCACGGGGGCGGTCTGCGCGGCGAGGCGCGCCGAGGTGACCGTGCCCGACAGGGCCTCGGAGAGGTGGACCGACACGATCTCGCGCGCGCCGCGCGCCGCGAGCCGCGCGTACGTGCGCGCGAACGCCTCGGGGCCCGGTTGCGACGTGCTCACCCGCGCGCCGCGCCGCAGCGCCGCGAGGAGCACCTCGGTCGGCAGGTCGACGCCCTCGCGGTGGTCCTCACCGTCGATCACGACGTGCAGCGGGACCACGACGACGCCAGCCGGCTCGACGAGCGCCGCGGGGAGCGACGCCGTCGAGTCGGTCACGACGACGACCGGGTCCACGGGTCAGACCGGGACGATGTTCACGAGCTTCGGCGCGCGGACGACGACCGTACGGATCTCGCGGCCCGCGAGTGCGCGCTGGGCTCCCGCGGTGGCGAGCGCACGCTCGCGCAGCTCGTCCTCCGTGATGTCCGGCGCGACGTCGATCCGGTCCCTGACCTTGCCCTGGACCTGGACGACGCACGTGACCGACTCCTCGACCAGGTACGCGGGGTCGGCGACCGGGTACGGCTCACGCAGGAGGCTCTCGGTGTGCCCGAGCCGCTCCCAGAGCTCCTCGCACACGTGCGGAGCCACGGGCGCCAGCATGAGCACGAGCTGCTCGGCGACGGACCGTGGCACCACCGGCAACGAGGTGAGGTGGTTGTTGAGCACGATGAGCCGTGCGATCGCGGTGTTGAACCGCATGCCGGTCATCTCGACCGTGACGTCGGCGATCGTTCGGTGCAGCACACGCAGCGTCGCCTCGTCCGGCTCGACGTCGGCCACGACCGTCCGGCCCGTCGTCTCGTCGACCACGTTGCGCCACAGACGCTGCAGGAACCGCTGCGACCCGACGACCGCGCGCGTCTCCCAGGGACGCGACAGGTCCAGCGGCCCCATCGACATCTCGTACACGCGGAAGGTGTCGGCGCCGTAGGCCTCGTACATCTCGTCGGGCGTCACGGCGTTCTTGAGCGACTTGCCGATCTTGCCGTACTCCTGCGTGACCGGCTGCCCCTGCCACGTGAACCCCGTGGGCGACGACGCGTCCTCGACCACCTCGGCCGCGGGCACGGGCTGACCACGGTCGTCGCGGTACGCGTACGCCTGGATGTACCCCTGGTTGAACAGCCGGTGGAACGGCTCGCGGCTCGAGACGAACCCCAGGTCGTGCAGGACCTTGTGCCAGAAGCGCGCGTACAGCAGGTGGAGCACGGCGTGCTCGACACCGCCCACGTACAGGTCGACGCCCCCCGCCTCACCGACGCTGTCGTTGTGGCCGGGACCCATCCAGTACGACTCGAGCGCGGGGTCGACGACGACGTCGCGCTGCGACGGGTCGAGGTAGTGCAGGTAGTACCAGCACGACCCCGCCCAGTTGGGCATCGTGTTGGTGTCGCGGCGGTAGACCTTGGGGCCGTCGCCCAGGTCGAGCGTCACCGACACCCACTCGTCGTTGCGGCCCAGCGGCGGCTCGGGCGTCGAGTGGACGTCGTCCGGGTCGAAGGTCCGCGGCGAGTAGTCGGGGACCTCGGGCAGGTCGACCGGCAGCAGGTCGGTGGGCAGCGCGATGGGCAGGTCGTGCTCGTCGTACACGATCGGGAACGGCTCGCCCCAGTACCGCTGGCGGCTGAACAGCCAGTCGCGCAGCCGGTACGTCACCGTGCCCGTGCCCAGGCCCTTCTCCTCGAGCCAGGCGATGATCGTCGACTTCGCCTCCGCGACGTCCAGGCCGTCGAGGCTGATCTCGTCGTTCGAGGAGTTGATCGCGGGACCGTCACCCGTGAACGCGCCCGACCAGTCGGCCGGCGGCTGGACCGTGCGGACGATCGGCAGGCCGAACTGCTCGGCGAACTGCCAGTCTCGCTCGTCCTGCGCGGGCACGGCCATGATCGCGCCCGTGCCGTAGCCCATGAGCACGTAGTCGGCCGTGAAGACCGGGATGAGCTGACCGTTGACCGGGTTGGCGGCGAGGTGGCCGGTGAACACACCCGTCTTGCGGCCGGCGTCGGCCTGGCGCTCGACGGCCGTCTTGGCGGCCGCCTCGGCGCGGTACGCCGCGACCGCGGCAGCCGGGTGGTCGTGGCCCCCGGTCCAGTCCGTGTGCGTGCCGTCCGGCCAGTGCACGGGCACCTCGTCCAGCAGCGGGTGCTCGGGGGCGACCACCATGAACGTCGCCCCGAAGAGCGTGTCGGGCCGCGTCGTGAAGACCTCGACCTCGTCGCCGCCGATGACCTCGAACGTGACGCGGGCGCCCTCGGACCGCCCGATCCAGTTGCGCTGCATCGCGCGCACCTTCTCGGGCCAGTCGATGAGGTCCAGGTCGTCCGCCAGCCGGTCGGCGAACGCCGTGATCCGCATGTTCCACTGGCGCAGGTTCCGCTTGAAGACCGGGAAGTTGCCCCGCTCCGAGCGACCGTCGACCGTGACCTCCTCGTTGGCGAGGACCGTGCCCAGCCCCGGGCACCAGTTGACCGGGGTCTCCGAGACGTAGGCCAGGCGCTGGGCGTCCACGACCCGGCGGCGCTCGACCGCGTCGAGCTGCTCCCAGGTGCGTCCGCCGCCGAGGTCCTCCGGCACGGGACGCAGGCCCTGCTCGTACTCCTCGACGAGCTCCGTGACACGCCGCGCGCGCCCGAGGCCACCGTCGGGGCGGACGGCGTCGTCGTCGTACCAGGCGTCGAAGATCTGCAGGAAGATCCACTGCGTCCACCGGACGTAGTCGCTGTCGGTGGTCGCGAACGTGCGCCGCGGGTCGTGCGCGAGCCCCAGACGCCGCAGCTGGCGGCGCATGGTCGCGATGTTGGCCTCGGTCGTGATCCGCGGGTGCTGCCCCGTCTGGACCGCGTACTGCTCGGCCGGCAGGCCGAACGCGTCGTACCCGAGGGCGTGCAGCACGTTCTCGCCGCACATGCGCCGGTAGCGGCCGACGACGTCCGTCGCGATGTACCCGAGCGGGTGGCCCACGTGCAGGCCCGCACCCGAGGGGTACGGGAACATGTCCATGATGAAGTAGGACGGCGCGGCGCCCGCGGGCTGACCGGCCGCGTCGGCGAGCCCGGTCGGGTTGGGCGTGTGGAAGGTGCCCCGCTCGTCCCAGCGGTCCTGCCAGCGCTCCTCGATCTCGGCGGCGAGCGCGGCGGTGTAGCGGTACGGGGTCTCGGCGGTGGACGCGGCGGCGTCCCGGGCGGTGCTGGCGTCCTGCGTGGTCACCGGCTCAGGCTACCGCCCGGGGCCCCGCCTCCCGGCGGCCGGCCGGCCTCAGCGGGCCGAGCGGTACTCGAGTGTGAGCGGGCACTGGAACGGGTCGCGTGCCGCGAGCCCGACCCGGTTGAGGTAGCGGATCACGATCGCGTACGAGCCCAAGAGCGTCGTCTCGGTGTACGCGATGCCCCGGCTCTCGCAGAACTCGCGGACCATCGGCTGGACGCGGCGCAGGTGCGGCCGGGCCATGCTCGGGAAGAGGTGGTGCTCGACCTGGTAGTTCAGGCCGCCCGTGAACCAGTCGGTGAAGCGGCCGCCGCGGACGTTGCGGCTCATGAGCACCTGGCGCCGGAGGAAGTCGACCTTGGCGTTCCTGGGGACGATCGGCATGCCCTTGTGGTTGGGCGCGAACACCGCACCCATGTAGAGCCCGAAGAGGCCGAGCTGCACGCCGAGGAACGCGAACGCCATGCCCACAGGCAGCAGCCAGAAGACGAGGGCGAGGTAGCCGCCGAGGCGCAGCGTCACGAACACCATCTCGACAGGACGTCGCTTGACCTCGCCGCGGCCGAAGATTGTCCGGACCCCCGAGATGTGGAGGTTGAGGCCCTCGAGCAGCAGGAGCGGGAAGAAGAACCAGCCCTGGCGCTTCGCGAACCACGCCTTGACGCCCGTGCGGGGCCGGTCGAGGTCCTCGGTCGTGAAGACGAGCACGCCCGACTCGATGTCCGGGTCGGCGTCGACCTGGTTCGGCTTGGCGTGGTGGCGGCTGTGCTTGTGCTGCCACCAGCCGTAGCTCATGCCCGCGTAGAGGTTGGCGATGACGAGGCTCGCCCAGTCGTTCCAGCGCCCCGAGGCGAAGATCTGCCGGTGCGCAGCGTCGTGCCCGAGGAACATGACCTGCCCGAGCACGACCGCGAGCGCGGCCGCGACCAGGAGCTGCCACCACGAGGCGCCGATGACGACGAACGCCGCGACGAGACCCACGAGCAGCGCGGTCAGGACGACGAACTGCGTCCAGTACCACGCGTAGCGCCGACGCATCAGACCCGCGTCCTGGACCATCCGGGCGAGAGCGGTGAAGTCGCTCGTCTGCCGGGTGCGCTCACCGCGGACGGGCCGGCCGGCGGTCGCCGGACGCGCGTCGGCGGGCTCCCGGTCGGCGGGGCTCGGGGTGGGTGTGTCGAGGGCGGTCGTGGCGTCCACAGGCAGCTCCGGTTGTCAGGGGCCGGCGGGGCCGCCGACACTGAACCTACGGCAGCGTAACCTGCGCTCCCCCGTCACGCGCCCCCATCGCCGTCGGGCGCGTCCACGGGCTGGACGCGGACCGCACGCAGCGCCGGCCCGGAGAGCGCGACGGGTGCGACGACGACGACGTCGAGCGCGACGCCCGCGGCGTCGCACTCGCGCAGGACCTCGGGCACCGCGTCGTCGACGCGCACGACGCGTCCCGCCTGTCCGGCCGCGAGGTCGGCGAGCAGCACAGCGTCCGGTCGGTGCACGGTCCCGTCCGCGTCCGGCACCGGGTCGCCGTGCGGGTCGCGCGTCGGCGAGCCGAGCGCGCGGTGCAGGCGGTCGACGAGCCGGTCGGACACCGCGTGCTCGAGCACCTCGGCCTCCTCGTGCACCTCGTCCCAGGCGTACCCGAGGGCGTCGACGAGCCACGTCTCGAGGACGCGGTGGCGGCGGACCATCCGCACCGCGAGCGTGCGCCCGGTCGCCGTCAGCGTGACGCCGCGGTACGGCTCGTGGACGAGCCACCCGCGCTCCGCGAGCCGCTGCACGGTCTCCGAGACCGTCGGGGCGCCGACGCCGAGACGGCGAGCGAGGCGCGTCGTCGTGACCGGCGCGTCGTCCCACTCCTGGAGGCTCCACACCGCCTTGAGGTAGTCCTCGACCGTCGCGGACGGCGTGCGGGCGCTCACGCGACCGACCTCGTCCGCACGCGCGACACGGCGTACGCGACCGAGAACAGCAGGCCCTGGCACACGACCACGAGGCCCGCGCTGCCCACGTCAAGCGCATAGCTGCCCCACGTCCCGACGACGGCCGCGAGGGCCGCGAGCGCGGGCGCGACGACGAGCATCCGGCCGATCCGGTCCGTCAGGAGGAACGCCGTCGCACCCGGGGTGATGACCATCGCGACGGCGAGCACGACACCCACGGCCTGCAGCGCGACGACGACGGTCACCGCGAGCAGGCCGAGCAGCAGCGCGCCCGTCCGTCGCACCGGCAGGCCGACGACGTGCGCGTGCACCCGGTCGAACGCGTACAGCGTGATGTCGCGCCGCAGGACGACGAGCGTCGTCCCCGTGGCGGCCGCGAGGACGAGCACCTGGACGATGTCCGCGTCGGAGACGCCGAGGACGTTGCCGAAGAGGATGTGGGTGAGGTCGACCTGGCTCGGCGTGGTCGAGACCAGGACAACGCCGACCGCGAACACCGTCGTGAAGACCACCCCGATCGCGGTGTCCTCCTTGAGCCGGGTCGTGTCCCGCACCGCGCCGATGAGGGCCACCGCACCGACGCCGAAGACGACGGCACCCACGGCGAACGGGGCACCGACCAGGTACGCGAGGACGACGCCGGGCAGCACCGCGTGCGAGACCGCGTCGCCCATGAGCGACCAGCCGATGAGCACGAGCCAGCAGCTCAGGAGCGCGCTCACGACGCTCGCGACGACCGTGACGAGGAGCGCGCGTCGCATGAACCCGTACTGCCAGGGCGCCACGAGGACCTCCCACCACGCCGAGGCGTCCGGGGTCCCCGGCCCGCCGAGCGAGGTCCCGACGTCGAGGAGCCCGACGAGGCCCGGGAGGGCGCTCAGGACGTCCGTGCCCAGCGTGCTCACCGTGCTCCTCCCCCGCGCGTCGGGACGCGACCGGTCGCGGGGTCGAGCCCGAAGGTCCGCGCGAGGTTCGCCGGGGTGAGGACGTCCGCGGTGGGTCCCGCGGCGAGCACCCGGTGGTGCAGGAGCACCGATCGCGAGCACAGGTCCGGCAGGACCGACAGGTCGTGCGTCGAGACGAGCACGCTGCCGCCCGCGTCGACGATCTCCCGCAGCACCTCGGTCACCGCGGCCTGGGACGTGACGTCGAGCCCGGTGAACGGCTCGTCGAGCAGTAGCAGCCGCGCCTCCTGGGCCAGCGCGCGGGCGAGCAGCACACGCTGGCGCTGACCGCCCGAGAGGCGCCCGATCTGCCGGCCGGCGAGCCCCTCGAGGCCCACGCGCGCGAGGGCCTCGGCGACCGCGTGGTCGTCGTCGGGGCGCGCGCGGCGGGTCGGGCCCATCCGGTGGTACCGACCCATGAGGACGACGTCGCGCACCGAGACGGGGAAGTCGCGGTCGAGGTCGTCCTGCTGGGGGACGTAGCCGACGGCGCCCCGCGCCCGCGCCGCCGCGACCGACCCGCCGAGGACCTCGACCGTGCCGGCCTGGCCCCGCACGAGCCCCACGACGGTGCGGAACAGCGTCGACTTGCCCGACCCGTTCATCCCGACGAGGCCGCACGCCTCGCCCGCCCCGACGTCGAGCGTCACGTCCTCGAGCGCGACGGTCTCGCGGTACCGCACGGTCAGCCCCCGCACCGCGAGGGCGGGGTCGGTGGCGCCGCTCGTGCCGGGGCCGGTGCCGGTGCCGGGGCCGGGGCTCACGGTCCCTCCCGCGTGAGCCCCGCGACGACGACGTCGACGTCGTGCCGCAGCAGGTCGAGGTAGGTCGGCGCGGGGCCGTCGGCCGTCGTGAGCGAGTCGACGTGCAGCACGCCCGCGAAGCGGGCGCCCGTCTCCCGGGCGACCTGGACCTGCGCGGTCGGGGCGACGGTCGACTCGCAGAAGACGGCCGGCACCTCGGACTCGCGGACGGCGCGGATCACCGCGGCCACCTGGCGCGGCGTGCCCTGCCGCTCGGCGTTGACGGGCCACAGGTACGCCTCCGCCATGCCCGCGTCCCGGGCGAGGTAGGAGAACGCACCCTCGCACGTGACGAGGAGCCGCCGTGCGGGCGGGACGGTCGCGAGCGCCGCGAGCAGCTCGCCGTGCAGGCGCTCCAGCCGCGCCGCGTACCGCTCGGCGCGCTCGGTGTAGCCCGCGGCGCCTGCTGGATCCACGTCGGCGAGCGCGGCCGCGATGGCGTGCACGTAGTCCTGACCCGCCCGCGGCGACATCCACAGGTGCGGGTTGCGGGCGTCGCCGTCCGCGATCGGCAGGCTCGACATCCCGTCCGTCACGACCACGGTGCGCAGGCCGAGGGGTTCCACGAGGCGCTCGACCCACCCCTCGAGGCCCAGCCCGTTGACGAGGAGCAGGTCGGCGCCGGTCGCACGGCGCAGGTCGTCCGGGGTGGGCTCGTAGCCGTGGATCTCCGAGCCTGGCCGGGTCACCGACGTCACGAGCACGTCGTCGCCCGCCACCTCCGCGGTCATGTCGGCGAGGACCGTGAAGCTCGCGACGACGTGCAGCCGCGCGTCGCGACCGTCGTCACCCGCGGGCGTGACGGGGGCGGCGGCACCCACCGCGCACCCGGTGAGCGACGACAGCGCCACCGCGACGGCGACGCGACGCGCTCCGGCAGGTTTCGGCACACCGAAATATCACCACACGCGGTCCCCGTGCGCCAGGGAGGCGGCGGGTGGGCCGCGCCTGCCCCTCAGCGCGTGAGCTCGAGCAGGAGCTCGAGCGTCCCCTGCGGCTCGACGGTGACGAACCCGAGGTCCGGTGCCGACAGCCCGAACTCCTCGAGGACCACCGGTGCCGTCCCGGCGACCTGGACCCCGTCGGGGGTCCGGCGCGCCTCGACGTCGAGCGTGACCGGCCGGTCGACCCCGTGCAGCGTGAGCGTCCCCACGACGCGGACGACGACCGGCTCCTGCGCCGTCGCGAGCCCCGAGACGTCGACCGGCTCGGTCAGGCGGAAGACCGCCTGCGGGTAGGTCGTCGTGTCCAGCGCACGCCGGAAGTACGCGTCACGCGCGGACTCGTCCGTCGCGACGCCCGCCATGTCGACCACGATCTCGACCTGGGTCAGCGCACCGCCGGCGACCGTGAGCGCACCCGTGACGTCCTGCGTCCGTCCGACGACGGTCACGGCCTCGCCCGCGAGCACCTCGTCGATCCGGTAGCCGGCCTCCGACCCTGGGCCCACCTGCCAGGTGCCCTCGACGTCGAGCGGTCCGGCGACCGTCGCCGGCTCGTGGGTCTCCTCGGGCAGGACGAGCGGCTCGCGCTCCTGCGGGGCCATGACCCTCGCGTACACCCACGGACCACCCGTGAGGAGCGCGACGACGAGGAGCACGGCGCCGAGCGTGACGAGCCCCCGTCGACGCGTGACCTCGGGGTCCGGCTCGCGACGCGGTCGCGGCGCACTCGGCCGGACGTCCCCTCGTCGTGCGGGTCGCGTGCGCTCAGCCACGCCCGGACCCCCGGCGGCGCACGACCGTCCACGCGGCGAGGGCGAGGAGCGCGACGCCGACGACGACCCCGACCGGACCGGCCGGACCACGGCGCGCGGGCCCGGACGGGTCGGCGCCGGACGCCTCCGAGCCTCCCCCGGCCGCGACGTCGTCGCCGTCCGCCTCGTCCGTGGCTCCCGCCGGCTCGCTCGGGCCCGGCACGGACGCCGGGTCACCCGGCTCCTCCGCGGCCTCCTGCGTCGGCACGGGCTCGGGCGCGGCGCTCGGCCCGGCCGGGTCGGTGGCGGCCGCGGCCACCTCGAACGCGAACGTCCCCGTCACCGGGTGGCCGTCGCCCGACACCGACCGCCACTGGACCGCGTAGGCGCCCGCAGCCATGCCCGTCGCGAGCGGCTGGACGACCCGCTCGTCCTCGACGCGGGGCGCGCCGTCCGCCCACTCGCGGCCGTCCGGGCCGGTGACCGTGACCGCCGCGCCGACGTCCAGCTGCGTCGACGAGAACGTGAGCACCACCTGCGCGGGGGCGGTCTCGACGACGGCCCCGTCCGCGGGCTCGCTGCCCACGAGGGAGTCGTGCGCGAGGGCCGGGAGGGGTGCGACCACGGCGAGGACCAGGCCGAGCAGCAGCACGAGGGATCGGCGGCCGCGCGGGCCCGAGGACGGCAGGGGGCGGGGACGCACGGGGCTCCTCTCGACGGGGCGGGGGCGTCGCGCCGGGCGAACGCGGCACCTACCGTACGCCCCGCGCCCGGGGCGCCCGTCAGACCGGGACGTCGGGGTCGGTCGTGCGCGACCAGACGGGTGCGGCGGCCGGCCAGCGCAGCGCCGGGCTCACGGTCACGTCGGCGTCCGGCGCGACACGGACCAGGCGGTAGTCCACGAGCCGCCCCGACCCGGGGTCGAAGCGCAGGACGGTCATCTCCGCGGGGCCGTTCAACGGCCCGACGGTGGCCTGGCCCTCGATCGCGCCCGCGGTGCTGCTGCTCACGTAACGCACCCCGCTGCCCTCCACGACCGGGCCGATCCGGCGGTGCCAGTGGCCCGACACCTGCGCGGGTGCGCACCCTCGCGTGAGCGCCTCGGCGCCGATCGCGGGGTCGTGGACGAGCATCAGGTCGATCCCTGCGTCGTCGGCGCACGCGACGTCGGCGAGCCGGTCCGCGAGCTCGCGCGGCGTCTCCGCCCCGTCGACCACGGTGCCCTCCCCGATGCGGGTCGACCGCGGGTCGCGTGCGCCGAGGACGCGCACGCCCGCGACGTCGACGGGCTGGCCGTCGAGCACGACCCAGCCGAGCGAGCGCGCGTGGCCCGTCACGACCGCGCTGTCGTGGTTCCCGTCCGCGACGACGGTCGTGACCCCGGCCGGCGTGGCCTGCGCGAACGCCGTGATGCAGTAGGTCTCGACCTGCGTGCCGTTCATCGTCGTGTCGCCCGCGTTGAGGACGACGGTCGCGCCCGACTCCTCGACCGCCGCGCGGATCACCCGCGCCATCCCCACGTTGCAGTGCAGGTCCGAGACGACCAGCGCCACCACCGGGTCCTCGACCTGCGGCGGCCCGGCGAGCCCGGCGGCCTGGCGCACCTCGGCCACGCGCGCGTCGACGTCGCGTCGCTCGTCCCAGGCCGCACGCACGTTCGCCGCCGCGGTGTCGTAGAACGCCTCGTTCGACCGGTACGCCGCGACGGCCCGCCCACCGTAGGTGTCGATCACGCCCGCGAGCCGGCCGGTGATGACGGCGCCCTCGAGCGCGGTCCCGTCGAAGACGGACGACGCGCGCCCCGGCGACGGACGCGTGGGCGGCGAGGTGCCCGACGCGGTGACGGTCGACGCGACGACGACGAGGACGAGCGGCGCCGCGACGAGGACGTGCCGGTTGTCCCGGACGACGACGGCGAGCTCGCGGCGCCGATCGGGTCCGAGGAGGGCGCGGACCCCCAGGACGAGCCCGGCGAGCACGGCCGTGGCGACCGCGGTGCGGCGCAGCGCGTCGGTGACCAGCGTGCGCACGGCGACGTCGAGAGTCGCCTCGGGCGCGCTGAAGAGCCGGACGTACCGGTCGAGGTCTCCCGAGAGCTGCTCGAGCGTGCTCGCCGTCGGCACCTCGACGAGCTCGCGTGGGATCTCCTGGACCGTCACCCGCGCGCCGAGCGCGGGCACGGGCGACTCGATGACGAGGGTGCCCAACGGCCCGAGGTCGACCGTCACGCGGTCGTCGAGCGTGACCTCGTACCGGGCCTGGTGCGGGCCCAGGCTCGCGGTGCCCGACGCGGTCGCGATGCCGTACACGGCGGCGGGCAGCACCAGGGCCACGACGACGAGGAGGTCCTTCGCGACGCCGCGCAGCTCGCGCCGGCGCCGGCGCCCACGTCGTCGCCCGGGAGCGTCTGGTGGCATGGTCATCTCGGGTCCAGCCTGTCACGCGCCGCGGCGGCCCCGCCCGCCGAGGACAGGGGGTGGACGGTGCCTCGGCGCGGCGCCCCGGCGCACCGCGGCGGGCGCCCCGGCACACGCAGAAGGGGCCCGACCTGTCGGTCGGGCCCCTTCGTCGGTGGAGCTGAGGGGACTCGAACCCCTGACCCCCTGAATTGCCATGGCAACGTCGCGACCCAAGGAGGTCTTCGCTCATCTCGACTCGTCTCGCTCTGACCTGGGCAGACGTCCGGATCGGTGCGGTCTAGACGCCCCAGACTAGGCGGATATCGCCGGGCTTGGCCTCCGCTGGCGTGCGAAAACTGTCCATTAAGTGTCCAGTCGCGGGCCGACCCCGTGACACGATGAATCAAGTGGTGACGTGACCGGCCCGCCCGGCATGAGGTGGGAATGGCGACTCCCTGGCGTCCCTTCGCCATCGGCATGGTCATCGCCGTCCTCGTGGCCCTGGCACCGCTCGCGCGCCGGTCCATCCGCACTTCTCGAGTTCTGGTCCCGGTGGGCGTGATCTGGGGTCCTCGTACTGACTCTCGCCGGTGCTTCGATGGAGACTTGATGAAGGATCGGCCGCCGAGCGACTCCCGGTGCGCTCCCCGGACCGGCCCTTGAGTTGCCGTGTCGTCGCCCACCCACTGGCGGCCACGCGGCACCCCCGTTGGTCGACATGAGGACGGCGGGGGTGCCC
>JAUZVJ010000011.1:0-89297 GCA_031844515.1 Actinotalea sp. AC32 | reverse complement strand
GGCCGGCCCCAGCGGGCTCGACCGGCTGCGCCGCCGGCCACGGGTCACGCGTTCCGTCGGGCCCGACCGGTTGCTGCTGGGGTGCCGACCAGTGCGGCGGCGCCTGCGGCGGCTGCCCCTGCTGCAGCGGCCGGGGAGCGGTCTGCGGCGTGTCGGCCGACGGCTCGCGCTCGGCGGGACGCTGCGGCTGCCGCGGCGCCCAGGGTGCCGCGAAGGGGTTCGGCTCGTCGCTCACGGGGACAATGATCCCGCGAGCGCCTGCCATCCGCGCGCGAGCCTGGCGGGGACGCCGTCGTCGTACGCGGCACCCGGGTGGGCGCCGACGAGGTCGTGCGTCGAGTCCGAGGCGTCCTCGGCGACCACGGTCACGACAGTGTCGCCGTCCTGCCACACGACGTACCAGGGCTCTGCGGACACGAGGTGGACGGCGCGGCCGCGCACGTGCTGCACCGGCAGACCGTCGACGGCGCCGTCGTCGAGACGGCCGGGCTCCTGGAGCACCACCACCGTGCCGCCGTCGTGCTCGAGGTCGAGCTCGAGCCGCCCCGAAGCCTCGTCAAGACGAAGGCCGGTCACGCGGAAGCCCTCGGGCAGGTCGACGGGTGAGACCCAGCCGTGCTCGGCCATCCACGAGAGCACCTCGGCGTGCGCCGCGTCCCCGTCGAGCTCGAGCCCCGGTGCCGCGGGGGCGAGCGCGGGCACCTGGTCGGGCGACGCGACGGCGACACCGACGGAGTCCGCGCCGTGCCCGGCGGTCCGGCGCTCGGCAGGCCCGGTGCCGGCGGCCTCGGCCAGCACGGACAGCGCGTAGGAGCGGTCCGTCTCGGGCACGACGGGCGGCTGGCCGCCGACCACGACGAGGCCCGTCGCCACGACGCCGACGCCGCCCGCGAGGGCCGCGAGGACGGGCCGCGGCACGAGCGCGCGCCGACGGAGGACGTCCCCGCGCAGCGGGCCGTGCGGGACCTCCCCGCCGTGCCCCGGAAGGGGGACGCTCCAGCTGTGCCACCGCTCGCCGTCGCGCGGCGCGTCGGCAGGCGGCAGGGCACCCAGCGCGAGCAGGCGGGCGGTGAGGTCGGGCGCCGGGAGCACGTCCCCGGCGCCCGCCAGCGTGCGACGCGCCTCGCGCGCCGCCTGGAGCTCCTCGGCGCACGTGCGGCACACGGCCACGTGGGCGAGCGCGCGCTCGGTCGCGCCGGGCGACAGCTGGCCGTCGGCGAGCGCGGACACCTGGGTGCCGAGGTGGTTCATGCCCCGCCCCGTGCGGCGTCGACGGGCGGAGCCGCGGCCGGGCCGAGGTCGGGCACGTCGCGCGGCGCGGGCGTCCCCGGGGCGCGGTGTGCGAGCGACTCGCGCAGCTGGGCGCGGGCGCGGTGGATGCGCGACCTGACGGTGCCGAGCTTGATGCCCAGCGTGACGGCGATCTCCTCGTACGACAGCCCCTCGATGTCGCACAGCACGACGGCGGCGCGGTACTCGGGCGACAGAGCGTCGAGCGCACGCTGCACGTCCTGGTCGAGGTTCGCGTGCTCGAACCCGCGCTCGGGGGTGCCGAGCCCCACGGCACCGGGCACGTCGCCCGCGTCCTCGCCGAGCGGGTCCATCCGGATGCGACGCCGGCGCCGGGCCTGGTCCAGGAACAGGTTCGTCGTGATGCGGTGCAGCCAGCCCTCGAAGGTCCCTGGCTGGTAGGAGGACAAGGACCGGAACACCCGGATGAACGTCTCCTGGGTGAGGTCCTCGGCGTCGTACCGGTTGCCCGTGAGGCGGTACGCGAGGCGGTAGACGCGGGCCGAGTGCTCGGTCACGATCGCCTCCCACGTGGGCGGGGCCTCGCCCGGGCGTCGCGCGGCCGGGTCCGCGGGGACGTCCCCCGGCACGTCGGACGAGAGGTCCTGGCCGGAGTCGGGGCCGGAGTCGGGGCCCACGGCGGGCGCGCGGAGGACCGCGACCGCGCCGGCGCTCTCGTCGCCCGGGCGTCGCCCACGCAACGCTCCTCGCACCGTGCTCTCCCGTCCACGCCGGCTGTCGGCCCGACGCCCGTCGACCGTCGGCGACCCGTCCCGGCCCCAGTGTGCCCGGCGCCGGAGGGTCGTGCCCTCGTCCGCCACAACGCGCGGGGGCTCGTGCGTGTTCCACCGGCGCGGGTGACTGGTGCGTGCCCGCGTGTGCCCCCCGGTCGGGAGGGCGCACCGCGTTAGCATCAGGTCACCCGCGACCGCCCAGGAGGACACCATCGCACCCGACAAGTCCGTGAGCTGGGCCTACAGCGAGGACTTCCTGCCCGCCGACGACGTGCTGCTGCGCGCCTACGACCGCGCGTCCCAGCTGGGCGTCCCCGCGGTGTCGACGGGGACGGGCGCCGTCCTCCGGCTCGTGGCCGCGGCGCTGCGTGCCGGCGCGGTGGCCGAGGTCGGTACCGGGGCCGGCGTCTCCGGCCTCTGGCTCCTCCGCGGGATGGCACCCGACGGCGTGCTCACGACGATCGACACCGAGGTCGAGCACCAGCGCGCCGCCAAGGAGGCCTTCACCGAGGAGGGGGTCCGCAGCACGCGCGCTCGCACGATCACGGGCCGCGCGCTCGACGTGCTGCCGCGGCTCACGGACGGCGGCTACGACATGGTGCTCGTGGACGGCGACCCGCTCGAGACGCCCGCGACGGTCGAGCACGCGCTGCGCCTGCTGCGTCCGGGCGGGGTCCTCGCCGTCGCGCACGCCCTCTCGGCCGACCGGGTCCCCGACCCCGCGCGGCGCGACGAGCTCACGACGACGCTCCGCGAGGTCACGCGGTCGCTGCGCGACGACGAGCGCGTCGTGCCAGCGCTGCTGCCCAGCGGTGACGGACTGCTGCTCGCCGCACGGCGGTGAGGCCGCGCGGCCGGCAGGTCAGCGCAGCTCGCCGAGCCACCTGAGGAGCGCGCGGGCACCGAAGCCGGTCGCACCCTCGGGCACCTCGTGCGTCGCCGACGACGACCGCGCAGGCCCGGCGATGTCGAGGTGCGCCCAGCGCCGACCACCGACGAACCGCTGGAGGAACAGCGCGGCCGTGATCGAGCCGCCGCCGGTCGTGCTGTCGGCGGGGACGTGGCGCACGTCGGCGACGTCCGACCGGATCGCGGCCCGGTAGTCCTCGACCAGCGGCATGCGCCACAGCGGCTCACCCGCGGCGGCGCCGGCGTCGGCGAGGGCGCGGGCGAGGGCGTCGTCGGGCGAGTACAGGGCTGCGTTCTGCTTGCCGAGGCCGAGGGTCGCGGCGCCCGTCAGCGTCGCGACGTCGACGAGGACGTCGGGGTCGAGCTCCGCGTCGGCGTACGCGAGCGCGTCGGCGAGCACGACCCGACCCTCGGCGTCGGTGTTCGCGATCTCCACGGTCGTCCCGCCGAACACCGTCACGACGTCGCCCGGCCGGTAGGACGCGGCCCCGACGGCGTTCTCGGCGAGCGGCAGCACCGCGGTGACCCGGTGGGGCACGCGCGCCTCGGCGGCCCCGAGCACCGTGGCGAGCGCGACAGCGGCGCCGGTCATGTCCGTCTTCATCGGGACCATCGCCTCGCGCGGCTTGATCGACAGGCCGCCCGTGTCGTACGTGATGCCCTTGCCGACCAGGACGACGTGACGCGGGGGCACGCCCGAGGTGACCGGGTGCTCGGGCGCCCAGCGCACGACGACCAGACGCGGCTCGCGCGCCGACCCGCCGCCGACGGCCAGGACGCCCCCGAAGCCGCGCCGCGTGAGCTCCTCGACACCGAGCACCTCGACGTCGAGGCCGAGCGGCGCGGCGAGCAGGCGCGCCTGCTCGGCGACCCACTGCGGGTCCTTGACCGACGACGGCGTCGCGGAGAGGGCGCGGGCGACCCACGTCGCGCGAGCCGAGCGCGTGGCCGTCTCGACCGCGGCCTCGGCGTAGCGCCCGAGGAGCACGAGCTCGTCGGCTGCCGGCTCGCCCGCGTCCTTGCGACGTGCGGGCTGACGGTAGGCACCGAGCAGGTACCCCTCGACGAGCGCGGCGGTGCCGGTGGGCCCCGAGTCCGCACCGACGGTGCACACGACCCGCCGCAGGCGCCGCGTGACGCGGGCGACGGCCGCGCCGGCTCGGCGCAGGTCCGTCGTCGTGCCGTCGCCGATGCCGACCAGCACGACGCGCGGCGGCAGTCCCGCCCACGGGAGGTCGGCCGAGCCGGCGATGGGACGCGGCAGGTGCACGACGTGCGCCTCGCCCGCGGCACCCGTGAGCCGGGCGCGGTCCGCGAGGTCGGGCAGGTCGACGCCCAGGCGCACGGCCGCGTCGGTCGTGCCCGAGCGGGGCTGGACGCCCTCGTCCTCGTCGGTGGCCGGTGCGATCGGCAGGACGAGCGCGTCGACGTCGTCCTCGGTCAGGAGCGGCGACGTCGCGACCGTCCCACGCGCCACCGTGACTCCGGGCAGCGCTGCGGGGACGACGTCCCAGGACGCGGGCTCGCCCGCCGCTGCGCCCCGGCGACCGGCCGGGGCACGACGACGAGCGGGAGGTGCGGCGGGGTTCACCGCGTCGTTCAGCTGACGACCGAGGTCAGCGCCTCACCGAGCTCGCTCGCCTCGGTCGCGTTGAGCTCGACCACGAGCCGACCGCCCCCCTCCAGGGGGACGCGCATGACGATGCCCCGGCCCTCCTTGGTGACCTCGAGCGGCCCGTCACCCGTCCTCGGCTTCATGGCGGCCATCGATGGCTCCCCTTCCGGTGCGTCGTGTGCCGCCTGCGGGCTCGTCGTCCGGCGGTGCCGGCCGGCCCGCCACGGCGGTCGTCCGAGGGAAGTCTAGTTCACCTGCGATGTTGGTCGCTCCCCCGCGTGGACCCGAGGTCTCACGGTGGCCAGCCCGACGGCGGCACGAGCCGCCACAGGAGCGCGACCCAGGCGACCTGGGCCAGGACGCCGGCCGCGAGGAGCGCCGCGAGGGCCGCCCGCCGTGCCGTCGTCGGCAGCCGGTCCACCAGGACGGCCGCCGCGGCCGTCACCGGGAACGCGAGCAGCGTGAAGCGCACGAGGCTCGTCCCCGGCTCCAGCACCACGACGAGGTAGCCGAGGTACCCCGCCGCCCAGGCCCACGGCTCGGGTCCGAGCCGGCGCACCGGCCGCGCCACGACGACGCCGAGCACCGCGAGCCACACCAGCACGACCAGGACCGGCCCCCACGAGCCGACCAGCCAGCGCGCGACGTCGAACCACGGCACGAGCGGGACGACCTCCTGCCGTCCGCGCCACGCCGCCTGCGTGCGCGCGTACGCGTCGGGCACCCCGGTGGCGAGCCCGACCAGGACCGGCCACAGGAGGCCCGCGACGACGGACGCTGCGCCGAGCGCGGCCAGCCCGACCCGTTCGCGGGTCGGCCACGGGTCCGCCGCGCGGGCCCGCCACCGGTGCACCGCGTGGACCACGACCACGAGCGCGACCGGGAGCGCGACCGCCCGGGTCAGCCCGAGCGCGACGACGAGCGGGACGGCGAGCAGGTAGCGACGCGTCATGACCGCCCACAGGCACGCCGCGACGAGGAGCAGAGCGAGCGACTCGGTGTACGCGACCTGCAGGACGGGCGCGGCCGCGTGCGCCTGCACGAGGGCGACCGTCGTCAGCGCGACCCGGTGGGACGCGCCGCTCAGGCGCACGACCCGGTGCACGACCACCGCGGCGGCGAGGCCGAGGCCGGTCGCCACGACCGGAGCGGCCACGTCCCACGGGACCCCGGCGGCGAGCGGGACCCGGACCAGGAGGGGGAAGAGCGGGAAGAACGCCCACGCGTTCTGGACGACGCGCCCGTCGGTGCCCGTCGGCAGCCCCTCGGGGTAGCCCTGCTCCGCGATCCCGCGGTACCAGCTCGCGTCCCACATGAGGCCCGCGTACTCGAGGTACGACGGGGACGCGGGCGTCCAGCCGGTGGCGGCCTGCGTGCGTGCGACGGCGGCGAGCACGACGGCGCCCACCAACCGTCCGGCCGCGGCGACCGCGAGCGCCTGGAGCCACCACGGCGCCCGGGGCCACCACGGCGTGCGTGCCTGCGCCGCGTCCGCGGGCGGCACGAGGGCGCCCTCGTCGCGCACGTGCCGGGTCAGGCGAGCCCCCGGACCACCCGCGCGGGTGCGAGGTCACCGCGGAGCACCGCCACCATCTCGACGGTGCGTCGCGTCGCGAGCACGTCGTGCGCGCGGAAGACCGTCGCGCCCTGCCACGCCGCGACCGTCGTCGCCGCGAGCGTCCCCTCGAGCCGGTCGTCGACGGGCAGGTCGAGGGACTCCCCCACGAAGTCCTTCCGGCTCAGCGCCATGAGCACGGGGTGCCCCAGCTCGACCAGGCGTGCCGTCCGCCGCGTGAGGTGCAGCGAGTGCCACGTCGTCTTGCCGAAGTCGTGGGTCGGGTCGACGAGCACCGACCCGGGGTCGACGCCCGCCGCGACCGCCCGCGCCGCCGCGGCGGTGAGCGTCGCGAGGACGTCGAGGAGCACGCCGTCGAGCGGGTCCGTCCCCGAGGGGGCGTCGGCCGGCAGCGGGTACTGGGGACGCCACGGGTCCGTCCGTGGCGCCAGCCCGCCGGTGTGGGAGCAGACGACGCCCGCCCCGTGGGCCGCCGCGACGTCGACGAGGCGCGGGTCGTGCCCGGCCCACGTGTCGTTGACGAGGTCCGCCCCGGCCTCGAGCACCGCCTCCGCGACCTCGGCCCGCCAGGTGTCGACGCTGATCGGCAGGTCGGGGAACTCCGCGCGCACGCGGCGCACGAGCGGCAGCACGCGGCCGACCTCGGCGTCGACGTCGACGTCGGGTCCGCGGCCCGCGCGGACGCCCCCGATGTCGACCAGGTCGGCGCCGTCGCGCACCGCGCGCTGCACGGCCGCGAGGGCGCCGTCGTCGTCGGCCGAGCGCGCGGCGGCCCAGAACGAGTCCGGGGTCCGGTTGACGACGGCCATCACGGCCGGCCGGTGCGGGGTCAGGACGCGTCCGCGCAGGACGAGCGGGATCCCCGCGGGCGGGACGCCGCCCGTCGTCACCGGCCGGTGGAGGCCTGCTCGGCCTCGCGCTCGGCGCGCGCGTTGGCCAGCACGGCCGCCTCCTCCTCGGCGCGGAGCTCGGCGCCGCGCTCGCACACGAGCCGGACCGCGTCGTCGGCGCTGTCGACGACCTGGAGCAGGTCCAGGTCGGACGCGCTGATGGTGCCCGCGTCCAGCACGGGCCCGGACAGCCAGTCGAGGAGCCCGCGCCAGTACGACGACCCGACCAGCACGATCGGGAACTCGGTGACCTTGTGCGTCTGGACGAGGGTCAGCGACTCGAAGAGCTCGTCGAACGTCCCGAAGCCGCCGGGCAGGACCACGAAGCCCTGCGAGTACTTGACGAAGCACGTCTTGCGGGCGAAGAAGTAGCGGAAGTTGACCCCGAGGTCGACCCACTCGTTCATGCCCTGCTCGAACGGCAGCTCGATGCCGAGGCCGACCGACAGCCCGCCGGCGTCGCACGCGCCGCGGTTCGCCGCCTCCATGATCCCCGGGCCGCCGCCCGTGATGACCGCGTAGCCCTCCTCGGCGAGACCCCGGCCGACGCTGCGACCGAGCTCGTACTCCGGGGTGTCCGGCTTGGTCCGAGCCGACCCGAAGACGCTCACGGCGCGACCGACCTCGGCGAGCGCGCCGAAGCCCTCGACGAACTCGCTCTGGATGCGCATGACGCGCCACGGGTCGGCGTGCACCCAGTCGGCCCCCTCGCTCTTGGCCAGGAGGCGCTGGTCGCTCGTCGAGCCCGGGATCTGGTTGCCGCGGAGCAGGACCGGACCGCGCCGGTAGCTCTCGCCGTCGCCGCCGTCCCGACGTCCGCCGTGGGTTCGCTGACTCATGACGACGAGCCTACGAGCACAGCCAGGTGCTCAGCGCGTCGACGCACGTGCGCAGGTCGCCGACGGGGCACCGCTCGTCGTCCGCGTGCGCGAGCGCGGGGTCGCCCGGACCGAAGTTCACCGCGGGGACACCCAGCTCGGAGAACCGCGCCACGTCGGTCCACCCCTCCTTGGCGGCCGGCGGGCGTCCCGTGAGGCGGCGGACGGCATCCGCGAACCCGGCCGCGGCAGGGTGGTCGAGACCCGGGCGCGCCCCGGGGGCGAGGTCCACCACCGTCACGTCGTACCCGTCGAACAGCTCGCGCACGTGCGCGACGGCCTCCTCGGTCGTCCTGTCGGGCGCGAACCTGTGGTTCACGGTCACGACGCACTCGTCCGGGATCACGTTGCCCGCGATGCCGCCCCGGATGCCCACGGCGTTCATGCCCTCGCGGTAGCGGAGCCCGTCGACCACGGCCTCGCGCGGTCGGTACGCGGCGAGCCCCGCGAGGACCGGCGCGGCGCCGTGGATCGCGTTGACGCCGCGCCACGAGCGCGCCGAGTGGGCAGCGCGTCCGGGCACGCGGACCTCGGCGCGGAGCGTCCCGTTGCAGCCGCCCTCGATCCCGGCCGACGTCGGCTCGCACAGCACCGCGACGTCGGCGGTGAGCCAGTCGGGGTGCTCGCGCACGAGCCGGCCCAGGCCGTTGCGCGAGCCCTCGACCTCCTCGTTGTCGTAGAACACCCACGTGACGTCGCGCGTGGGCTCCGCGACCGTGGCGGCGCACGCGAGCTGGACCGCGACGCCGCCCTTCATGTCGACCGTGCCGCGGCCCCACAGCTCCGCGTCGTCCCCCGAGCCCAGGAGGCGCGTCGGCAGGTTGTGCGCGATCGGCACCGTGTCGAGGTGTCCCGCGACGACGACGCGCTCGGGCCGGCCGAGCTCGGTGCGGGCGACGACCGCGTCCCCGTCGCGCAGCACCCGCAGGTGCGGCACGCCGCGCAGCGCCGCCTCGACGGCGTCGGCGATCGCGCGCTCGTCGCCGCTGACCGAGGGGATGTCGCACAGGGCGCGGGTGAGGTCGACGATGTCGCCGGTCAGGTCGAGTGCCACGTGGCGACACTACCGACGGCGACCGCGTCCGCGTTGTCTAGGCTCGGAGCCCATGAGCGCACCGCAGAGGACCGCGTGGGGGCACGGTCTCGCCACGACGACGACGGGCGGGGGCGACGGCGGCACGGGGACCGTGCTCGACGTCTGGTACCCCTCCCCCGCACTGGGCGAGCCGCCCGCCGGCACGGACGGCGGAGCCGCCCCCGAGCCGCCCGCGGAGCTCGTCGCGCTCGTCGGCGCCGACGACGCGCGGGGCGTGCGGACGGAGGTGGTCACGACCCGGATCGACCTCGACGAGGCGCCCGGGGACACCGCGGACGCCTACCTGCGCCTGCACCTGCTGTCCCACCGCCTCGTCGCCCCGCACGGGCTGTCGGTCGACGGCATCTTCGGCGTCCTGCCGAACGTCGTGTGGACCGACCGCGGCCCGTGCGCCGTCGAGGGCTTCGAGACCACCCGCCTCCGGCTGCGCGCGCGCGACGGCGTCGCGCCCACGGTGCACGGCGTGGACAAGTTCCCCCGGATGGTCGACTACGTCCTCCCGTCCGGGGTGCGCATCGCCGACGCCGACCGCGTCCGTCTCGGCGCGCACCTCGCCGAGGGCACGACCGTCATGCACGAGGGGTTCGTCAACTTCAACGCGGGCACGCTCGGGGTCTCGATGGTCGAGGGCCGGATCTCGGCCGGCGTCGTCGTCGGGGACGGCAGCGACATCGGGGGCGGCGCGTCGATCATGGGGACGCTCTCGGGCGGAGGACGCGTGACGATCTCGATCGGTCGGCGCTCGCTGCTCGGCGCGAACGCCGGGCTCGGGATCCCTCTCGGCGACGACTGCGTCGTCGAGGCGGGCCTCTACGTGACCGCGGGGACCAAGGTCACGCTCCGCGGCGAGACGGGCCCCGACGGCGGGCCGCTCGTGGTCGCGGCACGTGAGCTCGCGGGCCGCGACGGCCTGCTGTTCCGTCGGAACTCGGTCACGGGTGCGGTCGAGGTCGTGGCCCGCGCGGGCACGGGCATCGAGCTCAACCCGGCGCTGCACGCCAACTGACGGACGTGGCCACCCGTCGCCGCCGCTCGCGGCTCGGCCCCGTCGCCGGCGTCGCGGCGTTCACCGTGCTCGTCGCGGGCGGGGCCGCGGCCGTCGTCGGGCTCCTGGACCGGCTCGACGTCGAGCCGCCGCGTCCCGTGCGGTGCTCGGCGCTCGCGGACGGGACGTCGTGGCACCTCGCGACCGACCAGGCAGAGACGGCCGCGCTCCTGTCGGCGACGACGGTCCACCGCGGCATGCCCGCGCGCGCGGCGACGATCGCGATCGCGACGGGTCTGCAGGAGTCGAAGCTGCGCAACATCGACTACGGGGACCGGGACTCGCTGGGGATCTTCCAGCAGCGGCCGTCGCAGGGCTGGGGCACGGTCGAGCAGGTCCAGGACCCGGTGTACGCGACGGGCGCCTTCCTCGACGCGCTCGCCCGGGTCGAGGGCTACGAGAGCATGGAGATCACCGTCGCGGCCCAGACGGTCCAGCGCTCGGCCTACCCCGACGCGTACGCGCAGCACGAGGCGACCTCGCGCGCGTGGGCGTCCGCGCTGACCGGGTGGAGCGCGGGCGCGGTCACGTGCAGCCTGCCCGATCCCGACGGCCCCGGGGACGCGACCGGGCTCGTCGAGCGCGCGGGGCGCGACTGGGCCGGGTCGGTGACCGCCGCCGTGGGTGAGGACGGAGCCGTCGTGCTCGACCCGACCCCGCTCGCGGCGCTCGACGGCGGTGCGCAGCGGGCCGGGTGGGCGGCCGCGCAGTGGGCTGTCGCCGTCGCCGAGCCGTTCGGCGTGACGCGCGTCGCGCACGCCGACCAGGTCTGGGACCGCACGACGGGTGCGTGGGCGGCGGTCGACGACGTCGTCGCGGACGGACGCGTCGTCGTCACGCTCGCGGGCTGACACGCCGCGAGCCCCGGCGCCACGAGGGCACCGGGGCTCGACGGGTCGGGACGGCGCCGGCGGTGTGTCGCGTCGTCGGCCGGTGCGTCAGCGCTGGTCGAGCGGGACGACGTCGCGCGTCGTCGGGCCCGTGTAGATCTGCCGCGGGCGGCCGATCTTCGTCGCCGGGTCGTTCATCATCTCGCGCCACTGCGCGATCCAGCCGGGCATCCGGCCGACGGCGAAGAGCGGGGTGAACATGCGCGTCGGGAAGCCCATGGCCTTGTAGAGCAGGCCGGTGTAGAAGTCGACGTTGGGGTAGAGCTTGCGCTCGATGAAGTAGTCGTCGTTGAGCGCGATCTCCTCGAGCCGCATCGCGATGTCAAGCATCTCGTCGCGCTTGCCGAGGGCGGAGAGGACCTCGTCCGCGGCCTTCTTCACGATCGCCGCGCGCGGGTCGTAGTTCTTGTAGACCCGGTGGCCGAAGCCCATGAGCCGGACGCCCTGCTCCTTGTTCTTCACGCGACGCATGAACTCCGTCGCGTCGCCGCCGGTCTCCTGGATCGACGTGAGCATCTGCAGCACCGCCTCGTTGGCCCCGCCGTGCAGCGGACCGCTGAGCGCGTTGACGCCCGCCGAGACCGACGCGTAGAGGTTCGCGTGGCTCGAGCCGACGATGCGGACCGTCGACGTCGAGCAGTTCTGCTCGTGGTCCGCGTGCAGGACCAGGAGCAGGTCGAGGGCCTTGACCATCGACTCGTCGGGCTCCCAGATCTGGCCGTTCGGCTGGAACGCCATCCGCAGGAAGTCGGCGACGTAGCCGCGGCCGCGGTCGGGCCCGATCATCTCCTGGCCGAGGGCGCGCCGGTGCGCGTAGGCCGCGATCGTCGGGGCCTTCGCGAGCAGCAGCACGGTCGCGAGCTCGACCGTCGCGGGGTCGAACGGGTCGACGCTCTCGGGGTAGTAGCCGGGCAGCGCCGAGACCGCGCTCGACAGGACCGCCATCGGGTGCGCGTTCTCGGGGAACGCGCCGATGAGCGCCTTGAAGTTGTCGTGCAGGTGCGTGTGCCGCTCGATCCGCTCGACCCAGCCGTCGAGCTGGTCGGACGTCGGCAGCTCGCCGTGCGTCAGCAGGTACGCGACCTCGAGGAACGAGGCGTGCTCGGCGAGCTGCTCGATGGGGTAGCCGCGGTAGAGCAGGACGCCCTCGTCGCCGTCGATGTAGGTGATCTCCGACTCGCACGACGCGGTGTTCATGAAGCCCGGGTCGACGGTGACCAGCCCGGTCTCCTTGAGCAGGGACGAGACGACGATGCCGTCGTTGCCCATCGAGGCGGACCGCACGGGCAGGGGCAGCGAGCGCTCGGCGACGTGGAGCTCGACCGGGGTCGTGGTGGCGGTCTGGGTCATGCTTCCTCCTCGAGCAGACCGGCACGAGGGTCCTCGGCGGGTCCGGACGTGCTGGGCGGGCGTCTTCGGCCACCGACGACGGTACCTGCGGCACGAGCGCCGGGGTAAATCGATCCTGGGCGGAAGGTCCTTTTGGGAGCGTGATCCCTGTCACACCCCTGCGCCCGCGTACGGCTCGACCGGCGGCCAAGCCGATGCCAAGACTAGATCAACGCACGCTATCCCGCGCCCCATTCATGGGACGAGGTAGGGGGCCGTGAGTGCCGGCCCGTGCGGGCCGTGCGTGCCGGACGGTGCGTGCCGGCAGTGCGTGCGGCCGTCCGTGCCGTCACGCGCCCGCGAGACGCGCGGCAGCGCGGGCGACGTCGTCGTCGGAGGCCGTGAGCGCCACGCGCACGTGCCGCGCTCCCGCCGGGCCGTAGAACGCACCCGGCGCGACGAGGATCCCGAGGTCGGCCAGGTCCCCGACCGTCGCCCAGCAGTCCTGTCCCGCACCGGCGGCGCGAGCCCACAGGTACAGCCCCGCGGGGGACCCGTCGACGACCAGTCCCGCGGCCTCGAGCCCGGCCTCGAGCACCGCACGACGGCGGCGGTAGCGCTCGCGCTGGGCGTCCACGTGCTCGTCGTCGTCGAGCGCGGCCGCCGTGGCGGCCTGCACGGGCGCTGGGACGATCATCCCCGCGTGCTTGCGGATCTCCAGCAGGCGGCGGACGAGCCGCGGGTCCCCGGCGACGAAGGCGGCCCGGTAGCCCGCGAGGTTCGACTGCTTCGACAGCGAGTGCACGGCGAGGACCCCGTCGTGCGACCCCTCGCACACGCGGGGGTCGAGCACGCTCGGCACACCGGTCGTCGCCCAGGGCTCGTCCCACGCGAGGAGCGCGTAGCACTCGTCCGAGACGACGACGGCACCCCGCTCGCGCGCCGCGCGCACCACGTCGCGCAGCTGCTCGACCCCGAGGACGGCACCGGTCGGGTTCGACGGCGAGTTGACCCAGACGAGCCGCACGTCGTCGCGGTCGGCCCACGAGGCCACGTCGTCCGCGGGAAGGGGCGTGGCACCCGCGAGGCGGGCGCCCACGTCGTAGGTGGGGTAGGCCGCCTCCGGGTGGACGACGACGTCGCCCTCGCCCAGCCCGAGCAGGGACGGGAGCAGCGCGACGAGCTCCTTGGAGCCGACCGTCGGCAGCACCGCGTCGGGGTCGAGGCCCACGACGCCCCGCCGTCGCGCGAACCACTCGACGACCGCACGGCGCAGGCGCGGCGTGCCGTGCGTGGTCGGGTACCCCGGCGCGTCGGCGGCCTCCGCGAGCGCGGCGCGCACGAGCGGCGGCGTCGGGTCGACGGGGGTCCCCACGGAGAGGTCCACGATGCCGTCCGGGTGGCGCCGCGCGCGGTCGCCGTACGGGACCAGGGTGTCCCAGGGGAAGTCGGGCAGGGTGCCGGTCAGCAGGCCCACGTGCGCCCCCGCGCGCTGCGGACGGTCGAGCCGACCCTCACGCGCCGGTGTTCTGCGGCGGCAGCGCGGCGACGATCGGGTGGTCGGCGTCGATCTCGCCGAGCTTGGCGGCACCGCCCGGCGAGCCGAGGACGTCGAAGAACTCGACGTTCGCCCGGTAGTACTCGCTCCACTGCTCGGGGACGTCGTCCTCGTAGTAGATCGCCTCGACGGGGCACACCGGCTCGCACGCCCCGCAGTCGACGCACTCGTCGGGGTGGATGTACAGCGAGCGCTTCCCCTCGTAGATGCAGTCGACCGGACACTCCTCGATGCAGGCCTTGTCCTTGACGTCCACACAGGGCTGAGCGATCACGTAGGTCACGGGCGATCCCTTCTGGAGAGCTGCGCGTGCGCGCACGCCTAGTATCCCCCAGGTCGGAGGGCGCGCAGCGGAGGAGGTCGGTCATGGGGACGACAGGGCGCCCGTGGACCCGCTGGCCCGTCGGCGTGCGCGTCGTCGTCCGCCGCAGGCTGCCCGAGGGTGGGCTCGGCGACGTGCTCGGCGAGCTCCTCGCGACGGACGACGACGGCGTCGTCGTGCGGACGCGGCGGGGGGACGTCGCGGTCGCCGCCGCGGACGTGGTGCTCGGCAAGGTCGTGCCGCCCGTGCCGCCCCGCCGCCGCCCCGGCCCCCCGCCCGGGGCGGACGAGGGCTGAGTCGGCCGCGCGCGCCGGAGCGGGCCGGACGCCGTCTCTGGGACCTGCTCGGCGAGCGCGCCGGGGCGCGCCCTCAGCCCTCGGGCTGCTCGGTCTCCTCGGGTGCGGCCGACGGCGGCGGACCGCACACGATCGCGTTCTGGGGCTCGTACCGCCAGGTGTCGGAGTCCTCCTCCTGCACCACGCCCTCGAGCAGGAGCCGGCGGGTCACCGTGACGCGGAAGCCAGGGCTCCCGGCCGACTGGGCGATGCAGCCGGGTGAGGTGTTGTAGACGGTCTTCGGTCGCACGACCGCGCTGCGCCCCGACGTCGAGTGCTCGACGGTCCAGTAGGGCGTGCTCCAGGCGGCGACGTGCAGCCGGCCGTCGGCCACCCACGACTGGAGCAGCACGCCGTACGGCGTGTTGTTGCCGATCTTGACGTCGAGGACGCCCTCGTAGATCGTCGCCTCACGCCCCTCGGGGTACCTGCTGAAGTAGTAGCTGTGGGGGCGGTGCTCGACGTCCTCGAGCCCTGCGAGGAACCCAACGTTGTAGACGGTGGTCCCCATCTGCGAGAGGCCGCCCCCCACACCCTTGGTCAGCACGCCGTCGACGACGACGCCCGCACCGCGGTAGCCGTTCTCGGTGCTGATCGGGCCGATCGTGTCGGTCAGGCTGAAGACGTCGCCGGGGCGCAGGAGCGAGCCGTTCACCCTGCTCGCACCCAGCGCGAGGTTGTGGTTGCGGTCCGCGTCGTTCGTCAGCGGGGTCGAGAACTCGGCGACCCGGGTCGTCACGCCGAGCGCCTCGAGCTCGGTGGTCGACTGCTCGGGGTCGATCTCGACGAGCTCGACACGGGCCGTGCGGTCGGTGCCCGTGGCCGCCTCGGCGACGCTCTCGGCGAGCGCGTCCGCGTCGATCGTCGACCCGGCGACGCCCGGGACGACGACGGGCACGCCGCCCTCGAACGCGAACGACGCGTCCTGCGCGGGCGTGAGGAGGTCGGTGGTCCGCGCGATGACCGCCTCCGCGAGCGCGTCGCCGTCGAGCCGGAGCCCGAGCGCCCCGTCCTCGGGGGCGAACGTCGCGGCGCCGGCCAGGACGTCGACGGGCAGCTCGGCACGCTGCTCGGCGACCACGACCGTGACGGGGGCGTCCACGAGCGGGCGGGCGAGCGCGTCGAGCGCCGCGTCCGCGTCGGCGTCGTCGACCTCCGGGGCGACGTCGCGCGACGGCAGCTCGAGCGGCCGTGCGGCGGTCAGCCAGCCGTCGACGAGCGCCTGGGGCGCGGTGTCAGGGTCCAGCTCGGTCCCCGTCTCGCTCGCGGTGGCGACCGGCTCGCCGTCGACGAACGCGAGGGTCGCGTCGACCGCGGGCGTCAGGAGCGCCGAGCTCACCTCGTCGACCGTCCGGTCCAGACGGTCGGCGTCGACCGTGGTCACGGGCTCGACCTCCCCCGCACCGAACGCGTGGCGCCACAGGCGACCGGGCTCGAGGCCGAACCCCGTCAGCGAGTCGATCGTGGCGCGGGTGTCGAGCGCGAGGCCCGCGTCCTCGGGGTCGACGGTCGTGCGCTTGTCACCCACCGCGACGGCGAACGGCTCGGTCACGACCGAGGACAGCTCCTCGTCGAGCCGCGACACCGCGGCGTCCGCCGACAGCCCGCCGACGTCGACGCCGGCCACGGTCGCGCCGGGCGGGACCCGGTCCCCCAGGAGCCACAGCGCACCGACGTAGACCGCGCCGAGCACCACGACGACGGCCGCCGTGACGCCGAGCGCGCGCGGCCAGGTGCGGCGTCGGGGCTGTGCGGGGAACACGTCCATCGGGGATCCGGCCCTGTCGGTGGGGTGCGGTGCGGGGCCGTCGGCCGTGGCCGACGACCGTGCGGGAACCGGTGCGGGCCCCCCGGCGGGTGCCGCGGGGCCGGCCTGTGGGGCCGGCGGCACGGGCGCCATCTCCGCCGTGGCGTCGGCGTCGGTGCCGGTGTCCGTGTCGGTGCCGGTGTCGGTGTCGGGGGTCGCAGGGCGGTCGCCGGCCCGCGTCTCGTCGGTGGTCGCGGCGGGGAGCGGGTCGTCGGCGGGCGCGGCTTCGGCGGGCGCGGCCTCGGTGGTGGGCACGTCGTCCTCGGACCCGGCGTCGTCGGGCTCGTCGCGGTCGGCGTGCTCTTCGGCGTCTGCGGCCACGGCGTCGGCGGGGTCGTCGTCGGCTGCGGGCTCGTCCTCGCGGTGCTCGTTGCCGCCGGCGACGTCGTCGTCACCTGCGTCCTCGGCGTCGCCGGGCGCGTCGTGGGCGGCCCCGGCCCCGGTGGGCTCCTCGGCGTCGCCGGGGTCGTCGTCGCCGGCGCGCTCGGCAGGGTCCGCGGTCTCGTCGGGGCCGTCCGTCCCGGTGGTCCCGGCGTCCGGGGTCGTCGGCGCGTCGTCGTGCGCCTGCACCTCGTCCGCACCGCGCGGCGGGCCGTCGACCTCCGCACCGGAGGAGGTCCGCCCCTCGGTCATGCCTGTGCCTTCCCCTGCTCGGTCACGTCCGCGGGGATTCTACGGGCAGCGCCTGCCCGAGCCGTCACGCACGCGCCTGCGGCGCCCCCGCGACCCCGGGTGCCCCGACGGGCTCGGGGCCCCGCTCGTCGAACCAGCGCCGCGGCGCCAGCCCCGCGAGCACGACGGCGAGACCGCCGAGGTACCACGCGTAGCCCACCGGCTGCGCCGCGACGACGACGTCGCCGCCCGGCCCGGACTGCCCCAGCAGGCTCACGACCCCGAACACGCCGAGAGCCAGCGCGAGCATTCCCACCCACCCGGTCCACGCCCGGACCAGCACGCCGGCCGCCACGACGGCCGCGAGCGCGAGGACGAGGCCCCACGGCTGCTGCCAGCGGTGGACGCCCGTGCCGGCGAGGCCGACCACGGCCCCGAGCAGGAACGCCCCGAAGGGTCGCACGAGCGCGCGGGCGGTGAGGGGTTCCACGGCGGTCACGCTAGCGCGCGAACACCGTCGGGCCAGGCCACGTCCTCCGCCGCGCCGCGCGCGACGCGGTAGCCCTCGGACCGCAGGACCGGCTGGGCGACGTCGTTGCTCAGCGCGAGACGTGCGACGGCGTCCGTCGCACCCTCGACGCGCGCGACGGCGTGCACCTGCGTCGCGTGCGCCGCGAGGGCGTGGAGGACCCGGTCGAGCACCGGCACGACGTCGACCTCGACGTCCACCGCGTCGACCACGGCGGACGGCCGCTCCCCGGGGAGCGTCAGACCGGTCGGGACGCCCGCGCGTCGCAGGTCGTCGACGCCCCTCCCCCACGCGTCGGCGGGGACGGCGCCCCAGAGCACCACGGGCACGTCCCACCGCGACCGGGCGAGCTCGACCGCGCGGTGCATGACCTCGTGCGCGCGCACGTGGTCGGGGTGGCCGTAGCCCCCGCCCGGCTCGTACCCGACGACGACGGCGGGGCGCCGCTCGGCGACGACGTCCGCGAGCCGGCGTGCGGCGCCGTCGAGGTCGGCCGCGACGAACGCGTCGTCGGGCAGGACCGCGGCGCGTGTCGCCTGCGCCCCGCCAGCCCACGCCATCCCGGAGTCGGCGTAGCGCGTCGCGGGCGCGACCCGGTCGAGGAAGACGTAGTCCGCGACGCCGAGCGCGGCGAGCGCGCGGGCGAGCTCGCCCTCACGGTGCTCGGCGAGGGCGGCGCCCGCGCCCTCGAGGTGCCGCAGCGCGGGCGGGATCACCTCGCCCTGCTCGCCGCGGGTGCAGGTGACCACGGTCACGGGGCGTCCCGCCCGGGCCCACGTCGCGAGCAGCGCACCCGTGCTGAGCGTCTCGTCGTCGGGGTGCGCGTGGACCGCGAGGAGGCCTCCGGTGGTCACCGCACCCTCCGGGGGGGCACGGCGGACACGGTGGACACGGTGGACACGGTGGACACGGTGGGCACGGTCACCGTGGCCACCGGCGACGGCGCGTCCCCGGACCGGGCTCCTGCGTGCCGCTGACGCGCGCCGTGACCCGCTCGGTGACGTCGTCGGCGACGCGCTGCGCGACGTGCTCGGTGAGCGTCGTCCGCAGTGCTCGACGTTCGGCCTGGAGGAAGGCGCGGTGCTCGCGGTTCAGGGCGCGTGCGGTCGCGAGGACCATGCCGATCATCACGACGCTGAACGGCAGCGCGATGAGGACCGCCGCGGTCTGCAGCGCGACGAGCCCGCCGGCGACCAGCAGCGCGATCGCCAGGACACCGCCGAGGGTTGCCCAGATGACGCGCTGGCGCGTGCTGGGGTCGGGGTCGCCGTCCGAGGCGAGCATCGCGACCACGAGCGAGCCGGAGTCCGACGACGTGATGAAGAAGACCGCCACGAGGACGATCGCGAGGACCGACAGCACGGGACCCGCGGGCAGCCCGCCGAGGAGGTCGAAGAGCGCGTTCTCGGGCACGACCGACCCGTCGTCGCCGACGAGACCGCCGCGTCCGAAGAGCTCGCGGTGCAGGGCGCTCCCGCCCAGGACGGAGAACCACAGGAACGTCACGAGCGTCGGCACGAGCAGCACACCCGACACGAACTCGCGCACCGTGCGGCCCTTGGAGATCCGCGCGATGAACACGCCGACGAAGGGTGCCCACGAGATCCACCAGCCCCAGTAGAACGTCGTCCAGCCGGCCTGCCACGCCTCGCCCTCGGCGCCCGCGAACGCGCTCACGTTGAACGTCATGGGTAGCACGTTGGCGAGGTAGACACCGATCGACTGCACGAACTCGCGCAGGAGGAAGAGCGTCGGCCCGGCGGCCAGCACGACGAGGAGCAGCACCCCCGCGAGCGACACGTTGATGTTGGACAGCCACTTGAGGCCGCGGTCCAGACCCGACAGCACCGACGCGAGGGCGAGCAGCGCGATGACCGCGATGAGCACGACCTGGAGCCCGACGCTCGACTCGACCAGGCCGATGTGCTCGAGGCCCGCGGAGATCTGCAGGACGCCGAGCCCGAGCGACGTCGCGACGCCGAACACCGTCCCGACGACCGCCGCGATGTCGATCGCGTCCCCGACCGCACCCCTGACGCGGTCGCCGAGCAGGGGCTCGAGCGCCCACCGGATCGACACGGGGCGACCCTTGCGGTGGATCGCGTACGCGAGCGCGAGGCCGACGACGACGTAGATCGCCCACGCATGGACGCCCCAGTGGACGTAGGTCTGGGCCATCGCCGTCTGCGCGACCTGCTCGGGCGTCCCGCTCACGCCGGGCTTGGGCGACGCGAAGTGCGACAGGGGCTCGGCGACGCCCCAGAAGACCAGCCCGATCCCCATGCCCGCGGCGAAGAGCATCGAGAACCAGGCCCCGATGCCGAACTCGGGCTCGTCGTCGTCGTCGCCGAGCGTGATGTCACCGAGCCGGCCGAAGCCGACCCACAGCGCGAACGCGACGAAGAACGCGACGAGGAGCACGTAGTACCAGCCGAAGGCGCCGATCGCGTTGGTCTGGATCGCGCCGATCGCCGCCTCGGCGGCGTCGGGCGCGACGATCGCCGTCCCCGCGACGGCCGCGATCACGGCCAGCGAGACCGCGAAGACGGCACGTCGGCGTGGGCCCGCCGTCGTTCCCGTGCGTGCGGCCGGTGTGGGGTTCGGCGCTGCTGTGGTCCGGTTCGGTCGGGCTCTCGAGGTCACTCGGTGTCGCTCCTGAGGGTTCGGTGTGCGAGGGGTGCTGCCGGGGCGACGTGTCCGTCAGCCCCGCTTCGCGCGCGCCGTGAGCCGCGCGCGCTCGGTCTGGTCGAGGACGACCTTGCGGATGCGGACGATCTCCGGGGTCACCTCGACGCACTCGTCCTCGCGCGCGAACTCGAGGGACTCCTCGAGGGTCAGCTTGCGCGGCGGGACGAGGTTCTCGAAGCTGTCGGCGGTCGAGGACCGCATGTTGGTCAGCTTCTTCTCCTTGGTGATGTTGACGTCCATGTCCTCGTTGCGCGAGTTCTCGCCGACGATCATGCCCTCGTACGTCTCGGACGTCGGCTCGACGAAGAACGACCCGCGCTCCTGCAGGTTGATCATGGCGAACGGCGTGACCTTGCCTGCACGGTCCGCGACGAGGGACCCGGTCGTGCGGGTCTCGATCGGCCCGAACCACGGCTCGTAGCCGTGCGAGATCGACGACGCGATGCCCGTGCCGCGCGTGTCCGTGAGGAACTGGGTCCGGAAGCCGATCAGCCCGCGGGCCGGGACGATGAACTCCATCCGCACCCAGCCGGTGCCGTGGTTGGTCATCGTCTCCATGCGCCCCTTGCGCTGCGCGAGGAGCTGCGTGACCGAGCCGAGGTACTCCTCGGGCACGTCGATCGTCATGTGCTCGGTCGGCTCGTGGACCTTGCCGTCGATCACCTTGGTGACGACCTGCGGCTTGCCCACCGTGAGCTCGAAGCCCTCGCGGCGCATCTGCTCGACGAGGATGGCGAGCGCGAGCTCACCGCGGCCCTGGACCTCCCACGCGTCGGGACGCTCGGTCGGCAGCACGCGCAGCGACACGTTGCCGACGAGCTCGGCGTCGAGCCGGTCCTTGACCTGGCGCGCGGTCACCTTGTGGCCCTTGCCGCCCTTGCCGGCGAGAGGGGACGTGTTGATGCCGATGGTCATCGAGATGGCCGGGTCGTCGACCGTGATGAGCGGCAGCGGCCGGGGGTCGTCCGGGTCCGTGAGCGTCTCGCCGATCGTGATGTCGGCGATGCCCGCGACGGCGACGATGTCGCCCGGACCGGCCTCGTCCGTGGGGACGCGCTCGAGCGCCTTGGTCTCGAGCAGCTCGGTGATGCGCACGTTCTGCAGCGAGCCGTCGGCGCGGGCCCACGCGACGGTCTGGCCCTTGCGGATCGTGCCGTTGAAGACGCGCAGCAGCGCGAGCCGTCCGAGGAAGGGCGACGCGTCGAGGTTGGTGACGTGCGCCTGCAGCGGCGCACCCTCCTCGTACGTCGGCGCGGGGATCTTCTCGAGGATCGTCGCGAAGAGCGGCTCGAGGTCCGGCGAGTCCGGCAGCGCGCCGTCGGCCGGCTGGGCGAGCGACGCGCGGCCCGCCTTGGCCGCCGCGTACACCACGGGCACGTCGAGGATCGCGTCGAGGTCGAGGTCCGGGACGTCCTCGTGCAGGTCGCTCGCGAGCCCGAGCAGCAGGTCCGTCGCCTCGTGCACGACCTCCTCGATGCGGGAGTCGGGACGGTCCACCTTGTTCACGACGAGGATGACGGGCAGCTTCGCGGCGAGCGCCTTGCGCAGCACGAACCGCGTCTGCGGGAGGGGGCCCTCGCTCGCGTCGACGAGCAGGACGACGCCGTCGACCATCGACAGCCCGCGCTCGACCTCGCCGCCGAAGTCGGCGTGCCCCGGGGTGTCGATGACGTTGATCGTCACGCCGTCGGGCTGGCCCGCGGCAGCCGCGGCCGGCCCGCGGTACCGGACCGCGGTGTTCTTCGCGAGGATCGTGATGCCCTTCTCGCGCTCGAGGTCACCGGAGTCCATCGCCCGCTCGTCGACGTGCGCGTGCGCGCCGAACGATCCCGCCTGCCAGAGCATGGCGTCGACGAGGGTCGTCTTGCCGTGGTCGACGTGGGCGACGATCGCGACGTTGCGCAGGTCGGAGCGCACAGGCATGCGGGTACTCATCTCATGAGGGGGAAGGGAGCGCTGCGCATGACCGTCCGCGCGCAGCGGCGACCCATCGTACCCGCACGCCCTCCCGGCCGCCGCCCTGGCCGCCTCGGCCGTCCGACCGGCCCCTTAGCCGACTGCACCGCGTGGGCCCGTCCGGGCCGGGACGACGACGGCGCCGGTGCACCGGGCACCGGCGCCGTCGTGCGCTCCGTGGCCCGACGAGGTCAGGCACCCCCGGCGTACGTCGACGTGACGCCCTGGCGGGCGAGCTCCTGCTCGAGCAGCCGGTCGCGGGCCTCGCGACGGATCTTCTGCTCGGCCGGGTCCGGCACGGGCACCGCCGCGAGGAGGCGACGCGTGTAGTCGTCCTTGGGAGCGCGCAGGATCTGGTCGCGCGGGCCCTGCTCCGCGATCGTTCCCTTGTGCATCACCGCGATCCGGCTCGAGAGGATCTCGACGACCGCCAGGTCGTGGCTGATGAACAGGCACGCGAACCCGTGCTCGCGCTGCAGCTCCTGGAACAGGTCGAGCACGCGCGCCTGGACCGAGACGTCGAGCGCCGAGGTGGGCTCGTCCGCGATGAGCAGCTTGGGCGACAGCGCGAGCGCGCGCGCGATGCCGACGCGCTGACGCTGACCTCCGGAGAGCTCGTGCGGGTAGCGGTTGCGCATCCCGCGCTCGAGGTGCACCTGGTCGAGCAGGTCCTCGATGCGCTTGTTGAGCTCGGCGCCGTTCGCGAGCTTGCGCAGCTTGAGCGGCTCGCCGATCGACTCGCCGATCGGCAGCCGCGGGTTGAGCGACGAGCCCGGGTCCTGGAAGACGATCGACACGTCGCGACGGATGTCCCGCAGCTCCTTGGCGCCGATGCCGGACATCTCGTGGCCGCCGATCTTCATCGAGCCGCCCGCCACGGGCAGCAGCCCGACCGCGGCGCGCCCGACCGTCGTCTTGCCCGAGCCCGACTCGCCGACGAGGCCGACGACCTCGCCGCGGCCGATCGTCAGGTCGATGCCGTCGACCGCGCGGAACGCCGGGACCCGACCGCGGCCGGGGTACTCGATGACCAGGCCCGTGGCCTCGAGCGCGGGGACCGCACCGGGCTCCTGGGCCGCCACGACGGGACGGCTCACGGGGACCGCGGAGGTTGCCGACGTCGCGGGGCCGGTGCCGAGGCCGGCGTCGACCGCGGAGTCACCGACCGTCGCGCCCAGGTGCGGGACGGCGTCGAGCAGCTGCTTGGTGTACGGGTGCTGCGGGCGGTTGAAGATCTCGTCCGCCGACCCGGCCTCGACGATCCGGCCGTGCCGCATCACGATCACGCGGTCCGCGAGATCCGCGACGACGCCCATGTCGTGCGTGATGAGGACGATGCCCGAGTCGATGCGCGTCCGCAGGTCGCGCATGAGCTTGAGGATCTCGGCCTGGACCGTGACGTCGAGCGCCGTCGTGGGCTCGTCCGCGATGAGGAGCTTCGGGTCGCACGCGAGCGCCTGGGCGATCATGGCTCGCTGCCGCTGGCCGCCCGAGAGCTGGTGCGGGTACTTGTCGACCGACTTCTCCGGCTGCGGCAGGTCGACGAGGCGCAGCAGCTCGACGGCGCGGGCGCGCGCGGCCTTGGGGCCGATGTCGAAGTGCGTCCGAAGGGTCTCGACGATCTGGAAGCCGACCGTGTAGACGGGGTTCAGTGCGGTCATCGGCTCCTGGAAGATGACCGCGACCTCCTTGCCCCGCACGCTCGAGAGCTGCTTGTGCGACAGGCCGACGAGCTCGCGCCCGGCCAGCTTGGCGCTGCCCTTGGCGCGGCCGTTCTGCGGCAGGAGGCCCAGGAGCGACATCGAGGACTGGGTCTTGCCGGAGCCGGACTCGCCGACGATCGCGAGGACCTCGCCCGGGCGCACGTCGTAGTCCATGTCGATGGCGGCGGGCAGCCACTCGCCGTCGACGAAGAAGTCGACGCCGAGACCCCGGACCTCGAGGATCGGGGTCTTCGTGCCGACCGCAGGTGCGTCAGTAACCACGGGTTGACCGTGTCCTTTCGTGACGTGCGCGCCCTCGACGCGCTCGAGTGGGCCGTCCGCGGTGGCGGTCGGCGCCGACGTTGTGTGCAGACTGGTCTGGGAGGATGGACGGATGATCGAGCCCGACAGCCGCACGGTGGTGCTCCATGCCAGGTCCGGTCGGAGGCTCACCGTGGCCGTCGCGGTGCTGTGCGCGGCCTCGTTCGTCGCCGTTCTGCTGGAGGACCCCGCCGCGGCGCTGCGGTACGGCCTGCTGCTGGTGCTGCCCGCCGTCCTCGTCTGGGCGGTGTACGAGCGTCCCGCCGTCGTGGTGAGCGACGCGGGCGTCGAGGTCCGCAACGTGCTGCGCACGATCGACCTGCCGTGGCCCGCGATCGAGCGGATCGACACGAAGTACGCGCTGACGCTCCACACGGCCTTCGGCACGTACTCCGCATGGGCGGCACCCGCACCGAGCCGGTCGACCACCGTCACGTCGTCCCGCGACGACCTGCGCCACCTGCCGGAGTCGACGTACATCGGCGGGGGCGTGCGCCCCGGTGACCTGCTCAGCTCGGCCTCGGGCCAGGCGGCGGCCGTGGTGCGCGCCCGGTGGGAGGAGCTGCGCGACGCGGGTCACCTTGACGCACCGCGCCTCGAGCGCGACCGTCCGGTCGTGCGCTGGCACGTCGTCCCCGCCGCCGGCGTGCTGCTCCTCGCCGCGGCCGGCGTCGCCGCCGTGCGCGTGCTCTGAGCGCAGCCGGACCACCCGGTGCGGCGACGACGCCGCCGCACCGGGGACCAGGACGAGGGTGGGCACCGACTCAGCCCCGGACGTCCACGCGGACGGCCGTGGCAGCGGCCTCGCGCCGTGCGGCACGGGCCATCGAGCGGCGCGTCGGGATGCGCCGCTGCCGCGGGTCGAACGCGTCACGCAGCCCGTCACCGATGAAGTTGACGCACAGCGCGATGATCACGATGAACAGGCCGGGCCACCAGAACAGCCACGGCCGCGTCGCGAACGCGGTCTGGTACTCGTTGATCAGCTGACCCAGCGACACGTCGGGCGCGACGATGCCGAACCCGAGGTAGCTGAGCGCGGTCTCGAGGAGGATCGCCGACGCCATGAGGAGCGTCGTGTTGACGATGATCACGCCGACCGCGTTGGGCAGCATGTGCTTGAACATGATGCGCCCGTTGCTCGCGCCGGCGACGCGCGCGGCGTCGACGAACTCGCGCTCGCGCAGCGAGAGGAACTCGCCGCGCACGAGGCGCGCCATCGAGGTCCACGTCACGAGGCTCAGCGCGATGGCGAGCGTGATCGGGCTCGCGCCGCCGACCCAGGCACCGAGGATCGCGCCGATCATGATCGTCGGGATCGTGATGACCATGTCCGTGAAGCGCATGAGCAGGTTGTCCAGGCGCCCGCGGAGGAACCCGGCGAGCGCGCCGATCACGATGCCGATCGTCGTGGCGAGCAGACCGATCACGACCATCACCAGGAGGGACTGCTGCGTCCCGCGCATGACCCGGGCGAACACGTCGTGGCCGACGTTGTCCTGACCCATCGGGTGGTTGCCGATCGTGATCCCGTCACCGAACGACAGCGTCGGGCTGCCGCCGGCGTTCTCGACCGGCAGGAGCTGCGTGGGCGTGTACTTCCACCAGCCGGGGATCGGGCCCCAGCCGATGGACGTCGTCGCGAGGACGACGACGATCGCGAGGACGACGGCACCGGCCATCGCGCCGCGGTGGCGCAGGAAGCGGCGCAGGACGATGCGACCCTGCGAGAGGCCCTCGACCTCCTTGAGCTCGAGCGCGTTCTCGTTCGTCTCGACGGCGTCGTGGTGCTCGCCCCCCTGGGGGCTCAGCGGTGTCGAGGTGGTCATGCGTTCACCCGGATCCTGGGGTCGAGGGCGGCGTACAGGAAGTCGACCACGATGTTGGCGACGACCAGCAACGTCCCGATGACGAGGAAGTAGCCCATGACGGGCGCGGCGTCGGCCCTGCCGAGCGACGTGATGAACAGGGTCCCCATCCCGCTCCACGCGAAGATGCGCTCGGTGATGATCGCACCGCCGAACAGCGTCGCGATGTCGAGCGGGACGATCGTCGCGAGCGGGATCAGCGCGTTGCGGAACGCGTGCCGCACGGTCACGACGCGCTCGGGCAGGCCCTTGGCGCGCGCGGTCCGGATGTAGTCCTGGTTCATCACCTCGAGCAGGCTCGCGCGCGAGTACCGGGTGTACGACGCGAACGAGATGAGGATGAGCGCGATCGTCGGCAGGACGAGGTGCGTGAAGGTGTCGAGCGTCTCGACCCAGTAGTCGCCGTTGAGGCCCGGGGTCTGCGACCCGATCGTCGCGATCGGCCGGTTGTTGATCTTCGAGGCGTTCGAGTACGCGTACCAGACCTGCATGATCCGGTCGATGAAGATGAGCAGGCCGACGACGAGCGCGGTGATCCCGCCGATCCGCATCGAGACGCTCCGGTCCGCCCCGCCGAAGAGCCAGCCGATGAGCGCACCGACGCCGACGGTCGCGACGCCGAGGAGGATGATCATCAGACCGGTCGCGCGCTGGAACAGGAACTGCAGCGGGTACCAGAGGGCGACACCGACGGCGACGGTCGTGAGCGCCGTGTAGAGCGCCTTGCGGTTGCGCAGCCCCGCGAAGATGGCGGTGAGCGCGAAGGCGGTCCCGACGCCGAGCAGCGCGATGACCACGGGGCCGAGCTGCGGGTTGAGGAGCCAGCCGGTCGCGGAGACGAACGCGAGCAGCGCGGCCGTCGCGACGGCGCCCACGCCGAAGACGAGCAGGCGTCGGCGCACCGGACCGGCGAGGATCGCCTGCCAGATCGCGCCGGCGACGACCGACAGCACCACGATCGTGAGCGGCGACAGCGAGGGGTCGGCGAGGAAGTCGTTGAAGCCGATCGCGCCCCACAGCTTCAGGAGCACGGCGACCCAGAACGAGGGCAGCGAGTACAGCACGAACGACATGAAGGTCACGCCGTAGTCGAAGCCCGTGTACTGGCGCAGGGCCGAGACGATGCCGACCGTGATGCCGAGCAGGATCGCGACGACGGTGGACATCGAGACCAGCTGCACGGTCGAGGGGATCGCCGAGCCGAGCAGGCTCGTGACCTGCTGACCCGTGACCCAGCTCGCGCCGAGGTCGCACTGGCCGATGACGCAGCCGGCAGCGCCGCCGAGCCACTTGAGCCACCGGACGGGCGGCGGCGTGTCGAGGTCGAGGAGCCGCACGCGCGCCTCGATCAGCTGCTCCTTGTTGGGAGCGGTGCTCTGGTACAGGTCCTCGAGGGGGTCGAGGGAGTACGCCAGGAGCATGTAGACGATGAACGTCGCACCGAGCAGCACGATCGCGGACGACAGGATGCGCCGGCCGAGGAACGTGAGCATCGGGGCGCTCGCCCGCAGGCGTGCGCGGGGAGCCTGCCCCGAGGAGGAGGCGGTCGTCGCCTCGCTGCCTTCCCGGCGGCTCGTCACTGAGGTGGTCATGGGTGCAGGACCTCGTTCGGAGGTGGTCACTGGATCGGTCGAGTCTACGCGCGGCGCGGGGGGCGCCCGTGCGGACGGTACCGGGGGGCGGTGCGCGCCGTCGTCGGGCGCGCCGTGCGTCGCGGCGGGTGGCCGTCGTCCGCACACCGGTGGGGTACCGCGGGAGCCCGCGGTACCCCACCGGGTCGTGCCGTGCCTGGTCGTGCCGGCTGCGTCAGGGACGCAGGGCGTCGGTCAGGCGAGGAGCGTCACTCCTCGTCAGCCGTGTCGCCGCCGACCTCCCACTCCCAGAAGTTCCAGAACACCGTCGGCGAGAGCGCGATGGTCTCGACGTTCTGCAGGCTGTCGCGGTACGCCATGACGCCCGGGTGCTGGTACAGCGGGAGGCTGAAGCCGAGCTCGTTCAGCCGCTCCTCGATGAGGATCGTCAGCTCGACCTCCTGCTCCGGGTCCGTGTTGGTCGACATCTCGGCGTACCACGCGTCGATGTCGGGGTCGGACATGCCGGCGAAGTTGTTCAGACCGCCGGTGACGAAGTTCGCCTCGGAGTTGAGCGCGTAGGTGTTCGTCGACTGCCAGCCGAACAGGGACGCGTCGTAGGACGCGGTGTCGCTGAGGCGCGAGCCCCAGTTGTCGTCGCCCTCGTCGACCAGGTTGAAGCCGGCCTCGGCCGCGGAGGCCTTGATCAGCTCGAACGTGTTCGCACGACGGACGTTGGACGCGCCGTACAGGAAGCGCACGTCGATCGGCGTCGCGACGCCGGCGTCCGCGAGGAGCTGCGCGGCCTTGGCCGGGTCGCTCGTGCGGTAGAACTCCGAGCCGTTGCCCGCGACGACGTCGTCGTAGGCCGGGGCCTCGGACGTGACGGTGTGCGACTCACGCGGCTCGGCGTCCGGCTGCAGCGGCTGGACGAGCTTCTCGATGATCTCGTCGCGCGGGACCGACAGCAGGAACGCCTGGCGGACGGCCTGCGCCTTGGCGGCGTCGCCGCCGTAGGTGGCCGGGTCGAACGGGCCGCCGTTGTTGAAGATGAGGTCGACGTGCTCGTACGTGCCCGTCGGCGCGGTGGTGTACTCCACGCCGTCGATGCCCTCGAGCGTCTCGATGACGTCCACCGAGGCCTGCGGCTCGATGATGTCGACCTCACCGTTCTGGAGGGCCGTCACCGAGGCGAGCGGGTCCTCCGAGTAGCGGATCGTGATCTCGTCGACGCTCGGCATCGGGCCCCAGCTGTAGTCCTCGCGCAGGCTCAGCGTGAGGTACTGGTTCTCGACGTAGTCCGTCATGACGTACGGGCCCGACGAGAGGTAGAGGTTCTCGTCCTCGGGCAGCGAGGTGAAGTTGAAGTCCTCGTTCCACGACTTCGCGAGCGCCGAGAGGTCCTCGGTGACGTTGTTCGTGAAGGCGTCGACGACCCGCTGCTTGCCCTCCTCGGCGTCCTCCGTGCCGAGCGCGACCGCGGCGAGCGCGTGCGCGGCGATCGGCGACGGCTGGACCGAGATCTCCCAGTCGGAGCGCGGCTCGTCGTAGACGAAGGTGATCGACAGGCCGTCGTCCGAGATCGTCGGGGGCTCCGAGATCAGGTTCATCGCGACGGACGAGGAGTCGAAGTAGACACCCGCGTCGATCGCGTCCTGGTTCGTGATGTTGCCCTCTTCGTCGTACTCGGGCGCGACGTTGTCGAACGAGTCGTTCTGCGCACCCCAGTACAGGAAGACGTCGACCGCGTCGACGGGCGTGCCGTCGGACCAGGTCGCACCCTCGTTGATGGTGTAGGTCACCGTCAGCGGGTCCTCGGACTCGACCTCGTACGTGCCGAAGTCGGAGAACTGCTGGAGCTCGAGGTTGTTGTCGTAGTAGTTGAACGCCGCGTTCGTCAGGTAGATGACGTTCGAGTTGGTGGTGGCGTTACCGACCGACGTGAGGTTGTTCTGCGAGTAGAACGGCTGGTTCCACCCGATGCTGAGCGACGTCTCCTCGTCGATCTCGGTGGTCGTCGAGGGTGTCGACGAGCAGGCGCTCAGTGCGAGCGCCCCCGTCGCGACGATGGCGCCGGCGGCACCGATTCGCCTCATCTTCACTGGGGTTCCTCCTGACAAGGATGCGGTGGTCGTCCCGGTGGTGATCCGTGGGACGCGACCCTGCGGCCCACGCCCACCAGGTGTCCACCTGTGGATGGCGGGGAGCCTACATCCGGGAATTCCGACATCCGGGACAGGTCCCCCCGGTGAAACCCGATCGTTACCAGTTCGATACTGGCTGGTACGTCTCGACAACCGAGACGGGGCCACGGCCGACCGCAGGCGGGTGACGAAGCGGACGGAACGGTCCACGACGGTATCCGTCGTCGACGCGCTCATTTCGTACGAGATCGGTGAGCGACTCGCACGCGGCGGAGGCGTACCACATCGAGGTCCTGGATGTCGGTGTGCGAGACCGCTTCACACGACCCCCGCATCCGCTCGAGGGCGGCACGGGGGCGGCACGGGGGCGGCACGGGGGCGGCACGGCGGCGGCACGGGGGGGGACGGGAGCGTCGTGGAGCTCATGGCGGCGCGCCGCGCTGCGCGCGCGGGCGCAGCGCCGGCGTCCTAGCGTGACCGGATGACGCCTGCAGCCCGCGCCGCCGACCTCCTCATCCGCGGATACCAGCGACACCTGTCCCCGCGGAAGGGGTTCACCTGCGCCCACCTCGTGGCGCACGGCGGCCAGTCCTGCTCGGCCGCGGTGCGCGGGATCGTCGCCCGGCGCGGCGTGCTGCGCGCCGGCCTCCCGACCGCGCTCCGGTTCCTGGCGTGCTACCGGGCGGCGAGCCTGCTGGCGAAGACCGACGTGCAGGGCGTGTGCTGCTGCGGCGGGATCCCGATCCCGTTCCGCTTCTGAGCCGTCGTCCCGCGACCCCCGGTGCCCTCAGGGCTCCGCGGCCGGGGTGTCGCCGTCACCGAGGGGGACCTCGGCGACCGTCCTCCACCGGTACGCGCGGTCGTCGCGCTCGAGCTCGATGAGCTGGACGCGGTCTACCACGAGCGGCTCGCGCGACGCCGGTACGCCGTCGAGCGCCGCGCGGACGGGAGCCGCGTCGGCCTCGCCGCTCGCGTAGGCGACGGACAGGTGCGGAGCGAAGCCGCGGTCGGGACCGACGACGCGCGACCGGCCCCACGCGTCGGCGATGCCCGCGCGCACCGCGTCCCGCACGGCGTCGAACCGGTCGAGCGGACGCAGCGGGAGGACGACGGCCTCGCGACCCACCACGGGCCCGAGCACGTCGGCGCGGAACGCCGGGACGGCGGCGGCGCGACGCCTGACGGCGACCACCACGTCGTCGCGGACCTGGGCGGGGACGTCCCCGACGTCCCCCAGCCCGGCGACCGTCACGTGCAGCCATCGCCGCGGGACCGGGGCGAGGGCGGGGAGACCCGCGAGGGCCGACTGGAGCTCCGCGACGCGCGCGTGCAGCCTGTCCTGGCCCTCGAGCGTCACGTGCCAGGTGTAGTAGCGCGTGCCCGGGCCCCACCCGGGCCGCCACCACCAGTGGTCGGTCGTGCGCGCCACGTCACCGTGCGCCATGGCCCCTCCCCCGCTCGGTCGAGGTCCCAGCGTGCCCGACCCCGCGTCGCGGCGACAGGCTCAGGCCGGGGCGCTCGCTGCCCGGCTGCTCCCTCGGGGGCTCACACGTTGAACCGGAACTCCACCACGTCGCCGTCGGCCATGACGTAGTCCTTGCCCTCGATCCGGGCCTTGCCCGCTGCGCGCGCGGCCGCGATGGACCCCGCCTCGACGAGGTCGTCGAAGCTCACGACCTCCGCCTTGATGAAGCCGCGCTCGAAGTCGGTGTGGATGACGCCGGCGGCCTGGGGCGCGGTCCACCCCTTGCGGATGGTCCACGCGCGGGACTCCTTGGGGCCCGCCGTGAGGTACGTCTGCAGGCCGAGCGTCTCGAACCCGACGCGCGCGAGCTGAGCGAGCCCGGGCTCCGCCTGACCCGTCGACGCGAGCATCTCGGCCGCGTCCTCGGGGTCGAGGTCCACGAGCTCCGACTCGAGCTTCGCGTCGAGGAAGATCGCCTCCGCGGGGGCGACGAGGTCGCGCATGCGTGCCTTCATCGCCTCGTCGGCGAGGCCTGCGTCGTCGGTGTTGACGACGTAGATGAACGGCTTGGACGTCATGAGCTGGAGCTCGCGGAGCGCCCTGGGGTCGACGCCCGCGCGGACGAGGCGGTCCTGCGCCGCGAAGAGCGTCGTGCCCTCGGCGAGGACCTCGTACGCCTTCTGCGCCGCGGTGAGGACCTCGGGTGCCGTCTTCTTCCCGCGCACCTCCTTCTCGAGGCGGGGCAGGGCCTTCTCGACCGTCTGCAGGTCCGCGAGGACGAGCTCGGTGTTGATGGTCTCGAGGTCGTCGGCCGGGTCCACGCGACCGGCGACGTGGTGCACGTCGTCGTCGGTGAACGCGCGGACCACCTGGCAGATCGCGTCCGCCTCGCGGATGTTCGCGAGGAACTGGTTGCCCATGCCCTCGCCCTCGCTCGCGCCGCGCACGATCCCGGCGATGTCGACGAACGACACCGTCGCGGGGACCGTGCGCTCGCTGCCGAAGATCTCGGCGAGGCGGTCGAGCCGGGGGTCGGGCAGCGGGACCACGCCGATGTTCGGCTCGATCGTCGCGAACGGGTAGTTCGCGGCGAGGACGCCCGCGTTGGTCAGCGCGTTGAACAGGGTGGACTTGCCGACGTTGGGCAGTCCGACGATGCCGATGGTGAGAGCCACGGGCGACGAGTCTACGGCCGGCGCCTCACGCCATCGCCACGAGGCGCTCCATGAGCTCGGGCGCGCGCCGGTCGTACAGCCGCCCGCCCCACCGCACGCCGACGACGAGGACGGTCGCGCCGACGACGAGGCCGAGCAGCGCCCCGGCGACGCCGAGGCCCACCCGGCCCGTCGCGACCGACGCGACGACGAGGCCGCCCGACGGCAGGAGGAGCAGGCCGAGGATCGCGGTCCCCGCGAGCTGCGACAGCATCGCCGCACCCGAGCCGCCCTGCGGCGTCGAGAACGGGCTGTCTCCCGGCTTGGCCACGGGCACGACGACGCGCGCGGACGCGACGCTCGAGACGCCGAGCCCTGTGGCGAGCACGGCGACCGACACGCCGACGACCGCGACCGTGTGCTCCCACCGGCCCGTCACGGCGAGCGTGCCGAGCGCGAGCGCGAGCGTCGCGGGCAGACCGAGCGCCGCCGCGGCGACGACGCGGCCCAGCCGGTCCTGCACGCCGCGCACGGGCGCCGCCACATGGGTCCAGAACGCCGTGTGGTCGTAGGACACGTCGGCCGAGACCGCCCACCCGAAGACGTACGCCGCGACGGGCGCGGACGCGAGCAGGAGCGGCCCCCCGTCGCCCGCGAACCCGAGCACGACGGGCATGAGGGGCACGACGACGACGCTCGAGGAGTAGCGCGGGTCGCGCAGCCAGTAGACGAGGCAGCGCGCGGCCACCGCCCCGAGCGGGTTCGCCGGGAGCACGCCCAGGAGCCCGAGGCCGGCGGCCCGCGACCGGCCGGACGACGCGCGCCGCGGCCGCACGAGCGCGACCCCGAGCAGGCGGTACCACGCCACGACCAGCGCGCCGACGGCGGCGACGCACAGCGCCGCGCGCAGGCCCGCGTCCGCCCAGCGCCCCGTCGCCACGTCGGCCGGGAGCGCCCAGGGCGCTCCGATCGGCGTCCAGCCCAGGGCCGCGGCGACGGACGGCAGCCTCTCCTCCAGGCCGACGAGCCCGCCCTCGATCGTCGAGACGATCGGTCCCATCAGCACGAGCGGGACGATGGCGACGACGGCGAGCAGGTCCCGCACGCGCCGGCCGCCGAGCACCGGCCCCAGCGCCGTCGTCAGCAGGCGCGACCCGACCACGGCGGTCGCGACCGCCGCGACGGCCCCGAACCCGCCCGCGACGATGGCGGGCGGCGAGCGCCACCACGACAGCGCGGCCCCGAGGGACCCGACCACCGTCATGAGGCCGGGCACGCCCACGAGCGCGGCGAGGGCCATCCCCAGCAGGAGCCGGCCACGCGGCACGGGCAGCAGCGCGAAGCGGTCCGGGTCCATGGTCGCGTCGACGCCGAACGCCACGAGCGGCACGAGCCACCACCCGAGCACGAGCACGCTGCCCATGAGCACGAGCACCGTCTCGCGCAGCGCGACGTCCTGGACGCTGAGCACCGCGAGCACGACCAGGACGCCCGCGAGGACGCCCGCCGCGTACAGGAGCGCGGCGACCAGGCCCACGACCTGCCACGGGCTGCGCCGCAGGCCGTTGGCCAGGATCGCGAGCTTCAGCCGGACGAGGTGCGCAACCACGCGAGCCCCTCACCGCTGGTCCTGCCGCCCACGAGCTCGACGAACCGCTCCTCGAGCGGCCGGCCCGCGCGCACGTCCTCGACCGTCCCCGCCGCGAGCACGCGGCCCGCCGCGATCACCGCGACGTGGTCGCACATGCGCTGCACGAGGTCCATGACGTGCGAGGAGACGATGACCGTCCCGCCCGAGCCGACGTACGACGCGAGGATCTCCCGGATGTTCGCGGCGGAGACCGGGTCGACCGCCTCGAACGGCTCGTCCAGGACGAGGAGCCGCGGGGCGTGGACGAGCGCGCACGCGAGCGCGACCTTCTTCGTCATGCCGGCCGAGTAGTCGACGACGAGCGTGCCCCCGTCGGCCGCGAGGTCCATCGCCCGCAGGAGGTCGGCGGTGCGCTCCGCGACGGTCTCGCGGTCCAGGCCGTGCAGCAGCCCCGTGTAGGTGATGAGCTGCGCGCCCGTGAGCCGGTCGAACAGGCGCACGCCGTCCGGCAGCACGCCGATGGTCCGCTTGGCCTCGAGAGGGTGCTCCCACAGGTCCACGCCGCCGACGAGGACGCGGCCGTGGTCGGGCCGCAGAAGCCCCGTCGCCATCGACAGCGTCGTCGTCTTGCCCGCGCCGTTGGGGCCGACGAGGCCGTAGAACGACCCACGGGGCACGCGCAGGTCGACGCCGGCGACGGCGCGCTTCTGCCCGAACGACTTGTGGAGCGCGACCAGCTCGAGCGCAGCGGCTCCCGGGCCGGGACCCTCGCCCCGCGGGGCCGACGGCGGAGGTGGAGGCGGTGGGAGGGGCGGTGGCGGTGGGAGCGGCGGGGTGCTCATCGCCCGTCAGCATAGGGACGACGACCGACGCCGCGGGGCGGGACGGGCGCCCGAGGAGCAGTCCGACCGGCCGTGTCCGACCCTCGTGGCACGGTTCGTCGCATGGTCGACACCCCTCTCGTCGTGCTCCTCCCCCTCGCGTGCCTCCTCGGTGCGGTCGTCGGGTACGCGGTCGCGGTCGCGCGCCGGGCAGCCACGGGCGACGCACCGCGACTGGTCCGCGAGCTCGCCGACGCGCGTGCCCAGCTCGCGGCCGAGCGTCGTCTCGCCGTCGAGCGCTCGGCGGCCGCCGAGGACGAGCGCCGCCGTGCGGAGGAGCGGTTCCGCGCGCTCGCGTCCGAGGCCCTCGCCGCGAGCAACGAGCAGTTCCTGGGGCTCGCCGAGCAGCGGCTAGCGGCGACCGAGCGCACGCACGACGCCCACCTCGCGCAGCGCGAGCAGGCGGTCCGGTCGCTCGTCGAGCCGCTGACGCGTGTGCTCGAGGACGTCCGGACCCAGGTGACCAGCGCGGAGACCGCACGGACCACCGGCCATGCCGCGCTCACCGAGCAGGTGCGCGCGATGCGCGAGACGTCCGACCTGCTGCGCTCGGAGACGTCGCGCCTCGTCACGGCCCTGCGCTCGTCCCAGGTGCGAGGTCGGTGGGGCGAGATGCAGCTCCGCCGGGTCGTCGAGGCCGCCGGCATGGTGGCGCACGTCGACTTCCTCGAGCAGCCGACGACGCGGACCGCCGACGGCGTCCTGCGCCCCGACATGGTCGTGCACCTCAGCGGCGGCGCGCACGTGGTGGTCGACGCGAAGGTCCCGTTCCTGGGCTACCTCGACGCGCTCCAGGCCGAGGACGACACCGTGCGTCGCGACCGCATGACCGCCCACGCGCGCCACCTGCGCCGCCACGTCGACGACCTCGCCGCGAAGCAGTACTGGGAGCAGGTGTCCCCCGCCCCCGAGCTCGTGGTGCTGTTCGTCCCCGCCGAGCCGTTCCTCCACGCGGCCCTCGACGTCGACCCGGGTCTGTACGAGCACGCGATGGAGCGCAACGTCGTGCTCGCGAGCCCGATGACGCTCGTGGCGCTGCTCCGGACGATCGCGCACGGGTGGCGGCAGGAGGCGCTCGCCGCGAACGCGCAGCAGGTGCTCACCCTCGGACGCGAGCTGCACGCCCGCCTGTCGACGCTGGGGGGGCACGTGAGCCGCCTGGGTCGGCAGCTCGACGGCGCGGTCCGCGCCTACAACGACTCGGTGAGCTCGCTGGAGTCACGCGTCCTGGTGAGCGCGCGGCGTCTCGCCGAGCTCGAGGTCACGGACGCCGACCTCGAGGCGCCGTCGCAGGTCGAGCGCGCCGCGCGGCACGTCCAGGCACCGGAGCTCGTGGCGTCCGCGGGGCAGCACGTCGTCGCGCTCACGGACCGCACCGACTCGACGGGAGCCGCGCGGACGGGTTGACCCACGGCGTCCGGCCGGGCCGTCCGGCCGGGCCGTCCGGCGGGTCGTCAGGTCGGGTCGTCAGACGGGGTCGACGGAGAGCGAACGCCGCTCGCCCCGCTGCGGCCGACCGACGGCCTCACCGGCGGCCTTGAGGTCGGCACGGAGCTCGCGCGGCAGCGAGAACATGAGGTCCTCGGTCGCGGTGCGGACCTCCTCGACGTCGCCGAACCCGGCCTCGGCGAGCCGGTCGAGCACGTCGCGCACGAGGATCTCGGGCACGGAGGCCCCCGACGTCACGCCGACGGTCGTCGCGCCCTCGAGCCACGCCGCGTCGATCTCCTCCGCGCGGTCGACGCGGTACGAGGACCGCGCGCCGGCGTCGAGCGCGACCTCGACGAGCCGGACGGAGTTCGACGAGTTGGCCGACCCCACGACGATCACGACGTCGCAGCCCGGCGCGAGCTTCTTGACCGCGACCTGGCGGTTCTGCGTCGCGTAGCAGATGTCGTCGCTCGGCGGGTCCTGGAGCGACGGGAACCGCTCGCGCAGGCGGCGCACCGTCTCCATGGTCTCGTCCACCGAGAGCGTGGTCTGCGACAGCCACACGACCTTGTCGGGGTCGCGGACCGTGACCCGGTCGACCTCGTCGGGGCTGTTGACGACCTGGATGTGGTCGGGCGCCTCGCCCGCGGTCCCCTCGACCTCCTCGTGCCCGTCGTGGCCGATGAGCAGGATGTCGAAGTCGTCGCGCGCGAACCGCACGGCCTCCTTGTGCACCTTCGTCACGAGCGGGCACGTCGCGTCGATCGTCTGCAGCGACCGTGCGGCGGCCGCCGCGTGCACCGCGGGCGAGACGCCGTGCGCCGAGAACACGACCCGGGCGCCCTCGGGGACCTCGTCGGTCTCGTCGACGAACACGGCACCGCGCCGGGACAGCGTCTCGACGACGTACTTGTTGTGGACGATCTCCTTACGCACGTACACGGGCGCGCCGTAGTGCTCGAGCGCCTTCTCGACCGCGATGACGGCACGGTCGACGCCGGCGCAGTAGCCGCGCGGTGCCGCGAGCAGCACACGCTTGGACGAGGGGGCGGGATTCACCGCCTCAGTCTACGGAACCCCCGACGACGACCTCCGCGCGTCCGCTCCGGGCGCAACCGGGCGGCCCGCGCCGCCCGCGCCCACCCGCGCCGCCCGTGCCGCCCGTGCCACCCGTCCCGCCCGTGCCCCCCGGTGCCCCCGCACCCCCCGTAGCCCCCCCCGTGCCGCGACCGACCGCCGGCGACCGGCGTGTGGGAAGCCCGTGGCAGGGTTGACCCGTGACCGACGCCCCCACCGCCGGCGCCGCGCCGCGGGCCCGTCTCCCGCTGCGGGCGGTCGAGACGACCCCGGACGCACCGTGGCCCGTGCGGTTCCTGTCGGCGAAGATCGCCGACTACATACACCGCATGCCGGGGCTGTGGGTCGAGGGCCAGGTCGTCCAGCTCAACAGGCGCCCGGGGACCACTCTGGCCTTCCTCACGCTCCGCGACACCGACGCGGACGTGTCGCTCCCGGTCTCCGTCCACGTCCGCGTGCTCGACGCCGCGGCGGCCCCCGTGCACGAGGGCGCGCACGTCGTCGTGCACGCCACCCCCCGGTTCTGGCCCAAGCGCGGGACGCTGCAGCTCGAGGCCGACGAGATCCGGACCGTCGGCCTCGGTGAGCTGCTCGCACGGATCGAGCACCTGAAGCGCCTGCTCGCCGCCGAGGGGCTGTTCGACGCCGCACGCAAGCGGCCGCTCCCGTTCCTGCCGCACGTCGTCGGCCTCGTCTGCGGCCGGGAGTCCAAGGCCGAGCACGACGTCGTGGTCAACGCCCGCGCGCGGTGGCCCGAGGTGCGGTTCGAGATCCGCGAGGTCGCCGTGCAGGGCGCCAACGCCGTCGCGGAGGTCCGCGCCGCGCTGGTCGAGCTCGACGCGCGGCCCGAGGTCGAGGTGATCGTCGTCGCCCGCGGGGGCGGCTCGGTCGAGGACCTGCTGCCCTTCAGCAACGAGGCGCTCGTCCGGGCCGTCGCCGCCTGTCGGACCCCGGTCGTGAGCGCGATCGGCCACGAGACGGACGCGCCGCTCCTCGACCTCGTCGCTGACCACCGGGCGTCGACGCCCACGGACGCCGGCAAGCGCGTCGTCCCCGACGTCGGGGAGGAGCGCGCTCGCCTCGGGCAGGCGCGGTCCCGCCTCGCGTCCGCGCTCGCGCACCGGCTGCGCCGCGAGTCGGACGCCCTCTCGGCGCTGCGCTCGCGACCCGTGCTGGCCCGACCGGCCGAGATGCTCGACGCGCGTGCGCGCGACCTCGACCACCTGCGCGGGCAGGCCGCGCGCGCGCTCGAGGACCGGGTCCGCGCGGGGGACGCGGAGGTCGCACGCCTGCGCGCGCAGGTCCGGGCCCTGTCCCCCGCCGCGACGCTCGAGCGCGGCTACGCGGTCGTCCAGCGCGCCGACGACGACGCCGTGGTCCGCTCCCCGGCCGACGCGCCGGCGCGCACCACGCTGCGCCTCCGGCTCGCCGACGGCGAGCTCGCCGCCGTGAGCGAGGGGGTTCCGTGACGCGCCCCGTCGCCCGAGGACGGCGCACGTGTCGCACGGGCACGGTTAACTGATGCCCGTGCCCGCCGACCTCCCCCGCACCGACGCGCCCGCAGGCGCCGTCCCCGTGTCCGACCTGACCTACGAGCAGGCCCGCGACGAGCTCGTGGGCGTCGTCGCGCGGCTCGAGGCGGGCGGCGAGACGCTCGAGGGCTCGCTCGCCCTCTGGGAGCGCGGCGAGGCGCTCGCGGCGCGGTGCCAGGAGTGGCTCGACGGTGCACGCCGGCGGCTCGACGCCGCCCGCGGGGCGTCGGCGGGAGCAGGAGACAGCGGCGCCGACGAGGAGGACGGACGATGACGAGCACGCGCGAACCCCTGGGCGGCCCGGACGAGGGCCAGCCGGAACCCGGCACCGCACCCGCCGGGCCGGTCGAGCCGACCGGTGAGCCGGGTCCCGCGGGTGAGCTCGCCGCACCCACGGGTGTGATCGAGGGCGACGTCCGCGAGCGGTCGTTCGACGCGGCCGAGGAGCCCGACCTGGGCGGGACGGCGGTGCGCGGGGACACCGGTCGGGCGCTCGTCGTGGGCGAGGCGCTCGTCGACGTGGTCCGTCGGGCCGACGGGACGCAGGACGAGCACCCTGGCGGCAGCCCGGCCAACGTCGCGATCGGGCTCGGCCGGCTCGGGCGCGAGGTGCACCTGCTGACGTGGTTCGGGCGTGACGAGCGCGGGGCGGTCGTCCGCAGGCACCTCGAGGCCTCCGGTGTCAGCGTCGTCCCGGGCAGCGACACGGCGTCCCGCACGTCGGTCGCGGTCGCCGAGCTCGACGCGACCGGTGCGGCCACCTACCGCTTCGACCTCTCGTGGCAGGTCCCCGAGCGGTGGTCGGCGCCCGCCGGGGCCCCGCTCGTCGTGCACACGGGCTCGATCGCGGCGGTCCTCGAGCCCGGCGGACCCGACGTGGCCCGCATCCTCGAGGCGCACCGCGAGTCCGCGACCATCACGTACGACCCGAACCTCCGCCCGTCGCTCATGCCGCCTCCGGCCCAGACGCGCGAGGTCGTCGAACGGCTCGTGCGGCTGGCCGACGTGGTGAAGGTGAGCGACGAGGACCTCACGTGGCTCGAGCCGGACCACGACCCGGCGGACGTCGCGCGTCGCTGGGCGGGCACGGGCCCCGCGCTCGTCGTCGTCACCCGCGGCGGGGAGGGCGCCACCGCCGTCACGTCCCAGGGCCTCGAGCTCGACGTCCCCGCGCCGGCGGTGACGGTCGCCGACACCGTCGGTGCGGGCGACTCGTTCATGGGTGGTCTCGTCGACGGGCTCTGGTCGGCCGGCCTGCTCGGCGGCGAGCGCCGCGCGTCGCTCGCCGCGGTGGACGACGCGACGCTCCGTCGTGTCCTGCGGCGGTGCGCGGAGATCGCGGCGATCACGGTGAGCCGGCCGGGCGCCAACCCGCCGACCTCGGCGGAGCTCGACCGGGGCTGACGCGGCGTCGGGCCGGGTCCACCACGGATCTCGCGGCCACCGCCGCGCAGCACCACGCCGTCGGTCGTGGTGCGTCGCCCGCACGGGGTGGTCAGGGCGCCGAGGGGACTCCCTCGACGACGTCGACCGGGGAAGGCAGGTCGAGACCGACCGCGACCGCACCACCGGCGAGTCCCACCACGACCGCCACGACGACGAAAGCGCGCACCGCCACCACGACGGCGTCGTGCGTGCCAGGACCTGCCTCCACGGGACCCCCTCCCTCGACGAGCCACAGTGCCCGCCGGTCCGGCCTACTGACGTGTTCGTGTCGCGAGGGCGAGCCGTCTTGCACGGTGCGCGGGAGTCGTCCGTCTCCCGTCGGTCCGCGACGCCCTGGCGGTCGAGCGCGGCTCCGGCTCCGCCGTCGAGCCCTCAGCCGTCGACGCCGTGGCGGTCGAGCTCGTCGAGCGTGAGCAGGACCGTCGACGCCGTCCACGCGAGCGGCGCGACGGCCGACGGGCTCCCGTCCCACAGCACCTTCTCGGGCAGGGACCCGAGGTCGGTGCGGTGCGCGTCGAGCCAGTCGAGCCAGTGCTCGGCCTGCTCGGTGTCCCCCGACGCGGCCGCGGTGAGCGCCCAGACGGCGGTCTCCGGCGTCCACGAGACGCCGTCCTCCTTCCACCCCTCCCCGGGCGCGAGGCCGCCGGCCGGCCGGGACATCCCGACCGCCGCCTCGCGCCACACCTCCTCGACCTGATCGTCCGCCGGCCCGAACGGCGGCATGAGGAACGCGACGGCGGTGTCGCGCTCCTCGCCGCCGAGGCGCCGCGGGTAGCCAGGCTCGAACTCCTGCAGGCCGCGCTCGAGGAGCGCGACGAGGTCGTCCGCCGGGGGCTCGCCGAGGGCCGACAGCACGGGCGCGACCGCACGCGTACCGGCGAGCAGCGGCGCGAGCGTGCCGAGCGTCGGGCGGTCCTCGTGGACCTCCCAGTAGTCGGGCGACGCCACGGGGAGCCCGGTCGTCTCCCCGACGTTCGCGCGGATCGACGCGAGCGACGCCGTCACGAGCGGGCGCAGCTCCTCCAGGGCGTCGAGGTCGGCCCCCTCGGTGGCGTCCCACCACTGCGCGACCGCCCAGAGCACCCAGCCGCTGCCGTCGAGCTGGTACCCGCGGTCGTCGGGCACGCCGCCCGAGCCGTCCGGGAGGTAGCGCGCGTGCATCAGGCCGTCGTCGGAGCGCGCCCGCTGCATCCGCTGGACGTAGAGCAGCACCGCGTGCGCGTCGTCGGGGTGCCCCGTGCGGGCGAGGGCCGCCGCGGTGAACGACGCGTCGCGTGGCCACACGTAACGCCAGTACGGGCTCGCCGCGGCGAGCGCCGCACCGTCGGCGAGGACGAGCGCGTCGAGGTCGCGCAGCGCCTGCTCGGCCATGTCGGCGTAGCGCTCCGGCCCCGGGACCGTGCCCTCGGCGAGCCACGCGTCCTGCGCGGCGCGCTGCAGCGGGTCGGCCGCCGGCTCCGCGCCGACCCGGACGAGGGCGGGCGAGCCCCGGCGGTCGAGCACGACGCCGTCGGAGTACAGCGGGATCAGGGCGAACGAGCGGTCGCCGACCGCCGACGCGCCCGTGCACACCCCGACGGCGAGCACGAGCGACGCCGCACCGAGCAGCGCACGTCGTCGTCCGCGGAGGCCTCGCACGTGCCCGAGCGTAGGCGGCGCACGCCGCGACGGACCAGCCGCTCCCTAGCACGGCGCCGCCGACGGCGCGGGCCGACACCCCACCACGGCGCCCGACGTCAGGACGCCCGGCGGGCCTCCCGCCGCGGCCCGTCGTCGGACGCGGCGTCCGAGCGGGACTCGCGCTGCTGCGCACGCTCGAGGGCCGCGCGCCGCTCCTGCTCGTTCTCCTGCTCGATGCGCACGGCGGCGTCCTCGTCACGCGTGAGGTTGTCGCTCGACTCGGGGTCGAAGACGAGGATCCGACCCGGGTCGAGGAACAGCTCGGCACGGTCGCCGTCCCGCACGCGGCTCTCCGAGGAGAGCACCGCGACCACCTGGCTGCGCATGCCCTCGCCGTCGAGCTCGCGGTCGAGCTCCTCGAGCTTGGCCGCGACGTCCGGGTTGGTGTCGAACGGGATGTACGCGTACAGCTCCGACCCGAGCCACTCCGTCACGTCGATGTCGACGCCGAACGTCACGCCGCGGCCCCCCTCCTCGACGAGCGAGGCGTCCTCGAGGTGCTCCGGGCGGATCCCGACGATGACGAGCCGGCGGTCCCCCACCGCCGCCCGCAGCGCGTCGTCGAGCGGCACGTCCACGAACGGCAGGTGCAGGACGTCGCCGCGGACCTCGCCGGGCACGAAGTTCATGGGCGGCGACCCGATGAACCCCGCGACGAACAGGTTGACCGGCTGCTCGTACAGCCCGCGCGGGCTCGCCACCTGCTGGAGCTCGCCGCGGCGCAGCACCGCGACGCGGTCACCGAGCGTCATCGCCTCGGTCTGGTCGTGGGTCACGTAGACCGTCGTCGTGCCGAGCCGGCGCTGCATGCGCGCGATCTCGGTGCGCATCTGCCCGCGGAGCTTCGCGTCGAGGTTGGACAGCGGCTCGTCGAAGAGGAACGCGTCGGCCTGGCGCACGATCGCGCGTCCCATCGCGACGCGCTGGCGCTGGCCGCCCGAGAGGTTCGCGGGCTTGCGCTCGAGGTGCTCGCGCAGCTCGAGGGTGTCGGCCGCCTTCTCGACCCGCCGTCGCACCTCGTCGTCGCTGAACTTCCCCTTCGCCAGGCGCAGGGGGAACGCGATGTTCTCGAACACCGTCAGGTGCGGGTAGAGCGCGTAGTTCTGGAACACCATCGCGAGGTTCCGGTCGCGCGGGGCCTTGTCGTTCACGCGCTTGCCTGCGATCTCCAGGTCGCCCGCGGTGATGTCCTCCAGGCCGACGATCATCCGCAGCAGCGTCGACTTCCCGCAGCCCGACGGCCCGACCAGGATCACGAACTCGCCGTCCGCGATCTCCAGGCTCACGCCCTTCACGGCGTGGAAGCCGTCGCCGTACTCCTTGACGATGTCCTTCAGGACGATGGACGCCATCGATCTCTCCTCGGTGAAGGGGTCAGCCCTTGACGGCACCCTGGGTCAGGCCGGCGACGATCTGCCGCTGGAAGAGGACGACGAGGACGACGACGGGCACGGTCACGACGACGGCCGCGGCCGAGATCGAGCCCGTCGGCTCCTCGAACTGCGACGCGCCCGTGAAGAACGCGAGCGCGGCGGGGACGGGGCGGGCGGTCTCGGTCGACGTGAGCGAGATGCCGTAGACGAAGTCGTTCCACGCGATGAAGAACGCGATGAGGGCCGTCGTGAAGACGCCCGGCGCCGCGAGCGGCACGATCGCCTTGCGGAACGCCTGCCAGCTCGTCGCGCCGTCGACCTGCGCCGCCTGCTCGAGCTCCCACGGGATCTGCCGGAAGAACGCCGAGAGCGTCCAGATCGAGATCGGCAGCGTGAGCGAGAGGTACGGGATGATCAGGCCCGCCCAGGTGTCGTACAGACCGATGGACCGCCACAGGTTGAACAGCGGGATGACGATCGAGATGACGGGGAAGATGGAGACGCCGAGCGCGGTCGTCAGGATGAGCCGCTTGCCCGGGAAGTCCAGGCGCGCGATCGCGTACGCCGCGAGGGTGGCGAGGACGACGGCGATCGCCGTCGCGATGAGCGAGATGCCGATCGAGTTGCGCAGGGCCGACAGGAACAGCTCCTGCGCGTTCCCGACGAGGATCTGCTCGTAGTTCCCGAGCGTCGGGTTCTGCGGCAGGAACAGCCCCGAGTTGAGCTCGCTCGCGGGCTTGAGGCTCGTCGCCGCGATCGACGCGACCGGGAACAGCGCGTACACGAGCACGACGACGGTGATGACGACCCAGGCGACCTTCTGCCGCCCGCTCAACCCACGCATCAGCGCTCCCCCCTCGCCCCGGCCAGGTCCACCTTGAAGAACTTCACGGCCGCGACCGAGATCCCGATCACGCACAGGAAGAGCAGGACCGACAGCGCCGAGCCGAGGCCGATCTCGAGCCGGCTGATCGACTGGCGGTACGCGAGCAGCGACAGCACCTCGGTGCCGTTCGCGCCGTTGGTCATGATGAAGACGTTGTCGAAGATGCGGAACGCGTCGAGCGCGCGGAACAGCACCGCGACCATGATCGCGGCCTTCATGTTGGGGATCGTCACGCGGCGCAGCCGCTGCCACCACGTCGCGCCGTCGACCGCGGCCGCCTCGTCGAGCTCGCCCGGCACCTGCGCGAGGCCGGCGAGCAGCAGGAGCGAGATGAACGGCGTGGTCTTCCAGACCTCGGAGGCGATGATGACGAAGAGGCTCGTGCCCTGCTGCGCGAACCAGTTGAGGTCCGAGCTGATGCCGGGCACCCAGTCGAACCACTGGTTCACGAAGCCCGAGGTGATGTCGAACGCGTAGAACCACGCGAACGCCGAGACCACCGTGATGATCCCGTAGGGAACGAGGATCGCCGTGCGCAGGATCCCGCGCAGCGACGTGATCGCCTTGTGCATGACGAGCGCGAGCGCGAAGCCGAGCTCGAGCTCGATGACGACGGTGACGACGGTGATGAGCAGCGTGACCCACAGCGCACGCCAGAACACGCCGTCGGTGAGGATCACGGCGTAGTTGCCGAACCCCGCGAAGGACCGCTCGTCGGGCGCGGTCAGCCGGAAGCGGAACAGCGACTCGTACACGGCCTGGAGGATCGGGTAGGCCGTGACCGCGAGCATCACGACGAACGCCGGGCCCGCGAGGTACCAGCCGAGGCGCGCCTCGGCGCGGGCCCGGTCGGACGCGCGCGGGCGTCCGCGCGGCGGGCGTCCGGTCACGGCGCTGTCGGCGGTGCCCGCGGCACCCGCGCGTGCGGTCGAGCCACCCGGGGCGGCGGGGACGGTGGCGCTCACAGCAGCTGCTCCCCTCGCAGGACGGCGGTGATGAGGTCTGTCGCGCGCTGCGGCGTCGACTCGGGCGACACGTCGGCCGGCGGGTGCCACGTCTCCTGCAGCCCTGCGGAGACCTCGTTGTAGTAGGGCGTCTGCGGGCGCGGCGCGCCGTTCTCGAGCGACTCCCGGATGAGGTCCGCCATCGGGAACTCCTCCTGGACGGCCGGGTCGTCGTACGCCTCGGTCGACGACGGCGGGTTGCCGTCGGACACGAAGTACTCGGCCTGGCGCTCGGGCGTCGTGATGCACTCCGCCGCGGCGAAGGCGAGGTCGGTGTGCTCGGAGAACGCCCCCACGCCGATGTTGATCCCGCCGTACGGGGGCCTCGCCTGCTCACCCTCGACGACCTGCGGGTACATCGCCCAGCCGATGTCGTCGACGAGCTGCTGGTCGAGCGTGCCCGCCTCGACCGCACCGAGCGTCGCCGTGTAGACGAACGGCCAGTTGACCATGAAGGAGCCGCGGTCGCCCTGGAACACCGACAGGCTCGCGTTCTCGTCCGCGGTGGGCAGGCCCGGGCCCCCGAGGCCCTGCTCGCCGATCTCGCCCATGATGCGTGCGGCCTCGCGGCCGGCGTCGCTGTCGAGGCCGAGCTCGACCGCGTCGGCCTCCGCCTCGGGGTCGGCGACGATCTCGCCGCCCGCCGACGCGACGAGCGCGTTGATCCAGACGGTCAGCGACTCGGCCTTGGTGCCCTGCACGCCGAGGACGACGTCCTCCGAGGCGGCGACCTCGATGAGCTGGTCCCAGGTCACCGGCTGCGTCATGTCCAGCCCCGCGGCCTCCGCGACGGACACGCGGTACCAGAGCAGCTGGGTGTTGGCCCAGAACGGCACCGCGACGAGCTCGTCCTCCCACGTGGCCCCGGCCAGGGCGGCCTCGACGACGCCCTCGCTCACGCGTCCGGCGACCTCCTCCGGGACCGGCGCGAGGAACCCGGCGTTGGCGAACTCCGGGATGAACGGCGGGTCGAGGCTCATGAGGTCGATCGACGAGTCGCTCGCCGCGAGACGGCGCGCGAGCTGCTCGCGCTGCGAGCTCGCGTCGCGCGGGAGCGTCGCGACCTCGATGCGGTACTCGCCGACCGCCTCGTCGGTGCACTCGGCCGCGATCCGCGCCTGGCCGCCCGCGTCGGGGTTGGTGTACCAGGTGAGGACGGGCGTCCCCGACTCACCGCCGCACGCGGCGAGCACCCCGGTGGTGGCGAGCGCGGCCGCCGCTGCCGCGGCTCTCCGGCGTCGTCGCACGGTCCCTCCCCCTCGGTCACCCGCTCCGTCGCGGGGCCCCTCGTCCGACCCTCGCGGGCCGGCCGGGCGGAACGAGCCGCCGCGTCCATGGCTACACCGGCTACGAGGGGTCCGCCACCGGAGCGCGGCGGCCCGGCGAGGACGGGTGTCGGCCGCCATGCACCGCCCCGAGCGTCCGGCACCGACCACCGATCGGGACGCCGCTCGTCCGCGCGCCGAGGGGGTGCCACCATGGGCGACCATGACCACCCCCGCTCAGGCCTGGGCCGACCTCATGCAGGGCAACGACCGCTTCGTCCGCGGCGAGATGCAGCACCCGTCGCAGGACGCGCAGCGCCGTGCGGAGGTCAGCGCCGGGCAGAACCCGTTCGCCGTCGTCTTCGGCTGCTCGGACTCGCGCGCGGCGGCCGAGATCATCTTCGACCGCGGGCTCGGTGACCTCTTCGTCGTGCGGACGGCGGGTCACGTCGTCGACACGACCGTCATCGGGTCGATCGAGTTCGGCGTCGACGTTCTCGGTGCGTCGCTGGTCGTCGTCCTCGGGCACGACTCGTGCGGTGCGGTCGGCGCCGCGGCGCGCGCCCTGCGGACGGGCGAGGTCCCCAGCGGGTTCGTGCGCGCGGTCGTGGACCGCGTCATCCCGTCGGTCGTCCACCTGCCGCGCGGCGCCGAGGGCGACCTCGCGGCGGACGAGGACGCGCAGGGCGGCGGGCTCTCGCCCGAACCGGCCGTGCTCGGCCGCGAGCACGTGCGGCACACGGTCCGGATGCTGCAGAGCTACTCGGCCGGCGTGCGCGACGCGGTCGCCGAGGGCCGGTGCGCCGTCGTGGGTGCCGAGTACGCGCTCGCCGAAGGGCGCGTGCGCCTGGTCGAGGTCGCGGGCGACATCGGCTGACGTGCGCTCGGCTGCGATGATGGCGCCATGACCGACGACGCCGTCACCACAGCACCCGACACCGCCGGCCACCCCGGGAAGCCGGGCTCGCCGCCGCCCGGCTTCCGGGTCGAGCACGACACGATGGGCGACGTCCTCGTGCCCGAGGACGCGCTCTACCGCGCCCAGACCCAGCGCGCGGTCGAGAACTTCCCGATCTCCGGGACCCGGCTCGAGCGCGGCCACGTCGAGGCGCTCGCGCGCATCAAGAAGGCCGCCGCGGGCGCGAACGCGCGCCTGGGCGTGCTCCCCGCGGACCTCGCCGAGGCGATCGTCGCCGCGGCGGACGAGGTCGCGTCCGGGGCGCACGACGCGCACTTCCCCGTCGACGTGTTCCAGACCGGCTCCGGCACGTCGTCGAACATGAACATGAACGAGGTCCTCGCGACGCTCGCGACGCGGCGTCTCGGGCGCGACGTGCACCCGAACGACCACGTGAACGCGTCGCAGTCGTCCAACGACGTCTTCCCCACCTCGGTGCACGTCGCCGCAACCGCCGGGGTCGTGCGCGACCTCGTGCCCGCGCTGCAGCACCTCGAGGCGGCCCTGCAGCGCAAGGCCGACGAGCTCGCGACCGTGGTGAAGTCCGGCCGGACGCACCTCATGGACGCGACCCCCGTGACGCTCGGCCAGGAGTTCGGCGGGTACGCCGCCGCGGTCGGCTACGGCGTGGAGCGCCTCGAGGCGGCGCTCCCCCGCGTGGCCGAGGTCCCGCTCGGCGGGACGGCGGTCGGGACGGGAATCAACACGCCGGCCGGCTTCCCGCAGACCGTCATCGAGCTCCTGCGCGAGGACACGGGCCTGCCCATCACCGAGGCGCGCGACCACTTCGAGGCCCAGAGCGCGCGCGACGGGCTCGTCGAGCTGTCGGGCGCCCTGCGCACGATCGCCGTGAGCCTGACGAAGATCTGCAACGACCTGCGCTGGATGGGCTCGGGCCCCAACACGGGCCTCGGCGAGATCTACCTGCCGGACCTGCAGCCCGGCTCGTCGATCATGCCCGGCAAGGTCAACCCGGTCATCCCCGAGGCGGTCCTCATGGTCGCCGCGCGCGTCGTCGGCAACGACGCGACCGTCGCCTGGGCCGGCGCGAGCGGCTCGTTCGAGCTCAACGTCCAGATCCCCGTCATGGCGCTCGGGGTGCTCGAGTCGGTCCGGCTGCTGTCGAACGCGTCGCGGCTGCTCGCGGACCGCACGGTCGACGGGATCCGGCCCAACGTCGAGCGGGCGCGCGCGCTCGCCGAGTCGTCGCCCTCGATCGTCACGCCGCTCAACCGCGTGATCGGCTACGAGGCCGCGGCCAAGGTCGCCAAGCACTCGGTCGCGCAGGGCATGACGGTGCGCCAGGCCGTCGTCGACCTCGGCTTCGTCGAGCGCGGCGAGGTCACCGAGGCCCAGCTCGACGAGGCGCTCGACGTGCTGTCGATGACGCGTCCGCCGCAGGCCTGACGCGTCGCCCTCGCGGCGGGACGGCGCCCCCGGACCCACGCGGGTCCGGGGGCGCCGTCCGTCCCGGGCTGCGCCCCGGGGGCGTCAGGGCTCGATGCCCTCGAGCATCTCCGTGACGAGCGCCGCGACGGGCGACCGCTCCGACCGCGTCAGCGTGACGTGCGCGAACAGCGGGTGGCCCTTGAGCGCCTCGACCACGGCCGCGACGCCGTCGTGCCGGCCGACGCGCAGGTTGTCGCGCTGCGCGACGTCGTGCGTCAGCACCACGCGCGAGCCCTGACCGATGCGGGACAGGACCGTGAGCAGCACGTTGCGCTCGAGCGACTGCGCCTCGTCGACGATCACGAAGGCGTCGTGCAGCGAGCGGCCGCGGATGTGCGTGAGCGGGAGCACCTCGAGCAGGTCACGTGCGATGACCTCCTCGACGACCTCGGGCGCGACGAGCGCGCCGAGCGTGTCGAACACGGCCTGCGCCCAGGGGTTCATCTTCTCGGCCTCGGTCCCCGGGAGGTAGCCGAGCTCCTGTCCGCCGACCGCGTACAGGGGGCGGAAGACCATGACCTTGCGGTGCCGCCGTCGCTCGAGGACCGCCTCGAGCCCGGCGCACAGCGCGAGCGCCGACTTGCCCGTGCCCGCCCGTCCGCCGAGGGAGACGATGCCGATCTCCTCGTCGAGCAGGAGGTCGATCGCGATGCGCTGCTCGGCGCTGCGGCCGTGCACGCCGAACAGCTCGCGGTCCCCGCGCACGAGGCGCAGCTGCTTGTCCGCGGTCACGCGTGCGAGAGCCGAGCCGCGCGACGACGTGACGACCGCGCCGGTGTGGCACAGCAGCGGGCCGGGCTCCTGGCCCGCGAGGTCGACGTCGGCGAGGTCGAGCCGCTCGGTCTGGAACAGCGTCGCCATGTGCGCCTCGTCGAGGTGCAGCTGCGTGAGCCCCGTCCACCCGGAGTCGACCGCGAGCTCGGCGCGGTACTCCTCGGCGGTGAGGCCAACGGCGGACGCCTTGATCCGCAGGGGAAGGTCCTTGGACACGAGCGTCACGGCGGCGCCCTCGTCGGCGAGGTTCCGGGCGACCGCGAGGATCCGCGTGTCGTTGTCGCCGAGCCGGAACCCGGCGGGCAGCACCTGCGGGTCGACGTGGTTGAGCTCGACGCGCACCGTCCCGCCCTGGTCGCCGATGCCGATCGGCTCGTCGAGCCGCCCGTGCGAGACGCGCAGGTCGTCCAGGAAGCGCAGCGCGGCACGCGCGAAGCCGCCGAGCTCGGGGTGGTGCCGCTTGCCCTCGAGCTCGGTGATGACGACGACGGGGAGCACGACGTCGTGCTCGGCGAAGCGCAGGACGGCCCGGGGGTCGGACAGAAGGACGGAGGTGTCGAGCACGAACGTGCGTCGGGTCTCCTCGACGGACGTGCTGGCTGCGGCCACGGCAGGCTCCCTCCGGCGCTCAGCGCCGCTCGTGCCGGCTCGCGCCTGGACGGCGGTCGACGGCTGGGTGGGGGACGGTCGGCCCTGGGGCCGGTCCGGCCCCCTCCCGGAGCACGTGCTCCATGGGGCCTCCCGAGGACGACGGGCGTCGTCCTGATGGCTCGGACGCTACGCCCGGGAGTCGCACGACGTGACGCGCGACACACCCGCCGACGACGTCGTCACCCGATGTTCACCTGCACGGGCCACGGCGCGACCGCGCCGGTCCGCCGCGGGTGGCGCGGGGCCTGCGCTCAGCGGCCGAGCCGACGTTCGCGCGCCGCGTACGAGCGCAGCGCGCGCAGGAAGTCCACGCGCCGGAAGTCCGGCCAGTACGCCTCGCAGAAGTAGAACTCGGTGTGGACGCTCTGCCACAGCAGGAAGCCGCCCAGGCGCTGCTCGCCCGACGTGCGGATGACGAGGTCGGGGTCGGGCTGACCCTTCGTGTAGAGGTGCTCGGCGATGTGCTCGACGTCGAACGTCTCGGCGAGCTCCTCGAGGGACGTGCCGTTGCCCGCGTGCTCGCGCAGCAGCGCCCGGACCGCGTCGGCGATCTCGCGCCGCCCGCCGTAGCCGACCGCGACGTTCACGTGCAGCCCCACGACGTCGGCGGTCCGCGCCTCGGCGTCGCGCAGGGCCGCTGCCGCGTCCGGCGGGAGGAGGTCGAGCGCACCCATCACCTGCAGCCGCCACCGGCCGCGCGCCGCGAGCCCTGCGACGGCGTCCTGGATGATCCCGAGCAGCTCGGTCAGCTCCTCGGGCGACCGAGAGAGGTTGTCGGTCGAGAGCATCCACAGCGTGACGACCTGGACGCCCGCCTCCTCCGACCACTCGAGCAGGTCGAGGATCTTGTCCGCGCCTCGGCGGTGGCCGTGCGACGGGGCCGAGCCGACGCTCCGCGCCCAGCGCCGGTTCCCGTCGAGGATGACGCCGATGTGCCGAGGGGCCGCCTCCTTGGGCAGCGAGGCGGCCAGGCGACGCTCGTAGAGCGCGTACACGGGGTGGGGCAGGCGCATGGGCATCCTCGCGGCAGTCGGGACGGGGACACGCTAGCGCCAGCGGGCGCCCTCGCACGGGGAGCCACCACGATGCGCGCGAGCTCCTCACACGATGTGCACGGGCGCGTCCCGGAGGCGCCCAGGCGCGCGAGGACCCCCGCCGTCGACGAGGCCCGTCGCGCACCTACGGTGCAGTAACCTACGCCTGCGTAGGTTACTGACGCGGTCGTACGGTTCCGGTGTGGCACGACGCGGGGAGAGGGAGATCGGTGTGACGACGACGGAGCGTGTGGCCGAGGCGGTCAAGCCCCGGCTGCGCGGCTGGGTGCACGCGGGCATGGCGCCCCTGGTGGTCGCCGCGTCGGTGGCCCTCGTGGCCCTCGCGCCGACCACGGCCGGCAAGGTCTCGAGCGCGGTGTTCGGCGTCTCCGCGATCCTCCTGTTCGGGACCAGCGCCGTCTACCACCGCGGCACGTGGTCCCCCCGCGTCGCGGGCGTGCTGCGCCGCCTCGACCACACCAACATCTTCCTCATCATCGCGGGCACCTACACACCGCTCGCGGTGCTGCTGCTCGAGTGGCCCGTCAACCGGAACCTGCTCCTCGTGGTGTGGTCGGGCGCGCTCGTCGGCCTGCTCGCACGGGTCTTCTGGCTCGGCGCGCCGCGCTGGGTGTACGTCCCGGTGTACATCGCGCTCGGGTGGGTCGCGGTGTGGTTCCTGCCCGACTTCGCCGCGAGCGGAGGCAGCGCGGTGCTGTGGCTCGTGATCGCGGGCGGGCTCGCCTACACGGCCGGCGCGGTCGTCTACGGCACCAAGCGCCCCAACCCGAGCCCGCGGTGGTTCGGCTTCCACGAGATCTTCCACGTGCTCACCGTCGTCGGGTTCACGTGCCACTACGTCGCCGTGAGCATCGCAGCCTACGGCGCCTGACCCGCGGCGACCGCGGCGAGGCACGCGCCGAGCACCACGACCGCGAGGACCGCGTCCCGCGCGCCCACACGCGCCTCGTGCCACGTCGTGCGCTCCGCCGCAGGGAGGGCCCCGTAGCCCCGCGTCTCGAGCACGACGGCCATCCGCTCGGCGCGGCGGATCGTCGTCGCGAGGAGCGCGAAGGCTGCGGCGCCGACCGAGCGGACGTCCCCCGGGAGGCGCACGGTCGCCGCGCCGCCCCTGCGGCCCCGACCCCCGCCGAGGTGCCGCGCCGGGCGCGCCCAGCGCACCGTGGGGCCGCGGAGGGCCTGGGCGCGCCGGACGGTCGCCCAGTCGCCGGGCAGGTCCTGGACCACCCGGTGCGCGACCATGAGCGCGACCGTGGCCTGCGCCGGGAGGCGGCCCACGACGTGCAGCGACGTCAGCAGCCGACCCGGGTCGACGACCGCGAGCATCGTGACGGCCGCGACGCCGACGACGAGCGTCCGCAGCGCGAGCGCGGCACCCGTCGCGAGCCCGGTGTCCGTGACGGCGAGGGGACCGAGGACCGCGACCGTCCCGCCGTCGCGCGTGACCGCGTTGACGCAGAGCACGCTCGCCGCGAACCCGAGGAAGGGCACCTGCGCGCGGAGCAGCCGCCGCAGGCGCAGCCCGCCCGCGAGCACCGCTCCGAGGGTCGCGGCGAGCCACAGCGCGAGGACCGGCCGGGGGTCGACGAGTGGCACGAGCACGACCGGGACCGCGACCGCGACGGCGAGCAGCACCGCCGGGTCGCACCGTGCGAGCGGCGGTCCCGCGTCGGCACCGCCGGCACCGCCGGCACCGCCGGCACTGTCGGCACTCCCGGCACTCCCGGCACTCCCGGCACTGCCGGCACGGCCGACGTCGGCCCCGTCGACCCGGTTCACGTGCCCACCGCCAGACCCGACGCGACGAGGAGCGCGCCGTCGTCGAGGAGGTCCGCTCCCCCGGACGCGGCGGACCGACCCGCGTCGAGGACCACGACCTGGTCGGCTACGGCCCGAGCGAGCGTGAGGTCGTGCGTCGCGAGCACCACGGCGACGCCGTGGTCGGCCGCGTCCGCGACCATGCGCACCACGCGCGCCGTGTGCGCGGCGTCCAGGCCCGCCGTCGGCTCGTCCAGCAGCAGCGCACGCCGGCCGAGCACGCCCGCCGCCGCGAGCACCAGGCGGCGCTGCTCACCGCCCGACAGCCGGAACGGGTCGGCGTCCGCGAGGTGCGTCAGGCCCGCGCGGGACAGGGCACGGGCCACGTCGGGGTGCTCCGCGACCGGTCCGGCGCGACGCGGGGCGGTGTGCCTGCCGTCCTGCCCGGTGCCTCGCGACGCCCGCCCCCCGTGCCACCGCACCGGGCCGCGCCCGCGTGCGGCGAGCCCGTAGGCGACCTCGTCGGCGACCGACCGCGTGAGCAGCTGGTGCTCGGGATGCTGCGCGACGTACGCCGCGGTGCCGGCCCCCCGCCTCCCCCTGCACGGCAGGAGGCCGGCGATCCCGAGCAGCAGCGAGGACTTCCCGCTGCCGTTGCGACCCACGAGGGCCGTGACCTGGCCCGCGCGCGCCACGAGCCGCCCCACCTGGACGACCGGGGCGCCGTCCCGGGTCACGACGAGGTCGGCCAGGTCGACGACGACGTCGCCCGCGCCCCGACCCGCGCATGCGACCCGGCCGGCGCATGGCGTCGCCGGGACGACCGAGCTGGTGGGGCCGTCGGCCACGACCGTCCCGGCCTCGAGCCGCACCGCACGGTCGGGCAGCCACCCCTCGAGCCGCTGCTCGACGACGACGACCGCGACGTCGCCCGACGCGGCGCGCGCCGCGACGACCTGTCGCACGGCGTCCGCGGCGACGGGGTCGAGCATCGCCGTCGGCTCGTCGAGGAGCAGCAGCTCGGGCCGGACCACCAGCGCGGCGGCCAGCGCGACGCGCTGCTGCTCGCCGCCGCTGAGCCGTCCCGTCCGTCGGTCGCCGAGGTGCGCGGCGCCGACCTCGTCGAGCGCGCGGCGCACGCGGGCGCCGATCTCCGCGCGCGGGACGCCACGGCTCTCCAGGCCGAGCGCGACCTCGTCGGCGACGCGCGGGAGGCACGTGCCCGTGACCGGGTCCTGACCCAGTCGCGCGACGCGCAGCGCGGTGCGGGCGACGGGCTGCGTGCGGGGGTCCACCCCGAGGACCCGCACCGTGCCGTCCACGCGCGCCGGCACGCTGTGCGGGACGACGCCGGCGAGGACGTGCAGGAGCGTCGACTTGCCGCCGCCCGACGGGCCGACGACGAGGAGCGAACCCCCTGCCGGGACGGCGAGGTCGACCCCGTCGAGCGTGCGCCGCGCCGACCTGACCGGCCGCACCGTGAGCCGCTGGACGTCGACGGCCCGGCACGACGACGCCGGCGCGCGCGTCGTCGACGCTGTGGTCACCCCTGTCGTCGTCGCCGTCCTGGTCGCGGTCACCGTGCCCGCGCCTCCGACTCCTGCCCGGCGGCGTCGGTGTCGGCGTCGTCCGCGCCGTCGCGCGCCGCGGCACGGCCGGCCGCGAACGCGTCGAGCACGCCCGTGCGCAGGAGCGCCTCGGCGACGACCTTCGCGAGCACGCCCGTGAGCAGGAGCCCGCTCGCGAGCTGCAGTCCCGCACGCAGCAGGAGCAGGTCCTGCGTCCACCAGTGCTGGACCGTGCCCGCCCACAGGAAGCTCGCGGTCACGCCCGCGACGCCCGCCACGAGGAAGGTCGGCCAGCCGAAGCGCCGGTAGCGCGTCGCGGCGAAGGCGAGCTCGGCGCCGGCGCCCTGCACCGCACCCGCGAGGAGCAGCATCGGCCCGACGGGCGAGCCCAGGAACGCGAACTCGACGAACGCGGCGCCGATCTCCGCCAGCACGCCCGCGCCGGGTCGCCGCACGACGAAGACCGCGAGCGGGGCGACGGTGATCCAGCCACCCATGAGCACGTTCTGCGCGAGGTCACCGAGCGGACCCATCGCCACCTGCAGGCCGCCCCACGCCTGCACGAGCGCCCAGTAGAGGAAGCCGAACACCGCCGCGAGCACCGCCACGACGAGCACGTCCCGCAGCGGCCACGGGCCGCGCGGACGGTCGACGACGGCGCTCACAGCGCGGACCCGCGCGTCGAACCGGACGCGCGGCTGCTCGGGCTGCCGACGCTCACGGTCACGTGGGCCGCGACGTGGGCGACCTCGCGGCCCACACCCGTCCACGTGTCGACGACCGTCCCGAGGACCTCCGCGAGGTCGCCGTCGAGGCGCGTCGCGAAGTGCTCGGCCCCGCCCCACGTGCCGCGGCGCTGCGCGGTGGCGATCGCGTCCTCGATCGGTCCCATCGCATCGGTCGTCCCGAGCGGGTACAGCGCCCAGTGGGCGGACGCCCCGACCCCGGACGCGGGGAGGTCGACCGGCTCGACCGCGGGCAGCTCGCCCGTGGGCAGCGTGCAGCCCACCTCGCCGGGGCACCCGCGGGACAGCGCGAGCGTCGCGACGACGTGGCCGGTCGGCGTGATGCGTGCGGCGTGCGCGACGCAGGCCAGGACGAACGCGGCGACGTCGCGCTCTCCGCCCCGCAGGAGCGTCGAGACGTCGTCGGTGTGGACCTCGACCTGCGGCACCGTGGCCCGCGCGGCGGCGAGCGACGACACGATGACCTCGACGAACGCGTCGGCCGCGGGGTGGAGGGTGAGCCGCGCGCCGACGCCCAGCCGGACGTGGTCGGGTCGGTCGTGGTCGGGCAGGTCGACGGGCGTGGCCGCGGTGAGGTCGGGTGCGGACGGGTTCACGGGTGCCTCCGGAGGTGCGATCGGACCCCCGGACAGCACGGCCGCCGACCGCACGCGTGCGCGCACGACGGCACCTCGCCCAGCTCCCTACGCCGGCATGAACCGGATCAGGTTCCACGGGTCAGTGGCTCGACCTCTCGGTCCGACCACACTCTCAGCGCGTCCGCGCTCCCCGGGGGCTTGTCGGGCCGACCCTACGACCGCGAGCACCCGCCGTGTCAACACCGCGTCCGCCGAGCCGCGCTCGGCCGCCACCGCCGTGGGCCGCCACCCGCCGTCACCGCGGACCACTGCGGACCGTGCGGTGCGTCAGCCGTCACCACGCTGCGTGCGCGGCGCGCCCGGGCCGCCCGAGCCACTCGGGACGCCCCGCTCGGCCGGCGGGACCGCCGCACCCGGGGCACCGGGGACGACGCGGTACCGACGGTTGGCGAGCGACGGGTTGCGCTCCCGGACCGCGGCGACCACGTCGGGGTCGAGCGACGCGACCGCGGTCGTCCGAGCGCGCGGGTCGTCATCCGCCCCGCGCCCGCCCGCCTCGGCGAGCACGACGCCGAGCGGGTCGACGACGCACGACACGCCCGTGACCCCGCGCCCCTGCTGCGCGGCACCCACGACGTACGCGGTGCTCTCGATCGCGCGGGCGCGCAGGAGGGTCGTCCAGTGGTCGGCCTTGTGCTCGCCGTCGGCCCACGCGGCCGGGACGGCGAGCACGTCGGCACCCGCGTCCACGAGCCGGCGTCCGACCTCGGGGAACCGCAGGTCGTAGCACGTCATGACGCCGACCGTGAGGCCCCCGACCCGGACCACGACGGGCTCCGCGTCGGCCGGTCCGGGCTCGAGTCGGTCGGACTCGCGGTGGCCGAACGCGTCGTAGAGGTGCACCTTGCGGTAGGTCGCGACGACGTCGCCGTCGCGCACGACGACGACCGCGTTGACGGCCCGGTCGGGGTGCGACCCGGGCAGCGTCGTCCCCGCGACGACGACCGCGTCGCGCCCCGCGGTGGCGGCGCGCAGCGCACCGACGAACGGCCCGTCGAGGGGCTCGACCAGTGCGGGCGTGACGCCCCGCGGGTCGAAGGCGGCCGCGTACTCGGGCAGGACGACGAGCGCGGTGCCCCGCTCGGAGCCCGGCCCGACGGCGTCCTCCACGGCCGCCACGGCCGCGACCCGGTTGGCGGCCGCGTCGGTGCCGGACCGCATCCCGACCGCGTGCAACCGGACGGGCACCGTCACGCGCGCCCGTCGTCGGTCGGGGCGGTCCCCGGGTCTGCGGGCGACCCGCGGTGGTGCTGCGGACCGGGCTCACGGGACCGGTCCGGCTCACGGGACCGGTCCGGCTCGCCGGGCACGTCCGTCCCGCCGGGTGCGACCGGCCCACCGAGCTCGTCGGGCGGACGGTGGTTGACGCGGCGGAGCTTGCCGACCATCGACAGCAGCAGCACGACGAGCCCGATGACCACCGCGAACGTCACCGCGAACCCGAGGACACCGGGTGTCACGTCGGTGGGCTCGAACTGCCGCACGCCCGGGTCGTCCGGGGCCGCGACCGCCGACGCGACCCACGAGCCGGGACCGCTCCGGACGGCACCGTCGACGGCGTGCACCACGACCTGAGCGACTGCGGCGCTCACGCGTCGACCTCGGCGGCGCCGGCGCGGTCCGCGTCCGTGTCCGTGTCTGTGTCCGTGTCGGCACCCCGGTCGTCCTCGGGGTGGACGCCGGCGAAGAGGTCGTCCTCGGGCGTGCTCACGGGGACGTGGGACTCGGCGAGCTCGTACTCCTCGACGGGCCAGACCTCCGCCTCGAGGTCGCGCGGCGTCGCGAAGAAGAAGCCCTCGGGGTCGATCTGCGTCGCGTGCGCCACGAGCGCCGCGTCCCGCGCCGAGAACCACCCGGAGCACTCGATGCGCGTCGTCACAGGACGCTCGGGCACCTCACGCACCGCACGCGAGGAGATCCAGTCCCCGAACGGGGACTCGAGCCCCGCGGCCTGCATCGCCTCGTGGACGGTCCGCAGCCGCGTGAGGGAGAAGTCGTGGTTGTAGTACAGCTTGAGGGGCTGCCACGGCTCGCCGCGGTCGCGGTACCGCTCGGGGTCCCCCGCGGCGTGGAAGGCCTCGAAGGCGACGCGGTGGCACATGATGTGGTCCGGGTGCGGGTAGCCGCCCGTCGGGTCGTACGTCGTCATGACGTGCGGCCGGAAGGACCGCACGAGCTCGACGAGCGGTGCGGCCGCGTCCTCGAGCGGCACCAGCGCGAAGCAGCCCTCGGGCAGCGGCGGGAGCGGGTCGCCCTCGGGCAGGCCCGAGTCGACGAAGCCCAGCCAGTGCTGGCGCACCCCGAGCGCCGCGGCCGCCGCGGCCATCTCGTCGCGCCGGACGGCGGCCATCTCCTCGGGCGTCGAGGGGGGGTCGGTGTAGCGCGGGTTGAGGATGCTCCCCCGCTCGCCGCCCGTGCAGGTGACGACGAGCACGTCGACACCCTCCGCGGCGTAGCGGGCGGTGGTCGCCGCGCCCTTGCTCGACTCGTCGTCGGGGTGCGCGTGCACCGCCATGAGACGCAGACCGCTCCGGTGCGCACCCGCACCCGGTCCGGTCGTCGCTCCGCTCACCCCGACCCACCTCCTCGTCCACGCCGCCCGTCCGGGCGCATCGCCGATCCGTGCCGTGCGTGCCTGCAGGCGCACGCCCACGGGTCCCGCGGCGCGCGGGACCCGTGGACAATGGTCGCACCACCGGCCGCACCCCCGGCCCGCGCGACCGACAGGAGGACCATGACCGAGCCGACCGAGCCGACCCGGCCGACCGGGCCGCCCGTCGGCCGCTACGGGCCGCCGCCGGACGCGCGGCGTCGTCGGCTCGCCGTCGGTGCGCTGTGGGCCCTGGGGGCGGTGGGCACCGCCGGTGCCCTCTGGCTCGGCGTCGGCGCTGCTCTGACCCCCGTGACGTGGACCGACGTCGGGTTCGACCTGCGCGGGGCCGACGAGGTCGCCGTGACGTTCGACGTCGCGCGGCGCGACGCCGCGGACGCCGTGGTGTGCCGCGTCGAGGCGCTCAACGAGCGGTACGCCCAGGTCGGCGTGCTCGAGGTCGAGGTGCCCGCGGGCGGTCCGGCCGTCCAGCGTCTCCAGGTGACGGTCCGCACGTCCGAGCAGGCTGTGACGGGGATCGTCGACACGTGCGAGGTGCTCACGGGCTGAGCCGCCTGAGCCACCCGAGCCGGCCCGAGCCCGCATCCCGCCGACGCACCGCGACCTCCCCACCTCGCCCCGGTCGTCCACGGGGAGGGCTGGTCTATACTGGCCGTTTACACACCCGCCGGGTGCGGTCACGCGCGCCGAGGAACGGCCCTCGTCGCGAGGGATCTCGTCGCCGGCACCGGCTCCGGTGCGACCGGTCCGGTGCGACGGATCCGGTGCGACGGGCCCGGGACGACCACCCCGGTCGCCACCCGGCGGAACCGCCCGCCGGGCAGGTGTGGACCCACCCGTGGAACACCAGCCCCGGGGCGAGCACGCCCCGGGACGATCAGCTCGAAGGGAGCGACCGTGACCGAGTCCACCGCTGTCACCTGGCTGACGCAGGAGGCGCACGACCGTCTGAGCGCGGAGCTCCAGCAGCTCACGACCGTCGGCCGCCGCGAGATCGCCGCCAAGATCGAGGCGGCGCGCTCCGAGGGCGACCTCAAGGAGAACGGCGGCTACCACGCCGCGCGCGAGGAGCAGGCCAAGCAGGAGGCGCGCATCGCGCAGCTCACCGAGCTGCTGCGGCACGCCGTGGTCGGCGAGGCCCCGCCCGACGACGGCGTCGTCGAGCCGGGCATGGTCGTGACCGCGACCGTCGCCGGCGAGCGCATGAGGTTCCTCGTGGGCTCGCGCGAGGTCGCCGGCGGCACCGACATCGACGTCTACTCCGACCGCTCGCCGCTCGGTGCGGCGATCATCGGCCGCTCCGCGGGTGACGAGACGTCGTACGAGGCCCCCAACGGCCGGCAGATCCCCGTGGTGATCCACGAGGCGAAGCCCTTCCAGCCCTGACCGCGCCCGCGCGGTGACGAGGCCCCGGACGCCCTGATGGCGTCCGGGGCCTCGTGCGTCAGCCCTCGGTGACGCGGTAGCCCGCGGCGCGCAGGTGGTCGACGACCTCCGCGCAGTGGCGCGGGCCGCGGGTCTCGACCTGGACGCCGATCTCGACCTCGTCGATGGCGAGGTCGACGCCCGTCCGCACGTGACCGACGTGCATGATGTTGCCGCCGACCGCTGCCACCTCGCCGAGCATCGCCGCGAGCCGGCCGGGGTGGTCCGTCAGCCGGACCCGCATCTGCAGGTAGCGTCCCGCCGACGCGAGCCCGTGCCGCAGCACGCGCAGCAGGACCACGGGGTCGACGTTGCCGCCCGAGAGGACGACGACGGCCGGCGTGCGGACGGCGTGCCCGGCCAGGAGCGCCGCGACGCCCGCCGCGCCCGCGGGCTCGACGACCATCTTGGCCCGCTCCGCCAGGAGCAGGAGCGCACGCGACAGGTCCTCCTCCGACACCGTGACCACCCGCGCGCCGCGCTCGCGCAGGACGTCGAAGGGCACGTCGCCGGGCCGTGCGACCGCGATGCCGTCGGCCATCGTCGAGCGCCCCGGCACCGTGACCGGCCGGCCGGCCGCGAGCGAGGCCGGGTACGCCGCCGCACCCGCGGCCTGGACGCCGACGACGTCCACGTCGCGGTCGCCGAGGCTCGCGGCGATCCCCGCCGCGAGACCCCCGCCGCCGACGGGGACGAGCACCGTCCGGACGTCGGGGACCGCCTCGAGGACCTCGAGGCCCACGGTGCCCTGACCCGCGACGACGTCCGGGTGGTCGAAGGGGTGGATGAACACGGCACCGGTCGTGGCCGCGTGCTCGGTCGCGGCGGTGAGCGCGTCCTCGACGGTCGACCCGACGAGCTCGACGCGTGCGCCGTACTCCTGCGTCGCCGCGACCTTGGGCAGCGCCGCACCCGAGGGCATGAACACCGTCGAGCGCACGCCCAGGCGCGCGGCCGCGAGCGCGACGCCCTGCGCGTGGTTGCCGGCGCTCGCGGCGACGACGCCCCGGGCGCGCTCGTCGTCCGTGAGGTGCGCCATCCGGACGTACGCCCCGCGCACCTTGTACGACCCGGAGCGCTGGAGGTTCTCGCACTTGAGCAGCACCGGGCCGCCCGCGAGCGCCGAGACCGCACGGCTCGCCAGGACGGGCGTGGGCTCGACGACGCCGACGAGCTCGCGTGCGGCCGCCTCGACCTCGGCCGGTCCGACGACGCTCACGGCCTGCTCGCCCCGGGGTCGTCGGTGGCGGGACCGGCCGCCCGGCCCCCGCGTGCGCCCGCGTCGGCCGGCGCCGGGCCGGTGGCCTCGGAGTCGCCGACCACGCCCGCGTCGTGGTCCCCCGCGTCGGTGCCCGCGAGCTGCGCGAGGCGCCTCTCGAGCGCGTCCGGGTCCCTGCCCAGGGCGGGGAACTTGTCGGTGCCGTGCAGGTACAGCACGACGGTGTTGACGGTCGCGGCGAGCGGCACCGCGAGGAGGGCGCCGATGATGCCCGCCGCGATCGACCCCGCGGTCACGGCGAGCAGCACCGCGACCGGGTGGAGCGACACCGCGTGCCCGAGGAGCAGGGGCTGCAGCACGTTGCCCTCGAGCTGCTGGACGCCGAGCACGATCGCGAGCATGACGAGCGCCGTCCCCGGGCCCTGGTCGACGAGCGCGACGAGGACGGCGATCGAGCCGGTCGCGATCGCCCCGACGAACGGGATGAAGGACGCGAGGAAGACGAGCACGGTGAGCGGCACGACGAGCGGCAGGCCGAGGAGCGCCGCACCCAGCCCGATGCCGACCGCGTCGACGAACGCGACGAGGATCTGGGCCCGCGCGTACGACGAGAGCGTGACCAGACCGCGTCGGGACGCCTCGTACGCGGGGTACCGCCCGGTCCGGGGCAGGAGCCGGATGAGCCACGCGCCGATGGTCGGGCCGTCCTTGAGGAAGAACAGCAGGCAGAACAGCGCGACGATCGCGCCGGCCAGCACGGTGCCGATCGTCGTCGTGAACGCGAGCGCGCCCGAGACGAGCGTGTCGCTGTTCGCGCTGACCTGCTCCTGCGCCTGGGCGAGGTACTCCTCGATCTGGGCGGTGTCGAGCCCGAGCGGGCTGTCCGCGAGGTAGACGAGCAGCGCCGAGAACCCCTCGGTGGCCTGGTCGTACAGGTCGCTGAACCCCTCGACGATCTGGCGGCCCGCGAGCGTGAGCAGCCCGCCGACGACGACCAGGAGCCCCAGCGTGCAGACCGCGGCGGCGAGCGCGCGCGGGAACCGCAGGTACCGCTCGAGCGCGTCGGCGACCGGGTTGAGCAGCACCGTGAGCAGCAGCGCGACGACGACGGGGACCCAGATGACCTTGCTGACGGACATCCCGAGGACGACGATCGCCAGGCCGACCGCGATGACGATGAGCCGCCAGGACCACGCGGCGGCCACGTGCACCGAGCGCGGCACGGAGTCGGTCGGGCTGCGCTCGGCCGACCTCGTCCCGACCGGGCTCGGGACGAGGTCCGTGCCCGTCGGGCGGTCCGTCGGCGTCCCCGTCGGCCCGGCGGGAGGGGTCATGCGAGCGCCTGTCCCAGGTCGGCGACGAGGTCGGCGACGTCCTCGATGCCGACGGACAGGCGCACGAGGTCGTCCGGGACCTCGAGCGCCGACCCGGCGACCGACGCGTGCGTCATGAGCCCGGGGTGCTCGACGAGCGACTCCACGCCGCCGAGCGACTCGGCGAGCGTGAAGACGCGGGTCCGCTCGCAGACCGCGAGCGCGGCCTCCTTGCTCTCGACCCGGAACGCGACCATGCCGCCGAAGGCGCGCATCTGCCGGGCGGCGACCTCGTGGTCGCGGTGCTCGGGCAGACCCGGGTAGATGACCTCCCGCACCGCGGGGTGCGACGACAGGAAGCGCACGACCGCCTCGGCGTTCGCGCAGTGCCGGTCCATCCGGACGGCGAGCGTGCGCAGCCCTCGCAAGGTGAGCCACGCGTCGAACGGGCCGGCGACGGCCCCGGAGGCGTTCTGGTGGAAGCCGACGGCGTCGGCGAGGTCGGACGTGCCCGTCGGCCCGACGAGCCCCACGGGCAGCTGCGCACCCTCCGCGACGACCAGCGCACCGCCGACGACGTCGCTGTGGCCGCCGATGTACTTGGTGGTCGAGTGCACGACGACGTCGGCGCCGAGCGCGAGGGGCTGCTGCAGGTACGGGGTCGCGAACGTGTTGTCCACCGCGAGCACCGCACCCGCGGACCGGGCGAGCGCGGAGATCGCCGCGACGTCGCTCACGCCGAGCAGCGGGTTGGTCGGCGTCTCGACCCACACGACCTTGGTCCGGCCCGGCTCGATCGCGGCCGCGACGGCGTCGAGGTCGGACAGGTCGACCGGCGTGTGGTCGACGCCCCACGGCCCGAGGACCCGGGCGATGAGCCGGTAGCTGCCGCCGTACGCGTCGTCGGGGATCACGAGGTGGTCGCCCGGGCGCAGGACCGCGCGCAGCAGCGTGTCCTCGGCCGCGAGGCCGGACGCGAACGCGAAGCCGCGCGTCCCGCCCTCGGCCGCCGCGAGCGCCTGCTCGAGCGCGTGCCGGGTCGGGTTGCCGGACCGGGAGTACTCGTAGCCGCCGCGCAGGCCGCCCACGCCGTCCTGCTTGTACGTGGAGACCTGGTAGATCGGTGGCACGACGGCGCCGGTCGCCGCGTCGGGGTCCTGGCCGGCGTGGATCGCTCGCGTCGCGAAGCCGGCGTCTGTCCAGTCGTGGGGCGTCTCGGTCACCGCCCCAGGCTAGAGGGCGGCGCGGCGCCACGCGTCGGACGTCACCGCACGTCGGCACCGGACGCGACGGCGCGGGAACACGGGGTCCGTCGTCGCACGTTGACCCGGTGTCGGCCGCGTCGGCGGCCGACGACCCTGCAGGAAGGACGCACCGTGTTCGGCTCGCTGTTCAGCCCCTCCGCCCGGACGACGATGGTCGACCCGGCCCGCGCACTGCCCGGACGCGACGTCCCGGCCTTCGTCGTGCCGTCGACCCACGCGGTCCTCGGCACCCCGCTGCGCGGCCCGTGGCCCGAGGGCACCGCGGTCATCCACCTCGCGCTCGGCTGCTTCTGGGGCGCCGAGAAGGAGATGTGGCAGCTCCCCGGGGTCGTGACGACCGCAGCGGGGTACCAGGGCGGCTACACGCCGAACCCGACCTACGAGGAGGTCTGCTCAGGCCTCACGGGGCACACCGAGACCGTCCTGGTCGCGTACGACCCCGAGGTCCTGCCGCACGCGGAGCTGCTCCGCCGCTTCTGGACGCTGCACGACCCGACCCAGGGCTTCCGCCAGGGCAACGACGTCGGGACGCAGTACCGCTCGGCGGTCTTCACGACCACGCCCGAGCAGGCCGAGGCCGCGGTCGCGACCCGCGACCTGTACGCACCCGAGCTGCAGCGCGCCGGGTACGGCGACATCACGACCGAGATCCGCCCCGCCGACGAGGCCGGGCCGTTCTGGTACGCCGAGGACTACCACCAGCAGTACCTGCACAAGGTCCCGAACGGGTACTGCCCGGTGCACTCGACGGGCGTCGCGTGCCCGATGCCCGCCTGACCCGGCGGGCCCCCGGAGTCCGGACCGCCCCGGCGTCCGACCGTCCCCTCCGTCCCCACCGCTGGGCGGAGGGGGTCATCCTCGGGAGGTAGCCGGCGGCCGGCGCAGGTTACGCCCGCAGGCTGTCCCGCCGCCGCACGCGCGTCCGTAGGTTCGACTCGTCGGAACGACGAGGAGGATCCATGATCGAGGCCAGAGGCCTGACCAAGCGGTACGGCGCCAAGACGGCCGTCGACGGCATGAGCTTCACTGTGCAGCCGGGGAAGGTGACCGGCTTCCTGGGGCCGAACGGCGCCGGGAAGTCGACCACGATGCGGATGGTGGTCGGCCTCGACCGGCCCACCGCGGGGACGGTCGCCGTCAACGGGCGCCCCTACGCGCAGCACCGTGCACCCCTGCAGGAGGTCGGCGCGCTGCTCGACGCGAAGGCGGTCCACACGGGCCGCTCGGCGTACAACCACCTGCGGGTGATGGCGGCGACGCACGGCATCAGCCGCAGCCGCGTCGACGAGGTCATCGAGATGACCGGCCTCGGGCCGGTCGCCCGCAAGCGCGTCGGCGGGTTCTCGCTCGGGATGGGCCAGCGCCTCGGCATCGCGTCGGCGCTGCTCGGCGACCCGCACACGCTGATCCTCGACGAGCCGGTCAACGGCCTCGACCCCGAGGGCGTGCTGTGGGTCCGCAACCTCGTCCGCTACCTCGCGGGCCAGGGCCGCACCGTGTTCCTGTCCTCGCACCTCATGAGCGAGATGGCCCTCACGGCCGACCACATCATCGTCGTCGGGCGCGGCCGGGTGCTCGCGGACGCCCCCGTGCAGGACGTCGTGGCCCGCGCGTCGGGCACCGCGGTCCGCGTGCGGTCGCCGCAGGCCACCGCGCTCGAGGAGCTGCTGCGCCGTCAGGGCGCCACCGTGACGTCGGTCGAGCACGGCCTGCTCGAGGTCACGGGTTCGACCGCACCCGCGATCGGCGACGCGGCGGCGTCCGCGGCCATCGCCCTGCACGAGCTCACGCCCGTCCAGAGCTCGCTCGAGGACGCGTACCTCGCGCTCACCGCCGACGAGGTCGAGTACCACTCGGCCGTCGCCGGTCCCACCACCCCGTCCGACGCGCCCGCGCGCGCGACCGCCTCGACCGGAGCCGTCCGATGACCGCCCTCGCCACCCCGCCCACCCGACCGGCCACCCCGGCGGTCACGACCCGGCCCGTGACCTTCGGCCGCGTCCTCGCCGCCGAGTGGCTCAAGGTGCGGACCGTGCGGTCGACCGTGTGGACGCTCGCCGTCACCGTCCTCGCGATGGTCGGCATCAGCGCCCTGTTCGCCTGGGCCAGCACGACCATGAGCGACGAGCAGGCCGCCTCTGCCGGCGGCACGGACCTGCCCGCGCTCCTCTCGGCCGGCGTCAACCTCGGCCAGCTCGCGGTCGCCGTGCTGGGCGTGCTCGTCGTGACGTCCGAGTACTCGACGGGCATGGTCCGCTCGACGTTCGCCGCGGTCCCCCGTCGGCTGCCCGTGCTCGCCGCGAAGGCCCTCGTGCTCACCGGCGTCGTCGTCGTGGCGACGGTCGTGTCGATGCTCCTGTCCTACCTCGTGAGCCTGCCGTTCCACGACGAGCTCGGCGTCACGGTCGACCTCGCCGACGCCGAGCAGCTCAGGCGCCTCGCGGGCCTGCCCCTCTACCTCGCGGGCGTCGCGCTCCTCGGCCTGGCGTTCGGTGCGCTGCTGCGGCACACCGCGGGCGCGATGACCGCGGTCATCGGGCTCCTGCTCGTCGTGGAGACGGTGTTCTCGCTCGTGCCGCTGCGGTTCTTCGAGCTGGTCGGGCCGTTCCTGCCCTCGACGGCGGGCGCGCGCGTCATGTACGGCGAGGAGACCCTGGCGATGATCGACGGCATGCGGGACACGGTCTCGCTCACGCCGTGGCAGGGCTACGGCGTGATGATCGCGTGGGTCGTCGTCCTCGGCGGCGTGGCCGCGGTGCTCCTGCGCCGCCGCGACGCCTGACCGGCTCCGCGAGACCGCCGTGCGCGCGCCGACCCGCCTCGTGCGGGTCGGCGCGCGCCGTCGTCCGCCGGGCTCACGCGTCGGAGGACGCCACCGGCTCGAGGCGCGCCAGACGGTCGAGGCTGAGCTCCCACCCCTCGGCGTGGCCCGTGGCGTCGGCCGCGTCCGCGAGCCCCTCGTGGACGAGGACGAGGCGGGTCGCGCCGCCGTCGGCCGGGTCGAGCTCGACGCGCACGTGCCCCTCGACCGCGTCCGGGTCGCTCGTCCAGCGCCACGTGAACGCCACGACAGCACCCGGGCCGCCGGTCCCCGGCGGGACGAGCGACGTGTAGGTGCCCTCGGCCACGTAGGGGCCCATGACGACGCGGTACCGCCCGCCCTCGACGACGTCGGCCTCGACGGTCAGGGGCATCTCGGGGTTGGGGCAGTACCACCGGGCGAGGACGTCCGGGTCGGTCCAGGCGCGGAACACGCGCTCGACGGGTGCTGCGAGGGTCCGCTCGACGCGGGCCTGCGTGGTGCTCATGCGTCCTCCTGCTCGAGGTACCGGTCGAGCCGGTCGATCGTCCGGCTCCAGTGCCGCGTCGTGCTCTCCACCCACGTCGCGAGCTCGTCGAGCGACGACGGCTCGAGCGTCACGACGACGGTCCGGCCGACCCTGTCGCGACGGACCACCCCCGCGGCCTCGAGCACGCGCAGGTGCTTGCTGAACGCGGGGGCGGACATGCCCTCGCCCGTGAGCACCTGCCGCGCGAGCTCGCCGACCGTGAGGCCACCGGGCCGCAGCGCCTCGAGGACGGCGCGGCGCGTGGGATCCGCGAGCGCGGAGAGGACGTCCTGCAGCGGCACGCCAACACTTAACCACGCGGTTAAGTGTTGGCACCAGTCCCCTCCTGCGAGAGTGACGCCGTGACGACGACCCCCGACCGGCCGTTCACCGTCCTGGGTGCACGCCGCCTCGGACCGGTCCGCCGGTTCTTCGCACGACGTCCCGTCGCCATGGACGTCGTCGTCATGGCGTGGTTCGGGATCCCCGCGCTGCTCACCGCGGTGATCGACCCGGCACGGCCCTCGACGGTCGTCGCCACCGTCGCGGTGGTCCTCGCGGGCATCACGGCGCTCGCGTGGCGCCGACACCGGCCCGTGCTCGTCGCGGGCGTCATCGGCGTGCTCGCCGTCGTGGCCGTGCTCGTCTCGGGGACCTTCACGGGGTTCGACCTCGCGGTCGGCCTGGTCGTGTACGCCGTCGCCGCCTCGCACCCGCCGCGCACGGCGTGGACCGTCGCGGGCGCGCTCGCCGTCACCACGGGCCTGGCGAGCTGGCTGTGGGAGACGCCCGTGCCCGGCGTGCTCGCGGCCGACGACGACGGGTCCAGGACCGACATGCGCCTCGCGTCGATCACGGGCGTCGTCGTCTTCACCCTCGCGGCCATGGCGATCGGCACGAGCGTCCGCAACAGCCGCCTGCACCTCGCCGACCTCGTCGACCGGGCCAACGCCATCGCGCGCGACCGCGACCAGCAGACGCAGCTCGCTCGCGCGGCCGAGCGCACGCGCATCGCCCGCGAGATGCACGACGTCGTGGCGCACAGCCTGTCGGTGATGATCGCGCTCGCCGACGGCGCGTCGGCGGCGCTCGACCGGGCGCCCGACCGCTCCCGCACCGCGCTCGGCGAGCTGTCCGAGACCGGCCGGTCCGCGCTCGCGGACATGCGCCGCATCCTGGGCGTGCTCCAGGAGCCCGAGGCGCCGCTCGAGCCCCAGCCGGGCGTGGTCGACGTCGACGCGCTCGTCGAGCGGTTCCGTGCCACGGGCCTGCCGGTGCGGACCACCGGGTTGACGACACCCCTGCCCGACGACGCCGGGATGCAGCTCGCGGTGTACCGGATCCTCCAGGAGTCGCTCACCAACGCGCTGCGGTACGCGCCGGGCGCGCGGGCCGTCGACGTCGCCGTCCGCCGCACGCCCCGGGCCGTCGAGCTCGAGGTGACCGACACGGGCGCGACCCTGCCGCACACCGACCCGGGTGGCTCGGGCAACGGCCTCATCGGCATGCGGGAGCGTGCCGCGGTCTACGGCGGGACCGTCGACGCGGGCCCGCACGGCACGGGCTGGCGCGTGCACGCCGTCCTGCCGTGGCCAGCGGACGGGCCTGCGGACGCGCCCGCGGACGACCCACCGACGACCCCGGGAGACCGATCGTGACCGAGACCGTCCGCGTCCTGCTGGTGGACGACCAGGCCCTCCTGCGGATGGGCTTCGCGCTCGTGCTCGACGCCGAGGACGACCTCGAGGTCGTCGGCGAGGCGGGCGACGGCGCGACGGCCGTCACGCAGGTCGCGGCGCTGCGACCCGACGTCGTGCTCATGGACGTGCGCATGCCGGGGATGAACGGGATCGAGGCGACGCGGCGCGTCGTCGAGGCGCACCCCGGCACGCGCGTGCTCATCCTCACCACGTTCGACCTCGACGAGTACGCGTTCGCCGCGCTGCGCGCGGGGGCGTCGGGCTTCCTGCTCAAGGACGCCCGGCCCGCCGAGCTGGTCGCGGCGATCCGGGCGGTCGCGTCGGGCGACGCCGTCGTGTCGCCCCGCGTCACGCGGCGCATGCTCGAGATGTTCGCCGACCACCTGCCGACCGGTCCGGTCACGCCCTCGGGGCTCGACCCGCGGCTCGCCGCGCTGACCCCGCGCGAGCTCGAGGTGCTGCGCGCCGTCGCCGAAGGCCTCTCGAACGGCGAGATCGCCGAGCGCCTCGTGCTCTCGGAGGCCACGGTGAAGACCCACGTGGGGCGCATCCTGCACAAGCTCGACGTGCGCGACCGCGTCCAGGCCGTGGTCCTCGCCTACGAGACGGGGCTCGCGGGACGGTGAGGGTGGCACGTGGCGCGCGCGGACCGTGCGTGCGCGCACGACGGACGACGACAGCGACGGCGAGGAGCATCGGATGACCGAGGGCAGCATCGAGCGGAACTGGGCCGGCAACCACACCTACCGCGGGACGGTGCGCCGACCCCGCACCGTCGCCGAGGTGCAGGAGCTCGTCGCCGCCACCACCGGGACCGTGCACGCGCTCGGCAGCCGGCACTCGTTCTCGGACGCCGCGGACGCCGGGACCCTCGTGGCGCTCGACGCGCTCGACGTCCCGGTCGAGCTCGACGAGGCGTCGCGCACGGTCCGCGTGGGCGCGGGCGTCCGGTACGGCGAGCTCGCCGGGTGGCTCCACGAGCGCGGATGGGCGCTGCACAACCTCGCGTCGCTCCCCCACATCTCCGTCGCCGGCGCGGTCGCGACCGGCACGCACGGCTCCGGCGACCGCCACCGCGGCCTCGCGGACGCGGTCACGTGCCTCGACCTCGTGACCGCCGACGGCGAGCTGTTGCCCGTGCGTCGCGACGCCGAGCTCGCGGGCGCCGTCGTCGGCGTGGGCGCGCTCGGCGTCGTCACCGCGCTGACGCTGCGGGTCGAGCCGACCTACGACGTCCTGCAGGAGGTGCACACCGACCTGCCGTGGGACGCCGCCCTGACGCACCTCGACGACGTGCTGTCGAGCGCGGACAGCGTGAGCCTGTTCACCGACTACGCGTCGCCGACGGTCGCGCAGGTGTGGCGCAAGAGCCGCGTGCGCCCGGGATGGGAGCCGCGGCCCGACCTCTTCGGGGCGCGGCCCGCCGACGGCCCGAGGCACCCGCTCGCGGGCGTCGACCCGGTGAGCACGACGACGCAGGGCGCCGTCGCGGGCCCGTGGCACGAGCGGTGGCCGCACTTCCGCCTGGAGTTCACGCCGAGCCACGGCGACGAGCTGCAGTCGGAGTACCTCGTCGACCGGCGCGACGCGCCCGCGGCGATCGAGGCGCTGCGGGGCATCGGGCAGCGCATCGCGCCGCTCCTGCTCGTCGCCGAGATCCGGTCGGTCGCGGCGGACGACCTGTGGCTCAGCCCCGCGCACGGCCGCGCGACCGTGGCCCTGCACCTCACGTGGCAGCAGCGCGTGCCCGAGGTGACGGCGCTCCTGCCCGAGCTCGAGGAGGTGCTCGCGCCGTTCGCGCCGCGCCCGCACTGGGGCAAGCTCTTCACCGCCGACGTCGCGGGGGCACCCGCCGCGCTGCGCGCCGCCTACCCGCGTCTCGACGACTTCCGGGCCCTCGCCGCGCGCCTGGACCCCCAGGGCCGGTTCCACAACGACTTCCTGCTCCGGCACGGCCTGGTCGGCTGAGACGACGACGGCCGGCCCGGGTGACCGGGCCGGCCGTCGTCCGACGCGCGCGTCGCCGGCGCCGCTCTGCGGGCCGTCAGCGGGGTCGCCGGGGTGCTCGGCGAGTGCTCAGCGCGACGTGCCGAGGACGTCCACGACGAAGACCAGGGTGTCGCCGCCGCGGATGCCCGCCTGCGGGACGCCGCGGTCGCCGTAGCCGAGGTGCGGCGGGATCGACAGCAGGAGGCGCGAGCCGACCTGACGGCCGACGAGCCCCTCGTCCCAGCCGCCGATGACCTGGCCGACGCCGATCCCGAACGAGATGGACTGGCCCCGGTCGTACGACGTGTCGAACGGGCGCGTGCCGCCCCACACCTGGCCGAGGTAGTGCACCTCGATGTCGTCGCCGGCCTCGACCGTCTCGCCGTCGCCCTGGTGCAGCACCTGGACCTGGAGGTCGGCGGGGGCGGGCGAGTCCGGGAACGTGAGGTCGGGCTTCTCGCCGAACGAGCCGGACGCGCTGGGCAGGGTGGTCATGGCTGGCCTCTCTGTCGGGTCGGCCGCGCGACGCGCACGACCACCGCCCATCGTGCCGTGCCTCAGACGCGGTCGGCGAGCCAGCGCAGCTGACGTGCGGTCTGGTGGTGCTGGCCGCCCTCGTGACCGTTGAACGGGTAGACCTCGATCTCGGCCGCGGGCCGCGGGTCGCTCAGCTCGCCGTAGTGGTTGTGCGCCGCGAAGACCGTCGACGGCGGGCAGATCGTGTCGCGCAGCGCGACCGACAGCAGGGCGGGGGCCGTGGCGCGCCGCGCGAGGTGCAGGACGTCGACGTGGTCCATGGTCCGCAGCGCGACGTCGACCTTGTCACGGTGCACGGACAGGTACGTCGCGAGCTCCTGGTAGGGGTAGGCGTCGGTGACGTCGATCGCGCGACGCACGTCGCACAGGAACGGCACGTCGGGCATCACGGCGAGCAGGTCGTGGACGAGCCCGCCGACCGCGAGCGCGATGGCCCCGCCCTGGCTGCCCCCGGCGACCGCGACGCGCGACGCGTCGACGCCCGGGAGCGCGCGCACGGCCTCGACCGCGCGCACGCCGTCGGTGAACACCCGGCGGTAGTAGTGCTGCTCGGGGTCCTCGATGCCGCGCGTCAGGAAGCCCGGGGTCGCACCGGCCGAGCCGACCGGGTCGGGCGTCGCGCCGCCCGAGCCCCAGCCCGCACCCTGACCGCGCGTGTCCATGACGAGGTGCGCGTACCCGGCCGCGGCCCACACGAGGCTCTCGTGCGGAAGGCCGCGCCCACCGCCGTACCCGACGAACTCCACGACGGCGGGCAGGTCCTCGCGCGCCCCCGCGGGCCGCCGCAGCCACGCCCTGACCGGGTGCCCGCCGAAGCCCGCGAACGTCACGTCGTGCACCTCGACGAGCGGGAGCGCGGCGTCGACCGGCTCGGCGACCAGCGCGAGGTCGTGCGTGCGCGCCTCGGCGAGCGTGCGCGACCAGAAGTCGTCGTAGCCGTCCGGCTCGTGCACGTCGGCCCGGTAGGTGCGCAGCTGGTCGAGGGGCAGGTCGATCAGGGGCACGTGGACTCCTCGGCGTCGGGGACGGTCGGACCGATTCCTACCACGCCGACGGCCGGCACGCATGGATCGATTCGACAGCGGACCGCGACGCTTACGGCACGCGTGCGGCAGGCGTGCGGCAGGCGTGCGGACGGCGTGGCAGGCGGGCCGCCCCCGCACCCCCGGGGACGCGGGTCGGGCGGCGCGACGCCGCGCCATTGACCGCTGGTGCGGCGAGGTCCACGATCGGAGGAGCCTCCGCCCCCGAGGAGCGCCATGCCGGGAGCCTCCCGCCGGACCGACGACCTCCCGCGCGGGGTCCGCCCGGTCCTCGCCGCGTTCTGCGTGCTCACCGCCGCGGGCTTCGTCGCGCTCGCGCTGCGGGCGACCCACACCGCCGAGACCTTCGCGTGGACGATCGAGCCGCCCCTCACCGCGGCGTTCCTCGGCGCGGGCTACGGCGCGGGGTTCGTCCTCAGCGTGCTGTCGCTGCGGTCGGGCGGGTGGTCGCAGGTCCGGGTCCCGTTCCTCACGGTCCTCGTCTTCACGGTGCTCACGACGGCCGCGACCTTCGTGCACCTCGACCGCATGCACGTCGTGGCGCCCGGGAGCGGACCGTTCGCCGTGCCGGCGGCCTGGGTCTGGCTGGTCGTCTACGTCGTCGTCCCGGTCGCGATGCTCGCCGTCGTCGTGCGCCGCCCCGGACCGGGACGCGTCGGACGGCGCGTGCCGATGCCGCGTGCGCTCGCCGCCGCCCTGGTCGCCGAGGGCCTCGTGCTCGGGGCCGTCGGCGTCGCGCTCTGGGTCGCGCCGTCGAGCGCGGCGGCGGTGTGGCCGTGGGCGCTCACGCCGCTGACGGCTCGTGCGGTCGCGTCGTGGCTCGTCGCGTTCGGGGTCGCCGCGGGGCTCGCCGTCCGGGCCCGCGACCTCGTGCGCCTGCGGGTGCCCGCGATCGCGTACACGACGTTCGGGCTCCTGGAGCTCGCGGTGCTCGGGGTCCACGGCCCCGGCACCGTCGACGGTGGTCCGCTCACCGCGACCTACGTCGCGGTCCTGGTCGCGGTGGTCCTCACGGGCGCCGCGGGGCTGGCGCTGCTGCGCCGCGCGCGCGTCACCCGCGTCTGAGCCACGCCTCGAGGCCCTCGCCGCCCCGCCGCGCCGCGCGGTCGTGGCTCCACCGGAACGCCGGCGCGGCGAGCGGGGCGAGCACCCGCATCCAGGGACGCGTGGTGTCGACCTCCCACAGCTGGTCGACCTCGGTGCCGCCCGGCTCCCCGGTCAGCGTCCAGCGCCCCCGACCGTCGAGGTGACCGAGCACGTCGACGAGCACGCTCCGGCCGGGGACGACGTCGACCGTGCGGGTCCGCACCGCGAGCCGGTAGCCGAGCGGGGCCCGCAGGCCGTACTCGACCACCCGGTCGGTCCCGTCCGGCGCGCCGGGCTCCACGACCCGGGTCGACGAGACCGCCGGCCACCACCGCGGCCAGTCCTCGACGGCGACCACCGCACGCCACACCTCCGGCGGCGGGGCGGACACGTGCCACGACGAGCGGAACCGGTAGCGCGCCACGACGGCCTCCCCGTGCACGGACCCCTGCACCCGCAGGATGCGCCTCGGTCCGTGCGCGGCGCCAGACCCGTGGCGGGGCGTTGACGCGGGACGCCACGGCGCGTAGACCACAACCATGACCGCCGACCCCCCGGCCGGTCCGGACGACGTCGCCGTCGCGCGCCGCCCGGCGGTCGTCCTCGTCACCCGCGACGACGCGTCGGCGTCCGTGACGGGTGAGCAGCTCGTCGACCGCTACGGGCGCGACTACGACGTCGTCGTCCACGGCGGCGACGGGGCCGTCGCCGACGCGCGCGCGACGCTCGACCGGCTCGCGACCGACCACGTGCCGGTCGCGCTCCTGCTCGTCGGCGTGGGCGGGGCGGACCCGGACGGCCTCGAGGTGCTCGGCGAGCTGTGCACGCACGCGCCCGGGTCGATGCGCGCCTGCCTCATCCGCTGGGGCGACTTCTCGACAGCGGGACCGGTGTTCGAGGCCGTCACTCTCGGGCGGGTCGACCGCTGGATGCTGCGGACGGGCACACGCCCCGACGAGGAGCTGCACCGTCTCGTCACCGAGGCGCTCGAGGAGTGGCGGGCACGCGAGGGCCAGGGGTTCGACGCCGTCGAGGTGGTGGGCGAGGTGTGGTCGGCCCGGTCACAGGGCCTGCGCGACTCGTTCGCACGCAACCGCATACCGACGCGCTTCCGCGACGCGGCGACCGCCGAGGGCCGGCGCGCGCTCGCCGACCTGCACCTGACGCAGCCCCGGCTGCCCGTCGTGGTGCTCCGGTTCACACCCGACCCCGTCGTGCTCGAGGACCCCACCGACGTCGAGATCGCCGACGCGTTCGGGCTCGTGCGTCCCCTGCCTGCCGACGCGCGGTTCGACGTCGTCATCGTGGGCGCCGGGCCCGCCGGGCTCGGTGCCGCGGTGTACGCCGCGTCCGAGGGGCTGCGGACGCTCGTCGTCGAGCAGCAGGCCGTCGGCGGCCAGGCGGGGACGAGCTCGATGATCCGCAACTACCTCGGCTTCCCGAGCGGCATCAGCGGCAGCCGCCTCGCCGAGCTCGCGTACCGGCAGGCGTGGACGTTCGGCTCGGGGTTCCACTTCATGCGGGCCGCGACGGGTCTGCGCACCGAGGACGAGTGGCGCGTCCTCGCGCTGTCCGACGGCGGGGAGGTGCGGTCACGCTCGGTCGTCGTCGCGACGGGCGCGAGCTACCGACGGCTCGGCGTGCCCGAGCTCGAGGCGCTCACCGGACGCGGCGTGTTCTACGGCGCGGCGACGACGCAGGCCCCGGCGATGCGCGGCCGTCACGTGTACGTCGCGGGCGGGGCGAACTCGGCCGGGCAGGCCGCGATCCACCTCGCGCGGTACGCGGACCGCGTCACGCTGCTCGTGCGACGGCCGACCATCACCGAGACGATGTCGGACTACCTCGTGCGGCAGGTCGCGGCCGACCCGGTGATCGACGTGCGGACGCGCACCGCGGTCGTGGGCGGCACGGGCGCCGAGTTCCTCGAGACGCTGCGGCTGCGCGACGTCGACACGGGCGAGGAGGAGTCGGTCGAGGGCGTGCTGTTCGTGCTCATCGGCTCGGAGCCGCGCACCGAGTGGCTCGGCGGCTGCGTGGCACGCGACCGGTGGGGCTCGCTCGTCACCGGCCCCGACCTCCTGGGCGCCGACGTCGACCCGCCCTGGCTGCTCGACCGCGCCCCGCTGATGCTCGAGACGAGCACGCCCGGGGTCCTCGCCGCGGGCGACGTGCGGCGCGGGTCGGTCAAGCGCGTCGCGTCGGCCGTCGGCGAGGGCGCGCTCGCGGTGCACCTGCTGCACCAGTACCTCGCGGGCTGACTGCGGGGGTCGGCGCGCGTCCGGCCGGCGGGCGGCGGGCGGGCGTCAGGGCGCGTGCGGCCGGCGGGCGGCGGGCGCGCGTCAGGGCGTGTCCGGCCGGTGGTGCGTCCGCGCCACCGACGCACGCAGCTCGGCCGCGAGCGTCGCCGCGTCGTACGGCCCGCGGTGGCGACGACCACCGACGAAGAACGTCGGCGTCCCGCGCGCCCCGCTCGCCTCGGCGCTCGCGACGTCCTCCCGCACGCGCGCCGCGACGTCGTCGTCCTCCAGGTCGCGCGCGAACCGCTCGACGTCGAGGCCGAGCCGGCCCGCGTGGCCGAGCAGGTCGGGCAGCTCGAGCTCGTCCTGGTGCGCGAACAGCAGGTCGTGCATCTCCCAGAACCGGCCCTGCGCGGCAGCGGCCTCGGCGGCGACCGCCGCGAGCTCGGCGTGCGGGTGGACGTCGGGCAGCGGGAGGTGGCGGACGACGTACCGCAGGTCGTCGCCGAGCTCGGCGCGGAGCTCCGTCGTGACGCCCGTCGCGCGCGCGCAGAAGGGGCACTCGAAGTCGAGGTACTCCACGAGCGTCATCGGCGCGTCCGCCCGGCCGCGGACGTGGTCGCGAGCCGGGTCCACCGGGAGGCTCAGCCGTACGGGCAGGTCCGCGGTCCGCTCCCCCAGCAGCCGGGCCGCGAGGCGGAAGACGAGCCCGCCGAGCGCCGTGGCGAGCACCGCGGCGAGGAGCACGCCGACGGTCGCGGCCTCGCGGAAGTCCTCGTCGTCGACGAGCCCGATGATCAGGAGCGAGACGGTGAAGCCGATGCCGGACAGCGCGGCGCCGCCCACCGCCTGCCCCGGCCCCACGCCCTGCGGCAGGCGCCCCAGACCCGCGCGCACCGCGAGCAGCGCCCCACCGCCGACGCCGAGGACCTTGCCGCCGACGAGGCCCGCGACGACGCCCCACGTCACGGGCGACCGCAGCGCCTCCTCGAGCGCTCCCCCGCGCAGGTCGACGCCCGCGTTGGCGAGCGCGAACAGCGGGACGACGACGTAGCTCGTCCAGGGGTGCAGGACCACCTGGAGCCGCTCGTTGACCGACACCGCACGCGCGAGACCCTGCTGCGCGGTGCGGCCCGCGCTCGGCAGGGGCGACTGGCGGAACGCGCGCACGAGCCGCGCGGCCCCCTCGACGGTCGAGCGCTCGGGCGTCCGCGCGGGGATGAGCAGCCCTGCGAGCATCCCGGCGATCGCGCCGTGCACGCCGCCCGCGACGACCGCCGACCACAGCGCGGCCGTCACGACGACGTACGGCCACGCGCGCCACGCGCGGACCCGCCCGAGGAGCACGAGCACGCCGAGCAGGCCCACCGCGCCGAGCAGCGGCAGGACGCGCGGCTCGTCGGAGTAGACGACGCCGATCACGGTCACCGCGACGACGTCGTCGATCACGGTGAGCGTGAGGAGGAAGATCCTCAGCTGGGTCGCGGTCCTCGGGCCGACCAGCGCGAGCGCGCCCAGGAGGAACGCGGTGTCGGTGCCGATGACGGCGCCCCACCCCGCCGCCGCGGGCCCCGACGGGTTGACCGCGAGGTACACGAGCGCAGGGACGACGACGCCGGCGACCCCCGCGACGAGCGGGACGACGACGCGACGACGCTGCGTGAGCTCCCCGACCGACAGCTCGCGCGCGACCTCGAGGCCGATGACGAAGAAGAACAGCACCATGAGCGCGTCGTCGACCCAGTGCTTGAGGTCCATCTCGAGCCCGGCGCCGCCCACGTGGACCCCGGCCTCCAGGTGCCACAGCGCCTCGTAGGACGCCGACCACGGCGAGTTCGCCCACACGAGCGCGACGAGGGCGGCGGCGAGCATGAGGCCGGCCCCACCGGCCTCGGTGCGCAGGTAGCGGCGCAGCGGCCCGCCCACCTGGGCGACGAGCTCGGTCCGTCGCGCGCGCGTCGTGTCACCGCGGTGCCGCCCGCGCCGCAGTGCCGCGAGTGCCTGTGCCGCCACGTGGACCCCCGGGCCGTCCGAGGCCCGGCCCGCCGCCGAGCGAGTGCGACGCTACTCCCCGTGTCGCCGGGCGTCCGGCGAGCGGTTCCGCCCGACCCCCGGTCAGGCGGTCCGTGCTCAGCCGGCGAGGTGCGCGAGGAGGTCGGCCGCGGACAGCAGCGCCCGCGGGTCGCCGTCGACGTTGACCAGCACGGGACGACCGTCGGCGAGCGCGTGCCGCAGGGTGTCGACGGACTGCGCGTGGCCGACCTGGGCCAGACCCGGCTCGGCGTGGTCGCGCACCGGGTCCGACGGCGACGCGTCACCCGCCGCGAGCGCTGCGAGGAGCCCCGCCTGGCTCACCGAGCCCGCGACCTCGCCCGACTTCACGGGCGGCTCGCCGGTGACGAGCGGCAGCGCGGACAGGCCCGCGTCGGCGAGGCGCGCCACGGCGTCGGCGACCGTGTGCTCGGGCCGCACGTGCGGGAACGACCGGACGCAGTCGCCCAGGGCCTCGACGACGTCGGCGACGAGGGGGCCGTCGGTCGGCTCGCCCAGGAACCCGTGCCGCTGCATCCACGGGTCGCTGAAGATCTTCGACAGGTAGCCGCGTCCGCCGTCGGGCAGGATCACGACGATCACGGCACGCGCGGCCGCGGCGGGGTCCTCGCGCTCGATCCGCTCGGCGAGCCGCAGCGCAGCGACCACGGCCATGCCGCACGAGCCGCCGACCAGGAGCCCCTCCTCGCGGGCGAGGCGGCGCGTCATGTCGAACGACTCGGCGTCCGTGACGGCGATGACCTCGTCGGGGACGGACGGGTCGTAGGCCGCGGGCCAGAAGTCCTCGCCGACGCCCTCCACGAGGTACGGACGCCCGTCGCCGCCGGAGTAGACCGAGCCGGCCGGGTCGGCGCCGACGACGCGCACGCGCCCGCCGGCCGCGGCGTCGCGGTCCGCGCTGACGTCCTTGAGGTACCGGCCCGTGCCCGTGATGGTGCCGCCCGTGCCGACACCCGCGACGAGGTGCGTCACGGTGCCCTCGGTGTCGCGCCAGATCTCCGGCCCGGTCGACTCGTAGTGGCTCGCGGGACCGTTGGGGTTGGCGTACTGGTTGGGCTTCCACGCACCCGGGATCTCGCGTGCGAGCCGGTCCGACACCGAGTAGTACGACTCCGGGTGGTCGGGGGGTACCGCCGTCGGGGTCACGACGACCTCGGCGCCGTAGGCGCGCAGCACGTCCCGCTTGTCCTGCGAGACCTTGTCGGGGCACACGAACACGCAGCGGTAGCCCTTGCGCTGGCCCACGAGCGCGAGCCCGACCCCGGTGTTGCCGCTCGTGGGCTCGACGATCGTCCCGCCCGGCCGCAGCTCGCCCGACGCCTCGGCGGCCTCGACCATCTTCAGCGCGATCCGGTCCTTGACCGAGCCGCCCGGGTTCACGTACTCGACCTTGGCCAGCACGGTCGCCGCGAGGCCGCGCGCCACGGAGGTCAGCTGGACGAGCGGCGTGTCGCCGACGAGCTCGGAGATGTGCTGGGCGTACGGCACGGTCGCTCCCGTGGGTCCGAGGGGCGGCGCGGTCGCGCCGACGGGCGGCGACCACTCTAGAAGGCGCACCCGGGCTCGCGGTGCGGGGGGCGTCCCGCCACCGTCCTGGCACGACGTGGTCGGACCGGGGAGCTGAGGACCGCGGCTGGGCACGGCTGCCGGACCCGGCCCGGGTACGACACCGCCCGGGTGCGCGTGGCGCGCACCCGGGCGGGAGGACCGTGCCGGCAGGACGCCGCGGCGTCAGTCGTTCGAGTTGAAGATCGCGAGGATCCGCAGGATCTCGAGGTACAGCCAGACGAGCGTGACGATCAGGCCGAAGGCCGCGGTCCAGGCGAACTTCGCCGGGACGCCCTGCTCGACGCCGCGCTTGATGAAGTCGAAGTCCATGATGAGCGACGCGGCCGCGAGGCCGACCGCGACCAGGCCGACGAGGATGCCGACCGGGCCGTTGCGCAGCGGGCCGAAGCCCTCGCTCGCGATGAAGAACGACAGCACGACGTTGAGCAGCGAGAACGCGAGGTAGCCGACCATCGCGATGAGCAGCCAGCGCGTGAACTTGGGCGTGACGCGCACCTTGCCCGAGCGGAACAGGAACAGCGCCGCGCCGAAGGTGGCCATCGTGCCGAGGACCGCCTGGAGGACGATCGGCTCGACCTGGCCGACGCCGTCGACCGTCATGTTCTGGAACGCGAGGCTGATGCCGCCGAGGAACACGCCCTGCGCGACCGTGTAGGTCACGATGAGCGCGGGGCTCGGGTTCTTCTTGAACGCGTTGACGAGACCGAGGACGAGGCCCACGATCATGCCGATCGGCCAGAGGCCGGGAGCGACGAACCAGGTCGCCGCAGCGACGACGACGAGCAGCGCGAGCAGCCCGCCGGTCTTCATGATCACGTCGTCGTACGTCATGCGGCCGGTGTCGCGCGTCGTCGCGGCCGGGCCGTTGTACACGTCCTCGAGCGAGGCCTGGCCGTAAGGAGCCTGGCCGTAGGGGGCCTGCGCGTACGGCGCCTGGCCGTAGCCCTGGGCGTAGGGGGCCTGGCCGTACTGCGGGGGCGGTGCCTGCTGCACCCCACCGCGGCCACGGCGCCCGCCGAAGACGGCGCTGTTGCTGAACACGGGGTTGGACACGGGTTCCTCCTGGTCGCGGCCTCCGCCCGCAGGATGCGGGCCGGATAGGGTCGCCGGCCGTTGACTCATCCTAGGGAACGCACCTGGGGCCGCCATCGTTCCCGCGGCTGGCAGGATGATCGGGCCGCGTTCGGCCCCCGTAGCCCAACCGGCAGAGGCAGCCGGCTTAAACCCGGCCCAGTGCGGGTTCGACCCCCGCCGGGGGCACGACGACGGCGGCCGACCCGGTCCGGGGTCGGCCGCCGTCGTCGTGTGCAGGTGTCAGGCGCCCGCGGGCACCTTCTCGCGCACGACGTTGCCCTCGGACTTGTCGGCCGGCTTGCCGGCCGCCTTGGCACGCGGCGTCGAGGCCTCGCGGAAGTCGGCGCGCGGGTCGTGCAGGCGGCCCAGCGCGACCATCTCGCGGCGGAAGAACATCGCGAGGGTCCAGTCGAGCACGATGCGGACCTTGCGGTTCAGCGTCGGCATCTGCGCCATGTGGTACGTCCGGTGCATGAACCATGCTGGCCAGCCGCGCAGCTTGACGCCGTAGACCTGGGCGACGCCCTTGCCGAGACCGAGCGACGCGACCGTGCCGACGTGCTTGTGCCTGTACGGCTCGACCGGTGCGCTGCGCAGTGCCTTCGCGAGGTTGTCGCCGAGGTGGCGGGCCTGGCGGACGGCGTGCTGCGCGCTGGGCGAGCAGAACCTGCCGGGGTTGGCCAGGTCGGGCACCGCGGCGCAGTCGCCCGCGGTCCACGCGCCGTCGACGACGGTGCCGTCCTCGTGCGCGACCTGGAGCGTCGGCAGCGCGCGCACGCGGCCGGTCTGGTCGAGCGGCAGGTCCGAGTCGGCCAGCACCGGGTTGGCGCGCACGCCCGCGGTCCACACGATGGTCTCGGAGTCGAACTCGACCCCCGTCGACGTCACGACGTGGCCGCCGACGCACGAGCTGAGGAACGTCGAGAGGTGGACCTCGATGTCGCGCTTGCGCAGCTGCTCGAGCGCGTAGCCGCCCATCTCCTCGCCCAGCTCGGGCAGGATGCGGGGCGACCCCTCGATCATGACGAAGCGCAGGTCCTCGATCGAGATCGACTCGTAGTAGCGCAGGACGTCGCGCGCCATGTCCTCGACCTCGGCGATCGCCTCGATGCCCGCGAACCCGCCACCGACGAAGGTGAAGGTCAGGAGCCGGCTGCGCAGGTCCTTGTCCCACGTCGAGGCCGCGGCGTCGATCTTGCTGAGCACGTGGTTGCGGAGCGCGATCGCCTCCTCGACCTGCTTGAAGCCGATCGCCTCCTCCGCCAGACCCGGGATGGGGAGCGTGCGCGCGACCGAGCCCAGCGCGACGACGAGGTGGTCGTACGCGATCTCGTACGGCTCGCCCGCGTCGGGCGCGAGGCGCACCGTGCGGTCGGCGTGACGGATCTCGGTGACGCGCGCGGTGAGCGTGTCGATGCCCTTGAGCTCGCGCCGGTGGGACACGACCACGTGGCGCGGCTCGAGCGAGCCGGCGGCCGCCTCGGGCAGGAACGGCTGGTACGTCATGTAGGGGCGCGGGTCGACGACGACGATCGCCGCCTCGCGCTTGCCGAGCCGGCGGCGCAGCCGCAGCGCGGTGTAGAGCCCGACGTAGCCGCCACCGAGGACGACGATGCGGGGAACCTTGCGCGGACGGGGGCCCCGCGAGGAGCGGTCCGCGGGCACAGCCTCGAGGCTCTGGGTCATACGTCCTACGGTAGAAACCTGTGAAAGTCTTCACAAGCGCCGTTCCGCACTGTGGCCCGTGAGCCGCGACACAGTCGTCCCATGACCGCTCAGTCGCGCGCCAGGGCCGTCCCGTAGACCCGAGCGCGGTGGGCGGCGAACTGCCGGCGCCCCACCGCCGCCCACACGACACGGATCGGCAGGGGCAGGTTGGTCCGCAGCCACTCGGCCCGCTCCGCCGGCGGCACGCTGTCGAGGATCCACCCCAGCAGCAGCATCATCTGGCCCCGGGGGGTCGAGGACCGGCCGTGCTCGCCGAGCTCGTCCCACTCGCGCTGGCTCAGCACGAGCGACGCCGTGGGAAGGATCCGCTCCTCCTCGGCCCCGAGGTGCACGAGCAGCGCGGCGCGGATCTCGTCGAGCACCTCCGCGACCGCCTCGCGGTCCTCCGCCGACGCCGACGACTCCCACGCAGGCACGAGCGCGTCGAGCCGGGCGAGGAGGTCCGCGACCGTCGCGTGCTGCGAGCGCATGAGCCCGACGTGCAGCGCGCACGCGGGAGACCGCTCCTCGAGGCGGTCCCACAGCAGGAGGTCCTCGCCGCGGTGGTGCCGGTGCAGACCGCCCGCGATGTCGCGCACGTGGGCCGCGACGACCGCGGTGCGGGTCCGGTCGCCGTCGCCGACGCCGCGGACCAGCACAGGGGCGTCGACGAACAGGCGCCGGAACAGCCGGTGGATCTGCACCATGTCCGAGGTGTCGCACCCGAGCCTCTCGCCCTGGGGGGTCGTCGTCATCGCCGTGCCTCTCGTGTCGGACGCACCCGTGCGGCGCGTCCCGTCCACCGTCGCGGCTCGCACGCCGTGACCCCAGGCACAGGACCCGCTCACCGCCCGCACACCCGGTCGCACGGCACCCGACGCGCCGGCCGGGCGCCCGCCGGCCCGCCGGCCCGCCGGCCCGCCGGGCGACCCGGACCGGCTCGGGTCTCGCAGGCCGACCCGGACCGGCTCAGTCCTGCGCGGCGAGCGCGTACGCGATCGCGCCGTCGGGACCGAGCGCACGCCCGGCGTCGGCCGCGACCGCGAGCCCGCGCGCGCCGAGCGCCGCGAGCGCCTCGGACTCCGTCCGCGCGCGCAGGGCGGGATCCGGCAGGTAGTACCCGTACACGTCGGCGCCGACCCGGTCGCGCAGGTCGAGCGACGCACCCAGGAGCGTCGCGGCCCGCAGGTGGTCCCCCGCCGCACCCTCCACGACGGCCAGGCTCTCGAGGAAGTGCGAGAGGTTCGCCAGGTCGCGCGTCTGCGCCGAGAGGCCGATGCCCTCGACGAGGTGCGTGCGCGCGTCGTCGGTGCGACCCTCGGCCAGCGCGGCCTGGACGAGCCCGTAGAGGCCGATGTAGGTCGTGAGCCGGTCGCCGCGGCGGCGCGCCGACTCCAGACCGGGCCGGATCTGCTCGACCGCGTCCGTGGTGTCGCCCTGAAGCAGGCGGACGGTCCCGAGCCAGATGTGCGACAGCGCCGCGACCCACGCCCCCGCGGGCCCGTCCCCGGTGAGGTCGATCGCGGCGCGGAACCACCGTTCCGCGAGCGCGAGGTCGCCCCGCGCGAGCGCGACCAGGCCGCACCCGCCGGCCGCGCCGACCTGCGCGCCGACGTCGTCGGTGGTGCTCGCGAGCTCCCACGCGGCGCCCCAGCCGGTTCCGCTCGCGTCGAGGTCACCCTGCGCGAACGCCATCGCGGCCACCGTGAGCGTCGCCTTCGCGCGCTCCACGCCGGGCATGGGCAGTCTCAGCGCCGCCTCGGCGAGCCGCCGGCCGCGCAGCAGGTTGCCGCGCAGCCACCAGTAGAGCCACAGGTGCCACACCATGGCCCCGGCCCGGGCGCCGTCGCCGGTCTCGACCCACCACTCGACGGCCGACGCGAGGTTGGCGTCGTCCGCGACCGCGCGCTCGAGCCAGCGCACCTGGTCCGCACCCTCCAGACGTGGCGCCGCGTCCTCCGCGAACGCCAGGAAGTGCCGCGCGTGCGCGGTCCGCGCCGCGACGCGCTCGGCGTCGTCCTCGCCGAGGAGGCCCCGGGCGTGCTGGAGCACCGGCTCGAGCATCCGGTAGCGCGGTCCCCCGCCGTCCCCCGCGTGCACCACGACGAGCGAGTGCTCGACGAGCCGCTCGAGGAGCCCGACGGGGTCCGGGAGGTCCGCGCCGAGCGCCTCGACGGCGTCGAGGTCGCAGCCGCCCGAGCAGACCGACAGCCGCCGGTACAGCGCGCGCTCGTCGTGCCCCAGCAGGCGGTACCCCCAGTCCAGCGTCGCGCGCATCGTGCGCTGGCGCGGCGGGAGGTCGGTCGCGCCGTCGCGCGCCATCGACTCGTCCAGGCGCGCCAGCAGCGACGGCGCGTCGAGGACGCGGGCGCGCGCGGCGGCGAGCTCGAGCGCGAGCGGGATGCCCGCGAGCCGGCGGCAGATCGCCGCCACGGCGGCGCCGTCGCCGGGACGTGCCCCGAACCCCGGCGAGACCGCTCGCGCCCGCTCGAGCAGGAGCGCGCAGGCGGGCGACTCCTCGACGAGCGCGTCGCTCGGCGGCAGCGCGAGCGGTTGCACCGCGTACTCCGACTCACCGCGCACCCGCAGCGCGGCGCGGCTCGTCGCGAGCACGACGACGCCCGGGCACGCCCCGAGCAGCCGCGCGACGAGCATCCCGACCTCGGGGAGGTGCTCGAGGTTGTCGAGCACGAGGAGCGTCCTCGACCCCGCGAGCTCGGCGAGCAGCCGCTGCTCGGCGTCCGGCGCCTCGAGCACCGACAGGCCGACCGCCCGCGCGACGGCGGGCACGACGAGCGCCCCGTCGTCGACGGCGGCCAGCGGCACGACGGCGACGCCGTCGGCGTGGTCGCCACGCACGGCGCGGGCCACCACCAGCGCGAGCGTGGTCTTGCCGACCCCGCCCGTGCCGGTGAGCGTGACGAGGCGCGCCGTCGTGCGGCGCAGCAGCGAGGTGATCGCCGCGACGTCGTCGTCGCGCCCGACCAGCTCCGTCACGGGCGCCGGGACGGGCGCCGGGACGGGCATCGGGAGAGCCGCAGGGCGGGTCACGGCGGTCGACCCGGGTCCGCTCGCGCCGTCCTCGTTCAGGGCCTGGTCACCCGCGGCATGCCCGGTCGCGGCGTCCCGCGTGGCCGCGCCGCTCGGCTCGTCCCCGGGCCGCGTCGCGAGGTGGGTCGGCCCGTCCGTGGGACCCGACCTCCGCGGGCGCCGGGGGACGGCCGCGACGAGCGTCCGGACGCCCACGTCGTCCAGACCCAGCGCTCCCGCCAGCGACCGGACGGTGTGCGGGTACGGACGCGTGCGCGTCCCTCGCTCGAGCGCGCTGACGCCGTGCGCCGTGAGCCCCGCGCGCTCGGCCAGCTCCTCCTGGGTGAGGCCGGCACCCTCGCGCAGGCGTCGCAGGAGGGCGCCGAACGCCTCGCCGTCACGGGACTCTCTGTCCACGCCGTGAGTATCACCCGCACACCACCCGGACGGAAGCAACCGTACGGGTGGCGTTCGTGGTGTTCGTCCCGATCCGGGACCAGGGTCGGTCCACGACGGCGCGGCCGACCGGCCCGCCCCGAGACCAGGAGCCCCCACATGCCCCGTCCCAAGATCCTCACCACGCTCGCCCTCACGGGAGCCCTCATGGCGACCGGCGTCGGCGCGGCGTCCGCGCACGAGTGCTTCATCGCCAACCGGTCGGACCAGGGCGACGCAGGAGCGAGCCACTCGAAGAACTGGTACACGCTCGAGGTCGCGGAGCTGTACTCGTCGGCGCACCTCTTCCTCGGCACCGAGCCGCTCACCGAGGCGCAGGTCGCCGAGGCGGTCGAGCTCACGAGCGAGCGAGGGATCCCGACGAGCTTCACCGTGTTCGAGCGGTTCACCATCCCCCGCTCGACCGCCGAGCTCGAGGCGCTGTCGTCGAAGTCGGCCGACGGCAAGGGCGTCGACCACTTCTTCGTCGCCTACGGCGACGCGATCATCGGCATCGTCTTCGAGGTGCTCGGCGGCGGCGCCGCCTGACGGCCCCTCCCGGTCGGCCCTGCGCCTCGCACGTCACCCGCGCGCGAGGCGCAGGGCCGTGCCCACCGCGTCGTCGAGCATCGCCTCGGTCAGCCGACCGGTCTGGGTGTTCTGCTGCGACACGTGGTAGCTCGCCACGAGGTGGACGACGACGCCGTCGGGCCGCGTGAGCGGTGCGTGGACGCCGTGCCCGAAGCGTGGCGCGGGACGTGGCACCGACCAGCCGAACCCGCGTGCCGCACCGAGCATCGACGCCCAGCCGAAGGCCCCGAGCACGAGCACCGCCCGCACGGTCGGCGCGAGCAGCTCGACCTCGCGCCGGAACCAGGGCGCGCACGTGTCGCGCTCGACGGGCAGCGGCGCGTTGTCCGGCGGCGCGCACCGCACGGCGGGCACCATCCGGACGTCCGTGAGCCGGAGCCCGTCGGCGGCGTCGACCGACTCGGCCTGCGACGCGACCCCCGCCCGGTGCAGCGCCGCGACGATCCAGTCGCCCGACCTGTCACCCGTGAAGAGCCGGCCGGTCCGGTTCGCGCCGTGCGCGGCCGGGGCGAGACCGACGACGAGCAGCCGCGCGGCGGGGTCCCCGAACCCGGGTGCCGGGCGTCCCCAGTACGGCTCGTCGCGGAACATCCGGCGCTTGGTGAGCGCGACGTCCTCGCGCCACGCGACGAGGCGAGGGCACGCGCGGCACACCGACGACGCCGCGTCGAGCAGCCCGAGGTCCGCGTCCTCCGCGAGCGCGGCGACGTCGGCCGCCGAGGCGGCCACGGGGGTCCCGGCCGACGCCGGGTCCCCGGGCCAGCCGGACCCCGCAGGGACGGGCGAGACGAACGGGACCCCTGTGCGCGGGTGCGGGAGGGCGGTCGTCACCCCTCGATGATGCCCGCCACCGGCGCCGCGGCCAGCGGGAGGGCACCGGAACGGCACCGGGACGGCACCGGTTAGGCACCGCGGAGGCACCGGGGAGGCACGGCCGCGGCGGGGTGTGGTGGTCCCGCGGGGCGCAGCGTCCGGGGGCGGGCCCGGCGGGCTACGAGCGTGCGGCCCGCAGCTCGGCGGCGCTCCACGCGATGCCGTCGAGGATGTCGTGCTCCGACGTCACGACCGTGCGCAGGTTCCCGCCCGCGCGTGCGACCTCGGCCCGCACGCGCGACACGACCGCCGACCACACGAGCGCACCGGCACCGATCACGTCGACGCGGCCGGGGTGCATGTACGGCAGGCGCGACCGCTTGCTGCGGGTCATCCCGACCAGCTCGGCGCACGAGCGCAGCACCCGGTCGGTGGGCAGCACGGCGCCGTCGATCGCGGCCGGGTCGTACTCGTCCAGGTCGAGCGCGTGGGCCGTGACGGTCGTGACGGTCCCCGCGAGCCCGACGAGGGTCGCGGTGCGACCGAGCGGGACGTGCCGCGACGCGGTGTCGAGAGCGGCCTCGACGTCGGCGCTCGCGGCGGCCAGCTCGGCCGGGGTCGGCGGGTCGCCCGCGAGGTGCCGCTCGGTCATCCGCACGCAGCCGACGTCCATCGACCACGCCGCGACGGGCGACGTCGTGCCGAGCACGAGCTCGGTCGAGCCCCCACCGAGGTCGACGACGAGGAACGGGCCGGGATGCGCCCCGGCGAGCACCCCGGTCGCCCCCCGGAACGACAGGGCGGCCTCCTCCTCGCCGCTCACGACCTCGGGCGGCACGCCGATCGCGCGGTGGACGCCGTCGACGAAGTCCTGGCGGTTGCGCGCGTCGCGCGACGCCGACGTCGCGACGAACCGGACGTGCTCGACGCCGAGCCCGTCGCAGATCGCGGCGTAGCGCCGCGTCGCGTCGAGGGTCCGTTCGAGCGCCTCCGGGGCGATCAGGCCCGTGCGGTCCACGCCCTGACCGAGCCGCACGACCTCCATGCGCCGGTCGAGGTCGACGAGGCTCCCCGTCGCCTCGTCGACGTCCGCCACGAGGAGCCGGATGGAGTTGGTGCCGCAGTCGATGCCCGCCACGCGCGTCATGCGCGCAAGCCTGCCATCACCGGGCGCCACGGCCGGACCCAGGGACGTGCGTCAGCAGGTGCAGACCTGAGGACGCCACTCGTCCTGGATGAGGGCGAGCGCCTCGTCGCCGAGGGGGTTCACGCCCGGCCCGGCCGCCAGGGCGTGGCCGACCAGCACGTGGAGGCACTTGACCCTCGTCGGCATTCCACCGGCGGAGATCCCGTCGATCTCCGGCACCTCGCCGAGCTCCGCGCGCCGCGCGAGGTAGTGCTCGTGCGCCCGACGGTAGTGCTCCGCCAGCTCGGTGTCCTCGGCCAGTCGGGTCGTCATCTCGCGCATCACGCCGGACGCCTCGAGCGTGGACACCGTGGCGACCGCGCGCGGGTGCGTCAGGTAGTACGTCGTCGGGAACGGGGTGCCGTCGGGCAGGCGCGGTGCGGTCCTGACGACCGTCGGGCGACCGCACACGCACCGTGCCGCGATCCCGACGACGCCGCGGGGCGGCCGACCCAGCTGCGCCTCGAGCGTCGCGAGGTCGGCGTCGCTCACGTCCTGCGGCACGTCGGCGTGCTCGGTCACCCGTCCTCCTCCGGCGGTTCGACGGTGCCCGCGATCTCGATCGAGTCCCAGATCGTCGTGTACCACGGTGTGCCCGACCCGCCGATCGGCAGGGCGGCGCCCGTCTCGGGCGTGGTCGACCCCTCGACGACCGGGGTCTCGACGACCACCTCGGGGTCGATCACGCGGTAGGCGGTCTCCCCGGGGAAGACGTACGAGAGGCGGTCGCGCGCCTGCGCCTGCACGTAAGCGGGCTCGCGCCACCGGTCCAGCTCGGCGCGCAGGTCCTCCTCGGTCGCGCGTGCGGCGGCGACCTCGGCCTCGAGCGCGTCGAGCTCGGCGCGCTGGCCCAGGTAGGCGCGCACCGACGGGAAGAGCAGCGTGAAGGCGATCAGCCCGACGACGCCGAGGACCAGCGCGCGCACGGACAGCAGGCGCACGAGCCGGGCCGGCGCGGCCTCCCCGGCGTCGTCACGCTCGACCGCGCGCGGCGGGGGCGCTGCGGGTGGCTTGCTCGCGGCCGTGCGCCCGGGT
>JAUZVJ010000010.1:0-94943 GCA_031844515.1 Actinotalea sp. AC32 | reverse complement strand
GGTCGTGGACCGTCCCGCCCCGCCGACCGCATGCCGCGGCGCGACGACGTCGAGGTCCTGCTGGGCAGGTCGCAGGAGGTCCTGTCGGGACGCCTCGCGTTCGACCCGACGCCGTGGGTCCTCGGCGCGATGGTCCTCGCCGTCGTGATCGGCCTCGTCGTCGCGTGGAACACGTTCACGCGCCCGGCCCCGCCGATCGGCGGCTCCGACGGCTTCGGTGACATCGCCGTCGACGAGCAGGGCGAACCCGGTGCCGAGGGCGAGGGCGAGGCGGGTGGTTCCGGCGACGAGGGCGGCGAGCAGCCGGCCGAGGAGCCGGCGGAGGAGGCGCCCACGGTGCCGCCCGTCATCGCGTCGGCCGTCCAGCTCGACCCGCCGCCGCAGGGCGACGACAACGAGCACCCCGAGGCGGTCGACCGGGCCATCGACGGCGACCCGAGCACCTTCTGGTTCTCGCGCACCTACGCCTCGCCGACGTACGGCATGAAGTCAGGGATCGGCTACGCGCTGACCCTCGCCGAGCCGGCGACGGTGACCGAGGTCCGGCTGTACGTCAACGGGGCCGGCGGGAACGTCGAGCTGCGCATGACGGACCCGTCGACGCCCACCCAGGGTGAGGTGCTCGCGTCCGGCCCTCTCGGTCCCGAGACGGTCCTGACGCTCGCGCAGCCGACCCAGGGGCAGCACGTCGTGCTCTGGTTCACCGCGCTCCCGCAGACGCCGGACGGCCGCAACCGCATCGAGCTCACCGAGGTGCGCGTCGGCTGAGCGTCCCGGGGCCGCGGAACACTTCCGGCCTAGGATCTGTTGGGCCAGACGAACCCCGCCGCGGCCACGCGCGGGGCGTCAACCACCATCGACAGAGGGACACCAGTGACCGAGACCGTCACCGACCTGGTCATCGTCGGCTCCGGGCCGGCCGGGTACACCGCCGCCGTCTACGCGGCGCGCGCCGGCCTCGCGCCCGTCGTCGTCGCGGGCTCCGTCACCGCCGGTGGCGCGCTGATGAACACGACCGAGGTCGAGAACTTCCCGGGCTTCGTCGACGGGATCATGGGCCCCGACCTCATGGAGAACATGCGCAAGCAGGCGGAGCGCTTCGGCGCGACGATCCTGTACGACGACGTGACCGAGGTCGAGCTCGAGGGTCCCGTGAAGACCGTCCGCACGGGCAACGGCGAGACGTACCGCGCCCGCGCCGTCGTCCTCGCGACCGGCTCGGCGTACCGCGAGCTCGGCCTCGCGCGCGAGAAGGAGCTCTCGGGGCACGGGGTCTCCTGGTGCGCGACGTGCGACGGCTTCTTCTTCCGCGACCAGGACGTCGCCGTCATCGGCGGCGGCGACTCGGCCGTCGAGGAGGCGACCTTCCTCACGCGCTTCGCCCGGTCGGTCACGCTGGTGCACCGCCGCGACGAGCTGCGCGCGTCGAAGATCATGGCCGACCGCGCGCACAACGACCCCAAGATCCGCTTCGCGTGGAACTCCGTCGTCACCGAGATCCACGGCGACCCCAAGCTCGAGGGCATCACGCTCACGGACACCGAGACGGGCGAGATCCGCCGGCTCGACGTCACGGGCATGTTCGTGGCCATCGGTCACGTCCCCCGCAGCGAGCTCGTCAAGGACCAGGTCGCCGTCGACCCGAACGGCTACGTGCTCGTCGGCGGCGAGGGCCGCCGCGGCACCGCGACGGACGTCGAGGGCGTCTTCGCGTGCGGCGACCTCGTCGACCACACCTACCGTCAGGCCATCACCGCCGCGGGCTCCGGCTGCGCCGCGGCCCTCGACGCCCAGAACTTCCTCGCCGACCTCGCGGACGCCGGCCAGCCGGTGCCCGTCCCCGCCACGACCACCCAGGAGAGCCTGTGAGCACCGTCCCCGTCACCGACGCGACCTTCCAGTCGGAGGTCCTCCAGTCCGACATCCCCGTCGTCGTCGACTTCTGGGCGACGTGGTGCGGCCCGTGCCGCCAGGTCGCCCCGATCCTCGAGGAGCTGTCCGAGGTCTACGCCGGCAAGGTGAAGATCGCCAAGATCGACACCGACGCGAACCCGCAGACGACGGCCGCGTACGGCATCACCTCGATCCCGACCCTCAACATCTACAAGGGTGGTGAGCTCGTCAAGCAGGTCGTGGGCGCCCGCCCGAAGCCCGCGCTGACGGCCGAGATCGACGCGGTGCTCGCGACGGTCTGACCCCCGACGACGACGGCCCCCGCCCGAGCCACGCGCCCGGGTCGGGGGCTTCGTCGTCCCGGGCGGGGTGTCGTGCGGCGCGCGTGGTCACGCTCGCGGGCGACGCTGGCCCGCGTGGCAGACTCGGCGCATGACTCCCGAGAACGGCGAGCCGACGGGGCGGGTGACTCCTGCCCCCGGCAGCGCCGCCCAGACCGTCCAGCCCGTCCACGGGACCCGCCTCGACCCCTGGATCGGCGCGTACGCCGACCGGACGCACGGCATGCGCGCGTCCGAGATCCGCGCCCTCTTCGCCGTCGCGAACCGCCCCGAGGTGGTCTCGCTCGCCGGCGGCATGCCGAACCTCGCGGGCCTCCCGCTCGACGCGATCGCCGAGTCGACGCAGCGGCTCGTCGCCACGCGCGGGCTCACGGCGCTGCAGTACGGGTCCGGGCAGGGCGACGAGCGGCTCCGCGAGCAGATCCTCGAGGTCATGCGCCTCGAGGGCATCGACGCCCACCCCGACGACGTCGTCGTCACGACCGGCTCGCAGCAGGCCCTTGACCTGGTGACGCGGCTCTTCGTCAACCCGGGCGACGTCGTCGTCGCCGAGGCGCCGTCGTACGTGGGAGCGCTCGGGGTGTTCCGCGCGTACCAGGCCGACATCGTCCACGTGCCGCTCGACGAGCACGGCCTCGTGCCCGAGGCGCTCGAGGAGGCGCTCACGCGGCTGCGTGCCGAGGGCCGGCCGGTCAAGCTGCTCTACACCGTCCCCAACTTCCACAACCCAGCGGGCGTCACGCTGTCGCTCGAGCGGCGTCCGCGCGTGCTCGAGATCGCGCGGCGGCACGGCGTCCTGGTCGTCGAGGACAACCCCTACGGGCTGCTCGGCTTCTCGGGCGAGCCGCTGCCCGCGATGCGGTCGATGGAGGACGACGGGGTCATCTACCTCGGCTCGTTCTCCAAGACGTTCGCGCCCGGCTACCGGATCGGGTGGGCGGTCGCGCCGCACGCCGTGCGCGAGAAGCTCGTGCTCGCGAGCGAGTCGGCGATCCTGTGCCCGTCCAACGCGTCGCAGCTGTCGATCTCGACCTACCTCGAGAACCACGACTGGCACGGGCAGATCAAGCAGTTCCGCGAGATGTACCGCGAGCGGCGCGACGCCATGATCGGCGCGCTGTCCGAGCACATCCCGTCCGCGACGTGGACCGTGCCCGACGGCGGCTTCTACACGTGGGTCCGCCTGCCCGACGGCCTGGACGCACAGGCGATGCTGCCGCGCGCCATCACGGCCCTCGTCGCGTACGTCTCGGGCACCGCCTTCTACGCCGACGGACAGGGAGCCGACCACATGCGCCTCTCGTTCTGCTACCCGACACCCGAGCGGATCCGGGAGGGAGTGCGTCGCCTCGCGAGCGTCGTCGACGCCGAGCGCGAGCTCGTCGACATCTTCGGCACCGCTGTCGCGCGCGAGAACCGGATCGTCGAGTCGCCCGAGCCGGACCTCGCATGAGCGGCGGGACGCTGGACGTCGTCGTCCTCGCAGGTGGGCTGTCGCACGAGCGTGACGTGTCGCTCCGGTCCGGCCGGCGCGTCGCCGAGGCGCTCCGCGGCGCCGGGGTCGACGTGTCGGTGCACGACGTCGACGCGCGGCTCATCCCGACCCTGCGCGAGCTGCGCCCCACGCTCGTCTGGCCGCTCCTGCACGGCGCGACGGGTGAGGACGGGTCGGTCCGCGACGTGCTCGACATGCTCGGGCAGCGCTACGTGGGTGCCGGGCCGCGCGCGAGCCGGGTCGCCTGGAGCAAGCCGGTCGCCAAGACCGTCGTCGGCGCGGCCGGCGTGCGGTCGCCGCGCTTCGTGACGCTGCCGCAGAGCCTCTTCCGTGAGCTCGGCGCGACGGCGGTGCTCGAGACGGTCCTGGAGGGCCTCGGGCTGCCGCTCGCGGTCAAGCCGTCGCGCGGTGGGTCGGCGCTCGGCGTGACGATCGTGCGGAGCGCGGAGGACCTCCCGCGCGCGATGGTGAACTGCTTCGCGTACGGCGACACCGCGCTCATCGAGCACGCCGTCGAGGGGACCGAGGTCGCCGTGAGCGTCGTCGACACGGGGGACGGACCGCGCGCCCTCCCGGCCGTCGAGGTCGTCACGGACGGACCGTACGACTACGACGCGCGCTACTTCCCCGGGCGGACCGAGTACTTCACGCCCGCGCGGCTCACCGCGGACGTCGCCGACCGGGTCGCGCAGGCCGCCGTGGCCGTCCACACCTCGCTGGGCCTGCGTCACCTCTCGCGGAGCGACCTGATCATCGACCCGGACGGCGAGCCGCAGTTCATCGACGTCAACACCGCCCCGGGCATGACGGAGACCTCCCTGTTCCCGCAGGCCGCCGTCGCCGACGGGTACGACCTCGGCAAGCTGTACCGCGCGATCGTCGAGGCCGCTCTCGAGGGTTGAGGCGCCGCGTCGCGGGGCGGCGTCCTGCGACGCGGGCGGACGCGGCCCGGCCGACGTCGGGCATGGGACCGGAGCGCAGCCACCGGCTCGGGCCGGCTGCTGCTCCGGCGCTCCTCAGGCCGTCCTCAGCGGAGCAGGCCCGGGTCGTCGGGTGACAACGTGGCGAGGATCCGGTTGAGGTCGTCCACGGACGCGAACTCGACCGTGAGGCGGCCCTTGGTCCGCCCCAGGGCGATCTTGACACGGGTGTCGAATCGATCCGAAAGTCGCGTGGCGAGATCGTCGAGGGCCGCGTTGCGGTGACCGGGACGCGGCCGCCGCACGGGCGCGGGTCGCTCGGGGTCGCCACCGAGGGTGACGATCTCCTCGGTGGCACGCACCGAGAGTCCCTCCGCGACGATCCGCTGCGCGAGCCGCTCCATCGCCGCGGCGTCGGGCAGCCCGAGCAGCGCACGAGCGTGTCCCGCGGAGAGGACGCCCGCCGCGACCCGTCGCTGGACCAGCGGCGGCAGGCGGAGGAGCCGCAGCATGTTTGAGATCTGTGGACGGGACCTGTGGATACGCCGCGCGAGCTCGTCGTGCGTGCAGCCGAAGTCGTCGAGGAGCTGCTGGTAGGCCGCGGCCTCCTCGAGCGGGTTGAGCTGGCTGCGGTGCAGGTTCTCCAGGAGCGCGTCCCGAAGGAGGTCGTGGTCCTCGGTCTCCCGGACGATGGCCGGCACCGTCTCGAGGCCCGCCTCCTGGGTGGCCCGCCAGCGCCGCTCACCCATGATGAGCTCGTAGCGGTGACCGTCCGTGCCGTCCGTGGGACGGACGACGATCGGCTGGAGGACCCCGATCTCGCGGATCGAGCTGACGAGCTCTGCGAGCGCGTCCTCGTCGAAGACCGTGCGCGGCTGGCGCGGGTTCGGACGGATGTCGCCGACCGGGATCTCCGCGAAGTGCGCCCCAGGGACGGGGACGAGCCCGTCGACAGCGGCGTCGTCGTCGTCGCGGTTGCCGGCACCGCTGTTGTCGGTACCGCTGTTGTCGGCACCGCTGTTGTCGGCACCGCTCGCTGCACGCCCGTTCGGCGTGCTCGTCGCTCCGTCGTCCCGGACGGCGGGGTCGACTTCCGCACCCGACGCTGGCCTGGACCCGCCGTCGACGGCCTCCGGCGCCGCGTTCGGACTGGTCGGCGCCCCCTCGGCGTTCGCGTCCGCGTCGCTCGGTGTGGCCTCGCGCTCGCCCGGCGCGACCGCGGAGGAGGTGCCCGCGCCGTTCGTGGGCGCAGCGCGGTCGTCATGCCCGCCTGTCGCACCGACGGGTCCGTCGGTGCGGTGCGTCGTCGCCTCCGCGGACGCGTCCGCAGCGCTCTCGCGGTCGTCGGCGCGCCCATCGCGGCCGGCTTCGCTCGCCTCGCTCGGACCCGTCTCGGGACGGCGAACGGCCTCGTCGGGCGCGTTCTGATCACGCGGACCTGTCGAGGCGTCCGGTGTGTCACGGTCGACAGGTGTCGCGGCACCGGGGAAGAACACGTCGACGGGGCGACCCGCCGATCCCGACGGGCCGCTCGGGATGAGGGCACCCAGGCCCCTGCCCAGCCCGCGTCGCTTCTCGGCCATCAGCTCTCCTCGGTCGTGCTCGTCGGCGCCGCGGCGGCGCGCTGGGCCAGCTCACGTGCTGCTGCCAGGTAGGCCAGCGCACCTGTCGAGCCCGGGTCGTAGGTCATGATCGTCTGCGCGTGGCTCGGGGCCTCGGAGATACGGACGGATCTCGGCACCGTGGTGCGCAGGGTCTGGTCCGGGAAGTGCTCGCGGACCTCCTCGGCGACCTGCTGCGCGAGGTTGGTGCGCGCGTCGTACATCGTGAGCAGGATCGTGGAGACGTGGAGTGCCGGGTTGAGATGGTTCTTGATGAGCTGCACGTTCTTCAGCAGCTGGCTGAGCCCCTCGAGCGCGTAGTACTCGCACTGGATCGGGATGAGGACCTCGCGCGCGGCGACGAACGCGTTGACCGTCAGCAGGCCCAGGCTCGGCGGGCAGTCGACGAACACGTAGTCGAGCCGATCCCCCGCCTCCTCGCGGTGGCGCAGGTAGGTGTCGATCGCATTCCGGAGCCGCGCCTCACGCGCGACCATCGAGACGAGCTCGATCTCGGCACCCGACAGGTCGATCGTCGCGGGCGCGCCCCACAGTCGCGGGATGAGGGACGACTGCTGGACCACCGCGGCGAGGTCCTCGTCCTCGATGAGCACCTCGTAGACCGACGGTGTGCCCGCACGGTGCTCGATGCCCAGCGCGGTCGAGGCGTTTCCCTGCGGGTCGTTGTCGATGACGAGCACGTTCAGGCCCGCCTGCGCGAGCGCCGCCGCGAGGTTCACCGTGGTCGTCGTCTTGCCGACGCCGCCCTTCTGGTTGGCGATGGTGATGACGCGCGTCGACGGTGGACGTTCGAAGCGCCGCCCCGAGAGGTCGATGCGCCGCCGCGCATCGGCAGCGATCTGTGCGGCGAGGGGCGTCGACTCGTCCACCGACGGCAGGCTCTCGATGAGGGCGGCCCGGCGCTGCTCGTCCGAGAGCGACGTTCCACGTGAAACGTCGGTCGGCTGCTGCTCCACTGCGTCTCCTCTGCGTTGCGTGCGGGGATCATCCTGCCATCCGGTTGACGCGGATCCGGTCGTCCACACTGCGGGGTCGGTCACGTGACATGGTGTCCGTCGGCCCGACGAGAGGCCGTGCCGGCGGAGCTGTCGCCGACCGGTGCCCGGTCACGGCTGGAGCACGGTCCGACCCAGGTTCCGGTGAGGTGCGGGTCCGCGCCCTGCTGGGTCCACGTACCGATCAGGAAGCATGGACCCACGTGCACGCCGGTGAGGTGCTCGATGCGTTCGGGGCGCGATCCGCCGGCTCCGACATCAGCCTGTGCGAGCGCAGGCTGCCACCGTCACGCTGTCATGTCAGTCGCGGCGCCGGCGCCGGCCTGGCCGCTGCGGCCGCGACGGCACGACGGCGCGTTCGCGGACCACGCGCACGACCGTGGTCGTCTCCACACCGGGCACGGTCCCGAGCGCCACGACCTCGCCCGCGCCGCCACCCCACGAGTCGATGACGGCTCCGGCCTCCTCGAGCTCGGCCCGACCTCGATCACCCTTCATCGCCAGCAGGACGCCACCCTGCTTGAGGAGTGGCATGGCCCACGGCACGAGTCGATCCATCGACGCGACTGCTCGCGCCGTCACCGCGTCCGCGGAGAGCTGGCCGACCATGTCTTCAGCGCGCCCGCGCCGCACGCGGACATGGTCCAGGCCTACCGAGGACCGCACCTCTTCGAGCCAGGCCGTGCGCCGTTCCATCGGCTCGAGCAGGACGACGTCCAGGTCCGGACGCATGGCTGCGAGGACGATCCCCGGCAGACCCGCGCCGCTACCCAGGTCGACGACCGTGCCTGCGTCGGGAAGAACCTGCGCGACGGCGGCGCAGTTCAGGATGTGGCGTTCCCACAGACGCGGCAGCTCCCGCGGGCCGATGAGACCCCGGAGGACGCCTTCCTCAGCGAGGAGCTCGGCGTAGTGCTCGACTGCTGACATCCGGTCGCCGAAGAACTCCCGCACGGCCGGCGACGAGGCGTTGATCGTGCCGCCCGGGTCGACGCTCGGGTCAGACGCGGCTGCTCGCCCTCCCAGGGCGTCGTCCGCGTGGGCGGTGAGGTCATCCGCACGCGCGGCACGTGACTGTCTCGGCTCGTTCATCAGCGCCCACGGTACGGGTGGCGTGCCGGCAGCCGGAAACTGTGGCGCAGCCAGCTCTGGTCGCGAGGCTGTCAGTAGACGGCGGACCCGCTTCGTTCCACGTGAAACGTTGCGCTCCCGTCGAACACTGCCGCCCTCGCACTCACCGCCGGGGCTGCCGATGGGCTCCTCGGCACGATTTGCAGCCCCACTCGTCCGCCGCGGTCCCGTCCCCACCGCGGCGTTTCGCGCGGAACCCATGCGCGAGGCCCGGTTGTCTCACGTGGAACCAGCGCGCGCCGGGGAAGATCGCCGCTCCCGCCGAGCCAAGGTCGCATCGATCCGGTGCGCATCAACCAGAGCAAGGCACGCAAGGCGAGTTCGGTCTCGCCCGCTCAGTCGGGCGTCTTCCCCCGGCTCGATCGTGGTACCCAGGACTACGCACGCCCACCCTCGGGATCGACGTGCTGGTCGCTCGAGGACGTGGTCCTCCCGACTCTGCCACGAGCGTGGTCGAAGCGCTGGACGTGGGTTCCACGTGAAACCACTTACCGCCGACGAAGCCGCGCGTCTAGCCCGGCAGGCCGTGGGTGCCGGGAGGTGCGGCGGGCCGCCCACTGGCTCGGTCGCGCTAAGAGGTTCCACGTGGAACGACGCTCGGGCGCGTCGTCCAGCGACGTCCGTGCTGCTCGACATGCTCAGCGGAACCCGCCCTCCCTACTGCAGACCCCGTCTCCGGCACACGAGGGGCGCGCTGACGGTTCCACGTGAAACACGCACGCGACCGGGTGGCACAGTGACGCACCGCGCGGCTCATCGGCTTCGTCCAGCCGGCGCATCAGCGTCGATGGGGCCCGGCCCAGGAGCTATCGGCATAGACGTCCCAAGACCAACGCTCGAGCACGACCTCATACAAGCCCCACGCCGTGCCATCCCCGGAGCGATGTTCCACGTGAAACGCCGCCGTCGGGGGGGGCAGAGGATGCACGACGGCGAGCATGTTCATCACTTGCGCGTCACGACGCCAGGTGCGTGTTGATCACCGCCGTCCGAGAGTGCCCACTGGGAGGGCTCGCGCGAGGCGCCACGGGGATCCACGTCGAAGGGGTCCACAGTCCGGAGCGCGGGTCACGTGTGAGCCCGTGGGGCGGAGCTTGGTGCGATCCGCCCCCATGCCGCGGGGTGTGACGGCCAGATCGGCGGCTCGTCGAAGGCGGATGGGCGCCGTTCCCATGGGCCTTCCTACCTACGCGCCAGCCCCCGTGACGCAGGCTAGAGGACGATGGCTGCCTCGAGGCTGCAGCGTGCGCTCGACCGTGGGAGGCATGCGACCGGGGTATCGGCATCCGCAGAAAGCTGACGAGCGTCCCGACCCTGCTGACTGCGCAGCTCTGCTGTCGTGGTTGCCCGTTCACAGCCATGCCATAGGAACACCTGATCGCCGCCTGCGGATGACCTGCAGAGGGCAGCGAGCGATGAGTGGTGCCCCACGCGCCGGCTCGATGCATCCGGAGCACGCAGCGATGCATCCGTCGGCATCCCCCGGCCCGCTCAGCAATGCGGAGACGTCGGCACTCCGTCGTATGGGCCAGCTTGACCCGTCTCGTGCCGGCTGGCCGCACCCGAGCTTACGGGTCAGCCGTACCCGCGTCGTGCGGGTGAGCCGCACCCGCGTCGTATCCGCCACCCGTACCCGCCGTACGGGTCAGCCGCACCCGCGCAGTGACGAGCCGGTCGCATCCGTGTCCTGTGGCCCAGTCGCACTCGACAGTGCGGGCCGGTGGGACTTCGCGTGTGGGGCCATCCGCCATCCGCCGCGGGGCCCGGCCCTCGCGAGGCGGAGTCCTGCGACATCGGCCCGCCCGTCCCGCCCGTATCCGCCTCGCGTCCAAGCCTCCTCAGGCCACCTCAACTGAGCGATTCCCCATCGGGGCGGCCGTGGGGCGATGCGCCCTGGAACCGTTCGGCGCTTCCGCCTCCTAGCAACGGCCACCGGCCGGGGCCGAACTCCGCACGAGACGGTTTCACTTGAAACCGTCCAGGCAGCGGCCGCTCTCAGTGACACGGGCACCTAGGGGTGGCGCGGCACTGCGAGCGTTTCACGTGAAACCCCGCACCAATACGCGGTGAGCCAGCCCGAGCACCCGGCCGACGAGCACCCGGCCGCCCGCACCGCACGGTACGCCGGGACGCCGCGCGCTTTCACCGCATGAGCGGCGATCCGCGAGGCACCTCTCATCGCCGCGATCAGGCACGGCACAGGCAGGGTGGAGGAGCATCGGTTTCACGTGGAACCTCGCCCGCGACGCAACGCCACCGCACAACGGTGCTGATGACCAGATCGCTACCGGACGGAGACAGACGACGGGGAGCCGACCAGTCGGTCGGCTCCCCGTCGCGTCCCGGCTCTCAGGCGGGGCGGACCACCACGTGCCGGTTCGGCTCGACGCCCTCGCTGTCGCTGGTCAGACCGGCCTCTGCCACGACGTCGTGGACGACCTTCCGCTCGAACGGGTTCATGGGCTCGAGCGCCACCTCGTTCCCGGACGCCTTCGCCTCGGCGATCGCGGCGCGTGCCACCTCGGCCAGCTCGGCGCGACGTCCCGCACGGAAGCCGGCGATGTCGAGCATCAGACGACTGCGCTCACCCGTCTTGGCCTGCACCGCCAGCCGCGTGAGCTCCTGGAGTGCGTCGAGTACCTCTCCATCGGCCCCGACGAGCCTGCGCAGAGCGCGCTCGTCGGACTGGTCCGCGACGATCTCCACCGCGGCCCGGCCGTGTTCGACGTCGATGTCGATGTCACCGCCGATGTCGGCGATGTCGAGCAGCTCCTCGAGGTAGTCGGCCGCGATCTCGCCCTCCTCCTCGAGGCGTCGCGTCTCGTCCTGGGGCGCCGCAGGCGCCGAGTTCTCCGTCATGGGGTCTCCGTCCGTGATGCGGGTCGGGGCGTCAGGATGCGTCGGCAGCGCCGTTGCCGCCGTCGGGGGATCCTGGCCGCTGGCTCTGGTTCCGGTTCTTGCGCTTCCGCGGGTTCGGACCCGCCGCCGACGTCGGTCCCGTCGAGGTCCCGGGCGCGTCGCCGCCCGGGCCGGCGGCGCCCGCCGCCTCGGCGGCCGAGGCCGGCTCAGGCCCGTCGGTCCGGGGTGCCGTCCCCGGTGCAACGGGTCCGGTTCCGCGCGCACGGTCCTTGCGCTTCGGCTGCTGGCGCTGCCCGCGCGGCTTCTCGTCGACCGTCGGCTCCTCGACCGCGGGCAGCTCTCCTCGGGCAGCCGCCTTGCGCGCGCGGCGCTCCTTGAGCTGACGCTCCGCCTCGGACCCCGGCGTCGGGTTGTTCCGGATGACGTAGAACTGCTGACCCATCGACCAGATGTTCGTCGTGGTCCAGTAGATGAGGACACCGATCGGGAAGTTCACGCCGGACACCGCGAAGACGAGCGGCAGCACGTACAGGAGGATCTTCTGCTGCTGAGCCATCGGGCCCTGCAGCGCCGTCGCCGGCATGTTCTTCTGCGTCAGCTGCTTCTGGGTGAAGAACGTCGTCGCCGACATCAGGACGATGAGGACCACCGTGACGATCCTCGTCGCCGCGTCAGCGTCCGCCGAGAGGAAGTAGGACGAGATCGGTGCGCCGAAGATCGTCGCGTTCGACGCCTCGGAGGCCAGGTCCTGCGTCAGCGGGCCGATCGCGTCGCGGCTGTAGTCACCGCGGCTCAGCTCGTCGATCCGGTTCAGCACCGTGAACAGCGCGAAGAAGATGGGCGACTGCGCCAGGATCGGCAGGCACGAGGCGAACGGGTTGGTCCCGTGCTTCTTGTAGAGCTCCATCGTCTCGCGGGTCATGGCCTCGCGGGACGCGGGGTCCGTCTTCCCCTTGTACCTCGCCTGGAGCTTCTGCATCTCGGGCGCGACGAGCTGCATGCCCCGGGACGCCTTGATCTGCTTCACGAAGAGCGGGATCAGCAGGATCCGGATGACGATCACGAGGCCGACGATCGACCCGGCCCAGGCCAGCCCCGACGCGCTGTCGAGCCCCAGCGTCGTCAACAGCTTGTGGAACGCGACCATGATCCAGGCCACGACCCACATCAGCGGCCACAGGATTGTGTCCATCGTGAAGGGCTCCTCAGTGCGGGTGAGCGTGCCCGGTCGCCCGGGCCGGAAGACGGGGGGTGACCGGGGGCACGTCGTCGACGCCGCCGGCGGCCCACGGATGGCACCGCAGCAGGCGCCGGACCGCGAGCCAGGTGCCACGGAGCGCCCCGTGCCGCTGCACGGCGATCAGGGCGTAGCTCGAGCAGCTCGGGTAGTACCGGCAGGTCGGGCCGGTCATGGGGGAGACGACCGCCTGGTAGACGCGAAGCAGGCCCACGAGGACGAGCTGCGGCAGCCGGCGCACGAGGAGCAGCGCCGCGGCCGCGCGGGGGCGCGAAGGAGCGGACGCACTCATCAGGTTCTCACGGCCGCGCGGCCGTGCCCGGGTGCGCCCGCTCGCGGCCACGCCGGTGGGCCCTCGCGAGTGCCGAGCGGAAGTCGTCGGCGAGTCGCTCGTACGTCGCCTCGGCTGACGCCGGGAGCGCACGCACGACGACGTCGGCGTGGTCCGGGAGCGCAGCGCGCTGCTCGAGCACCACTCCTCGCAACCTCCGGCGGACGACGTTGCGCACCACCGCGCCGCCGACCGTCTTCGCGACGACGAACCCGACCTGGGTGCCGTCGTGCTCGGCACCGACGGCGCAGTGGACGACCAGGGTGTCCCGGCCCGCCCGACCGCCCGTACGGATGGTCCGCGTGAACTGCTCGGACCGTCTCATCCGCAGCGGGGCGGGCAGCACCGGGTGGGTATCAGGCGGAGAGCTCGGTGCGACCCTTGCGCCGGCGAGCGGCGAGGATCGCGCGACCGGCACGGGTCCGCATACGCAGGCGGAAGCCGTGGGTCTTGGCCCGGCGCCGGTTGTTCGGCTGGAAGGTGCGCTTCGACACGTCAGACTCCAAGGTTGTTTCACGTCACCGCCGCAGGGGCGGACATCCAGGCTGGTCCCGGGCCCCTCCACCGAACCGTCGCCGACAGGCGTCGTGCGGGCAGGCAGGCGGGAGCCGCGAAGAACGGCTGTGTCACGGTACGCGGCGATGGGCGCAGGGTCAAACGACGCCGGCCCTGGACGGTGCGTGAGGCGACCGACCATCATGACCCGGACGGCGGATGGTGCGACGACGACACGCCGTGGACGATGCAGACGTCTGCGTCCCGCCGTACCGCGACGCTGAGCACACAGACTGTGGAGAACTGTGTGGATCATCGGCGACCGTGCGAGACTGCGGGCCGAGCACACGCGGCACACATCGCACGGACAGCGGCATCGAGGAGTCATCTCGTGGCAGGTCAGGACGACTCGATCACCCAGCTCTGGGAACGCGCCGTCGACCACCTGAGCACCGACTCCGCGACGAGTCCGCAGCAGCTCGCCTTCATCCGGCTCGCGCGGCCCATGGGCCTGCTCGACGGCACGGTCCTCCTGGGCGTGGGCAACGACTTCACCAAGGAGTACCTCGAGACCCGCGCCCGCGGCGAGCTGAGCCGCGCGCTGTCGGCCGCGCTCGGGATGGACGCCCGCTTCGCGGTCATGGTCGACCCTGCGCTCGACGACCACGCCCCGGTCGCGTCGTCCGGACCCGAGGTCAGGACGCTCGAGCCGGCCCCCGACCTCGACACCGACGACGACGCGCGCGTGCTCCGGGCGGTCGAGGACGACCTCGGCCGGTTCGACGACCGGGCCCGCACCGGCCGGGCGCAGCGTGGCACGCCCACGAGCGCCGAGCCGGCGCGGCTCAACCCGAAGTACCTGTTCGAGACGTTCGTCATCGGGTCGTCCAACCGGTTCGCGCACGCCGCGGCCGTGGCGGTCGCCGAGGCGCCCGCCAAGGCGTACAACCCGCTGTTCATCTACGGCGACTCGGGCCTGGGCAAGACGCACCTGCTGCACGCCATCGGCCACTACGCGCAGTCGCTGTACCCGGGCGTGCGGGTGCGCTACGTGAACTCCGAGGAGTTCACGAACGACTTCATCAACTCGATCGGTGAGGGCAAGGCCGGCGCGTTCCAGCGCCGCTACCGCGAGGTGGACGTCCTGCTCGTCGACGACATCCAGTTCCTGCAGGGCAAGGAACAGACGATGGAGGAGTTCTTCCACACGTTCAACACGCTGCACAACGCCAACAAGCAGGTCGTCATCACGTCCGACCTGCCGCCCAAGCAGCTCAACGGCTTCGAGGACCGCATGCGGTCGCGGTTCGAGTGGGGACTCATCACCGACGTGCAGCCGCCCGACCTCGAGACCCGGATCGCGATCCTCCGCAAGAAGGCCGCGAACGAGCGCCTCCAGGCGCCGGACGAGGTGCTCGAGTACATCGCGTCGAAGATCTCGACCAACATCCGCGAGCTCGAGGGCGCCCTCATCCGCGTCACGGCGTTCGCGAACCTCAACCGGCAGAGCGTCGACCTCGCGCTCGCCGAGATCGTGCTCAAGGACCTCATCACCGACGAGGACACCGCCGAGATCACCGCGGCGGCGATCATCGCCCAGACGGCCAACTACTTCGGCCTCACGATCGACGACCTGTGCGGGTCCTCGCGGTCGCGCGTCCTCGTCACGGCTCGCCAGATCGCCATGTACCTGTGCCGCGAGCTCACCGACATGAGCCTGCCGAAGATCGGTCAGCAGTTCGGCGGTCGCGACCACACGACCGTCATGCACGCGAACCGCAAGATCCGCGAGCTCATGGCCGAGCGCCGCTCGATCTACAACCAGGTCACCGAGCTCACGAACCGGATCAAGCAGCAGCACCGCGGCTGAGGCTCGTCGGACGCCTTCCCGGACGTCCCGCTCACGGCTCTCCGCTTCCCCGGCCCCACGCCGTGCCGCCACCGTGCCGGGGGCCGCGAGCACCCCACGACCACGCCTATCGGCGCGCGCGGTGCACCGAACGGATGCACGCACGTCCGCGCACGTGATCAACCACGAACGCACAAGAACACCCGTGGGACGACTGTGCACACCTGTGGACATCCCTGTGGAACGACGTGGACGACACCCCGTGTTCATGTGGATTCAACACCTGCGACCCGTGGACGCCCGGTGGACGTCGCCACGCCGTCCACCGCCGCTGCTCGCCGTCGACAGCCCCGTCGACAGGTGCTCCACATCCCTTCTCGGCACCTGACCTGGGAAGTCCCGCGATATCCACAGTGTCCACACAGCCGATGACGACAACGACTGTTCTCCCTCTTCCGGATCCACAACGCCTTCATCAGGCGGGCCGGCCGCTGACGCCCCCGTCCCGACACCCCTGGGGCATCTCCACCCAGCGCTTCCCACCGCTCGGCCCGACACCCGTTCGAGCCACGTCCACGGCCGCCGACGACGGGTGCCCGTCCTCGCGTACTGTTCACACGGATCACGAGAATCACGACGAGCCCAGCTCCGCTGCGCCCCGCCCACGGTCGGTCGGACGCGCCCGGCGCGCGGGCCGACTTCCGGAGGGATGTGCGATGAGGTTCAGGGTGGACCGGGACGTCCTGGCTGAGGCAGTCACCTGGACCGCTCGGTCGCTGCCGACGCGTCCGCCCGTGCCCGTCCTCGCCGGAGTGCGCCTCGAGGCCGACGCGTCCGGCGTCGTGCAGCTCTCGAGCTTCGACTACGAGGTCTCGGCCCGGTCCGAGATCGCCGCCGACGTGAGCGAGCCCGGCACGGTGCTCGTCTCGGGCCGCCTGCTCGCGGAGATCTCGCGCGCGCTCCCGGGCAAGCCCGTCGACGTCGTCCTGGACGGCACCAAGGTCTCGGTCACGTGCGGCGCGAGCCGCTTCTCGCTGCTGACGATGCCCGTCGAGGACTACCCCGCGCTGCCGGCGATGCCGGACGTCGTCGGGACGGTTCCGGGTGACGAGCTGACGTCGGCCGTCGCCCAGGTCACGGTCGCCGCGTCGCGCGACGACACCCTGCCGCTGCTCACGGGCGTCCGGATGGAGATCGAGGGCGAGCAGATCACGCTGCTCGCCACGGACCGCTACCGCCTCGCCCTGCGCGAGCTGACGTGGCGTCCGGCCCGTCCCGACATCTCGGCCACGGCCCTGGTGCGTGCGCGCACGCTCTCGGACGCCGCCAAGTCGCTCGGCGGCTCGGACCAGGTCGCGGTCGCGCTCTCGTCCGGGGCCGGCGTGGACCTCATCGGCTTCGAGGCCGGCGGTCGCCACACCACGTCGCTGCTCGTCGACGGGGAGTACCCGGCGGTGCGGCGCCTGTTCCCCGACGAGACGCCGATCCAGGCCGTCGTCGCGCGCCAGCCGCTCATCGACGCCGCGCGCCGCGTGTCCCTCGTCGCCGAGCGCAACACGCCGATCCGCCTCGCGTTCTCCGAGGGTCAGGTGGTGCTCGACGCCGGCCAGGGTGATGATGCACAGGCATCGGAGGCGCTGGAGGCGTCGCTGGTCGGTGACGACATCACCGTCGCGTTTAACCCCCAGTTCCTGCTGGACGGGCTCGGCGCGCTCGGCACCGACTTCGTGCGGCTGTCCTTCACGCATCCCAACAAGCCGGTGGAGTTCACCGGCCAGGGGTCGCTCGAGGGCGACGACGACAAGGGGTACCGGTACCTGCTGGTGCCGATCCGCTTCGCCAGCTGAGGTGATCATGCACATCGGACTCGTCGGACTCGGGAAGATGGGCGCGAACATGCGGTCGCGCCTGCGTGAGCGTGGGGTCGAGGTCACGGGGTACGACCGCAACCCCGAGGTCTCGGACGTCGAGAGCCTCGCGGCGCTCGTCGAGGCGCTGCCGCAGAGCCCGAAGGTCGTCTGGGTCATGGTGCCCTCGGGCGACATCACGCGCGGGGTCGTCGAGGAGCTCGCGGGCCTCCTGGGCGAGGGCGACGTCGTGGTCGAGGGCGGCAACTCGTACTACAAGGACGACGCGCTGCACGCCGAGCGGCTCGCGCGCGAGGGCGTCCGCTACGTCGACGTCGGCGTCTCGGGCGGTGTCTGGGGCCTCGAGAACGGCTACGGGATGATGGCCGGCGGCGCCCCGGAGGACATCGAGACCCTCGCGCCCGTCTTCGACGCGCTCCGCCCTGACGGCCCGCGCGAGGAGGGCTTCGTCCACGCGGGCCCGGTCGGCGCCGGCCACTTCGCGAAGATGGTCCACAACGGCATCGAGTACGGCGTCATGCAGGCCTACGCGGAGGGCTACGAGCTCCTCACCGCGCAGGACCTCGTGACCGACGTCGTCGGCACGATGCGTGCGTGGAAGCGCGGGACCGTCGTGCGGTCGTGGTTGCTCGACCTGCTGGTCGCCGCGCTCGAGCAGGACCCCGGCCTCGGCGCCGTGGACGACTACGTCGAGGACTCCGGCGAGGGACGGTGGACCGTCGACGAGGCGATCGACCAGGCCGTCCCGCTGCCCGTGATCTCGGCCGCGCTCTTCGCGCGGTTCTCCTCGCGTCAGGAGCCGTCCCCCGCGATGCAGGCCGTCGCGGCGCTGCGTCAGCAGTTCGGCGGCCACGCGGTGCGTCAGGCCACCCCGCCGTCGGAGCCCACGCCGCCCGCCGAACCGTGACGGCGCAGGTCTGAGTGCACGTCAGCCACCTCTCCCTCACCGACTTCCGGTCCTACGAGCAGGTCGACCTCGCGCTCGAGCCCGGGGTCAGCGCGCTCGTGGGTCCCAACGGGCAGGGCAAGACGAACCTCGTCGAGGCCGTCGGGTACGTCGCGACCCTCTCGAGCCACCGGGTCGCGACCGACGCCGCTCTCGTGCGGGCCGGCGCGCCGCGCGCGGTCGTCCGGCTCCGCGCCCAGCGCGGCGACCGGTCGAGCCTCGTCGAGCTCGAGATCAACCCCGGCCGCGCCAACCGGGCGCAGGTCAACCGCGCACCGGTCCGCCGCGCGCGCGACGTCCTCGGCATCCTTCGCACGGTCCTCTTCGCGCCCGAGGACCTCGCGCTCGTCAAGGGCGACCCCGACGGCCGACGGCGGTTCCTCGACGACCTGGTCGTGCAGCTCCAGCCCCGTATGGCCGCGGTGCACGCGGACCACGACCGGATCCTGCGTCAGCGCGGCGCGCTCCTGAAGTCGGCCGGCGGCGCGCGCCGCGGCCGCTCGGGCGGCGAGGACGCGCCGGACCTGCGCACGCTCGACGTGTGGGACAGCAAGCTCGCCCAGCTCGGCGCGCAGGTCCTCGCCTCGCGCGTGCGGCTCGTCGACCAGCTCAAGCCGCACGTCGCCGCCGCGTACGAGCAGGTCAGCGAGGGGCAGGGCGCCGCGGTGATCGGCTACCGGTCGTCCCTCGAGGGCACGGCGTCCGACGACGACGACCGTCCGCGCACCTCGGGCTCGCCCGTCCGCGCCGACCCGGAGGTCCCGCACCTCGGCGCCTCGACCGAGCTCCTCGAGGCGCAGCTCCTGGAGGCGATGAGCCGCCTGCGTCGCCAGGAGATCGAGCGGGGCGTCAACCTCGTGGGCCCGCACCGGGACGACCTGGTCCTGTCCCTCGGCGGGCTGCCCGCCAAGGGCTTCGCGAGCCACGGTGAGTCGTGGTCCTTCGTGCTCGCGCTGCGGCTCGCCTCGTATGAGCTCCTGACGCACGGCGCCGACGACGGGTCGGGCACCGGCCCGCACGCGTGGGACGAGGGCACCGAGCCCGTCCTGGTCCTGGACGACGTCTTCGCCGAGCTCGACGCGCGCCGTCGTCGTCGGCTCGCGGGGCTCGTGTCGCGCGCCGAGCAGGTGCTGGTCACCGCCGCCGTGGCCGAGGACGTCCCCGAGGAGCTCGACGGAGCGCGGTGGGACGTGATGGCGGGCCAGGTCACGCGTGTCCGATGACGAGGTGCGCGTGCCCCGCGTCGAGCGTCCGGTCGCGGAGCGCCTCGGCCGGACGACGGCGGCCGAGGTCGCCCGCGCGGCGCTGAACCGCGCGCGTGCGGGTGCCGAGGCACGTGGCCTGCGGCCGGGCGCCCCGGTGCGTCGTCGTCGGCAGGCCGAGGTGCAGCTGTCGTCGGCGGCACGCGACGGACGGGACCCCGCGCTGGTCGGCGACGCCGTCGACCGGCTCGTCGCGCAGCTCGGGTGGCGTGCGGAGCTGTCGGTCGGCGGGCTGATCGGACGCTGGCGGGAGTTCGTCGGGCCCGACATCGCCGAGCACTGCACGCCCGAGACGTTCGAGGAGGGGCTCCTGGTCGTGCGGACCGACTCCACGAGCTGGGCCAAGCAGGTGCAGTTCCTCGCGCCGCAGCTGCTCGCGCGACTCGAGCAGGAGCTCGGGCCCGACGTCGTGCGCGAGGTGCGCGCCGTCGGACCGGGCGGCCGGCAGTGGGGCAAGGGCCCGCGCCGCGTGCCCGGCCGGGGCCCGCGCGACACCTACGGCTGACGCGAGCGGCGTCAGGCCGTCCAGGAGCCGCTGACGACCGGCCCGCCACCACGGGGTCACGGCCACGCCTCGCCAGGGCGCCACGGTGGCCGGGAGGCGCCCGAGAGGGCGCCCGCAGGGTAGACTGAGCAGGTCCCACCTGGTGCTCGTGGAGGTGCCGGGACCGGTCCTCACCGCCAGGCCCCGCGCCGAGCCGGACGAGCCCGTCCCATGCCGTCCGTCGCCAGGGACGCCCGTGTGCGCGGGCGGACCACGCCGCGCACGACCCTCGAAGGAGCACCCTGCCCCGTGGCTGACCAGAGCGCGACCAACGGCACCCCGTCCCCGGACGGGAAGAACGGCAGCAGGGGCGACGGCAGCACCTACGACGCAGGCAACATCACCGTCCTCGAGGGGCTCGAGGCGGTCCGCAAGCGTCCCGGCATGTACATCGGCTCGACCGGGCCGCGCGGCCTGCACCACCTCGTCTACGAGGTCGTCGACAACTCGGTCGACGAGGCGCTCGCGGGTTACTGCAGCCAGATCGACGTCGTGCTCCAGGCCGACGGCGGCGTGCGCGTGACCGACGACGGCCGCGGCATCCCGGTCGCGATCCACCCGACCGAGGGCCGGCCGACGGTCGAGGTCGTCATGACGATCCTGCACGCGGGCGGCAAGTTCGGCGGTGGCGGCTACGCGGTCTCGGGCGGCCTGCACGGCGTCGGCATCTCGGTCGTCAACGCGCTCTCGAACCGCGTCATCACGACGGTCAAGCGCGACGGGTACACGTGGCGGCAGGAGTTCGCGGACGGCGGCAAGCCGGTGGGCGAGCTCCAGCGGCTCGAGGCGACGGACGAGACGGGCACGACGCAGGTCTTCCACGCCGACCCCACGATCTTCGAGACGGTCGACTACGACTTCGAGACGCTGCGGGCCCGCTTCCAGCAGATGGCGTTCCTCAACAAGGGCCTGCAGATCACGCTCACCGACGAGCGCCCCGCGCACACCGGGACGGAGGACGAGGTCACCGAGCCCGCCGCGGCGAGCCAGGACCGCGACGTGGCGGCCGACGGCGGCGCCCCGCTGCACCAGCGGACCGTGACGTACCGGTACGACGGCGGGCTCGTCGACTACGTCAAGCACCTCAACAGCGCGAAGAAGGTCGAGCTCGTCCACCCCGAGGTCATCGACTTCGAGGCGGAGGACACGACCCGCAAGGTGTCCGTCGAGATCGCGATGCAGTGGACCGGGGCCTACTCCGAGTCCGTCCACACGTACGCCAACACCATCTCGACCACCGAGGGCGGCACGCACGAGGAGGGCTTCCGCGCGGCCCTCACGGGTCTCATCAACCGCTACGCGCGCGAGAAGAACATCCTCAAGGAGAAGGAGGAGAACCTCACGGGCGACGACGTCCGCGAGGGGCTCACCGCCGTCATCTCCGTCAAGCTCGGCGAGCCGCAGTTCGAGGGGCAGACCAAGACGAAGCTCGGCAACACCGAGGCGAAGACGTTCGTCCAGAAGGTCGTCAACGAGCAGCTCACCGACTGGCTCGACTCCCACCCGAACGAGGCGCGCGACGTCATCCGCAAGGCGATCCAGGCGTCGGCGGCCCGCATGGCCGCGCGCAAGGCGCGTGAGGCGACCCGGCGCAAGGGCCTGCTCGAGTCGGGCGGCATGCCCGGCAAGCTGCGCGACTGCCAGTCGAACAAGGCCGAGGAGTGCGAGATCTTCATCGTCGAGGGCGACTCGGCGGGCGGCTCGGCGGTGCGCGGCCGCAACCCACGGACGCAGGCGATCCTCCCGATCCGCGGCAAGATCCTCAACGTCGAGCGCGCACGCCTCGACCGCGCGCTCGGCAACGCCGAGGTCCAGGCGCTCATCACGGCGTTCGGCACGGGCATCGGCGAGGACTTCGACATCAGCCGGCTCCGGTACCACAAGATCGTCCTGATGGCCGACGCCGACGTCGACGGCCAGCACATCTCGACCCTGCTGCTGACGCTTCTCTTCCGCTACATGCCGGACCTCATCAAGGAGGGGCACGTCTACCTCGCGCAGCCGCCCCTGTACCGGCTCAAGTGGTCGAACTCGCCGCACGACTACGTGTACTCCGACCGCGAGCGGGACGCGATGCTCCAGGAGGGCCTCGCCGCGGGCAAGCGCATCCCCAAGGAGAACGGGATCCAGCGCTACAAGGGTCTCGGCGAGATGGACTACTCGGAGCTGTGGGAGACGACCATGGACCCCGAGCACCGCACCCTGCGTCAGGTGAACCTCGACGACGCGGCTGCGGCCGACGAGATCTTCGCGATCCTCATGGGCGAGGACGTCGAGAGCCGGCGCAGCTTCATCCAGCGCAACGCCAAGGACGTCCGGTTCCTCGACATCTAGTCGAGCAGGACCGCCCGCGCACCACCCCCGCACGCCCTGAACGAGGAGCACCGTGACCGACCAGACGCCGCCCACCGGTGACGAGGCGACCCCCGAGGAGACGCCCGCCGAGGTGCTGACCGACCGCGTCACCCCGGTCGACCTGCAGCTCGAGATGCAGCGGTCGTACCTCGACTACGCGATGTCGGTCATCGTCGGGCGCGCGCTGCCCGACGTCCGCGACGGTCTCAAGCCCGTCCACCGCCGCGTCCTGTACGCGATGTACGACGGCGGCTACCGGCCCGACCGCCAGTTCTCGAAGTGCTCGCGCGTCGTCGGCGACGTCATGGGCAAGTACCACCCGCACGGTGACACGGCGATCTACGACGCGCTCGTCCGCCTCGTGCAGGACTGGTCGCTGCGGTACCCGCTCGTCTCCGGCCAGGGCAACTTCGGCTCGCCCGGCAACGACCCGGCCGCCGCCCCGCGGTACACCGAGTGCAAGATGGCGCCGCTCGCGATGGAGATGGTGCGCGACATCGAGCGCGAGACCGTCGACTTCCGCGACAACTACGACGGCCGCACGCAGGAGCCGTCGGTCCTCCCGTCGCGCTTCCCGAACCTGCTCGTCAACGGCAGCGCCGGCATCGCGGTCGGCATGGCGACGAACATCCCGCCGCACAACCTGCGTGAGGTGGCCGCGGGCGTGCGGTGGCACCTCGAGCACCCTGAGGCGAGCAAGGAGGAGCTGCTCGAGGCGCTCATCGAGCGCATCCCGGGGCCGGACTTCCCCACCGGTGCGACGATCCTCGGCCGCCGCGGCATCGAGGACGCGTACCGGACGGGACGCGGCTCGATCACGATGCGCGCCGTCGTCACGGTCGAGGAGATCCAGAACCGCGTCTGCCTCGTCGTCACGGAGCTGCCGTACCAGGTCAACCCCGACAACCTCGCGTCGAAGATCGCCGAGCTCGTCAAGGACGGCCGGGTGCAGGGCATCGCGGACATCCGCGACGAGACCTCGGGCCGCACGGGCCAGCGTCTCGTCGTCGTCCTCAAGCGCGACGCCGTCGCGAAGGTCGTCCTCAACAACCTGTACAAGCACACGCAGCTGCAGGAGACGTTCGGCGCGAACATGCTCGCGCTGGTCGACGACGTGCCCCGCACCCTCAGCATCGACGCGTTCGTGCGCCACTGGGTGACCCACCAGCTCGACGTCATCGTCCGCCGGACGCAGTTCCTGCTGCGCGAGGCCGAGGAGAAGGCCCACATCCTGCGTGGCTACCTCAAGGCGCTCGACGCGCTCGACGACGTCATCGCGTTGATCCGTCGCTCGCCCGACGTCGACGAGGCGCGCCGCGGGCTCATGGGCCTGCTCGAGGTCGACGAGGTCCAGGCGACCGCGATCCTCAACCTGCAGCTGCGTCGTCTGGCCGCCCTCGAGCGCCAGAAGATCATCGACGACTACGAGCAGCTGATGCGCGAGATCGAGGACTACAAGGACATCCTCGCCAAGCCCGAGCGCCAGCGCCGGATCGTCGGTGACGAGCTCGAGGAGATCGTCGCGAAGTACGGCGACGAGCGCCGCACGACGATCCTCCCCTTCGACGGCGAGGTCTCCATGGAGGACCTCATCCCCGAGGAGGAGGTCGTCGTCACGATCACGCGCGGCGGCTACGCCAAGCGCACGCGCAGCGACCAGTACCGCGTGCAGAAGCGCGGCGGCAAGGGCGTGCGCGGCGCACAGCTGCGGGCCGACGACGTCGTCGAGCACTTCGGCGTGACGACGACGCACCACTGGCTGCTCTTCTTCACCAACAAGGGCCGCGTGTACCGAGCCAAGGCGTACGAGCTGCCCGAGGGCGGGCGCGACTCCAAGGGCCAGCACGTCGCGAACCTCCTCGCGTTCCAGCCAGGCGAGGAGATCGCGAACGTCATCGACCTGCGCGACTACGAGCAGGCCGAGTACCTCGTGCTCGCGACGCGGCGCGGCCTCGTGAAGAAGACGCGCCTCGCCGAGTACGACTCGAACCGCTCGGGCGGTCTCATCGCGATCAACCTCCGCGAGAACGGCGACGGCGCGGACGAGGTCGTCTCGGCCGCGCTCGTCGACGAGGACTCCGAGCTGCTCCTCGTGTCGCGCAAGGGGCAGGCGGTCCGGTTCCGTGCGACGACGGACGAGCTGCGTCCGATGGGCCGGCCGACGTCGGGCGTGACGGGCATGCGGTTCGACGGCGACGACGAGCTGCTGTCCATGTCGGTCGTCGGCGAGGACTCGTTCCTCATCACCGTGACCGACGGCGGCACCGCGAAGCGCTCGGACATCCACCGGGTCACCACCGCGGGCAACCTCGACTACCGGCGCACCCGGCGCGGCGGCAAGGGCGTGCGCGCGGCGCGGCTCCCCGACGACCGCGGCTCGCTCGTGGGTGCGCTGATGGCGGGCCCGAACGACGAGGTCCTCGTCGTCATGGAGCGCGGCAAGGTGGTCCGGTCGCTCGTGAGCCAGCTGCCCGTCCACGGCCGCGACGCGACCGGCGTCATCCTCGCCAAGCCGGACGCGGGTGACCGCATCCTGGCCGTCGCGCGGAACGTCGAGCGCAACCTCGGCGCGGATGCGGCTACCGTTGACGCCGAGGCCGTGGAGACGGCCGCCGACGACGTGCCGCTCACCGAGCCGGTACCCGTCGAGGAGACGACCCAGGCCGACGACCGGCCCACCGAGGGAGACCGATGAGCACCGACGGGACCCAGCCGCCCTCGTTCGCGCCACGGAACGCCCCGGCACGCGCGTCGGTCCGGACCAAGGAGGACGACGCACCCGGGACGACGGCCGAGCAGCCGACGGCCGTGGCCGCGCGTCCTGCGGCGGCGCCGTCGGAGAGCCCCTCGATGGGCGACCGCCTCAAGCGGGCCGCGCAGGGCGCGGTCGGCACGACGACGGGTCGCTCCGAGGACGCCCCCGCACGTCCCGCGGCGGGAGCGCGTCCCGCCCGCGAGACCACCCGCGTGCACGACGACGAGCACGAGCCCGCCGGCCCGCGTCGTGTCCGGCTCGCGGTCGCGAAGATCGACCCCTGGTCGGTCATGAAGCTCGCGTTCCTGCTGTCCTTCGCGATCGGCATCATGATCGTCGTGGCGGCAGCCGTCGTGTGGATGACGCTCGACGGCCTGGGCGTGTTCACCTCGGTGAACGACACGATCGCCGAGATCACGGGCTCGCCGGACTTCTTCAACCTGCTGGAGTACGTGTCGTTCAGCCGGATCCTCTCGCTCGCGACGCTCATCGCGATCGTGGACGTGGTGCTGCTCACGGCGCTGTCGACCATCGGTGCGTTCCTGTACAACATCGTCGCGGCGCTCGTGGGTGGCATCCACCTCACGCTCACCGACGACTGATCGCCGGGCCGCCCGCGGGGCGCCGCCGAGTTGGGTCCAGCACCACGGCTGGGGTACTCTCGTGCGGCGCCTGCAGCACGGCGCGCACGGGCCTATAGCTCAGACGGTTAGAGCGCTTCCCTGATAAGGAAGAGGTCAGAGGTTCAAGTCCTCTTAGGCCCACTCCCCACTGCTCCACCGGAGGACGGATGAAGAAGTTCCTCATCGGGCTGCTCGCCGTCGGAGCGGGCTACGTCGTCTGGCGCACGTACGCGGAGGACCGCGACGAGCGAGACCTCTGGACCGAGGTCACCGACGACGTCGACTGACAGCCGGCACGCGTGCCGGCCGGGCTGACCGCCCACCAGGGGCCATGGCGCAATTGGTAGCGCACCTGCTTTGCAAGCAGGGGGTTAGGGGTTCGAGTCCCCTTGGCTCCACCCGATCCCCCACGCCGCGGCCACGGAGCCGCGCCGCCCGGCAGTCCGCCGACGGCCGAGCGCCGACGCCACCGCGCTGCGCGGAGCGCGTCGGTCGTGTGTCGACCGTCTGACTCCGCGGGGGGTCGCCGTGCGGGTCGTGGCGGGCGCGTGGGCCTCGGTGTCGTGGTGGCGTTGCGCTGTGCGGAGCGCGTCGGTCGTCATCCGACCGTCTGACTCCGCGGAGCGGCTTTCGGGCCGGATCGTCGTGACGTCTCCCGCTCTTCCCACCCGTTGATAACGTTTTCCACGAACGTGACCAGCACCGGCACAGCGGCCGGAGCGCACTCGACGAGGAGCTGCCCGTGTCCTTCCCCGCCCCCCGCACGTACCCCGTCGACCCGGCGATGTCCCACCGTCGCGGCGAGACCCGGGTCCGGCTGCTTGACGCCTCGGGCACCCCTCTCGCCGACACCGACGTCGTCGTCGAGCAGCAGAGCCACTCCTTCGCGTTCGGCTGCATCGGCTTCGACTTCATCGGCCTGGCGAACGACGAGACCGGCGGAGGCGACGGCGCGTTCGGGGGCGCGACCGCGGAGCAGGCCGCCGGCCTCGCGGATGCCTGGCTCGACGTCTTCAACACCGCGACGCTCCCCTTCTACTGGGCGGGGTTCGAGCCGGAGCGCGGCCGGCCGGACACCGAGCGGCTGCGGCGCGCCGCAGAGTGGTTCGCCGCGCGTGGCGTCACGGTCAAGGGCCACCCGCTCGTGTGGCACACGCTCGCACCGGACTGGCTGCTCGACCTCGGGACCGACGAGGTCGAACGCGTCCAGCGCGAGCGCATCCGACGCGACGTCAGCGGCTTCGCGGGGCTCATCGACACGTGGGACGCGATCAACGAGGTCGTGATCATGCCGGTCTTCGACAAGGAGGAGAACGGCATCACGCGCCTGTGCCGCGAGCGCGGTCGGATCGCGACGATCCGGCTGGCGTTCGAGGAGGCGCGTGCGGCCAACCCGTCCGCGACCCTCGTCCTCAACGACTTCGACATGTCGACCGCCTACGAGTGCCTCATCGAGGGCGTCCTCGAGGCGGGGATCCAGGTCGACGCGATCGGTCTGCAGAGCCACATGCACCAGGGCTACTGGGGTGAGGAGAAGACGCTGCGGATCCTCGAGCGGTTCGCGCGGTACGGCCTGCCGCTGCACCTCACCGAGAGCACGCTGCTGTCGGGCGAGCTCATGCCGCCGGAGATCGTCGACCTCAACGACTACCAGGTGCCGTCGTGGCCCTCGACGCCCGAGGGCGAGGCCCGTCAGGCCGACGAGGTCGTGCGTCACTACCGGACGCTGCTCTCGCACCCCTCGGTCGCGACGGTCAACTACTGGGGACTGACCGACGCGGGCGCGTGGCTCGGCGCGCCTGTCGGGCTCGTCCGCGCGGACGGGACGCGCAAGCCGGCGTTCGACGCGCTCCGCGGGCTGGTCAAGGACGAGTGGTGGGTCGCGCCGACGACGACGCGCACCGACGCCGACGGCGTGCTCACGGTCGAGGGCTGGGGCGGGACGTACGGCATCGGGCGCGCCGCCGGGGACGGCCCGGCCGCCACGGTCACGGTCGAGGCCTCCGGCGCCCATGGCCCTGGGTCGACGCCTTCGGGGACCGCGTCCCGCACGGTCGACGTCACCCTGGGCTGAGACGCACGGAGGGCCCGGCACGCTGCGTGCCGGGCCCTCCGTCGTGGTGGTCGTCAGACGGTGCGCTCGTCGCCGTCCTCGATCGTGGTCGACCCACGGCTGTCGTCGTCGTCGAGCGCGGTTCCGGAGAGCTGCTCGTCCAGGCTCGAGCCCGAGACCGGCGTGCCCTCGAGCTGCGTGCCCATCGTGTCGGCGACGTCGGCGGGCGTGACGTCCGCCGTGTCGTCGGCGGTCGACGCAGCCGTCGGGAACGCGGACGTCGTGGTCGTGTCGTCACCCGTCGCACCCGAGGAGCGGCGCCGCGACGTCGTGCGACGCGTGGCCTCGCGGGCCTTCTCCGTCGCGCGCTCGGTCGCCTCACGCGTGCGGGCGACGGCCTCGCCGGCCGCCTCCCCCACGGACTCCGCGGCGTCGCCCAGCTCGTGCCGCACGTCGTCCATCACGCCCTGGAGCTCCTCGCGGGCGTCGGCGGCGCGCGAACGCGACGTCGAGCTCGTGGTCGCCGGCTCCCACGGGTCCTCGGCCCACGGGTCCGTCGTCGACGAGCTGCGCCGCCAGGCCTGGTAGGCAGCGCCACCCGCCGCGGCCGCGACGAGGACGAGGAGCACGTTGCGCCCCTTGTGCGACGTCTTGGGCGGCTCGACGTGCCCGAGCTCGGCGAGCTTGGCCGACGTCGCAGCGGCGGCCTTGTCGGCCCCGGCAGCGGTGGCCGCGGCGGCGGCGGTCACCGCGGCGACGACCTTCGGCAGGAGGTCCTCGACGAGCCTGTCGTGCGCCGTGTCGACGACCGGCACGGCCTTGCGCGCGGCCTCCTCGATGTACGGCTCGGCCTTGGAGCGGCCCTCGTGCAGCGCGCGCTCGACCCGCGGGCGGGCCCAGTCCACGCCGTGCTCGACGTGCGGCGCGGCCCAACGCCGGGCGAGCGCCGCCTGGACCTTGGCCTGCTCGGCGAGCTGCGCGGCCGTGAGGTTGGCGCGCGCGCTCGCGTCCGCGAGCAGCTCCTGCAGCTCACCTGCCTGCGCCTTCAGACGCTCGGCGTCGACTGTCGTGCGCACGGCCCTGATCCGGTCGAACATCGCGTGACTCCTCTGCGGGCGGACGGTATGGCATGCGTGAACTGCTGACCATGCTGCCACTAGGGCCCCCGCCGCGCGCGACCTCCGTCGATCCTCTCGGCGGCCGACGGCGGCCGCGTGCGAGGATTGCGCCATGTTCGCGACCCTCCACACCACCGCCGGTGACATCCGCATCGAGCTCTTCCCGAACCACGCGCCCAAGACGGTCCGCAACTTCGTCGGGCTCGCTCGGGGCGACCAGGCGTGGACCGACCCCCGCACCGGGGCCGAGCGCACCGAGCCCCTCTTCGACGGCACGATCTTCCACCGCGTCATCGCGGGCTTCATGATCCAGGGTGGCGACCCCCTGGGCACGGGGACCGGCGGCCCGGGCTACACGTTCGACGACGAGATCCACCCCGAGCTCACCTTCTCCGAGCCCTACCTCCTCGCCATGGCGAACGCCGGCAAGCGGCGCGACCCGGTGAGCGGGAAGGTCGGCGGCACGAACGGCTCGCAGTTCTTCGTCTCCGTCGCGCCGACGACGTGGCTCAACGGCAAGCACACGATCTTCGGCAAGGTCGCCGACGACGAGAGCCGTGCGGTCGTCGACGCGATCGCCGCGGCGCCGACCCGCCCGGGTGACCGCCCGGTGCAGGACATCACCATCACCTCGGTCTCGATCGAGGACTGACCGACCACGGGCCGACGCCCGCGACGACGGACCGGGCCGACGTGCCCGGTCCGTCGTCGTCCGGAGGGACATGAGCACACCACCGCCCGGGGCCGAACCGGGACCGGCCCCCGACGCCGTCCCCGTGTGCCCACGGCACCCGGACCGGGTCTCCTACGTGCGCTGCCAGCGCTGCGGCCGGCCCGCGTGCCCCGAGTGCCAGCGCCAGGCCGCGGTCGGCGTCCACTGCGTCGACTGCGTGCGCGCGTCGTCGCGCACCGCGCCCGTCGCGCGCAGCGCATTCGGCGCCCCGCTGCGCGGCGGCCCGCCGGTCGTCACGATGACGCTCGTCGGCCTGAGCGTCGCGAGCTTCCTCCTCCAGCTGCTCCTCGGACGCGGCGGCGACAACCCGTGGACGCAGTCCCTGCTGTTCGTTCCCGCGTGGGGTGCGGCGGAACCGTGGCGCTTCCTCACCGCGGCGTTCCTGCACAGCACCGGCCGTGGGCTGCTGCTGCACATCGGCTTCAACATGTACGCGCTGTGGATCTTCGGCCCCGGCCTCGAGCAGATGCTCGGCCGGTGGCGCTTCCTCGCGCTCTACCTCGTGGCCGCGGTCGGCGGCAGCGTCGCCTTCACCCTGCTCGCGACCCCCGGCATCGGCACGTCCTGGACCGCCGGGGTCGTCGGCGCGTCGGGTGCGGTGTTCGGGCTGTTCGGCGCGATGTTCGTGCTGCTGAGACGGCTCGGGCGGGACGTGCGGGGCATGGTGGCGCTGCTTCTCGTCAACGCAGCGCTGCCGTTCGTCGTCGGCGGCATCGCGTGGGAGGCGCACCTCGGCGGGTTCGTCGTCGGGCTGGGTCTCGGCGCCGCGTTCGCGTACGCACCGAAGGACCGGCGCGCTCAGCTCGGGGTCGTCGCGGTGGCCGGGACGCTCGCGGTGCTGGTCGTGGCGGTCGCGATCCGGTATGCCACGGTGAACCCGCTGCTCCTGCTCTGAGGCGCCGTCCCCAGGCTTGTTCACACCTGTGGAATTACACCGCTGTGATTATCCACAGGGTTGTGCACCGCTGGGGACGGACGGGCCGTCGGCTGGGCCTCGCCTGTGGACAGCGAGCGCGGACCGGTGGACGCGACCCGTCGTCAGCGCCAGCGCAGCGTGAGGCCGAACCCGGCGAAGAGGATCACGAAGCCGATCAGGAGGTTCCAGTTGTCCAGCCCCGGGACGGGGTACCGGCCCGTGACGTAGTACGTCACGATCCAGGCGAGGCCCACGATCATGAGCCCGAGCATCGTCGGGACGAGCCACCCGGGGTTGCCCTTGTCGATCTTCGCCACGACGGGCTGGGCGGTGGGCGCGGACTTCTTGCGCGACCTCGACAGGGGCACAGCGTCTCCTCGGTGGTCCTGGTCGGACGCCCGCGCCGTCCTCGTGGACGCCCCCGGGGAGCCAGGGGGACGGACGTTCGTCGTCTAGCGTAGTGCTCGACTGCGCCGATCCGACGGAAGGGGGCCCGTGCCGGACCACGCCGCCACCCGCAGGACGCGCGGCGCACGCGATGGGAGCGCCGTCGCCGTGGCCCTCGTCCTCGTGCTCGCCGGGTTCCTCTTCGCCGCCAACGCGCGCATCGCCGGCGTCACCGACACGCGTCACGCGCAGGACCTGCCGAGCCTCGTCCAGGTCGAGTCCCAGCGCACCGAGCAGCTCGCGTCCGAGGTCGAGGCGCTCCGCGCCGAGATCGACGCGCTCACCGACGAGCTCACCGTGGACGAGCCGGACACGACGCCCGAGTCCGAGCTGGTCCGCCTCGCCGCCGGTCGGGTGCCCGTCGTCGGCCCCGGGCTGACGGTCTCGCTCTCGGACGCACCCGCGAACGCCCCGCGACCCGACTGGGTCGTGAGCGACCAGCTCGTGGTGCACCAGCAGGACCTCCAGGCCGTGATCAACGCGTTGTGGGCGGGCGGCGCCGAGGCGATGACCCTGCAGGGCGAGCGCGTCATCTCGACGTCGGCGTTCCGCTGCGTCGGGAACGTGCTCCTGCTGCACGGCCGCACGTACTCGCCGCCCTACGTCGTGCAGGCGATCGGCGACCCGGAGGAGCTCGAGCGAGCCCTGCTGCGGTCCGAGGACGTCCGGACCTACCTGACCTACGTCGACGCGGTCGGGCTCGGGTGGTCGCTCGACGTCGAGGACGAGGTGCAGCTCGACGCCTACCAGGGGCCGGTCGAGCTCCAGTACGCCACGGTCGACGACGCCGCCGCGTGAGCGGGCGACGTACCCTCGTCCGGTAGCACCGCCGCCGTCACTCCCCCGGAGCCCCGAGATGACCCGCATCCTCGTCGTCGACAACTACGACTCGTTCGTCTACACGATCGTCGGGTACCTCGACCAGCTCGGGGCCGAGACGGTCGTGGTCCGCAACGACGCCGTCCCGCCGCTCGAGGAGCGGGACGGGTACGACGGCGTCCTGATCTCCCCCGGCCCCGGCACGCCCCGGGCCGCGGGCCAGAGCATGGACGTGATCCGGGACTGCGCCACGACGGCGACGCCCATGCTCGGCGTGTGCCTCGGGCACCAGGCCCTCGGTGAGGTGTTCGGGGCGACGGTCACGCACGCGCCCGAGCTCATGCACGGCAAGACGAGCCAGGTGCGGCACGAGGGTCGCGGCGTCCTCGCGGGGCTCGCCGTCCCGTTCACCGCGACGCGCTACCACTCGCTCGCCGTCGTCGACGGGACCGTGCCCGACGAGCTCGAGGTGACCGCGCGCACCGCGACCGCGGACGGCGCCGGAGTGATCATGGGCCTGCAGCACCGCGAGCTGCCGCTGCACGGCGTGCAGTTCCACCCCGAGTCCGTGCTCACCGAGGGCGGTCACCGCCTGCTCGCGAACTGGCTCGAGGCGTGCGGTCTCGACGGCGCGGTCGAGGCCTCCGCGGGCATGGCGCCGCTCGTGCGCGAAGGGGCCGTCGCGCCGGCGAGGTGACGCCCCGGGCAGACGCCGGCGCGCGCGCCCCCCACTCACGACGACGGCCCCGGGACGACGAGGTGTCGTCCCGGGGCCGGTGCGTCTGGTCCGTCGCTGCTGCGCGCGAGGGTCAGTCGCCCTCGCCGCCCCCGTCGTCCCCGCCCCCGCCGGCGTTGCCGCCGCCGTTGTCCTCGCTCGGGCCGGACGACACGACGAGCGTGACCTCGGACCCCTCGGGGACGGACGAGCCGGCGGCGGGCTCGCTGCCGATCACGCGGCCTGCGGCGACCTCGTCGGACGCCTCCTCGCGCGTGCCGCCGACGTTCAGGCCGCTCGCACCGAGGCGCTGCTCCGCGGTCTCGACCGTGAGGTTGAACAGGTCGGGGACCGTCGTCTGCTCGACCTCGGGCTCGACGGCGATGAAGAGCTCGACCTCGCTGCGCTGCGGGACGGGCCCGGGCGTGCGGCTCTGGCGGATGACCGTGCCGGGCGCCGCGTCGCTCTCCTCGCGGGAGATGACGGGCGTGAGGCCGAGGTCGACGAGCGCCTGCCGGGCGGCGGCCTCCTCCTGACCGGTGAGGTCGGGCAGCTCGACCTGCCCGGTCGAGAGGACGAGCGTGATCTCCGTGTCCGGGGTGACGCTCTGCCCCACGGCGGGGCTGCTCTCCACGACGTTGCCCTCGGCGATCGAGGGGTGGTCCGTCGTGTCGGTCGTGATGTTCTCGAAGCCCAGGTCGCCCAGGACACGGCGGGCCTGCTCCTGCGTGAGGCCCTCGAGCTGCGGGACCTCGACGGCGTCGGCCCCCGAGGAGACGTAGACGTCGACCTCCGAGCCGACGTCGACCGTCTCGCCCGCGCCGGGGTCCGTGCGCGTGACCAGCCCTTCGTCGACCTCCGGGCTCGCCTCGGTGAGGAAGCGTGGCACCAGGTCCTCCGCCTCGAGCGCGGCCCGTGCGGCCGCCTCGTCGAGGCCGGCGACGGTCGGGACGCTCGCCGTCTCGGGCTCGCGGGCGTTCTCGTCGCCGAGCGTGAGCACGAGGATGATCCCGAGGACCGCGAGCACCGCGACCACGATGAGCGTCCACAGGACGCCGCGGCGGCGGGGCGGGTCGTCGTCGGGCGCGCCGACCGGCGGGACGACCGGCTGCTGGCTGGTCTGCACCTGGGCCCACGGCGACGTCCCGCCGCCCATGACCTGCGTCGCACCGGCTCCCGCGACGGCACCGCCGGCCGCTGCCGCGCCCATGACCTGGGTACGGTCGTGGCCCTGCGCGCCGAGCACCTGCGTCGCGGCGGTGTGCGGTCCCTGGTCGCGTGCGGCCGCGGCAGCGGCTGCCGCCGCACCGAGCGCGCCCACGGGAGGTGCGGACACGTGGCCGCCCCGGACGGCGGACTCGAGGTCCGCGCGGAACTCCGCAGCGGAGCTGTACCGGTCCTCGCGGTCCTTCGCGAGCGCCTTCATCGTGATGCGGTCGAGCGGCTCGGGGACGTCGGACGCGAACGTGCTGGGCGCCTGCGCCTCCTCGCGCGCGTGCTGGTACGCGACCGCGACGGGCGAGTCGCCGATGAACGGCGGACGCCCCGTCAGCAGCTCGAACAGCAGGCAGCCGGTCGAGTAGAGGTCCGAGCGGGCGTCGACCGCCTCGCCGCGGGCCTGCTCGGGCGAGAGGTACTGCGCGGTGCCGATGACGGCCTGCGTCTGCGTCATGGTGCCGGCGGCGTCGGCCATCGCCCGCGCGATGCCGAAGTCCATGACCTTGACGGCACCGGTCGGCGTCAGCATGACGTTCGCGGGCTTGATGTCGCGGTGCACGATCCCCGCGTGGTGCGAGTACTCGAGCGCCGAGAGGACGCCGACCGTGATCTCGGCCGCCTCCTCGATCGGGACCGCGGAGCCGTCGCGCAGGATGTCCCGCACGGTGTGGCCCTCGACGTACTCCATGACGATGAACGGCACGTGGTGCGCGGTGCCCGTCGCGTCGGTGTGGACGTCCTCGCCGGTGTCGTACACGGCGACGATCGCCGGGTGGTTCAGCGCCGCGGCGGCCTGGGCCTCACGCCGGAAGCGCGCCTGGAACGAGGGGTCGCGGGCGAGGTCGGAGCGCAGGATCTTGACCGCGACCGTTCTGCCGAGGCGCGTGTCGTGACCGATGTGGACCTCGGCCATCCCGCCGCGCCCGATGAGCTCACCGACCTCGTAGCGGCCACCGAGCATCCGGGGTGCGTCGTCCACCACTCATCCCTCGCTGTCGTCGTGTCCCTGCGGGGCAGGGCGTTCCTGGATCATCCCATCCACGGACATGTCCGCCGCGGACGTGACCACCGTGACATGCCGAGCCCCGGGACCGCCTGCTGCGCCGTCCGAGGCTCCGGAGGGCCCCCAGAGACTATCCGCGAAGGCCGCGCCCAGGAGCGCGAAGAGGACGAGCAGCGCGAGCGCGACGGCGATCCGCGGCACGACGACGGGCCCGATCCGCAGCGCCGGTCCGAACCTGCTCACTGGTCCGCGCGGGTCCGTCGAGCGGTCGGCGCCGAGGGTGTCGTGCGTGCGGGGACCACCGGCGCGCCGGTCCCGCCGGGGGCGCGCCCGCACGAGCTGCGAGCGGTCCACCCCGGGACGCCGCGCGTCGTCACGGCCGGGTCCGGTCGCGCCACGGTCACCGGTCGTCGCGCCGTCCCCGGTCGGGCCGAGGCCGGCCGCGGCCGCGACGGCGTCGTAGACGGGCGTGGGCTCGGCGGGCACACGGGCGGCCGGCGGTGGCGGGAGCACCTCGCCGACCGGGACCACGCGCGACTCGCCCGACGGCGACGGGTGCGGGGCCGGGACGACGGGCGGGATGACGGGCGGCACGACCTGGCCGGCGACGACCGCGTCGGCTGCGGAGGCACCCGACCCGGCGGACGGGGCGGGGCCGGGAACCGGCCCCCCGCCGGTGGGAGCGCTCGGCGCCGAGGTCTCCTGTGCGGCCCCGGCACCGACTCCGGCACCGACTCCGGGCCCCGTCGACCGCCCCGCCCGCACCGACGCCCCGACGACGGGCGTGGTCCGGGTGGGGGTGGGCTCGCCGGTCTCGCCCGCGTGCGCGACGTCCACGGGCCGGGCGTGGCGCCCGTAGGGCAGGGGCACGCCGTCGGACGGGGTGGTCTCGGCCAGGTCGTCGAGGTGCCGCGCGAGGGACGCCGCGGAGCGGGGCCGCGCCTCGGGCTCCTTCGCGAGCATGCGCATCACGAGCGCGCTCAGCTCGGGGTCGATCGCGCCCGGCATCGGCGGGACGGGGGTGTTGACGTGCGCGACGGCGATGTCGACGGCCGTGGGTCCGGTGAACGGGCGGTGACCGACGAGCGCCTCGTACGCGACGATCCCGAGCGAGTAGATGTCCGACGCCGGCGTGGCCGCCTTGCCGATGGCCTGCTCGGGCGACAGGTACTGCGCGGTGCCCATGACCATCCCGGACGCCGTCATCGGCACCTGGTTGATGGCCGTCGAGATGCCGAAGTCGGTGATCTTCACGCGGCCCGAGCGTGCGAGCAGGATGTTCCCGGGCTTGACGTCCCGGTGGACCACGCCGGCGACGTGGGCCGCGTGGAGCGCGCGCGCCGTCTGGGCGAGGATCGGCAGGAGCCGCCGCGTCGGCAGCACGGGCTGCCGGTCGAGGAGGTCGGACATCGGCTCGCCCAGCACGAGCTCCATGACGAGGAACCCCGACCCGGCCTGCTCGCCGTAGTCGTACAGCGCGGCGATGTTCGGGTGCGAGAGCTGTGCGCTGTTGCGGGCCTCGGCGCGGAAGCGCTCGAGGAAGCCGGTGTCGCCCGCGAACTCCTCGCGCAGGACCTTGACCGCGACGTCGCGCTTGAGGGCGTCGTCGTGCGCGACCCACACCTCGCCCATGCCGCCGACGGCGACGCGGGAGACGAGCCGGTAGCGGCCACCCAGGGCGGTGCCCGTCTCGGGCCTCACCGCCGGACCTCGGCGGGCCGGGTCACCGCAGGACCGCCTCGATGACGGCTCGTGCGATCGGCGCGGCGACCGCCCCGCCCGTGGCCTCGTTGCCCATCGCGCCGCCGTTCTCGACGACGACGGCGACGGCGACGCGCGGCTCGTCGGCGGGCGCGAACGCGGTGAACCACGCGTGCGGCGCGGCCTCGGCGGAGGTCTGGGCGGTGCCGGTCTTGCCCGCGACGGCGACGCCGGGGATCTGCGCGGCGCGGCCGGTCCCCGACTCGACGACCCCGAGCATCATCTGCGTGAGCGCGTCGGCGGTGGCGGGGGACACCGAGCGCCGCAGCTGCTCCGGCTCGGTCTCCGTGACCACCTCGAGGTCCTGGTCGCGCACGGCGCGGACCAGGTGCGGCGTCATGAGGACGCCGTCGTTGGCGACGGCGGACGACACCATCGCCACCTGCAGGGGGGTCACGCGCACCTCGTACTGACCGATCGCCGAGAGAGCCGTCTGCGGTCGGTCGACCTCGTCGGGGAAGGAGCTCTCCGTGACTGTCATCGGCACGTCGAGGGCCGTCCCGAAGCCGAACGCCTCGGCCTGCTCGCGCAGGGCCTCGTCGCCGAGGTCGAGACCGAGCTGACCGAACGCCGTGTTGCAGGAGATCCGCAGCGCGTCGGCGAGGCTCTGGGTGCCTGACGGCGAGCACGCCGAGCCGCCGAAGTTGCGCAGCACGGACGAGCTCTGGGGCAGGTCGAGCTCGACGGGCGCGGCGACCTCGGACGCGGGCGTGAGGCCGTCCTCGAGCGCGGCGGCCGCGGTGACGACCTTGAAGGTCGAGCCCGGCGGGTACGTGTCCCCGGCGATCGCGCGGTTGACGAGCGGGTCGCCCTCGGCCGCGTTGAGCGCGGCCCACGCCTCGTTGACGGCGGTCGTGTCGTGCGACGCGAGGAGGTTCGGGTCGTAGGACGGCTTGGACACCATCGCGAGGATCGCGCCCGTCGTCGGGTCGAGCGCGACCACGGCACCGCGCTGGTCGCCGAGCGCGTCCCACGCGGCCTGCTGCACGACCGGGTCGATCGTCAGCTCGACGACGGCCCCCTGCGGCTGACGTCCCGTGACGAGGTCCTGGATCCGCTCGAGGAACAGCGAGTCCGAGGACCCGTTGAGCTCGGTGTTCATCGCGCGCTCGACCCCGCTGCGCCCGTAGACGACGGAGTAGTGGCCGGTGAGGTGCGCGTAGAGCGGGCCGTTCGCGTACATGCGCTGGTAGCCGAACGCGTCGTCGACCGGCACCGAGTACGCGACCGACTCCCCCGCGACGACGATCGGCCCGCGCGCGTTCCCGTACTCGCGGTACAGGGTGCGGACGTTGCGGCTGTCGTTGTTGAGGTCGGGCGCGGCGCCGTACTGGACCCAGGTGACGCTCACCATGAGCGCGAGGAACATGACGAGGACGACCGACGCGAGGCGGCGCAGCGGCGTGTTCACCGGAGCTCCTCCACGTCGATCCGCTCGGTCTCCTGCTCGCCGGGCGCGGCGCCCGTCCCGGGCTCGGCCGGTGCGAGCGGACCGGGGGCGCCGCCGTCGGCCGCGGGCCGGCGCGCGCTGTCCGAGATCCGCAGCAGGAGCGCCACGATGACCCAGTTCGCGAGCAGGGACGAGCCGCCGTACGCGAGGAACGGCATGGTCAGGCCCGTCAGGGGGATGAGCCGGGTGACGCCGCCGACGACGACGAAGCACTGGAACGCGACGACGAAGGACATGCCGCCCGCGAAGAGCTTGCCGAAGCCGTCCCGCACGCCGATCGCGGTGCGCAGACCGCGCTGCGCGAGCACGAGGTAGCCGAGGAGGATCGCGAGCAGGCCCGTGAGCCCGAGCTCCTCGCCGAGCGACGCGACGATGAAGTCCGACTCCGCGTAGGGCACGAGGTCCGGCCGGCCCTCGCCCCAGCCCGTGCCGAACAGCCCGCCGTTGGCGAGGCCGAAGAGCCCGCGCACGAGCTGTCCCGACCCGCCCGGCGACTGCTGGAAGACGTCGTCGTCGAACGCGTTGAGCCACGCGTCGAACCGGGCGGTGACGTGGGAGAACGCCGTCGAGGCGAGCACCGCGCCGCCGATGAAGAGCCCTAGGCCGATGACGACCCAGCTCATGCGCTCGGTCGCGAGGTAGAGCATCGCGACGAAGAGCCCGAAGAACAGCAGCGACGTCCCGAGGTCGCGCTGCAGGACGAGGACCGCGAGCGACGCGAGCCACGCCAGGAGGATCGGTCCGAGGTCGCGCGGGCGCGGTAGCTGCAGGCCGAGCACCTTGGGCCCGGCGAGCGCGAGCGTGTCCCGGGTCGTGACGAGGTAGCCGGCGAAGAACACCGCGAGGACGATCTTGCCGAGCTCGGCGGGCTGGAAGGACATGCCCCCGAGCCGGATCCAGATCTGCGCGCCGTTGATGTTGGCGCCGAGCCCGGGGACCAGCGGCAGCACGATGAGCACGAGCCCCGCGACCATCGCCGTGTAGGTGTAGCGGCGCAGGGTGCGGTGGTCGCGCAGCAGCACGAGGACGAGGGACGCGAGCACGACGCCGAGCGCCGTCCACGCGAGCTGGCGTTCCGCGAAGACGCTCTCGCGGCCGCGCGCGACGTAGGCGATGTCGATCCGGTAGATCATCGCCAGGCCGATGCCGTTGAGCGCGACCACCACCGGGAGGATCACGGGGTCCGCGTAGGGCGCCCGCCAGCGCAGCACGAGGTGCATGCCGAGCGCGAGCCCGACGAGACCCGCGCCGTAGCCGAGGATGTCCGCGGGCAGCGTGCCCTGCGTCGCGAGACCGACGAGCGCGTACGCGCCGACGCCGAGCAGCAGCGCGGGCGCGAGCAGCGCGAGCTCGAGCGACCGGCCGGGCCGCACGCGGTACGGGATCACCGTGGCCATGGCACCGCCGCCGTCACCCCTGCTCGAGCGACGCCACGCGCTCCCGGGCAGCCGGCAGGTCGTCCGCGGGGATCGTCTGCTCGAGGCGGTCGCGCACGAAGCCGGGGAGGTCGTCGACGCGCACGTCGGACCTCTCCACGACGCGCGACAGCACGAGCCCGCCGACCTCCTGCGGGATGCCGCGGTAGATCGCGACGTGCCCGTCGGCGACCCCCACGTAGTACTGGTCCTGCGTCCAGCCGTAGCCGAGCCATGCGCCGAGCGCGACGAGTCCCGCGACGACGAGCGCGACCGCGGTCCACGCGAGGCGGCGCCGCAGGCGCGAGGGCTCCGGCTCCTCCTCGTCCTCGCGCACCGGTCTGCGGGGCGGGGAGGCGTCGTCGTCGTCGGCGGCGGCGCGGGCGGCGGCGGAGTGCTGCGCGGCGCGGGCCGCGGCACCCTGGCCGCCGAGCGTCGGGCGGCGACGGTCCTTCGCGGCCGCACCGACGACGTGCGACGTCGTGGACGGCGCGGCGCCGTCGGGCAGCTGGTCGACCTCGACGACGTCGCTCACGACGACCGTCACGTTGTCGGGGGCACCGCCGCGCAGCGAGAGCTGCACGAGCTGGTCGGCGCACGCGTCGACGTCCCTGACCTCGGCGAGCGTCGCGGCGAGCGTGTCGGCGCTGACGACGCCCGAGAGCCCGTCCGAGCACAGCAGCCACCGGTCGCCCGGGCGGGCCTCGCGCACCGACATGTCGGGCGAGATGTCCATGTCGAAGTCGCCCAGCACGCGCAGGAGGACCGACCGCTGCGGGTGGTGGTCGGCCTCCTCCTGCGTGATCTTGCCGGTGGTCACGAGGTGCTGAACGAACGAGTGGTCCGTCGTGACCTGGCTGAGGACGCCGTCGCGCAGCAGGTAGGCGCGCGAGTCGCCGATGTGGGCCATCGCGAGCTTGTTGCCCGAGCGCAGGAGCGCCGTGACGGTCGTGCCGAGGCCCGCGAGCTCGGGCTCCGCCTCGGCCCGCGCGAGGAGCTCCTCGTGGGCCTCGGTGAGCGCACGCGTGAGCTCGGCGAGGGCGTCGTCGGGCCCGTGCGCCTCGTCGTCGAGCGGCGCGAGGTGCGCGACGGCGACCGAGGACGCGACGTCGCCGCCCGCGTGACCGCCCATGCCGTCCGCGACGACGAGCAGGTGCGGGCCCGCGTACCCCGAGTCGTCGTTCTTCGCGCGCACGAGGCCCACGTCGGAGCGCGCGGCGTAGCGCAGTGCGATGGACAACGCGGCGCCTACCTCTGCAGCTCGATGGTGCTCTGGCCGACGCGGACCTGCGTGCCGGGCCGGACGAGCACGGGACGGTCGACGCGCTCGCGGCCCACGAACGTCCCGTTGGTCGAGCCGAGGTCCTCGACGAACCACTCGCCGTCCTGCGGGTAGATCCGTGCGTGGCGCGACGACGAGTAGTCGTCGTCGAGGACGAGCGTGCACGAGGGCGCGCGGCCGATGAGCACGGCCGACGTCGTGAGCGGGAGGGTCGTGCCGCGCAGCGGGCCGTCCGTGACGACGAGGCGTCGCGGGCCCGAGTCGCGCCGGGCGATCGGGGTCGGGCGTGCGGCGGGCGTCACCGCGGGGGCCGCCGGGGTCGCGACGGGCGGACCGGGCGTGCGGCGCAGGCGGCGCACGATGCGCGTGCCGTACAGGTCCCGACGCAGCACGCCGATCGCCGCGAGCACGAACAGCCACAGCAGCAGGAGGTACCCCAGCCGGAGGAGGGTGACCGTGAGCTCGCTCACCCGGCGATCACCGGTCCTCGTCCTCGTCGACGCCCGTCCAGAACAGGATGCGTGTGCGGCCGATCGTGATCGTGTTGCCGTCGACGAGCGTCGCGGCGGGCACCTTGTGGCCCTCGACGAAGGTGCCGTTGGTCGAGCCGAGGTCGGACGCGACGACGCCGTCGGGCGTCACGCGGATCTCGAGGTGCCGGCGGGAGATGCCCGGGTCGTCGACGATGATGTCGGCCTCGCTGCCGCGTCCGATGACGGTCACCGGTCCGGTGAGCAGGTAGCGCTGGCCGTCGATGTCGACGAGCGGGTGGCGCACCGACGCGGCGACCGTCGTGGCGGGCGCGACGGCGCCGCGCACGGTCGCGCTGCGGACCTGGAAGCGGCCCTCCTCGAGCGTCGGGTCCTCGACGAACGCGACGGTCACGGGTCCGACGAACGCGTAGCGCTGGTGGGTCGCGTGCTCGGTGACGTTGGCGGCGAGCTCGTCCGCGAGTGGCTCCGCACCCCACGCCTCGACCTTCTGGTGGTCCGCGGGCGAGAGCTCGATCGTGAACTCGTTCGGGACGACGGTCCGGTCCCGCCCGACGACGGCGGCACGGTCGTCGAGCTCACGTCGGAGCGCGCTCGCGAGCTCGACGGGCTTGACCTCGCTGCGGAAGGCCTTCGCGAACGCGGTGCTGACGACCTTCTCCACGCCCTTCTCGAAGCGGTCGAGGACTCCCATGCCACCTCCTCCCGGTCGTGCGGCGGGCGTCCGGGGCCCGCTGACGTCGTCGTGTCCGAGGGCGACTCCCGTGCCGTCGCGCGCGCTGGGTCCGACCCGCGCGGGGCGGACGAGGGCGGCGGGCAGCACGGGGACCCCCGGAGGTCCGCAGTGATCGTATCCGCCGGTGCTGCGTCGCGCCGGGACGCGAGGGCCAGGCGCGGACGGTCGCAGGCCTGCGGGCCCGGTGCACGCACGGCTGACCGCCGAACTTCGCCCGCTCGGGCCCGTCGCGCCGACCGTCCCGTGTGCGGCGGGGACGTGCGTGCGTGCTAGCCTCTTCCGTCGCGGGCAAGTGGCGAAATGGCAGACGCGCTGGCTTCAGGTGCCAGTGTCCGAAAGGACGTGGGGGTTCAAGTCCCCCCTTGCCCACCAGCACGAGAGCCGGGGACCACGCGGTCCCCGGCTCTCGTCGTCTCCAGGCCGGCCCGGCCCGGCCCGGGTCCAGCACCGCCGCACTCGCTCGGGTGTCAGTCGGTCAGGTACCCCACGACGTCCACCGCGACGTGCGCCGGAGCGCCCGAGTCGGACCAGAGCACGACCTGCCGGCTCGGTGGCACGGCGACGACCACGAGGTTGGGCACGTCCCGGCCCACCACGTAGTTCAGCGCGGACGCGTCCGGCGGCCGGTTCGCCGTGCCGAGCTCGTCCGGGTACACGCGCAGGTTGCCCACCGCTCCCGGGTGGATCGACGTCACGTTGAGGACGGCGGCGGTGGCGTGGTCGGGCACGACGCCTCGGAGCGAGACCTGCTCGGGCGCGCGGGGCTGCAGCCCGGCCGACGGCTCCACCTCGCCGGGGACCGGTCGGGTGTCGAGCACCCGCTGCGGCGTCGTCGCGCGCCAGCCCCGGCCGTCCAGGACGTGCCCGACGACGTCGACGACCACGTGCACCGGTGCCGCCGAGTCCGACCAGAGCGCGATGCGCCCGTCGCCGGACAGCGGGACGACCGCGGCGTTCGCCTTGTCCTGGCCGACGGCGTAGTTCACGGTCGACGTCCCGGGCATCTCCTGGACGTCACCCGAGGCGACGCGGAGGTTGCCCACCCGGCCCGGCTGCGCCACCGTCACGGTGACGAGGACCGCTGCGGCGCCGTGGGGCACGCCCGCGTTCCCGGTGACCTGGACGGTGGTCCGCTCGCGCGGTGCGAGCGGACGGTCGAGCTCGCCGACGTGGTCGGCGCCCGGCCGGGTGTCGAGCAGCCGTTCCGGTGCCCGGGTGACGATCCCGGCGTCGTCGGTCGACCAGCCCGTCACGTCGAGGAGGATCCCCGCAGAGGGGGCGCCACGGGTGAGGTAGCAGACCCTGCCGCTCGGCGGCAGGTCCACGAACGCGGCGTTCGCGACGTCCCGCCCCGGCTCGAAGCCGACCGTGGACCCGGACGGCGGCGGCGTCGCGCCGCTGCCGTCGCTGTCGGGGTAGACGACGACGTGGCCGTAGCTCGTGGGCCGCACCGTGGTCACGTTCACCACGACGCCGCTCGCCGACGCCGGGACGCCCGCCCGCCCGGCGACCTGGACGCACCGCGGGGAACCCGGCGTGGCGGCAGGGTCGGCGAGGACACGCTGGGGTCGCTGCGTCACGAAGGAGCCGTACGTGTAGCGGCTCGTCAGTGCGTCGCCGCTCGTCCCCGCGCCGGTCGTGACGGTGACGGGGACCGGACCGGGCCATCCGGCGGCGGGGGCGGAGACGCGCAGCTCGCCGTCGGACACGACCTTCAGACCGGTCCCGGGAACGCCGCCGAACCGCACCGCGGTCGCGCCCGTGAACCCGGACCCGCGCACGACGACCTCACCCCCACCCGCGACGGCCCCCGTGCTCGGCGCGACGGAGGAGAGGAGCGGACGGCCGGCGACCTGCCGGAACGGCCGACCCGCACGGTCACGGAGGGTCAGGGCCCGAGTCGCACGGTCGCTCGTCACCGCGAACGCGTCGCGGCCGGCGAGGACGTCCTGACCCGCGTAGACCTCGACGGTGGCGGGCGCCGCAGGGTCCGCCAGATCCAGCTCGGTGAGGACGGTCCCGTCGACATGGCTCGTCGGGACCACCACGCGCGAGCCACGGAGGAAGGGCTCGGGCTGGACGATCGATCCTCGTGACGGGCTTGTCACGCTGCGGGGTGCCGCCCGCAGGTCCGTCGTCGGGACCCAGCGCACCTGCGTCGTCGCCTCGGGGTGGCTGCCGGCGGTCCGCGTCCACGCGACGCGGTCCGAGCCGATGCCCGCCGGGGAGAGGACGGCGTACAACGCGGGGTTGAGGCCGCCGTACGCGTAGGGCCCCGCCGAGTCGAGCAGGGTCGTCGCGCCCTCGGGTGCGACGGCGCCCAGGCGGACGGCCCGGAGCTCCTCGGTCACCGTCCCGTTCTCGTGGACGTGACCGTCCCACAGGAGGAGGTCGCCCTCGACGTGCACGTCCTGCGTGCCGACCGTGCGGCCTCCGCGCGCGGCCATGACCGCGTCGATCGGGGTGACGGTGCCGCTAGGCGTGTGGACGACCGCGTCCCAGGTGACGAGCCATGGGCCGTCCAGCTCGAGGAGCCTGCCCCGTCCGAGCACCTCGCCGCCCCAGTCGGGCAGCGTCTCGCGACCCGACGCGTCGCGCAGGACGACGCGCTCGTCGACGGGCCGTCGGTACGCGAGCACCCCGTCGTCCTCGACCACGCCGCCGATCATGGAGGCGTGGGCGACGACCGCCGCCGACCCGAGCCCGGTGCCGGAGGCCGAGGTGGTGATCTCGCGCGCCCACAGCCGCGTGGACAGCAGGCGGTGGGACTCGTACTCCATCGCGTAGACGTGCCGGTCGCCGACGACCGCCTCGGCGAGGAGCCCCGTCCACCGACCCTCCGGCAGGAGCACCGTGGTGGTTCCCGAGGGACCTGCGGCGGTCACCGGGCCGCCCGAGAGCGAGACGGCGACCGCCGAGGCGAGCGCGACGGCGACCGTCCGCGCGCGCATCGACGTCGTCCCACCCGATCCAGCACGTGCACGCGCCACGGTCGCCCCCTCGGCCTGGCGGGCCGCCGCGGTCCGCGCGAGGTGATCATCCCGACATCTCGGACGGGTGACCAGGACCCGATCGGGTGAGTGGCGTCTACGCCCCCAGCCGCGCGACGAGCTCGTCGAACGAGACCACCTCGACCCCGGCCGGCAGCTCCGCGACCAGCTCGGGCGGCACGACGTCGTCGGGCGTCACGATCCAGCCCGCGACCGCCGCGCCGCGGTCGAGCAGCGGCACGAGCCGGTCGGCGCGCCCGCGCACCGCGGCGGGCTTGGGGCGGCGGACCCACCCCGCGAGCTCGACCGCGACGCGTCCCGTCCCCGGGACGTCGACGAGGGCGTCGACGGGCAGCTCGGGCGGCAGGTCGGCCGGTCCGGCGACGGCGAGCGGACCGAGTCGTGCCCGAGCCGCGTCCTCGAACACCTGCCGCGCCCTGCGCCGCACCGCCGTGGTCAGGTCCACGTGCGTCGCGACGACGTCCGCGGCGCCGGCCTCGCGCAGGGCCGCGCCGTGCTCCCGGAGCGTGGTGTCGCCCGCGTACACGACGACGGGCACGCCGGGCGCGACGTCGCGGGCACCGGCGACGAGGTCGTGCGCGGCGTGGACGTTGACCACGCCGTCCTCGACGCGCACCGCGTCCGAGATGACGAGGCCGTACCGGCCGGTGGCGAGCAGCTCGAGCGCGTCGGCCGTCGAGGTCACCTCGTCGACGTCGACGAGCCGCCGGATCGCCTCGACCTCGTAGGCGTTGTTCATCGGCACGTCGTCGACCCACAGGATCCGCCGTACGGGGGTGCGCGGTGCTGCGCCGGGGGGGACACCGCGCGGCCGGGCTCCCGTGCTCGGGGTGGGCGCCGACGTCGGCGGGGGCGTGGACGGCGGCTCCGGCCGACGCGCTCCGGGTCGGGGGGCCTCGGGCCGCGGCGCCTCGGGTCGCGGCCTCTCCGGCGCGTCGTCGCGGTCCTCCGCGTCGCGGGTGTCGTCGCGCGTGCGCTCGGCCAGCTCGTCGAGGGTCTTGAACGCCGTCACGAGCGCCTCGTGCTGCGCCTCGAGGACGTCGAGCGCGTTCGCGAGGCCGCTCGCGGCGTCGTCGCGCCACTCGGCCTTGGCGCCGCCGAACTCGATGACCTTGAGGCGCGACGCGAACGGGGCCAGGAGGGCGAGCGCGAGGAGCAGCACCGACGTCTCGGTGACCTGGAGGCCGTCCTCGAAGAAGGTGTGGACGACGAGCCCCGCGACCGCCAGCACCGCCACGACGTACCCCGCCACGACGAACGCCCGCGGCGGGGATCCGGTCCCCGTGGCGTCAGAGGAGCGGAGGCGGTCGAGCGCCGCCCGAGCGGCCTCGATCGCGTCGGCGGGCCGGGCCGGCTGGGCCGGCCGGGCGGCACGGTCGGCTCGCGGTGCCGCGCCCGTCGTCGGCGCGCGAGGAGCCCGCGGTCCAGGGGGCTGGGTCGGCATGGGGCCTCCTCACCTCGTCGGCGGTCCGACCGTACGCCCGTCGCGCTGCGCCTGGCTCCCCCGCCGCGCGCCCTCGCGGCGCCGGTCGTACGGTCGAACGTGGGGTCGCGGGGCCACCCGCTACCCCGGCCAGTGATCCACGACCGAGAGGACTGAGCATGGGAGCCGACGGCGAGACCGGTGCCCTCACGGGTACGAAGGACAAGGACTACAACGTCATCTGGTTCACGCACGCGTGCCTGAAGAACGTGCTGCGCCTCGAGACGTACATCCACGACGCCGAGCGCGACGGCGACACCGAGCTCGCCGACTTCTTCCGGCGCGCCCAGGCCGAGAGCCGCAAGGGCGCCGAGCAGGGCAAGCAGCTCCTCGCGCAGCGTCTGGGCGGAAGCGACGCCTGACGGGTCGGACCGCCTGACGGGTCCGACCGCCTGACAGTCCGACCGGCGGTCGGTGGGGGAGGCTTCCACCCCCACCGGCCGCCGCCGTCCTACCCCGTTGCCGCCGCTCACCCCCGCCGCGCGCGCAGCCGCTCCACGAGCTCCGCGAACGCGACCCGGTACGCCTCGGTGCGGGTGTAGCCGCCGTGGGTCGCGACCCAGGCGACGTAGCCCGTCGCGTCGAGCTCGTCGGCCCCGCGGTCGACGGGGTTGGGGGCGTAGGCCGCGCACGGCATCCCGAGCGGGTCGGTCCGCCGCCACAGCGAGAGCCACGCGGGCGGCACGGTGCCCCGACCTCGGTCGGTTCCCCCGTCCGCGCTGCTGCCCCCGCCCGCCGGCCCAGGGTGCGCCCCGAGGATCCCGACGAGCGACTCGGCCGGTGCGTCACCCACGCCGCCGTCGACGACGCCCGGCGGGTCGGCGTCGCGCCAGGGGTCCGCGGCGAGCGTCGTCCCGCGGCACCCCGCGGTCCCCAGCACGCGCGGGCCCAGGATCTCCGGGAACAGCCGGCCGAAGTACGCGCGCAGCTGGGTGCCGTGCGTGAGCAGCGCGACGCGGTCGCGCATGCGGTCGGGCCGTTCCGCGAAGAGCGCCGCGGTCGCGAGGACCGCACCGAGGCTGTGCGCCGAGACGACGACGAACCGGTCGGGGCGGTCGGGCAGCGGGTCCGCGAGCCCCGACGTCTCCGCCTCGTCGAGCGCGACGAGCCACGCGTCGACGCGGGCCGCGAGCTCGGGGACGGCGCGCTCGGCGTACGACGGCGGGCCGAGCGGGTGCGCGGACCGGGGCAGGAAGCACAGCAGGTCCCACAGGAGCGCGAGGGGACGACCCGACTCCTGCGCCGTGACGACGCGCACGAGCGCGGCGATCCACAGGCCCGCCGTCGTCCACATGCCGAGCGTCACGACGGGGGCGAGGCGCGGGTCGGCGGCCCCCTCCACGAGGGCGAACACGAGCGTCGCCACAAGGGCGACCCCGAGCGCCCCGGCGAGCACGCCCAGGTACAGGAGCCCGAACTGCGCGAGCGCGGCCCGTTCGCGCGCCCGTGCGACCGCTCCGGCCAGCCCTGGCCGCGCGTAGAGCTCCTCGAGCGTGCCCGCGGGGTACCGGCGCCGCCAGTGCCCGGTGGCGGTGCCGCCCGCGGGCGGCACGCTCCCCGCGGGCAGGGAGGCGCCGCTCGTGGCCGTGTCCTCGGCCGTGCCCTCGGCCGAGTCGGCGGTGCCCTCGGTCGTCCTGCGCCCCCGCGCGGGCCCGGCCGCCGGCGCGCTGCGCGACTGGATCCCGCGCAGCACCAGCGCGAGGACCGCGAGCACGACGACGGCGGGGACGAGCCCCGCGACGGTTCCCACGGCGAACGCGGCGTACGCGGGCGGGACCGTCACGCGCGACCCGTCCTCGAGGTCGCACGCCGCCCCGACGGGCGCGCCGTCCGGCTCGGTCAGGCACTGCGGCCCGTGGGCACCGTTGAGCCAGTCGCCCGACGCGACGACGACGAGCGACACGAGCATCATCTGCAGCCCGAGCGCGACGAGCAGGAGCACCCCGGGCGCGGCCCCGCGCCACGCCTCCTGCCGCAGGTCGACCCGTCCGTCGCGTCGCCGCGGGGCGGCCGGGACGAGGCACAGCACCGCGAGCAGGACGCCGAGCGCGCCGGCGACCCAGGCGGCGTCGTCGGCGGCGGGCAGGCCGGGCAGCTCGCGCGGCGCGACGACGACGAGCACGAGCGCGACCGCGACCAGGACCGCGACGACGACGGCCGCGCGCGACAACGTGAGGTCGCGGCGCCACGTGAGCGCGACGACCGCGACGAGCAGCATCACGCCGACCAGCAGGACGGGCACGAACGACAGCCCGGTCACGGGGTCGACGCCGTCGGCGCTCGGCTCGCGCGCGGGGGACCACCACACGGCCCCGACGGTCAGGAGCTGCACGACCACCCCGGCGCCGAGCAGCACCGACGCGCGCGCGACCCGACCGCCCTTCTCGCCCGGCAGGTGCCACTCGGACCGTGCGCGGGCCGTCTCCCACGCCGACCCGGCCAGCACGACGACGGCAAGCACGAGCACGATCACGAGCGGGCGACGGCTGGGTTCCCACGCGTGCGCGAGGCACGTCGCGTCGAAGTCGTCGAGCGTCGTGCACCGCGCGCGCGAGCCCCACACCTGACTCATGAGCAGCGTGCCGCTCACCAGCGCGAGGCCCGCGGCGACGTGCAGGCGCGCCATCGACCGGGTGAGGGTCCACCGCGACCACAGGCCGGGCTCGGCGAGGAGCGGGCGCTCGCGGACGGGCCGGGCCGCGGCGGGACCCGCGCGGTGCCCGGGGGCGTCCGGGTCGGTCATCGCGCGCGACGTCGGGCCCTCGTAGCGCGTGCGCGACGACGCCGACAGCCACAGCAGGACCAGCAGGCCGAGCAGCGGGACGACGGACAGGATCGCCGCGCGACGGCCCCACTCGAGCGACGCGAGGCCGGCGACCCACTGGGGCAGCGCGCCGCAGACGTCGTCGGCGTCGGCGAGGCACTGCGTCGCGACGAGGTCGAGGCTCACGGTCTGCAGCCCGCCGACCAGGAGCAGCGTGAGCCCGAGACCGAAGACCCGGACCGACGGCGCGCCCCGGCCGTAGGGCTGGCGGCGCGGGTTGGCGGAGTCGTACGGCTCGAGGCGCCGGCTCCAGTACGCCGCGTTCGTGATGCCGAGCGGGAGCAGGAGGACCCAGCCGGCCCGGCTCGCGGCGGCGACGAACCGGTTGCCGCCCACGCCGGGCGCGGACGGCGAGTGCCGTGCCATCGGTCCCCACGAGTACGCCTCGCGCCGGACGTCGGGCCGGACGTGGCCGTGGTGGTGCGGTGCCAGGGCACGCGCGCGGGCCAGCGCGTCGTCGGTCAGGGTCCAGAAGCTGCCGAGGGAGTCGCCGCGTGCGAGCTCGACGTCGTCGGTCTCGACGTCGAGCAGCGCGGCGGGGGGCGTGTTGTTGACGCCGTGCACGCGGAGCTCGAGGACCCCCGGGCGCTCGGGGACCTGCGGAGCGCTCGTCGCCGCGGTCCTGCTCCGGAACCAGCCCATCGTGCCCACCCCCGGGACGTCGTCGTCCGGACACGGACCCCCGTGACTCGGGTCACATCAGGACAAGGGTGACGTTCCGGGCACACGCTGGCAAGGGTGCGGACGAGGGCCGGGGGCGAGCACGGTGGCGAGGGTGGTGCGAAGGCGTGGCAGGGCCGCTGGCGGGAGCGTCGGCAGAGGTCCCGGCGACGGCGGTGGCGCGGCCGGGCGTGCCAGGGGCGGGCACGGAGTTCTCACGCCGAGCCGCGGACCACCACGTGCGTCTCGAGGATCGTGCCGTCGAGCGAGGGCTCCTCGCCGCGCAGCTGGGCGAGCACGGACTCCGCGGCGCGCTCGCCCAGCAGGCGCGCGGGCTGGTGGACGGTCGTGAGCTGCGGCTGGCTGCGCTGCGCCCAGGACGAGTCGTCGAACCCGACGACGCCGACGTCGTCGGGCACCCTGCGGCCCGCGGCGCGCAGTGCGTCGAGGGCACCCGCCGCGACGGCGTCGGACGCGGCGAAGACGCCGTCGACGGTCGGGTCGCGCTCGAGCAGCTCCTCCATCGCCGACCGGCCCGCCGTGTACTCGTACAGCGGGCGCTCGACGACGAGGTGCCGGTCGAACCGGTCCCCCATCGCGTCGCGGAAGCCCGCGAGGCGGTCGGCGCCGGAGTCGCGGTCGAGCGCGACGGCGAGCATGCCGATCCGTCGTCGCCCGGTGCCCACGAGGTGCTCGGTGATCGCGCGCGCCGCTCCGCGGTTGTCGATGCCGACCCACGGGACCCGCACGCTCGCGGGCGGCCGCCCGACGATGGTCGCCGGGATCGACAGGCGGCCGAACGCCGAGAGCAGCGAGTCCTCCTGCCGGGCCGAGACGATGACGGCGCCGTCGACGAACCCGCCGCTGAGGTACCGCTCGACGCGCCTGCTGTCGCGCTCGGAGTCGATGACGAGGCTGACCATCTGCAGGTCGGAGCCCGACAGGACCCGGTTCGCACCGAGCAGGATCGCGCCGATGTTCGGGTCCTCGAGGAAGAGCGCGTGCGGCTCGTGGACGAGGAAGCCGACCGCGCGCGAGCGCTGCGTCGCGAGGTTGCGGGCGGCCGTGTTGGGGACGTAGCCGACGCTCGCGATCGCGCGCTCGATGGCGACGCGGGCCTCGGCGGACACGTACGGCTCGCCGTTGAGGACGCGGGACACGGTGCCGCGCGAGACGCCGGCCTCGAGCGCCACGTCGCGGATCGTCGCGCGACGCGGGCGGGTGGTGGCCATGGCCGGGATGCTAGCCCGCACGCGGTCGCCCGAGGTGGGTCCGGGGATACGGCTCGCCGGTCGAGGGGTTGACATCACTCGGAAGTGGTCCATACGTTGTGACCGGTCACACATCGCTTCCTCGTTGTCCGCCTGGTCGTCTGTGAACGGTCACAGAGATCGCCGGCCCACCGGGGAGCGACCGACCCAGCAGCGTCACCGTCGATGCGCCGCCTCCCGGGGCGACTCACGAGCGAAGGAGCACGATGAGCGCGAACCGCGCCGAGACCACGGCCCGCCCGGGGCGCTCACCGCTCGCGTGGTCGACCGACGAGGTCCTGCTGGGCTGCGACTACAACCCCGAGCAGTGGGACCCCGCGGTGTGGCACGAGGACGTCGCCCTCATGCGCGAGGCGGGCGTCTCGCTCGTCGCGGTGAACGTGTTCGGCTGGTCCGACGTCGAACCGCGACCCGGCACGTACGACTTCAGCCGGCTGGACGCCGTCGTCGACCTGCTCCACGAGAACGGGATCGGCGTCAACCTCGGCACGGGGACCTCCTCGCCCCCGCCGTGGCTGTACGCCGCACATCCTGAGGTGCTCCCCGTGATGGCCGACGGGACGACGCGGTGGCCGGGGGGCCGCCAGGCGTGGTGCCCGAGCTCACCGGTCTTCAGGGAGCGGGCCCTCGCCCTCGTGGAGCAGGTCGCACGCCGGTACGGCGACCACCCCGCGGTCCGGCTCTGGCACGTGTCGAACGAGCTCGGCTGCCACAACGCGCACTGCTGGTGCGACGTCAGCGGGGCCGCGTTCCGGCGCTGGCTCGAGGAGCGGTACGGCACGGTCGACGCGCTCAACCGGGCGTGGGGGACGTCGTTCTGGAGCCAGCGCTACACCGCGTGGGACGAGGTGCTCCCGCCGCGGCTCACGGTCTCGACGCCCAACCCGTCGCAGGTGCTCGACTTCCGTCGGTTCAGCTCCGACGAGCTGCTCGGCTACTACCGCGCGGAGGCCGAGGTCGTCCGCCGGCACAGCGGCATCCCGGTCACGACGAACTTCATGGTCACCGCGCACCAGCGCGACATGGACTACTTCGCGTGGGCACCGCACGTCGACGTCGTCGCGAACGACCACTACCTCGACCACCGCCTCGCCGACCCCGTCGCCGAGCTCGCGTTCTGCGCCGACACGACCCGCGGCATCGCGGGTGGGCGGCCGTGGCTGCTCATGGAGCACTCGACGAGCGCCGTGAACTGGCAGCCCGTGAACGTCGCCAAGCTGCCGGGGGAGATGCTGCGGACGTCGCTCACGCACGTCGCCCGCGGTGCCGACGCGGTGTGCTTCTTCCAGTGGCGCGCGTCCGCGCAGGGCGCCGAGAAGTTCCACTCCGCGCTCGTGCCGCACGCCGGGACGGACACCGCGCTGTGGCGCGAGGTGCTCGAGCTCGGCGCGACCCTGAGGTCGATCGGCGAGGTGGCGGGCAGCACCGTCCGCAACGACGTCGCGCTCGTGCACTCGTACGAGGCCTGGTGGGCCGCCGACGGCGAGAACCAGCCGTCCGCCGAGGTCCGTCACCTCGACCAGGTGCTCGACGCGTACCGCGCGCTCCGGGCCGCGGGGCTCGGCGTCGACGTCGTGCCGCCCGGGGCGCCGCTCGACGGGTACCGCATGGTCGTCGTCCCGCACCTGTACCTCGTGCGCGACGACGACGCCGCCGTGATCGACCGGTTCGTGTCCGACGGCGGGCACGCCGTCGTCGGGTTCTTCAGCGGCGTCGTCGACGAGGACGACCGGGTGCGCCTCGGCGGGTACCCGGGGGCGTTCCGCGACCTGCTCGGTGTCGTCGTCGAGGAGTTCCACCCGCTGCAGGTGGGCGCGACGGTCGGGCTCGACGACGGGACCACCGCGACGCTGTGGACCGAGCGGCTGAGGACGACGACGGCGGAGACCGTCGTCCGGCACGTCGACGGACCCGTCGCGGGGACGCCGGCCGTGACCCGGAACCAGCACGGGGCCGGGACCGCCTGGTACGTCGCGACCGCGCTCGAGCACAAGGCCGCGACGGCGCTCGTCGCGCAGGTCGCCGAGCGCTCGGGTGTCGCGCCGCTACCGGGTGCGGGGGAGGGCGTCGAGGTCGTCCGCCGCGTCGACCCCGCCGACGGCGACCGGAGCTGGCTGTTCGTCGTCAACCACCGGCTCGAGGACGTCGAGGTCGCCGTCGCGGGGCACGAGCTCACGCGCGACGAGCGCGTCGAGATGCTGCGCGTGCCGGCCGGCGCCGTGCGCGTCGTGAGGGAGGGATGAGCCGATGAGCACGACCGTCGAGACCCCGCTCGAGCGGGGCACGCGGCAGCGCCGGACGCGCGTCGCGCACAAGGGCTCGATCGCCGTCTTCGTGGTGCCGTTCGGGCTGCTGTTCGCGGTGTTCTACCTGCTGCCGATCGGCTACGCGGTGTGGCAGTCGACGCGCGTCGTCGAGCGCGAGGGGACGTTCGGTCCGCCGACCGAGGTGTTCGGCGGGTTCCGCCAGTACGTCGCGGTGCTCGAGAACGAGGCGTTCCGCGAGTCGGTCGGGCGCGTCCTGACGTTCGGGATCGTCCAGGTGCCGATCATGCTCGGGCTCGCGCTGACGTTCGCGCTGCTGCTCGACTCGCCGCTGGTCAAGGGCAAGAAGTTCTTCCGGCTCGCGTTCTTCGCCCCGTACGCGGTGCCCGGTGTCATCGCGGCGATCATGTGGGGCTTCATGTACTCGCCCAACCTGTCGCCGTTCCGGTCGGTGACGCAGTCGGTCGACCTGCTCTCCGCCGACCTCGTGCTGTGGTCGATCGCCAACGTCGTGACGTGGGTGTACGTCGGCTACAACATGCTGATCATCTACTCGTCGCTCCTCGCGATCCCGTCGGAGATCTACGAGGCGGCGCGGCTCGACGGCGCGTCGCAGGCGCGCATCGCGTGGTCCATCAAGATCCCGCTCGTCATGCCGGCGATCATCCTCACCGCGATCTTCTCGATCATCGGCACGCTCCAGCTGCTCGCCGAGCCGCAGGTGTTCGCGAGCTTCACGTCGGCCGTCACGAGCGACTACACGCCGAACCTGCTCGTGTACACGACGGCGTCGGTGCCGAACCCGAGCCTCGCCGCCGCGTTCTCGGTGGTGCTCGCGCTCGCGACGTTCATCCTGTCCTTCACCTTCCTCAAGGTGACGCAGCGGAAGGCGTTCCAGTGACCACGCCCGCCGGATCCACCGCACCCGCCGTCGGCGCGACGGCGGCCGCACCCGCCGCGACCCGCCGCGACCGCCGCTGGCGCCGGGCGTCGTCGTCGGCGGACGCGCCGCCCGGGCCGCGTGAGAGCGCCGTCTCGCGCGCCGCCGCGATGCTCGTCATGGGCGTCTTCACGCTGTACTTCCTCACGCCGATCTGGTGGCTGCTCGTCTCGTCGTCGAAGAGCCGGGGCGACCTGACGAGCACCGCGCCGCTGTGGTTCTCCGACATGCAGCTCGGCGAGAACCTCGCGGCCGTGTGGTCCTACCAGGGCGGGGCGCTGCCGCAGTGGCTGCTGAACTCGCTCGTCTACGCGGGCGGCGGTGCGCTGCTCGCGACGCTGCTCGCGGGGATGTGCGGCTACGCGCTCGCGAAGTACCGGTTCCCGGGGCGTGAGGTGCTGTTCAACGTCGTGCTCGGCGGCGTGCTGGTGCCGGCGACGGCGCTCGCGCTCCCGCTGTTCCTGATCTTCAGCCGGTTCGACGGGACCAACACGTTCTGGTCGGTGTTCCTGCCGAGCATCGTCAGCCCGTTCGGCGTGTACCTCACGCGGATCTTCGCCGCGGCGTCGGTGCCCGAGGAGCTGCTCGAGGCCGCGCGGCTCGACGGCTCGGGGGAGGTGCGGACGTTCTTCACGGTGTCGGTGCGGCTCATGTTCCCGGCGCTCGTGACGGTGTTCCTCTTCCAGTTCGTCGCGATCTGGAACAACTTCTTCCTGCCGCTGATCATGCTTCGCGACAGCGACCTCTTCCCGGTCACGCTCGGCCTCTACAACTGGAACTCGGTGGTCAACCAGCTGCCCGAGCTGCGGTTGTACGTGCTGGTCGGGGCGCTCGTCTCGATCGTCCCGCTCATCTGCGTCTTCCTGCTGCTGCAGCGGTTCTGGCGCAACGGCCTCGGCACGGGGGCGATCAAGTGACGCGACCAGCCCCCTGGCCCACGGGTCAGCCCCCGCCACCCCTGCAGCCCTCCTGATCTCCCCATCTCCACCTCTCCATCTCCCCTCCACCCCCGACCACCCCTCCTGACACACGGAAGAAGGACACGGATGCGCACCACGACACGAGCGGTCAGCGTTGCCCTGCTCGCGACGATGACCCTGGCGGCCTGCTCGGGCGGCTCCGACGACGACGGCGCCACGGGTGCCGGCGGCGGTGGCGGCGGCGGTGAGGGCGGCGCCTGCGAGCCCGCCGGCGAGGACGTCACGCTCACGTACACGAGCTGGATCCCCGGGATCGAGGACGTCGTCGCGGTCTGGAACGAGCAGAACCCCGACATCCAGGTCGAGGTCCAGACCGGGCCCAACGGCAACGGCGGCACCTACCAGAACTTCTTCAACCAGCTCGAGGCGGGCAACCCGCCCGACCTCGGCCAGATCGAGTTCGACGCGCTCCCCAACTTCCGCGTCCAGGACGGGCTCGAGAACCTCGGCGGGTGCGAGGACGTCCTCGCTGCCGAGGACCAGTTCGTCGACTGGACCTGGAGCCAGGTCACGCTCGGCGAGGAGGGCTCGGTCTACGCCATCCCGCAGGACACGGGCCCGATGGCGATGTTCTACCGCGAGGACCTCTTCACGCAGGCCGGCATCGAGGTGCCGACCACGTGGGAGGAGTACGCCGCGGCGGCCGAGCAGGTCCGCGAGGCCGGCGGGTACATCACGAACTTCTCGACCGGTGACATCAACCAGTTCGCGGGCTTCGTGTGGCAGGCCGGCGGCAGCTGGTTCCAGAACGACGGCGAGGCGTGGACCGTCGAGCTGACCAACGAGGACTCGACGAAGGTCGCCGACTACTGGCAGGACCTGATCGACCGCGACCTCGTCTCCTCGCTGCCGGGCTGGACGACCGAGTGGGACAACGCCTACAACACGGGTCAGGCGTGGACCTGGATCTCGGCCGTGTGGGGCGCCAACTCGATCATGACCGGCGCGCCGGACACGGCCGGCGCGTGGCGCGTCGCTCCCATGCCGCAGTGGGAGGGCGAGGGTGAGACCGCCGGCAACTGGGGCGGCTCGACGACGGCGGTCTTCAAGGGCTCCGAGAACGTGTACGAGGCAGCGAAGTTCGCGCTGTGGCTCAACACCTCGGAGGAGGCGCTGACCCTGCTCAACGAGGCGGCGAACCTCTACCCCGCGACCACCGAGGGTCAGCAGCTGCCCGCGCTCCAGGAGGGCGTCGAGTTCTACGGCGGCCAGGAGATCTACCAGGTCTTCACCGAGGCGGGCGCGACCGTGCCCGGCGACTTCACGTGGGGTCCGACGATGACGCAGGTCTACAACGACGTGTCGGACGGCTTCTCGGGTGCGGTGTCGGGCAGCGGGACGCTCGCCGACGCGCTCGCCGACGCGCAGGAGTCGACGGTCGCCGCGCTCGAGGCGCAGGCGATCCCCGTCGCGGAGTGACGTCGGTCCGGTCCGCAGCGGTCGGACCCGGCTGAGCCAGCACGTCGTGCCGCGGTCGCCCCTCGGGGGCGGCCGCGGCACGGCCGTGTCCGGGGTCAGGGGGTCCGGGTGTCTTCGCAGGGAAGGTCAGCTCGGCGTGCGGGGACTCGGGACGGTGCGCCGGGTACCGGGTACCGGGAGCTCGGTGCGTCGGGGGGTGCTGGGGGGTTGGTGCGCCGGGTGCAGGGAAGCCCCCGCATCTGGCCGATGAGTTCGCCGGGGCCCGGCCGTCAACCTTCTCGTCACCTCGACCAGGGAAGGGACCGACGATGGAACGGACGGGTCACCGAGCCCGGGCTCGCCGCAGGGGACCGGAGCCGCTGTGCTGACCCGGGTCGCCGCCGGCGTCCACGTCCACCACAGCGAGCTGCTCGCCAACAACACGCTCGTGGTGGAGGGCGCGGCCGGTGTGCTCGTCGTCGACCCGGGGCTGACGGCGGATGAGATGGGCTGCCTGGCTCGCGACCTGCGTCAGCGAGGTCTGTCGGTCGCGGCCGGCTTCTCGACCCATCCCGACTGGGACCACGTGCTCTGGCACCCCGGGCTCGGCGACGTCCCTCGCTTCGGTACGGCGTCGTGCGCGGCGGTCATGCACGACGTGCGTTCGGCCCCGGACTGGCGGGCTCGCGCCGCAGAGGGGCTCCCACCGGAGATCGCCGACGAGGTCCCGCTCGACCTGTTCGGCCTCGTCACCGCTCTCCCACCCGGCGCCACCCGTGTCCCCTGGGACGGCCCCGAGGTGAGGGTGGTCGAGCACCCGGCGCACGCGCAGGGGCATGCCGCGCTGGTGGTCGAGGGCAGCCGCGTCCTGGTGGCCGGCGACATGCTCTCGGACCTCTTCGTGCCGATGCTCGACCTGGAGGGGGCGGACGACCCCATCGGCGACTACCTCATCGGGCTGGACCGACTCGGCGATGTCGTGGACGACGTCGACACGGTGATCCCCGGGCATGGGTCCGTGGGCGACGCCGACGAGCTGCGGATCCGGGTCGCACTGGATCGGGCGTACATCCGCACCCTGCGGGACGGCGGGGACGGCGGGGACCTCGATGACCCGAGGGTCGGCTCGGCCCGGCCGGGGTGGGAGTGGGTCGCCGACATCCACATGGGGCAGGTTCGGGCCCTCGCCCAGCGGGGCGAGCCGCGCGCGGGCCCACGCTGACGAGGACTGGCACCGGACCGGCGCGCGTCCTCCACCGCGGCGGCGGGCGCCCGGAGGAGTCGCTCGTGGGTCAGGCGTTCCCCGCTCAGCGGGGGAGGTGCCTAGTACGGGGGAGGCTCGTCCCCGGTGGAGTCGCGGCCGGTCGGGGGCGGTGGTCGTCGGCGAGGGTCCCGCGGGTCGGCTGGGCGCTCGGTCAGCTGCTCCCTCGGCTGCGGGTCCGGTGGTTCGGTCAGCTGCTCCTTCGGCTGCCGGTCCGGTGGCGTAGTCAGCTGCTCCTTTGGCTGCCGGTCCGGTCGCTCAGTCAGCTGCTCCTCCTGCTGCGGGTCCGGTCGCACGGTGGGTTCCCGATCGGGCTGCCGGTCCGGTCGCATGGTGGGGTCCCGATCCGAGCGCCCGTGCTCCGTGGCCTCCTTGACCGGTCTGCGGAACGGTCGCGGGAGCGGTTCCTGCTCGAACGGGACCGGTTCGGGGTCCCGCGTGTAGGTCGCCCCCGCCGGAGTGCGCCAGGTGGTGATGCCGGTGGCGCCATCGCGGCTCGGGATCCATCGGGCGTGCGTCTTGAGCCGGTGGTGGTGCCGGCACAGCGCGGCCAGGTTCGACAGCGTGGTCTGCTCGGTAGCGGGTCGGGCGGGGTCGAACGGGATGGTGTGGTCCAGGTCGCAGCGCTGGGCGGCCACGCGGCACCCAGGGAACGTGCAGGTGACGTCTCGGTCCAGGATCGCCCGGGTCAGCTCCGCCGTCGGCCGGTAGGTGCCGGTCGAGCGGTCGACGACCTGCCCGCTGCTGGGATCGACGGCCAGGAACGTCCACCGCGCATCCGCCGCGACGGCACGGGCCAGGGCAGCGGGGATCGGGCCGTACCCGGCGAGCTCGGCCGGGGTCTCGGTGGCCCCGGACAGGGCGGCGAGGGTCACGGTGACCTGCAGGTGGGGTCGGCGGCCGTGCCGGGTCGGCAGAGGGGCCCCGGACACGTCGGTGCCGCGGTCCAGGACGGTGCCGGCGAGGTCGGCGAGGGCGTCCGCGCGGCGGGCGTCCGCGGACCGGTCGTCGTCGGGCCCGCACGACGTCGCGAGCGCGTCGACGGCCGTCACGACCCGCATCGCGTCCGTGGCCGGGAGGTAGGCGTTGACCCACGCCATCGCGTCCGGCGCCGGTCGCAGCCACACGCCCCGCTCGGCGCGGGCACGCTCGTGCCGTCCCGCGGCGTGGTGGGGTGCCAGGGCCTGCTCAGCGCGGCGCACGGCGTCCTTGACCTGCGGGACCGTGCGGCGCCCGACGACCGGCAGGATCTCGGCGTGGATCCGGGCGGCGAGGTCGTCCGGAAGGTGCTCGGTGCCCTTGAGCAGTGCGTCGGCCTTCGCCGGGCTCAGAAGACCTTCGTGCAGCGCGTCGGCGAGGGTGGGTGCGCAGGCCAGGCCCCAGGCCCGGTCCACCAGCTGCTGCGCGGACCGTCGCGTGACGGCGAGCTCGCACGCGATCGTGTCGGCGACGTAGGAGTCCGGGGCGAGGCGCGGGGGTTCGCGATGCGCGAGCTCGGCGACGACGCGTGCTTGTTGCGCTGCCGCCCAGGCGACCACCCTGTCCCACGCGGCGACCGTGCACGCCAGCTCGACGTCGTCCAGCTCCGTCAGGTCGAGCCGCGCCAGGTCCGCAGCGGCTTCCGGCGACGGCCGTGCGTCGAGAAGAGCCTCGAGCGGCGGGGTGCCCGCCGGACGCGCGAGCGCGGCCGGCGCCGCCCGTCGAGGAGCGCCGCCGGTGAAGTCCTGCGGACCGCTGTCGAACATGTGTACGAATGTAGCCAAAGGGTCCGACATCGAGGTCGGGACCGCCCGCGGTACCTGTGGACGGCCGCGCTCCCGCCGACGGATGTCCGGGACTCAGGGCGGGTTCACCGGACCGACCAGGGACCCCCGGCCAGGTGAGGAGGGGCCAGGCCGGGGTCCTTGGCCGGGTGGTGACCGGGACCGGGCCGAGAGTCCTTGGCCGGGTGGATGGTGACCCCGCCGAGGACCATCGAGCCCGGTGGTGGTGACTGACCGGTCGAGGACCCACGAACCGGGTCGGTGGATCCTGCGAGGGCCGCGGCGACCGTCACACCAGCGTGGGTGCGAGCTCCTCGACGTCGCTCGCGACACCCGGTGGGAGGTCGCCGAACGGCTCGACCTCGACGCGTCGTCGCGCGCCGGCACCCACCCGACGCCACGTACCGACCGCGACGCCGTCGTGCACGACGGTCGGGCGGAACACGCCGTTCCCGCCGGGGACGATCCGGTCGGCGAACTCGGGCGGGACGGTCGCGCTCCGGTCCGCGAAGCCGAGCACGATCTCGTCGAAGCCGGGCAGCAGCATCGTGCGACGCGCCTCGTCGCGGTGGTCGGTCAGCAGGCCCGGGAGGTCGGCGGCGAGGTGGTACGTCACGCCGTCGACCTCGAGCGTCGTGAGCGGGTCCGTCCGGAGCGGGCGCGCGTCGCCATGCGCCGGTTCCGCAGGCGGCCGGGCGCCGCGGCCCGCCGCGCCTGCGTGCGATCCCGCCCCGTCGTGCGTCCCTGCGCCCGCGTGCGCACTCCCGCCGCCGTGCGTCCCCGCGCCCTCGTGCGCCGCCGCGAGTCCCCGTCGCACCGTCCCGAGGGGGAGGCCCGACCAGCGCGCGAGGTCCTTGTCGGTCGCGGGACCGTGCCCGACGACGTACCGGAGCGCGAGCTCGGCGAGCGCCTCGTCCTCGTCGAGGCGCCGGGGACCGGGCGCCCACTCGTCGACCAGGACGATCAGCTGCTCCCTCCCGCGGAACGGCCCCTGGCAGACGACCCCGGACTGCGCGAGGTACGCGATGAGGTGGTACCCGGGTCCTCCGGCGGTCGGGATCCCGGCGTCGGCCCAGACGGCGAGGAGCTCCGCGCGGGTCAGGCCGCCACCCGCAAGAGCCGTCCGCGCGACGTCCTCGGCCGTCGCCACGTGGGCCTCGGTCAGGCCGATCTGGTGACGTCGGCTCGCGGCGGCCGCCAGGGGCCGCGAGCACATGAGCGCGACCGTCCAGGCGACGTCCTCGGCCGCGACGACGTGGAGCGTCCCGCGCATCGGCCAGGTCCGGACGACCTCACCCGCGTCGAACGCCGCGACGACCGCGTCCCGCGACGGCTCGGCGGTGCGCAGCGCGATCGACACGAGCGCGCCAGGAAGGTCCTGACCCTGCACGGCGAGCAGGTGCCGCACCGCGTCCGCCGGCGTCCCGGCTCGCGGGCCGGCGAGGCGCTGCGCAGCGAGGCGCAGCAGAGCGATGTCGTGCGGCGTGGTCACGGGACGAGTGAAGCAGCACGCGCCGACACGCGGGCGGCCGCGGGAGGACGTCGTGCGGAGGTGCCCGGTCGCCCGGCGGCGAGGACGACGACGCGTGGGCGGTGGGCGACGTCAGGACCCCGCCGTCAGCGACGGACCCGGCCGCCCGACCGCGCCGTCAGAGACGGACCCTTCCGCCCGACCCCGCCGTCAGCGACGGACCCGGCCGACCGCGCCGTCAGCGACGGACCCGGCCGACCGCGCCGAAGCGACGGACCCGGGCCCCCCGTATCCCGCCGTCAGCGACCGACCCCGCCGTCCGACCCGCCGCCAAGTCCGGCAGCCCGACCCGGCCGTCAGAACCCCGACGGCTCGCGCGTCACGGCGCGCGCGGTCGCGAGGGCGTCGGCCACGGCCTGCATGTAGACGGCCGACACCTCCTCGGGCACGAACCCGGTCGTGACGACGGTCAGGGCGTCGGCCCGCTCGTGCGCGCGCACGGCGGCCAGCACGGGCCCGAACGGTCCGGTCTCGTGCCGCATCGCCGCGGCGACCGTCTGGGAGACCCCGACCTTCTCGACGATGACCGACACCGGGATCCCGAGCTGCTCGGCGAGCGCGGACAGCATGCCGACGGTGTACGCCGTCGAGTCGCCCGCGAGCGTCTCGCACGTGAGCGCCCGCGCGAGGATCAGCCAGAGGCTGTCCATGGCGTCGGGGCGCGCGTCGAGCAGGAGCGCGGTCACGAGCGTGGTGAGCTCGCGCGCGCCCAGCAGCACGGTGGCCTGCGCGACCGTGTCGATCTCGTGCCCGAGCCCGAACGCGCCGCTGTTCACCAGGTGCAGGACGCGCAGCGTGAGGACGGGGTCGGTGTCGATGACCTGCGAGACGTGCCCGAACTGCATGTCGGGGTCGTGCAGCAGGTGCATGACGGCGAGGCACTGCGCCTGGCCGGCACGCAGCACGCGCGAGGCCGCCGCGGCGCGCTGCTCGGCCGAGGCGTCGTCGTCGGCGGCGGGCCGCGCGGCGGGGACGGTGACCGGGCCCGCGGCCGTGGACCCGACCGACCCGCCGGCCGCACCCGCAGCGCCGGCCGCGCGCGCCGAGCCGGGAGCGCCGGGAGCAAGACCCGCGGCACCCGGGACCGTGACCTGGAGGTCGCGCTCCGCCTGCGTCCCGACGATCGCGTCGACGCCCGACGCGCGGCACTGGTCCTCGTCGGCGCGGTCGCGGACGTCGGTCGCCAGCACCCGGACGCGTCCGCGGTGCACGTGGTGGACGAGCGGCGCGACCGGACCCGCACCGACGCGCACGGTCACGAACCCGACCTGCGGGACGAGGAGCTCCTGCGCGGGCTCGCCGCGGTAGTCGTCGATCGCGAGCTGCATCCCGAGCCCGCGCAGCGCGGCGGCGCGCTCGACGGCGTCGGGCCGGTGCTCGAACCCGGTCGGCAGGACGAGGACGACGCGACCCGGCAGGACCGGCGTCGGGACGAAGCCGTCGAGCATCGCGGGCGTCGCGGGGAGGAAGACGAACCGGTCGGCGACCAGGTTGGGCAGGTCGAGCGCGAGGTACGCCTCGTGCAGGCGGGCGGCCTGCTCGTCGGGCGTGTGGCGCGTGCCGGGGTCGGTCGCGCGCTGCGTCGGGACGACGCCCGCGTCGAGGTTCACCGTGACCCAGTAGCCGACGACGTGGCCGTCGAGCGTCACGACGGGACGCCGGTGGACGGTCCCCTGGACGGGGGCCACGGCGGCCGAGCGCGCGTGCGTGGCGACGGAGCGCTCGGCGCCCGGCGCCCCCTCGGTGGTCGACTCGTTCACGTCAGCTCCTCGGCGACGGGGTCATTGCTCCGAGCCCATCGGCCGCCGGGCCCCCGAGCTGACGGGTCGCCCCGGGTGAAGCCGGGACGGCTCAGGCCGCGGTGCCCGTCGCGGCGAGCGGGGCGCGGAGCGGCCACGCGTCGCCGTCGAGCACGACCTGCGCCGCCGCACCCGTGCGCGCGTTGACGACGACGGGCGCGAGCAGGTTCGCGGTCGGGTGCTCGCCGTCGCCGCCCGGGTGCACGACGACGAGCAGCACGGCGTCGTCGGCGTCGGCCTCGAGCGAGCCGAGCACCGACGGGTCGACCTCCGGCGCGTAGGCGGGGAAGTAGGGACGCGGCGGCATGACGAACAGGCGCACGGCGGACTGCTCCGCGCTGCGCAGCGCGAAGAGGAACCCGGCGTCGTCGAGCGCGCTCAGCGTGAAGCGGCGCAGGTCGAGCATCCCGGGCGGGGGAGCGACGAAGCTCAGCTCCTCGGGGACGCTGCGGGTCCCGGTCCGCTGGTCGGCCGGGTCGACGGTCACGGTGACGCTCATCGGAGGAAGTCCAGCAGGCTCGGCTGCAGGACGCGCGACGCCGCGCCGAGCGCCGCCTGGTAGGAGACCTCCTGCGCCTGGAGGTCGACGAGCGTCGCGGCGAGGTCGATGTCCTCGACGGCCGCGATGGATCCCTTGAGGTCCACGAGCGTCTTCTCGATCCTGTCCTGGGCGGAGAGCACCTGGTTCTGCCGGCTGCCGACGCCGGCGATCTCACCCAGCATCGCAGTCATCCGCGTGTCGATCTCGTTGAGGCGGGGGTTCACGTCGGCACCCGCGCGCAGGTCCGTGGCGATCCGGTCGAGGACGGCGAACACGGAGTCGTCGCCCTCGCCGAAGGCCGCGCGGCCGTCGACGTCGACGCGCACGGTCGTGTCGGGGGCGAGGCGGCGCTCGACTGTGGCGCCTGCCGTGCCGGTCCACGTGTAGGGCGGCGTCCCGGTCGGGCCCGTGAAGGCCGTGTCCGCGTCGCTCGTGCCCGCGAACACCGAGCGGCCGATGTAGCTCGTGTTGGCCTGGCTGAGCAGCGCGTCGCGCAGGCCCTCGACCTCGAGCGCGAGCGCCTCGCGGGCCGTGGGGTTGAGCACGCCGGTGCTCGCGCCCTGGACGGTGAGGTCGCGTGCGCGGCGCAGGCCGGCGAGCGACGTCTGGAGCGCGGTGTCCGCGGTCGTGAGCCACGAGCTCCCGTCGGCCGCGTTGCGCGCGGCCTGCTCGGCGGCGCGCTGCTCGGCCCGGAACTGCATGGCCTTCGCGGTGCCGCTCGGGTCGTCCGACGGCTTGGTGATGAGCTTCCCGCTCGAGAGCGACCCCTGGAGCCCGGACATCCGGTCCAGGTTGAGCTGGAGGTTCGCGAGCGTCGAGCGCTGCACGGTCTGGTGCGTCACACGGTTGATCACGGCGGCTACCTCCCGACCACGCCGGTGCGGTTGATGAGGACGTCGAGCATCTCGTCGACCGCGGTGAGGACGCGCGCGGCACCCTCGTACGCGCGCTGGATCGCGAGCATGTTCACGGTCTCCTCGTCGATGTCGACGGACGCCTGCGAGAGCTGCAGGTTCTCGGCGGTCGCGCGAGCGGCCTCGCTGACCGTCGCGCGCTGGTCGGCGGCGCGGGTCCGGACGCCCAGGTCGACGACGAAGTCGCGCCAGAGCCGGTCCGGGCTGTCGGCGCCCTGGCCGACCTGCGACAGGCGGTCGGCGAGCGAGCCGTCGTACGTGCCCTGCCCGACGGCGGCCGCGGCCACCTGGGCGGGGTCGGTCACCGCGACGCGCAGGCCCGTGGCGGGGATCCCGCCGTCGACCGCGAAGAAGTCGCGACCGGACACCCCGTCGAGGCCAGCACCCGTGCGGTGGATCGTGTTGACGCTCTCGGCGAGGCGCGTCGCGAGCGCGTTCCAGGTCCCGGCGGCGTCCGCGAGCGGGCCGTCGGGCGAGAGGACCGCGAGGTGGCTCGCGAGGACGCCGCTGGTGGGCGTGGCGGGCGTGCCCGTGCTCGCCCAGCGCAGGCCGACCTGGTTGATCGTCGACGTCGTGCCGTCCGTCATCCGGAAGTCGCCCGTGACCTCGAGGGCCGACGCGCGGATGCCGGTGACGAGCGGGTTGCCGTCGACGAGCAGGTCCATGGTGCCGTCGTCGCGGTGACGAGCGGTGGCCCCGGTCAGCTCGGCGAGGCGCAGCGCGAGCTGGTCGCGCTGGTCGACGAGCTCGTTGGGCGACCCGCCCGTGACGATGATCGAGCGGATCTGCTCGTTGTAGCGCGCGACCTGCTCGGCGGTGGTGTTGACCTCGGTGACGAGCGTCTGGGTCTCGGTGCGCATCTGCTGCCACTGGGTCTCGGTCGAGCGGTAGCCCGCCGAGACCTGCGACGCGACGGCGCCGGCGGCACCGATGAGGACCTGGCGCGCGGCGGTGTCGTCGGGACGGTTCGCGACGTCCTCCCACGCGGCCCAGTACTCGCCCAGCGCGGCGGCGACGCCGCTGTCGGCGGGCTCCGTGAGGGTCGACTCCAGGCGCGAGAGCGCCGAGGCCTGCGCCTTGCGGAACGACGACGTGCCGGTCTCGGCGCGCACGCGGTCGTCGAGGAAGGCGTCGCCGAGCCGGCTGATGCCGGTGACCTTGACGCCGTTCCCCGCGGCCTGCGACGACGAGAACATCGTCGGGACGCTGAGCGACTCGACGGACGTGAGCTCGGCGCGCTGACGCGTGTAGCCCTTGGTGTTGGCGTTGGCGATGTTCTGGCCGGCGACGTCGAGCGCGAGGCGCTGCGCCATGAGGGACGAGAGGGCGGTCCCGAGGCCCGAGAAGGTGCTCATCGGGCGGTCACAGCGCCCGGTCGAGGAGCTGGACGCTCCCGGACGCGCCACTGGCCTCGCCGTGGACGTCGTAGGTGCGGACGGTGTCCTGAAGGCTCATGAGGGTCTCCTGCGTCGCGCGGTGGGAGCTCGACAGGAGCTCCTTGTTCGACTGCGCGAGCTGGTTGATCTGGTCGGTCAGGTCGACGAAGGCGGCGTGGTGGTCGCGGAGGAGCTCGCCCCAGGGGGACTGCGCGCGCTCGGCCATGGCGAGCAGCCCGCAGCCGGGCTCGAGGCCCAGCTCGAGCGCGGCGCCGTCGGCCTCGACGGAGCGGCCGAGCTCGACGACGCGGATCTGGTCGAGGACCGACTCCACCTCGCGGGTCGCGTGGCCGAGCCACTGCGTGCGCCCGCTCGTGAGGATCAGCTGCTCCTCCTCGAGCTTGAACAGCAGCAGCTCGAGGAGCTGGCGTTCCCGCCACAGCACCCCGGACAGCTCGTTCAGACCCATCAAGCACCTCTCCTCGACGTCGCGTCGACCTGGCGCGGGCGTGCCGCACCGTTGTCTGGGGTCTGATCGGACGCGGGTGGCCGATCATGACCTTTTCCCGGCTGCTTCCCCCGGTGGGGTCCTGCAGGGGACGTGCCGGCACCGAGGTCCTAGGACCTCGCCGGCTGCGACACGCCGTCGGCGGCCCAGGATGACCCGAACGCCGGTGTGACGTGCGTCACAGCGGCAAGTCGGACCGGACCCCTTGTGCCCGGTTCGCCACGCACGGAAGACGGACATTCGGGCCGACTTCGTAGCGTCCGTGTTAACGCGCACATGATCGTTCCGGGGCCGGAGAAATTCATCTCCGGAAGCCGCTCAAGTGCCCTTGATCACACCCCGAAACACCGGGCATGGCTTCCACCGACCACCCGACGAACGTCCTCGTCACCGAGAACCTGGCCCTCGTCGGCTACCACGTCAACGCGATGCTCGCGCGGGTCCCCAGCTACGTCTCCCGCAGCGACCTCGTCTCCGCCGGGCACCTCGCCCTCGTCCGCGCCGCGCGCTCGTACGACGAGACCACCGGAGTCCCCTTCGCCCGCTACGCGGCGCTGCGCATCCGCGGTGCGCTCGTCGACGAGCTCCGCAGCATGGACTGGGTCTCGCGCGGCGCTCGCCAGCGGGCCCGCCGCGTCACGACCCTCACCGACGAGATGACCGGCACGCTCGGCCGCACCCCGACGCGTGAGGAGCTCGCCGAGGCGATGGGCTGCGCCGTCGAGGACGTCGACGCCGCCCGCGGCGACGCCGAGACGCGCGTCCTGTCGATCGAGGGCTTCGACGGCTCGATCGCCGAGACCGTCGTCGCGACCGGCATGGGCCCCGAGGAGAGCTACCTCGCGAGCGAGCGCCTGCAGTACCTGGGCGCCGGCATCCAGGCGCTGCCCGAGCGCCTGCGCCACGTCGTCGAGCAGCTCTTCTTCCACGACCGCCCCGTCGCCGAGCTCGCGGAGGAGCTGGGCGTCACGCAGTCGCGCATCAGCCAGCTGCGGACCGAGGCGCTCGCGCTCCTGCGCGACGGCATCAACTCGAGCCTCGACCCGCAGCTCGTCCCGGCGGCCGAGCGTCCCGACGGCGTCGCCGAGCGTCGTCGTCGGACGTACTTCGCCGAGGTGGCCGCGCGTGCCGCGAACGCCGGTGCCGCCGCGACCGTCCAGCAGGTCCCGACGCAGCGGTCCACCGCGACCGCGACGCACGACGAGTACGCGGCGCTCGACGCCCGCGAGCTCGCCGTCGGCTGAGCAGGGCTCCTGGGGCGGCACGCGGTACTCAGCAGTACGTAGTAGCAGCACGACGTCGGCCTGGAGGCCGGCGGCAGGAAGCCACACGGAGGGCCGTACCCCTGAGGGGTGCGGCCCTCCGTCGTCCCCGGGGTGACCGTCGGGTCGGCGGCCGTGCGGAGGTGGGTAGCCACCCCGCGCCCGCGCCGTCGCCGACGCCGCGGCTCCCGCCTGGGCCACGCCGCCTGACGCCACCGACGCTGCCGCCCCGCCAGGTCCTGGCCGAGACGGCCGGTCTCGGCCGAGACGGCCAGGTGCGAGCGGCTGCCTCGGCCGGAACCGGCTGTCTCGCGGACCGCCGCCCGGTCGTCGCCCGGTGGTCGCCGGGCCGCCGCCCGGGTGGTCGCCGGACCGCCGCCCGGTGGTCACCCTGCCGCGGCCCGCCGGTTCCCGACGACGGCGACGCGCCCCGCCGTCACGCACGACCCGCCACCCGAGCGGGTGAAGAAACGAGAAACGCCTCCGGAGTTCCTCAGCGGTCCGGGGGCACGACCGATCAGACGGGTGCTCGCCCATGGAGGGGCGGCGGATATCGACCCGAGTCAAGGAGGAGTTCCATCATGGGTCTCTCGATCAACCAGAACATCGCGGCGGTCAACTCGTACCGCAACCTGTCCAACACGCAGAACGACCTGAGCAAGTCGCTCGAGAAGCTCTCGTCCGGCTTCCGGATCAACCGCGCGGCGGACGACGCTGCCGGTCTCGCCATCTCCGAGGGCCTGCGCTCGCAGGTCGGCGGTCTGAAGGTCGCGGCCCGCAACGCCCAGGACGGCATCTCCGTCGTCCAGACCGCTGAGGGTGCCCTGACCGAGGTGCACGCCATCCTCCAGCGTGTTCGTGACCTGGCCGTCCAGGGCGCGAACGACTCGAACAACACCGAGGCGCGCGCCAACATCAAGACCGAGTCGGACAGCCTCGTCGCCGAGCTCGACCGCATCTCGAAGTCCACCAACTTCAACGGCACCAAGCTGCTCGACGGCTCGACCTCGGAGCTCAAGTTCCAGGTCGGCGCTGACGGCGACGCCGACAGCCAGATCACGGTCTCGCTCGCGGGCGCCAACGTGAAGTCGATCGCCCAGAACCTGACCGGTGGCGACCTCACGACGACGGGCACGTCGTTCGCGATCGCCGACATCGCGACGGTCGCCGGCGCGGCGTCGTTCACCAGCACGAGCGGTGGCGTCTCCAAGACGGTCACGACGGCCGACCTCGGTGTCGCCGGCACCTTCGACAGCGTCGAGGGCTACGCCGACGCGCTGCGTGCGGACGAGGCCTTCGCGGCCAACTTCACCGTGACGGTCACGAAGGACGCGAACGGTGCCGGCACCGGCATCGTCGTGACGGCGAACGACGGCGGCACGCTCGCCGCGGCCGACAACGCCGCCGCAGGCACGGGCCTCGCGGCCGGTGTCGACGGCACCAGCGTGTCGGGTGGCCTGAACTACTCGAACGCCACCAACGCGCAGGCGTCGATCAACCTGATCGACGAGCAGATCAAGTCGGTCTCGACCGCTCGTGCCGGCCTCGGTGCGCTGCAGAACCGGTTCGAGCACACCATCAAGAACGTGAACGTCGCCGTGGAGAACCTCTCGGCCTCCGAGAGCCGGATCCGCGACACCGACATGGCGTCCGAGATGGTCAGCTTCACCCGCGCCCAGATCCTGTCCCAGGCCGGCACCTCGATGCTCGCCCAGGCCAACCAGATCCCCCAGGGCGTCATGTCCCTCCTCCGCTGATCCGGTCCCTGACCGAGCAGCGCTGAAGGACACGTAGGACCCAGCAGGACCCTCCGGCCGGCGGCGGGATGACGCACCGTCACCTCGCCGCCGGCCGGACCTCTGTCAGAGCACGACCACCAGCAGGACCAGCACGTGAGGAGCCGACGTGGCGGCGATGGGCATCGACGGCCTGGTGAGCGGTCTCGACACGACCAGCCTCATCAGCCAGCTCATGCAGGTCGAGGCGATGCCGCAGACCATGCTCAAGCAGAAGTCGTCGTCGACGCAGACCCTCGTCACCGCGCTCCAGGGCCTCAACACGAAGGTCGCGTCGCTCGCGGAGTCCGCCACGAAGGCCGCCAAGCCCGCGTCCTGGGACCTCTACAAGGGGACGAGCACCGCGACGTCGGTGACGGTCAAGGCGGGGGCGACGGCGCAGCCGGGCTCGGTGTCGTTCTCGGTGGACAGCCTCGCCACGGCGCGGACCAGCCTCACCGCGGCGGTCAAGGACGACGGGTCGCTGCTCGGCACGGCCACGACGCTCACCATCCGTTCCGATGCCGGCACGTACGTCACCGTGACGCCGACGAGCGGCTCGCTCGCGGACGTCGCCAAGGCGATCAACGCGAGTCCCGAGACGGGTGTCCGCGCGACGGTCGTCAAGGTCCCGCCGTTGGACACCGATGCAGCCGGCACCGAGCGCTTCCGCCTCCAGCTCACGGGGACGAAGACAGGGGAGGCGAACGGCTTCTCCGCGTACGCGGGCACCGTCACGGCCACCGAGTACGACGCCGGACCGCCCGTCGCGCTCGACGCCACCACGGTGACGCCCGCGAAGGACGCGCAGATCACGCTCTGGAAGGGCGTCGCGGGCGTCGAGGCGCAGTTCACGAGTGCCTCCAACACCTTCACCGGCCTCATGACCGGCGTCGACGTGACCGTCTCGAAGGTCACGGCCGCCGGCGAGGAGCCGGTCACCGTCACCGTCGCGCGCGACGAGGACGGCCTCAAGAAGCTCGCCTCCGGTCTCGTGGGCGCCGTCGGCGTCGTGTTCTCCGAGATCACCTCGCGCACGGCCACGACGACGAAGACGAACGCCGACGGCACCACGTCGGTGACCGGCGGCCTGTTCTCGGGCGACAGCATGGTCCGGGGCATGCGGCAGCAGCTCACCGAGGCCGTCTCGTACCCCGTCGACGGGAAGTCGCCGTCGACGATCGGCATCGTGCTCGGCCGCGACGGGACCGTGACGTTCGACGAGGCGAAGTTCACCGAGGCGCTCGCGGCGGACCCCGCCGGCGTCCAGTCGATGATGACGCAGCTCGCCGACCGCGTCGGCAAGGTCGCGACCGGGATCTCCGACAAGGTCGACGGCTCGCTGACCCGCAAGATCACGGGCCAGGAGCAGCTCGTCAAGGACTACGGCACGCAGATCGAGGACTGGGACCGCCGCCTCGAGCTGCGCAAGGCGAGCCTGCAGAAGACCTACTCGGCGCTCGAGGTGACGCTGTCCAAGATGCAGAGCCAGTCGAGCTGGCTCGCCGGGCAGCTCGCGGGCCTCGCGGCGAACAACTCCTGAGGAGCGAGGACATGAACTACACCGCACTGCGCAGCCGCTACGTCGACGACACCGTCGCGACGGCGAGCCCCGCGAAGCTCCTCACGATGCTCTACGACCGCCTCGTGCTGGACCTCACGCGGGCCGAGACCGAGCAGCGCGCGGGCAACCGTGCCGCCGCCGGTCCGCACCTGACGCACGCGCAGGACATCGTGACCGAGCTCGCCTCGACCCTCCAGCTCGACGCCTGGGACGGCGCCAAGCAGCTCATGAGCGTCTACACGTTCCTCCTCACCGAGCTCATCGGCGCGAACGTCGCCGGCGACGCCGACCGCACCGCCGCCTGCCGCGAGCTCGTCGAGCCGCTGCGCGACGCGTGGCACCAGGCCGCCGACGAGCTCGCCCGCACCGCCACCCCCCTCGAGCCCGTCGCCGCCGCGACCGCCGCCCGCCCGTTCGGCGAGCTCGGCGTCGGCTGAGCCCGCCGTGACCACCGGCGCGGCCCGCCCCGCCGCACCCGCGTCGCCGTCGGCGGCCGCCTCCGCCGCGCCGTCGTCGGGCTGGGGGAGCGCGTGGGAGGACGCACTCGCCGAGCTCGAGCTCGACGTCGCGCTCGCCGAGCAGATGCTCACACTCGGCCACATCGCGCAGGACCCGCCCGCGCCGTGGGCGCCGCCCGCGGGCCTCGGGCCGCTGCCGACCGACCTCGTCGACCGCGCCCGCACGGTGCTCGACCGGCAGATCGACGTCGCTCGACGCCTCGCCGAGGCCGCCGACCTGAGCCGCCGCCACACGCGCGCCGTCCAGGCCATGCGCGCGACGGCGCCGAGCGTCCCGGTCTACCTCGACACCCCCGCCTGACGCCACCGGGCCTGCCGGTCGTCGACACGCACTGACGGCCCCGACACCCCGCCTGACGGCCCCGAGCCGCCCGTGGGGCTCGACGACGACGGAGTCCTGGCGCCGACTCCGCGGTTCTGCGCCGACGTCGCGCTCGAGAACCGCGACGTCGGTGCCGAACCCGCGAGCTCGCCGTCCGGGGGCCGGGCGGCGGGGAGCCCGGCGGCCGACGGCGACGTGCGCAGGCCTGCGGCGTCGGCGCCGGTTGCGTCCCGGCGCGTCCGGTTGAACCGGCCGTGACCGCACCGCCCCGACCCGGTACCGAAGGTCCCGGTGCGTCACGCCCGGCCGGGTGAAAGCGCTGGCAGGAACCCGTCGGGACTCCTCATCACGTCCCCCGGACGGCCGATCAGCCACCCGAGCACGGATCGCTCACCTCGCAGGCCATGGACTGGGCCGACAAGCACGAACCTCGACCCGGAGGCCCGACGTGTTCACGTCCGTGAGCTTCGTCGCGATGAACAGCGCGCTCGACGGGCTGGCCCTGCGCCAGCGCGTGATCGCCGACAACGTCGCGAACATCAACACGCCCGGATTCCTCGCCGGACGCGTGTCCTTCGAGGACTCGCTCCGCGCCGCCGTCTCCGACGGGTCCGGCGCCGTCTCCCCCCGGGTCGCCCGCTCGCTCGAGCCCACGCGGACCAACGGCAACAACGTCAACCTCGACACCGAGACGCTCTCCAACGTCGACACCGGGCTGCGCTACCAGCTCGCGACGCAGGCGGTCGACGGCACGTTCAGCCGGCTGCGCACCGCGATGAGGAGCGCCTGATGGGCACGTTCGGCGCGATCGGCATCGCGAGCACCGGCATGACGGTCCACCGCAAGTGGCTCGACGCGGTCAGCGACAACCTGTCCAACGTCAACACCGTGCGCCCGACGGGTGAGGCGGCCTTCCAGGCCCGCTACGTGGTCGCGCAGGCGAACGAGTACGGCGCGCAGGGCGGCGTCCAGGTCGGCGGCATCGCGCTCGGCAGCGCCGAGGGCCGCATGGTCTACGAGCCCGACCACCCCCTGGCCGACGCCGAGGGCTACGTGCGCTACCCCGACATCGACATGTCGGCCCAGATGACCCAGCTGATCATGGCGCAGCGCGGCTACCAGGCGAACGCCGCCGTGGTCGACCGCGCCAAGGAGAGCTACCAGGCGGCACTGCAGATCGGACGCAGCTGATGAACATCGACGCGATCGGGTCCGTCACGGGCCTCGTCCCCGGCATCGGCGTCCAGGGTGCCGCCCTCACCGGGACCCAGGCCACGCAGGCGACCCAGGCCGGCGGCGCCACGAGCGGCCTCGACTTCGCCGCGGCGATCGACCAGGTCCAGGGCCTGCAGTCGCAGTCGAGCGCGCTCGCGGTCAAGGCCGTCACGGGTGACCTCGACGACGTGCACGACTACACCATCGCGTCGTCGCAGGCCGCGGTGGCGCTCGAGCTGACCGCCGCGGTCCGCAACAAGGCCGTCGAGGCGTTCACCGAGATCATGAGGATGCAGGCCTGATGCCCGCGCAGATCAGCGGCCTCCTCGGCCGCCTCCAGGAGCAGGTCAGGCAGTTCGACCTCGCGCAGCGCACGCTCGCGGTCATCGGCCTCGCCGTGCTCGTGCTCGGCGGCGTCGCGCTCTCGTCGTGGCTCGCGAAGCCGACGATGAGCCCGCTGTTCGCGAACCTGTCCGCGACGGACGCGAGCGCGATCGTCGACCACCTCGAGGGCGAGGGCGTCCAGTACGAGCTCGCCGACGGCGGCTCGACGGTCCTCGTCCCCGACAGCGCCCTGTACTCGCAGCGCCTCGCGCTCGCGTCCGCGGGCCTGCCGAGCGCGTCGACCGACGGTGCGGGCTACTCGCTCCTGGACGACATGGGCATGACGTCGTCGGAGTTCCAGCAGCAGGTCACCTACCAGCGCGCCCTGGAGGGCGAGCTCGCGCGCACCATCGGCGCGATCCGCGGCGTCGAGAACGCGTCGGTGCGCCTCGCGCTCCCCGAGGACAGCGTGTTCGTCGACGAGACGCCCGACCCGACCGCGTCGGTGTTCGTCGAGACGGCGCCCGGCAGCGGCCTCTCGTCGCAGTCGGTGCAGTCGATCGTCCACCTCGTCTCGGCCGGCATCGAGGGCATGGAGCCCACCGACGTCGCCGTGATCGACGCCGACGGCAAGGTGCTCTCCGCCGTCGGCGGCGGCCCGGGCGCAGGCCTCGACAGCGCGCAGACGGGCGAGTACGAGTCGCGCATCGCGGCGAACGTGCAGGCGATGCTCGACAAGCTCGTGGGCGTCGGCAACGCCGTCGTCAGCGTGAGCGCCGAGCTCGACTACGACCGCACGGCCCGCACGTCGGAGACCTACACGCCCGCCGAGGGCGTCCCCGCGCTCAGCAGCGCGACGACGCTCGAGGAGTACACGGGCACGGGCACCGCGACCGGCGGCGTGCTCGGCCCCGACAACATCGCGGTCCCCGACGGCGCCGCCGGCGACGGCGAGTACCGCAAGGAGTCCGAGACGGTGAACAACCCCGTCAACAAGGTCGTCGAGCAGCTCACGAGCGCGCCCGGGTCCGTGCGCCGCCAGTCGGTCTCGGTGGTCGTCTCCGAGCAGGCCGGCGCCGCGATCGACATGGCCGACCTCGAGGCGTCCGTCGCGGCCGCCGCGGGCATCGACGCCGAGCGCGGCGACGTCGTCTCGGTGTCCCGCATGGCGTTCGACACCGCCAACGCCGAGGCCGCCGAGGAGGCGCTCGCCGCCGCCGCGGCCGCCGAGGAGGCGCAGCAGACCAACGACCTCATCCGGACCGGCATCATCGCCGGCGTCGCACTCCTCATCATGATCATCCTGGTCGTCATGATCGCGCGGCGGAACCGTCGGGCCCGCCGCACCGCGATCGACCTCGGTGCGCTCGAGGCCGAGCAGACGACCGTCGTCGAGCTGCCCGCCGCGGTCGAGCCCGAGACGCCGATGCTCCCCGCACCCGAGCAGGTCGACCCGATCGCCGCGAAGCGTGAGGACGTCATGGCGCTGGCCGCCGAGCAGCCCGCCGAGGTCGCCGACGCGCTGCGCGGCTGGCTCGTCGGGGCCCGCCGGTGAGCCGCCTGGCGCCCGGTGAGATCACCGGCACGCAGAAGGCCGCCCTCCTGCTGATCCAGATCGGCAAGGAGCAGGCCGCGAAGGTCATGTCGATGCTCGACGAGACCGAGATCGAGGAGCTCACGACCGAGATCGCGCGCCTCGAGCGCGTCGACCCGGCGATGGCCGACGGCGTCATCGAGGAGTTCCACGCCGCGGCGATGGGCGGCGGCACGTACGCGGGCCGCGGCGGCCTCGGCGTCGCGCAGGCGCTGCTCGAGGCGTCCGTCGGCCGCGAGAAGGCCGCCGGGATGATGGAGCGGCTCGCGAGCTCGCTCCAGGGCCAGCCGTTCGAGTTCCTCCAGTACGCCGACGCGCGTCAGGTCGTCTCGCTCCTGTCGGGCGAGCACCCGCAGACCATGGCGCTCGTCCTCGCTCACCTGCGACCCGACCACGCGTCGGCGATCATGACCGGCCTCGCGCCCGCGGTGCAGGCCGAGGTCGCGCACCGCATCGCGCTCATGGAGCGCGCGTCGCCCGACGTCGTCGCGGTGGTCGCCGAGAACCTCCAGCGCAAGGCGTCGGCGGTGCTCACGCCGCAGGAGATGGCGGCCGTCGGCGGCGTGCAGCCCCTCGTCGAGATCATCAACCGGGCCGACCCCACGACCGAGAAGCTCATCCTCGAGGGCCTCGAGGCGCGCGACCAGTCGCTCGCCGAGGAGGTCCGCAGCCGGATGTTCGTGTTCGCGGACATCACGCTGCTCGAGGAGCGCGCCATCCAGCTCGTGCTACGCGGTGTCGAGATGGGCCAGCTGGCCGTCGCCCTCAAGGGCGCCGACGACCAGGTGCGCGACAAGATCATGCGCAACCTGTCCGAGCGTGCTCGCGAGAACCTCGTCGAGGAGATCGAGCTGCTCGGCCCGGTCCGCCTGTCGATGGTCGAGGACGCGCGCGCCCAGGTGGTCCAGGCGATCCGCAAGCTCGAGGAGGGCGGCCAGATCGTCATCCGCCGCGAGGGCGAGGACGAGTTCGTTGCCTGACGTCACCACCTTCCGTCCGGCCGCGCTGCCCGCGTCGTCCGCCGCCGGCGAGGCCGCCGCCGAGCGCGCACGCGCCGCGGGGTACGCGGCCGGCTGGGCGGCGGGCTCGCGCGCCGCGGCCGACGCGGCCGAGCGCCGTCGTCGTGAGCTCGAGGAGCAGCACGCCCACGCCGAGGCCGCGCGCGACGCCGCGGTGCAGCAGGCGCTCGCGCTGCTCGAGCAGGCCGTCTCCGCCGCCGCGCGACGCACCGTGCCGACCGTGGACGCGGTGCGCCGCAGCGTGCACGAGGCCGCGCTCGACCTCGCCGAGGCCGTGCTCGACCGCGAGCTGCGCCCCGGGCCGGACAGCGCCCGTGCGCTGCTCGACCGCGTCCTCGCGACGCCCGCCGACCTCGGCGTGCACACCGTCCGGCTCCACCCGGCCGACCTCGCCGCGGTGCGCGCGCTGCTCGACGCGGGACGCCACGCGCTGCCCGCGGGCGTCACGCTCGTCGGCGACTCGACCGTGCGCCCCGGCGGCGCCGTGAGCGAGCACGCGACGGGCTTCCTCGACGCGCAGGTCGACACCGCGCTCGACCGCGCCCGCCGCGCGCTGCTCGAGGACGAGGCATGACGACGACGACGCTGCGGACGCCGCTGGGCGCACCCGGTGCCCCCGGCGCCGCGACCGGCGACCCGGTGCGCGACGAGCGGTTCGCCGCCGCGCTCGCCGCGGCCCGCCCGCAGCGCGTCGGGACGGTCAACGCCGTCGTCGGCCTGTCGGTCGACGTGGCCGGGCTGCCCGGCGCCGTCGGCGACCTCCTCGAGCTCGGGGACCCCGTCGACGGCTCGGTCCCCGGCGGGGAGGGCACGACCGTCGCCGAGGTGGTCGCCGCGACGTCGTCGGTGCTGCGGTGCATGCCGCTGGGCACCGTCGAGGGCCTGCGGGTCGGGCTCCCCGCACGGTCGACCGGCCGCCCGCTCATGGTGCCGACCGGTCGCGGTCTGCTCGGTCGCGTCCTCGACGGGCTCGGCCGTCCGATCGACGGCAAGGGCCCGCTCGACGCGGGCGTGCGCGCGCCCGTGACCGGTGTCGCGCCGTCGGCGCTCGGCCGGGCGCGCGTCGACGCCCCTCTCACCCTCGGCGTGCGTGCGCTCGACACCATGACGACGGTCGGCCGCGGCCAGCGCATCGGGCTCTTCGCGGGGTCGGGCGTCGGCAAGTCGAGCCTGCTGTCGATGGTCGCGCGCGGCACCGAGGCGGAGGTGTCCGTCATCGCGCTGGTCGGCGAGCGTGGGCGCGAGGTCCGCGAGTTCCTCGAGGACGACCTCGGGCCCGAGGGGCTCGCGCGCAGCGTCGTCGTCGTCGCGACGTCCGACGAGCCGCCGCTGGTCCGCCTGCGCGCCGCCTTCGTCGCGACCCGCATCGCCGAGGCGTTCCGTGACGAGGGCCGCGACGTCGTCCTGATGATGGACTCGCTCACGCGCGTCGCCATGGCGCAGCGCGAGATCGGCCTGTCGGTGGGCGAGCCGCCCGCGACGCGCGGCTACCCGCCGTCGACCTTCTCGCTGCTCGCACAGCTGCTCGAGCGCGCGGGCACCGCCGAGCGCGGCTCGGTCACGGGCATCTACACGGTCCTCGTCGACGGCGACGACCACAACGAGCCCATCGCCGACGCGGCCCGGTCGATCCTCGACGGGCACGTCGTGCTCACGCGCGAGCTCGCCGTCGCGGGGCACTTCCCGAGCATCGACGTGCTCGGCTCGGTCTCGCGCGTCGCGTCCCGCGTCACGACGCGCGAGCAGCGCGACGTCGCGACCCGGCTGCGCCAGGTGCTCGCGGCCCGCCGTCGCGCGCAGGACCTGCTCGACGTCGGCGCGTACGCCGCGGGCACCAACCCGCTGGTCGACGCGGCGGTGGCGAACTCCGACGCGATCGACGCGTTCCTGCGGCAGGGCATGGACGAGGTCGCCGACGCGCGCGACTCGTGGCAGCGCCTCGCCGCGCTGGTCGCCCGCATGGGAGGTGCGGCATGAGCGCGTTCCGCCTCGCCGGTCTCCTGCGCCTGCGCCAGATGCAGGAGGAGCAGGCCGCCGCTGACCTCGCGCGAGCCAACGCCGCGCGCGCCCGTGCCGAGGAGCGCCGCCGCGACACCGAGGCGATGCTCAACGACGCCGGCCTGCCCGAGCGCTCCGACGAGCTCGCCTGGCGCGCGGCCGTCGCGGCGCGCGCCTCGCTCGCCGGGATGCTCACCGAGTCGGTGCTCACCGTGCGCTCCGCGGCCGCCGTCGTCGACGACGCCAACGCCGCCTGGAGCGCGGCCCGCACCCTCACCACGACCCTCGGCAAGCTCGAGGAGCGGCACGACCGCGAGGTCCGCCTCGCCGAGGACCGCGCCGAGCAGCTCGTGCTCGACGAGACCGCCGGCCGCCGTGCCGCCGCCACCGCAGCAGCCACCGCCGCAGACCAGGGCCTCGCGCCCCTCAGCCAGGAGGTCCGCCCGTGACCACGATCGTCATGCTGCCGACGACGGCCCCGCAGCCCGCGGGTGCCTCGTCGGGAGCGCAAGCCGGTGCGCGTGGCGTGCAGGGCGGCGACGCGGACTTCGCGCGGTCGCTCGACGCCGCGGTGCGCGACGGCGGCCGGGCTCCTGCCGACGACGACGCGTCGGGCTCGGCCGGTGCCGGCGCTCGTGCCGGTGCGACCGTCAGCGTCGGCGACGTCGTGCGCGACGCCGCGCGCTCGCTGGACGCGGCGGCCGAGGGTGCCGGGGCCGGTAAGGCTGCCGACGCGCCCCTCGCGACCGTCATCGACATCACCGCGCGGCTCGCTGCGCTGACCGGCTCCCGGACGGCCGGTCCGGGGCAGGTCGGTGCTGCGCGGAAGGGTGCTGCGCTGGACGGTGCTGCGCAGGGCGGTGCTGCGGCGGGCGCCGCGGCCGACGACGACGCGTCGCAGGGTCCCGCCTCCGACGCGACCGCGGCCGCGAGCCCCGGGGCCGACGTCGCGCACATGGCGGACGTGGTGCTCACGGTCGTCGACGTGCCCGCGGCGCGGGCCGCCGACCCCCTCGCGGGGGACACGGGCCGGGCGGCCGGGTCCGCGGCGGCGCTCGTCGACGCGGCGGGTGCGACGGTCGGCGACCCGACGGTGGTGCAGGCGGCGGTCGCCGGGCCCGCGGGCCCCGCGACGCCCGCGTCCGGCACGGCCGCGGCTGCGGCCACCTCCGCGCAGGCCACCGTCGTGCCGGGTGGTGCGTCCGCCACCGCGGGCGCCGCGGCCTCCGACGACGCGTCCGTCGACGGTGCCGCCCGTCGGCTCGCCCCCTCGGCCGAGACCACGACCCTCACGACGCACGAGCAGAGCGGCACGGGCGCGGGCGAGAACCGCGGCGCCACCGTCGCGACGCCCGCCACGACCGCGGACCGGCCCGCGGACCGGCCTGCGGACCGGCCCGTGGGGACGGGCGTCCTCGCGAACCGCGTCGACGCCGAGTCCCCGCTGACCGCGGGCGCCGACCCCACGTCGGGTGCCACCGCGGCCACGTCGTCGACCGCCGCGCCCGCCCCGGCGCCCGGGCCGACCGCGTCCACGGCGCCCACGGTCCCCGGCCTCGTCGTCGGCCCCGCGCCCGCCGAGGCGTCGTCGTCGGCCGCCGCTCCCGCCGCGCCCACGCCCGCCGGGGCCGTCGCGACGCCCGAGACCCTCACGCAGCACCTGACCGTGCGCCTTGGCGCGCTGCGGGCCGCGCCCCTCGGCGAGCACGTGCTCACGATGCGCGTGGACCCCGAGAGCTTCGGCCCCGTGCGGGTCGTCGCGCACATCGGCGTCGACGGCGTGCGGATCGAGCTGCACGGCGCGACCGACGCGGCTCGGGAGGCGCTCCGCTCGTCGCTGTCGGACCTGCGCCGCGACCTCGCGGCGACCGGGCTCTCGGCCGACCTCGAGCTGGGCTCGGGCAGCGCGGGCGGCTCGGGCGGCTCGGGTGCCGCGGACCGCCGCGGCGCCGAGCCCGGCGAGCGCGACGCCGGCCGGTCCCTGCCCACCCAGCGCACCACGGGCGGCGCCGCGACCGCGGCCACCGACCGCCCGACCGACCCGCTCCACCGCACGTCGCCCTCGGGCGGCCTCGACCTGCTCGTCTGACGGAGGACCCCCATGACGATCGACTCCACGGCGGCCACGACGCCGACGAGCCTCTACACGACCACCAAGCCCGCCACCGAGGCGAAGAAGACCATGGACTCCGAGGTCTTCCTGTCGCTCCTCGTCGCGCAGCTGCGCTACCAGGACCCGACGCAGCCCATGGACACGAGCGACATGATGAACCAGTCGACGCAGCTCGCCTCGATGGAGCAGCTCACGTCCGTGGCGTCGACCACGCGCGAGTCCTTCGCGCTCCAGATGCGCGTCGCCGCGCTCGGCCTCATCGGCCAGGACGTGTCGTTCACCGACGCGAGCGGGATCACCCGCACCGGTGTCGCCGAATCCGTCTCGTTCGCCGGTGAGGTGCCGATGGTGACGGTGGGCGAGTGGACGATCCCGCTCGACCAGGTCGCCGCCGCACGTCGCACGACGACGGGCACGGCGCCCGACGGCACGACCCCCAGCACGACCCCCGGAGCAGGAAGCTCGGGCAGCTCAGCCGCAGGAAGCGGCGACACCACCCCGGTCGAGGGCACGACGCCCGCGACCGGGTCCGCCGACTCCTCGGCCGTCTGACCCCGCGTCCGACCGCCCCAGCTCCACGAAGGGAACACCCCGATGCTCCGCTCGCTCTTCTCCGGCATCAGCGGCCTCAAGGCGCACCAGACGATGCTCGACGTCACCGGCAACAACATCGCCAACGTCAACACCACGGGCTTCAAGGCCAGCCAGACCCAGTTCCAGGACACGCTCTCGCAGGTCATGCAGAACGCGGGCGCGCCGCAGGACGGCGTCGGCGGCTCGAACCCGGCCCAGGTCGGGCTCGGCGTGCAGGTCGCCGGCATCACCACCAACTTCCAGCAGGGCGCGGCCCAGCTGACCAACCGCAGCACCGACATGATGATCTCGGGTGACGGCTTCTTCGTGGTCCGCAGCGGCAACGAGTCGATGTACACGCGCTCGGGCAGCTTCGAGTTCGACGCGAACGGCCAGCTCGTCACGTCCGAGGGCGGCCTCGTCCAGGGCTGGGCGGCCGACGCGAACGGCGTCATCGACGAGAACGCGCCGCTCGACGACCTGCGCCTCCCGATCGCGACCCTCATGGGCGCCTCCGCGACCGCCGAGGCGACGTTCGAGGGCAACCTGCCGAGCGACGCCGCCGTCGGCACGGTGCTCAACCGTCAGGTCGACGTCTACGACGGCCAGGGTGCGGTCCAGCAGCTCCAGCTCGCCTTCACGCGCACCGCCACCGGGTGGGACGTCACGGGTGCGCGCGGCGCGGACAGCGGGACCACCGCGCTGACGTTCGACGCCACCGGTCAGCCGACGTCGGCCGGCACGCTCACGGTGGGCGGCATCGCGGTCGACCTGTCGACCATCACGGGCTTCGCGGGCCTCAACACCGTCGAGGCCGCAGGCCAGGACGGCCGCTCGGCCGGGACGCTCCAGTCGTTCCAGATCACCGCCGACGGCACACTCGTCGGTGCGTTCAGCAACGGCATGAAGATGAACGTCGGCCGCGTCTCGCTCGCGACGTTCGCCAACCCGGGCGGCCTCGAGAAGGCCGGCGGCTCGCTGTACCGGACGAGCGCGAACTCCGGCGACCCCGCCGTCGGCTCGGCCGGCACCGGTGGCCGCGGCACGCTCACCGGCGGCGCGCTCGAGATGTCGAACGTGGACCTCTCGGCTGAGTTCACCAACCTGATCATCGCCCAGCGCGGGTTCCAGGCGAACAGCCGCGTCATCACGACGTCGGACGAGCTGCTCCAGGAGCTCGTGAACCTCAAGCGCTGACCCAGCACGACCCGCGGCCGGCGTCCGTCCCGGGACGGTCGACACAGGTCCGTCGGGTCGCACCGGCCCGGTCGACCCAGGTGCGTCGAAGCAGCCGGTCCCGGCCGAGACAGCCGCTCCTGACCGGCTGTCTCGACGGGAGGCGGCTGTCTCGACGGGAGGCGGCTGCCCCGACCGACCTTCCGGCGACCTCGCGGTCGACCGCCGTCGGTGCCGCGCCGCACGCCCCTGACCGGGTGATTCGCCCCGGACCGCTCACCACCCCGCCGTCCCCGCCGATCAGATCGGTGCAGGCCCAGGGACGGGCCCTCGGCTCTCCACGGATGGACTCCTCATGATCGTCGTCACGCGCTTGAACGGCCCGAAGTTCGCCGTCAACCCCGACCTGCTCCAGCGGGTCGAGTCGACGCCCGACACGATCCTCACGCTCATCGACGGCACCAAGTACATCGTCGCGGAGTCCCTCGAGGAGATCACCGAGCTCGTCGTCGAGTACCGCGCCCGCGTTGTCGCCGCGACCGTCGAGCTCACGGGTCAGGCGAGCGGCGAGATGGCCGCCGTCACCGAGCTGAGGTCGCAGTCCGCCCCCGCGCTGCGCGCGATCCCGTCCCCGGCCCCCTCGGAGCGTGACTGATGGATCCGGCGACGCTGGGGGGCATCGCCCTCGCCTTCGTGATGATCTTCGCCTCGATCCTCATCGAGGGCGCGGACCCGATGTCGGTGTTCCTGCCGGCCCCGATGATCCTCGTGATCGGCGGCACGATCGGCGCGGGCCTGGCGAGCATGACGCTCAAGGACACGATCCGGGCGTTCACGACCCTGCCGCGCTGGCTCACGTTCAAGGCGCCCGACTCCGAGGCGACCGTCGAGACCGTCGTCGGCCTCGCCGACCGCGCGCGCCGCGAGGGCCTCCTGTCGCTCGAGGACGCCGCACGCAGCGTCGACGACCCGTTCCTGCGCGACGGCCTCCAGGCCGCGATCGACGGCACCGACCCGGACGACCTGCGCGACATGCTCGAGAGCAAGATCGCGAGCAAGCGCGCGCAGGACAAGGCGTCCGCCAAGTTCTTCAACAACATGGGCGGCTACGCGCCGACCATCGGCATCATCGGCACCGTCGTGTCCCTGGTCCACGTGCTCGAGAACCTCGCCAACCCCGACGAGCTGGGCCACATGATCGGCGCGGCGTTCGTCGCGACGCTGTGGGGCCTGCTCACCGCCAACCTCATCTGGCTGCCGTTCGCCGCGCGCATCACGCGCGCGTCGGAGATCGAGGCGCAGCACATGGAGATCGCCGTCGAGGGCCTCCTCGCGATCCAGGCCGGCGCGAACCCGCGCCTGGTCGGCCAGCGCCTGCGCAGCCTCATGCCGGCCGACGCGCAGAAGGCGGCATGAGCTCCGGCCACGGCTCCGGCGGGCACGGGCGGCGTCCCAAGAAGCACGTCGAGCACGAGGAGCACGAGAACCACGAGCGCTGGGCCGTCAGCTACGCCGACATGATGACGGTGCTCGTCGGCCTGTTCATCGTCATGTACGCCGTGAGCCAGGTCGACGAGGTCAAGTACGAGCAGCTGCGCAAGTCGCTCGCGATCGGCTTCGGCAACGACGCCCCCACGATGCTCGTGGGCGGCGGCGGCGCGCTGGACTCCGGCGAGGCGGTGCAGATCACGCCCGACCTCACCGTCGAGCTGCCGAGCGAGACGATGCTCGTGGAGAACAAGCCGCAGACCCCGGTCGAGGCGCAGACCGAGGCCGAGCGCCTCACGGCCGCCGCGGTCGTCGAGTACGAGCGGCTCGAGGGCATCGCCGAGCGCATCCAGGCGAGCCTCGACGCGCAGCAGCTGTCCGACCGCGTGCGGTTCCGGATCTCCGAGCGCGGCCTCGTCGTCGGCATGGTCGCCGACGACGTCTTCTTCGCCGCCGACGCCGCGCGGCTCACGCCGACCGCGGAACGCGTCCTGGACGCCGTCGCACCCGTGCTGCGCGAGCTCCAGGAGGAGATCTCCGTCGAGGGCCACGCCAACGTGGTCCCGACCGCGGCGTACCCCACCAACTGGGAGCTGTCCTCCGACCGCGCGACGCAGGTGCTCCGGCGCCTCGTCGAGGTCGGCGGCCTGCCTCCGACCCGGACCGCAGCCGTCGGGTACGGCGACGCGCGTCCGCTCGACCCGTCGAGCACGCCGCAGGCCATGGAGGCCAACCGTCGTGTCGACCTGGTCGTCCTCAGCCCTGCCCCCGACGAGGTGCGCCGGCTGCTCCCGCAGCTCGCCGCCACCATGAGGTGATCCCCGTGCCCACCGAGCAGCGCGTCATCGCGTCCAAGCCCAAGATCGGCGCCAAGTCGGCGTCCTCCGCCGTGCCGTCGCAGTCCGCGGCCCCCGCCGAGGAGGCCGAGGCGAAGGGCGGGTCGAAGAAGAAGCTCCTGGTCGTCGTCCTCGCCGTGCTGCTGCTGGGCGGCGGCGCGGGCTGGTACTTCCTCATGGGTCCCGGTGCGGGCGCCGAGGAGGCCGCCGAGGAGCACGCCCCCGAGCCGGGCGAGGTCCTCACGATCGACTCGATCAACATCAACCTCGCCGACGGGCACTACCTGCGCATCGGTCTCGCGCTGCAGATGACCGCCGACGCCGCGGGCCACGGCGAGATCCAGGCCGCACCCGCGCTCGACCACGCCATCGCGCTCTACTCGGGCCGGCCCGTCACCGAGGTGGCGAGCCCCGAGGGCCGCGAGGCGCTCAAGGCCGAGCTCCTGCACCGTCTCGAGGAGCCGTACCACGAGGGGGTGATGGGCCTGTACTTCACCGAGTACGTCACCCAGTGACGCGCTCGGGAGGTCCGCGCACGCGCTGACACCCGCACCGACCGGCACGGACGCCGGTGAACCGCGGCGCCACGGAGGGCGCCACCTCGCCCCGGGCAGGACGCCCGGGGAGCCGTCCGACCCCGCCCCGCACGACGCGGACCGGGACACCGACGGCACACCGGGCAGGACGCCCCAGGGCTTCCTCGTCGTCCGCCCGAAACCCCTCATGGGCCCTGACCTGCCGCCGATGTGCTGGCCGTGACAGTCCAGGAGGCGCCCGGCTCGACGCGGCGCAAGCGGTCCGGAGTGCCGGAGGTCTACGACTTCCGCCGCCCGATGACGCTCGCCCGTGAGCACGCGCGAGCCCTCGAGATGGGGTTCGAGACCTTCGCCCGCCAGTGGGGCACGCAGCTCACGTCCCGCCTGCGCGTCGTCGCGCAGGCCACGCTCGACACGGTCGAGATGCGGTCCTACGACGAGTACGTCCGCTCCCTGCCGCCGATGACCACCATGGTCCTGTGCGGCGTCGAGCAGGGCCGGTCCACCGCGGTCCTCCAGCTGCCGAGCGACGCGACGATGCTGTGGGTCGACTACCTGCTCGGCGGGCCCGGCCTCGCGTCGGCCCCCGACCGCGAGCTCACCGACATCGAGTGGCAGCTCGTGCGCGAGCTCCTCGGCCACGCTCTCGCCGACCTGCACTACGCGTTCGCGTCCATCTGCCCGCTCGACGTCAACGTGAAGTCGGTGCAGTACGCGCCCCAGTTCGTCCAGGCCGCCGCCGCCTCGGAGCCCGTCATCATCGCGTCGTTCACGATGCAGCTCGGCAAGCACGAGAGCACCGCGACGTTCATGGTCCCGGCCGAGGTCATGCTCGCCCAGCTGCTCGCCGGCGAGGCGCTCGACTCGCGCACCGTCGACGAGGTCCGCGAGCACGAGCTCGCGCTCGACGCCATCGCGGGCCAGGTGCAGGAGGTGCCCGTCAGCATCGGCGTGCGCTTCCGTCCCCAGACCGTCGCCGCCGCCGAGATCGCGACGCTCGCCCTGGGCGACGTCGTCCCGCTGCGGCACCGCGGCGACCAGCCCCTCGACGTCGTCATCGGCGACGTCGTCCTCGCCCGCGCCGCCATGGGCGCCAACGGCTCGCGTCTCGCCTGCCTCGTCGTCACCTCCGAGGAGAACCACTGATGGCTTCCACCCGCACCACGGCCGACACGGACGCCGTGACCACGGCCTCCGCCGCCGCGGCCGAGCTCGCACGGCTCCTGCCGTCGAGCGTCCCGCTCGACGTCGCCCCGCTCACGGCCCTGCCCGCCGACGACGCCGTCGCGGTCCGCGCGACGTTCGTCGGTGCGACGAGCGCCGACCTCGTCGTCGTCGCCGACGCGGCCGTCGCCGAGGCGCTCGCGGGTGCCGGCGGCACCGTGTCGCTCGCCGACGCGCTGCGTCCCGCGCTCGAGGCCGCGTCCGCGACGCTCGGCGCGGGCGTGCTCGACGCCGCGGTCGCGGGCCCCCTCGCGGGCGGCCTCGACGACGACGACGTGGCCGCGGTCGCGCTCGTCGCCGCCGACGGCACGGCGCACGCCTGGTTCGGCCTGCGCCTGCGGCCGCGTCCCGAGTCCGTCCCGCACCAGCGCTCGGCGCCGTCCCAGCGCGGCGTCGACGACCGCTCGGCCCTGCGCCTCCTGCACGACGTCGAGATGACGCTCACCGCCGAGATCGGCCGCACGCGGCTGCCCGTCCGCCAGGTCCTCGAGCTCGTGCCCGGCACGGTCCTCGAGCTCGACCGCGCGGCCGGTGCGCCCGCGGACGTCATGGTCAACGGCCGTCTGGTCGCGCGCGGCGAGGTCGTCGTCGTGGACGAGGAGTACGGCATCCGCATCACCGAGATCGTCGGGAGCGAGGGCGCCTGAGGCGCTCTCGGAGAACGTCGTGGACACGTCGTCGGTGGTGCTGGGCATGCGGGTCGTGCTCTCGCTCGCGTGCGTGCTCGGCCTGATCTGGTACGCCAACCGGCGCCTCAGCGGGACCGGCCGGGCCGGCGCCGCGGTGCGCCGCATCCGGCGCGCGCAGCCCATGACGCTCGTGTCCCGGCAGAGCCTCGGCGGCAAGAACGGCGTCGCGCTCGTCGACGTCGGCGGCCGCCGCCTCGTCCTCGGCGTCGGTGAGCACGGCGTCACGCTGCTCACCGAGGTCGAGCCCCCCGCACCCGAGCCCGAGGACGACGGCGTGCACGACGCACGCGTCCCCCTGACCGCCGAGGAGCTCGCCGCGCTGGCGGGCGACGACCTCGACCTCCCGGACCTGGCCGGCACCCTGCCGGACGTCCCCTCCGACCTGTCCTCGCTCGAGGACACCCCCTCGTCGACACCCGCGGCACGGATGCCTGCGGTCATCGAGCCCCGCAACCCTCTCGAAGGATCGATCCTGGACGCCACCACGTGGCGCCGGGCGGTGGTTGCGGTGCAGGAACGGACCATCCGTCGTTGAGAACCGCCCCGGCCGACCTCGGCCGGGCGACCCCGGGCAGGCAGCACGCGGCCCGGTGGGTCGCCCTCGTGCTGCTCGCCCTCGTGGTCGCGGTGCTCCTCGTGCTCGTCGGGGGAGGCGCCGCGCACGCCGCGGTCGAGCCCGTCCCGCCCACCGACCCCACGGCCCCGACGGCGCCGGCGACCGAGCCGTCCGTCTCGGTCGACATCAACGGCCTCGACGGCACGCCCAGCAGCTCGATCGTCGTCCTGCTGACCATCACGCTGCTGTCGGTCGCGCCGTCGCTGCTGCTCATGATGAGCAGCTTCACCAAGATCTTCGTGGTGCTCGCGCTGACCCGGAACGCGCTCGGCCTCACGGGCGTGCCGCCCAACCAGGTGCTCGCCGGGCTCGCGCTGTTCCTCAGCCTGTTCGTCATGGCGCCAGTCGTGTCGTCCGTCAACGACATCGGCGTGCAGCCCTACCTCGACGGCACGCTCACGTTCAGCCAGGCGGTCGAGGCCGGGTCGGGGCCGCTGCGCGAGTTCATGCTCGCCCACACGCGGGAGGACGACATCGCGCTCATGACGCGCGCGGCCGACCTGCCGAACCCCGCCTCGCCCGCCGACGTCGGCATGACGACGCTCATCCCCGCGTTCATGCTGTCCGAGCTGCGGTCGGCGTTCATCATCGGGTTCGTCGTCTTCGTGCCGTTCCTCGTCATCGACATCGTCGTCTCGTCGTCGCTCATGGCGATGGGCATGATGATGCTCCCGCCCGTCATGGTGTCCCTGCCCTTCAAGCTCCTGCTGTTCGTCCTCGTGGACGGCTGGGGCCTGATCGTCACGGCGCTCGTCGGCAGCTACACCGGGGCGGGCTGATGGACACCGCAGCGATCCTCGACATCGGCCTCGACGCGATGGTCCTCGCGGCCAAGCTGTCCGCACCCCTGCTCGTCACCGCGCTCGTCGTCGGCTTCGCCGTCTCGCTCCTGCAGTCGATCACGCAGGTGCAGGAGGTGACCCTGAGCTTCGTGCCCAAGGCGATCGCGGTCGCCGCGGCCCTGCTCATCGCGGGCCACTGGATGATCGCCGAGACGGTCGCGTTCACGCAGGAGCTCTTCGCCCGCATCCCGTCGCTGCTGGGCGGCTGACGTGAACCTCACGATCCCCCTCGCGACGCTCGAGGTCGTCATGCTCGCGGGCGTCCGCATCGCGGCGTTCCTCGTGGTCGCGCCGCCCTTCGCGCACGGCGCGGTGCCCGGGCGCATCAAGGCGATGCTCGCCGTCGGGATCGGCCTCGCCGTCGCACCGCGTGCGGCACGCGCCGAGGGGGCCGGCACGTCGATGGCGGCCGGGACGGGGCAGTTCCTCGCCGACCTCGTCATGCAGGTCGTCATCGGGGCCGCGCTCGGGTTCCTCGTCATGCTCGTGTTCTCCGCGGTCCAGGCCGCGGGCAACATGATCGACCTGTTCGCGGGCTTCCAGCTCGCGGCGGCCTTCGACCCGATGAGCATGAGCAACGGCGCGCAGTTCAGCCGGCTGTACCAGATGACGGCGACCGTCCTGCTGCTCGTGACGGACGCGTACCAGGTCGTCATCGGCGGGCTCGTGCGCACGTTCGACGCGCTGCCGCTGGGCGCAGGGCTCGACCTCGCGAAGACCGCGTCCGCCGCCGCGACCGGGCTGACCGACATGTTCGTCGCGTCGCTCCAGGTCGCCGGTCCTCTCATCGCGGTCCTGTTCCTCGCCGACGCGGGCCTCGGCCTGCTGACGCGCGTCGCGCCCGCGCTCAACGCGTTCGCGCTCGGGTTCCCGCTCAAGATCCTCATGACCGTCACGCTCGGCGCGGCGGCCTACCTCGCGCTCCCCGAGGTCGTCGGCTCGCTCACGGGCGACGCCGTCGGGACGCTGCTCAAGGTCGGGAGGTGACCTGATGGCCGACGAGCCCCCCGGCGGCGAACGGTCCGAGAAGGCCACGCCGCAGCGGATGAAGAAGCTGCGGCGCGAGGGGTCCCTCCAGCGCTCGCAGGACGTGTCCGCGTGGCTCGGTGTGGGTGCGGGCGCGCTGATGCTCCCGTACGTGATCGACTCCGGCACCGCGGCCGCGCGCGAGCAGCTCGTGACCGTGCGCCGCGTGATCGCCGACCCCGACCCTGCGCTCGCCGTCACCGCGCTCGGCGACGGCCTCGCGTCGGTGCTGCTCACGCTCGCACCGCTGCTCGCCGTCGTCGTGCTCACCGCGATCGCGGCGGCCGCGTCGCAGGGCGGCATCCACGTCTCCGCCAAGAAGCTCAAGCCGCAGTTCCAGCAGTTCAACGTCGTCAAGGGCCTCAAGCGCGTGCTCGGCCCCGAGGCGTGGTGGAACGGCGTCAAGGCGGCGCTCAAGGCCGCCGCGATCGGCCTGGTCCTCTACGTGACCGTCCAGGGCCTCGTGCCGCTGCTCCTCGGCTCGGGCTCGCACTCGCTCGGGCAGATCCTCGACACCGTGGGCGGCGGCGTCGCCGGGCTGCTGCGCACGGGCGTCGTCGCGGGCCTCGCGCTCGCGGCGGCCGACGTGGTCGTCGTCATGCGACGCAACCGCAAGAAGACGCGCATGACGAAGTACGAGATCAAGCAGGAGAACAAGCAGAGCGAGGGCGACCCGCTGCTCAAGGGCGCGATCCGCTCCAAGCAGATCGCCATGAGCCGCAACCGGATGATCGCGGACGTCGCCAACGCGGACGTCGTGCTGGTCAACCCGACGCACGTCGCCGTCGCGCTGCGCTACGAGCCGGGGACGGGCGCGCCGAAGGTCGTCGCGAAGGGCGCCGGCCACGTCGCGGCCCGCATCCGCGCGGTCGCGGCCGACAAGCGCGTCCCGATGGTCGAGGACGTCCCGCTGGCCCGCGCGCTGCACAAGGCGTGCGAGCTCGGCCAGGAGATCCCGCCGCACCTGTACGTCGCCGTCGCGCGGATCCTCGCGTTCGTCATGGCGCTGCGCCGCCGCGGCGGCGCGACCGGCACGCACAAGGCGCCGGGCGGCCCCACGCAGATCCCCGAGGAGGTCGCCGCATGAGCAGCGCCGCCGGCACCCGCGCCAGCACCCCCGTCCGCACCCGCACCAGCACCTGCGTCAGCACCGGCGTCAGCACCGGCAAGGAGGTCCTCCGATGAAGGGCAAGCAGATCGCCCAGCTGGGCGTGCCGATCGGCGTCGTCGGCGTCGTGCTCCTGCTCGTCGTGCCGCTGCCCGCGGCGATGCTCGACGTGCTCATCGTCCTCAACATCGCGATGTCGCTCGTCGTGCTGCTGACCAGCATGTACATCAAGCGGCCGCTCGACTTCTCGGTGTTCCCGTCGATGCTGCTCGTGCTCACGCTGTTCCGGCTCGGGCTCAACGTCGCGTCGACGCGGCTCGTCCTGGGCGACGGCTACGCGGGTCAGGTCATCGACGCGTTCGGGCACTTCGTCGTCGGCGGCTCGCTCGTCATCGGCCTCGTGATCTTCCTCATCCTCGTCGTCATCCAGTTCGCGGTCATCACCAACGGTGCGGGCCGCGTCGCCGAGGTCGGCGCGCGGTTCACGCTCGACGCGATGCCCGGCAAGCAGATGGCGATCGACGCCGACCTCAACGCGGGCCTCATCGACGAGGACACCGCGCGCAAGCGCCGCGCGGACGTCGCCGCCGAGGCCGACTTCTACGGCGCGATGGACGGTGGCTCGAAGTTCGTCAAGGGCGACGCCATCGCGGGCATCATCATCACGATCATCAACCTGGTCGGCGGCTTCGCGGTCGGGATGCTCCAGATGGGCATGTCGGCGGGCGAGGCGATCGAGCGCTTCAGCCTCCTGACCATCGGCGACGGCCTCGTCACGCAGATCCCCGCGCTGCTCATGTCCGTCTCGACGGGCCTCATCGTCACGCGCGCCACGAGCGAGGGGAGCATGGGCGAGACGGCGAGCACGCAGCTCACCCAGAGCCGCACCGCGCTGCAGATCGCCGGCGCCGCCTCCATCGCGCTCGCGCTCGTCCCCGGCATGCCCAAGCCGCCGTTCCTGCTCGTCGGCGCCGCGCTGCTGCTCGCCGGGCAGCGGATCAAGGCGCGCGACGCCGCCGCCGAGCGCGAGCTCGCGCTCGCCGAGGTGCAGCAGGTCGCGACGGGCGGGCCGTCGGCCGACACCCCCGAGGCGCTCATCGAGCAGATGCGCGTGCACGCCCTCGAGATCCTGCTCGCGCCCGACCTCGTCGACATGGTCGGCTCGGGCACGGACCAGGACCTGCTCGCGCGCGTCCGCGGGCTGCGCCGCAAGATCGCGATGGAGCTGGGCATCGTCGTGCCCCCCGTCCGCACGCGCGACTCGGTCGACCTGCCGCGATCCACGTACGTCGTCAAGATCGCGGGCGTCGAGGTCGGCCGCGGCGAGGCGCCCGGGGGTCGGGTCCTCGCGCTCGGCGACAACCTCGACGGCATCGGCGGCACGCCCGTCGTCGAGCCGGTGTTCGGCCTGCCCGGCAAGTGGATCCCCGCCGAGCTGCGGCACGCCGCCGAGATGGTCGGCGCGACCGTCGTCGACCGGGTGTCGGTGCTCATCACGCACCTCGGCGCGATCATCGACGCCAACGCACCTCGCCTGCTGTCGCGCGAGGACGTCCGGGTGCTCACGGAGGGCGTCAAGCAGGTCAACCCGTCGGTCGTCGACGAGCTCGTCCCGAGCCTGCTCACGCTCGGCGAGGTGCAGCGGGTCCTCCAGGGCCTGCTCGCCGAGCAGGTGCCGATCCGCGACCTGTCGCGCATCTTCGAGGGCCTCACGCTGCGGGCCAAGGTCAGCACGGACGTCGAGGGTCTCGTCGAGGCCGCGCGCGCGTCGCTCGGGCCCGCGCTCGCCGCGCCGTACGCGCGCGACGGCGTGCTGCGCGTCATCACGCTCGAGCCGTCCCTCGAGCAGCACCTCATGGAGGCGATGCGCCCGTCCGACGGCGGGACGCAGCTCATGCTCGAGCCGCACCGCATGGACCACCTGCTCTCCACGCTGCGCACGACGGCGGCCGCGGGTGAGTCCTCCGGTCGCGAGGCGGTGCTCGTGTGCGCACCCGTGCTGCGTGCGGCGCTCCGACGGACCGTGGTGCTGGCCCTGCCGACCCTCCCCGTGCTGTCCTACAGCGAGGTGACGGGCGCAGGCCTGCAGATCGAGACGGTCGGAGTGATCCACGATGCCCAGGCGATTGCTGCTCGAGGGTGAGGACCTGCCCGCCCTGATGGCGCGCGTCAAGGCGGAGATGGGTCCGGGCGCCCGGATCATCAAGGCCGAGAAGGTGCGCACGGGCGGGGTCGCGGGCTTCTTCGCGCGCGAGCGCTACGAGCTGACCGTCGAGGTCCCCGAGCCCGAGGCCGCACGCCGACCCGCCGGGCGGGGACGCGCGGGCGCCGGCTCCGGGCCGGGACCGGCCGGGGGTGCCGCTGGGCCGGTCGGGATCGAGGCGCTGCTCGCCGCGGCCGACGCGGCCGAGGCCGACGACGGCGGCGCGAGGACGCCGGGTGCCGCGGACGACGGCCGGCAGGACGCCGAGGGGGCGTCGGCGCCGTCCGAGCCGCCGGCGCCCACGGTGCCCACGGTGCCCACGGTGTCGACGTCGTCGCCGTCGTTCGCCGAGATCCTCGAGTCGATGCGGCAGATGGTCGGACCGGCCGGTGCGTCGACGGAGGGCCCCGTGCCGACGCCCGCGGTGCCGGCGGACGGGTCGGCGTCCGACGCGGACGGACCCGACGCGCCGGCGCAGGCCGGCTCGGACGCACCGTCGTCTGCCGCGGACCAGAAGACGTCGTCGGCCGAGGTGGTCGAGGACGTCCCGGCCGACGCGGTCCCGACCGAGGCCGTGGTCGACGCACCGCCTCGACCCGGGAGCGGGTCGAGCGTGAGCGCGCTGCTCGAGCTGGGCGTGCCGACCCGGCTGCTCCAGGGCTTCAGCAGCCCCGACACGCCCCTGCCGCTGTCGGTGCTCGTGCGCCGGTTCGACCGGCCGCCGACGCTGCGTGCGCTGCCGGGTGGCGTGATCGCCGTCGTCGGCGCGCCCGACCTCGCGCTGCGCACCTCGATGCAGATGGCGGCGCGGGCGGGCGTCGAGCCGCAGGACATCGTGCTCGCGGGCGCGATGCCCCCCGTCGCGGGTCACGGTCGGCGGCTCCAGACGCCGTCCGCGGTCGCGCGCGCCCGGTCGCGCGTCGCCGAGGACGCCCCGACCATCGTCGCGGTCGGCGTGGGGGAGGAGCGGTCCGACTGGACGCTCGCCGCCGACATCCTCGACGCGCTCACCGCGCACCAGGCGTGGGCCGCGGTCGACGCGCGCCGCAAGCTCGTCGACGTGCGGCGCTGGATGCGGGCCGTGGGCGCGCACCGGCCGTTCGACGCGCTCGCGGCGTGCAACACGTTCGACGCGCAGGCGCCCGGCGCGGTGCTCGGGCTGGGCACCCCCGTCGGGTGGGTGGACGGCCTGCCCGCGACGCCGGTCGTGTGGGCCGCGGTGCTCAGCGAGCGCCTCGCCGACGACGCCCGCTGGGACTGACCGGGTCGCGACCCTCGGTGGGTCCAGCCGCGCCGCCCGGCCCGTCACGTGGGTGGGTCCAGCCGCGCCGCCCGGCCCGTCACGTGGGTGGGTCCGGCCGCGCCGCCCGCGGCGCGATCGCCCCACGCAGCGCCAGCCTGCGTGACCGGCACGCGCCGGGGCGCGGGTCAGTCGTCCAGCAGGCCGAGGTCCCGCATCGCGCGCTCGAGCTCGCCCTCGACACGGACGCCCGTCGACCCGTCGGGCTCGTGGTGGGTCACCTGCTCCCACACGCCGTCGCGGACGAGGTAGACGTGCTCGCTCACGCCGCCGGGCTGGTCGCTCTCCTCGCTGGCGATCCCGAGGAGCGCCTGGACGGCCTGCGGCAGCTGGGGTCCGGCGAGGACGTGCAGGGCGACCACCTGCCGGTTGGGCACGACGACGAGGACGCCGCCCCTCGGCCGCTCGACGCCGAAGTCCTCGCGCAGCAGGTCGTCCATCACGAGCGCACGGCTCGCGTTCATGAACCCGCCGCCGCTGAGGTGGATCGTCGCGCCCTGGGAGTCGATCGTCGTCGTCTGGTCCGGCCGCAGCCGCCGCAGGTTCGCGAGCCCGACCTCGCGCACCGCTTCCCAGCCGCCGAGCCGCTCCACGGTCTCGGCCGAGTCGACGAGGCTCACGTGCTCGGGGTGGTCGATCGCGGGCAGCACGACCAGGTCGCCGACCAGGGGTCGTGCCGCGGACTCGATGCCGGGGTCGCCGCCGGCGAGCGTCTCGACGTGGACGACACGCAGGTAGAGCGTGTCGCGGACCTCGTCGAGCGACCCGGCCTCGGGCGTCGCCTCCGCGACCAGCAGCTGGGCGACGTGCGCGGCGACGAGCCGGCTCCAGCGCCGACGCGGGTTGAGCGACGCCAGGTGCGTGATGCCCGCGGTCCCGTACGTGCGGCCGTCGGTCGCGCGCAGCGCGCCGTCGTCGGGCACCGTCTCGATGCCGTGCTCGGCGAACTCTCGCTGGAGCAGCGCCACGACCTCACGGTGCTCGACCTCGCCGAACGTCCGACGTCCTCGTCCGAACAGACCCACGACGGCCCCCTTCCTCGTCGCGCGCGACGCTAGCGCGCCGTCGGGGGCGAGCGGCAGGGCCGGTGGGGTGGGACACCGGCGCCGAGGCGGCGGGCCCGCGACCGACCGGGATGCGCGCGCCCCCAGCCATCCGGGGCCGCACGGGATACCCTCGCCACCATGCTGGTCCTGTCCCGCCGCGTCGGTGAGCGCCTGGTCATCGGTGACGACATCGTCATCACCGTGATCGACGTGCGCTCCGACGGCGTGCGGATCGGCATCGACGCCCCGCGCCACGTGCGGATCAACCGCGCCGAGGTCCTCGAGGCGGTCAAGCAGGCGAACGTCGAGGCGGCTTCCGCCGACGACGCCGCGGTCGACGCGCTCCGCGCGCTCCGGCCGCCCACGCCCGGCGC